>NZ_AOID01000012.1 GCF_000337195.1 Natrinema versiforme JCM 10478 | reverse complement strand
TGGCCGACGTCGTCCTCGAGCGGGCGGCCGACGCCGGGGCCGACATCGGCGACGCCCGCGAGGCGATCCGCGAACTCGCCGCGTCGGTCGGGGAGAGCGGGGCCGATTCCGGTCCCGAACCGAACGCGGGAGCGGGCGCGGGTGACTGATGACGGAACCGACGGCCGCCCTCGAGACGCTGCTCGAACGCGCGTCCGCTGGCGTCGCGTTCGACGGCCTGCACGTTACGGAAGCGGATGGCGAGTACACCCTCGAGACGCCGGCGAACGAGTGGACGGGCCTCGACGAGGCCGACTGCCGGCGCGCGCTCGAATCGATCGAGGAGTACGTCACGAACTGGCGCTACTGGCAGGAGACGGTCGGCGGCGAGGGAACCGCCCGCCGCGCGTTCCTCCGGTGGTGCGAGCGAGCGCCGCTGGCCGACGCCGCGGACGCCGACGCGACGACCGGGCCGTGGAGCGAGGACGCCCCCGAGCCGCTCGCAGTCCCCGAACGCTACCGCGCGCTCCGTGACGGCATCGACCGCGAGTGGGGCCAGCTATCGATCACGACCCGGTTCGTCGATGTCGACGACCCCGACGGCGAGCGCGTCTACGACCTGTGGCACGTCGACGACGCCGACAGCGACATCGCGGACCTCGAGGTCTACGACGACCCGCGAGAGGCGCGGGAACTCGCGACCTACGACGAGGACGGTCGCTACCGGCCGCTGAAGACCGCGCCGACGCTGCCCGGCGGCTGGGCTTTTACCGGCCTCTCGGGCGCGGACCTCGTCGAGACGGTCGAGTTCTTCTACCCCGCGACGGTCGCCAACTGGCACCGCGAACTGCGCGGCAACCTCGATGTCGATCACTGGCTCGAGACCGCCGAGCGACAGACGGGGATCTACGACGTGATCGACGAACTCCCGCGCGAGGCCGTCGAGTGGATGGCCGAGGCCTGCTGTGTCGACTCCCAGTGTCTCCGCCGACGGGAGTGGCAGTACGACGAGGGCGACGACCTCGACGCCGACGGCGGCGACGGTCCCTTCCCCTGTCGCGAGCCCTGCTCGCTCGTCGTCGCCGCGGCCCGCAAGTGGACGACCCTCGAGTCCGAGACCGAACACACCTACGAACTCGAGTTGACGACCAGCGAACTCAACCAGCTCACGGAGTTGATCGACGCCGTCGCGGAGGGCCGCACCGACGAAATCCGCGAGGCCGACGTCTACGACGGCGCGAACCGCTACCGGGCGCGATACCTCCGAGCCAAGCGATTCGACGAAGAGGGAGCACTCGAGGCGACGCAGGTCGACGACTGACGCCGGCCGACCCTGCTTTTGGCACACTCCAGCCGACTGTCGACGGCCACAATCTTGGTATCCCGGCGGTCGCACACTCCGGTCGTGTACCGTCGCGACTTCCTCGTGACTGCAGCAGTGACACCGACGCTACCGGCGATCGCCGGCTGCTCGAGCCTCGGCGACGAGGAAACCGGCTACACCTATACGCTGACGTTCTCGGATGCAGCCGACGAGCCGGAAGGGCAGCAGCTCGATTTCGATACGTCGGGACTGGCCGCCAGCCAGGCGGATATCGTCGACGAAGCGGCCCGAACGGGAACGTACAGCGAAGCGAACGTCAACTGGGACTCGCTGCCCGGTCGCGAAGGGATCACGATGGCGTTCCGAATGGTGATCCAGCTGATCGCCCGCCACGTCGGGCACGACCCGCAGGTCGACCACGAAACGTCGTTCGAAACGCCGAGCCGGTACGACGGGTGGCGCTACCGAACGATCGTCGATGTCGCGTGAGCCACGCGACCCGTGTGCTCCGCTACTGAACCAGCAGAAACAGCGCCACGAGAACGCCGATGACGACGACGCCAGTCCCGGCCGTAGCGACCGGACTGCCGATCGTCGCCGCTGTCAGCGCCGCGACCCCGACCGCGACCAGTCCGAGCGCGAGGACGACGAGCGTCGCCGGCTCGAGCCCGCTCGCGCCGGTGAACTGTCCGATAGTCCGCTCGAGCGCCGTCGGTTCGGGCTCCGAGCGGGCGGGTTCGGCGAGCGATTCGTCGATGTCGACGTCCGGCGGGCCGGGGGTGACGGTGACGGCGACCGAGAGCGATTCGGACCCGTAGCCGGTCAACACCTCGAGGTGGCCATCGACGGGTCGATCAAGCGCGTCGGCGGTGACGGTGACCGGGACGGCGGTGACGCCGTCCGGTTCGACGTAGTAGTTCGCTTCGCCGAGCGCTGCGATCCGTTCGAGGTCACCGCCGAGCCGACAGTGAACGTGCGCGGGCGTCTCGTGACCCTGTAACAGGAGTGTAAACGACTCGCTGGTTTCGAGCGCGTCGCTTTCCGCCTCGAGTTCGTCGGCGGCCCCGCGATTGACGTGGACGGTGACCTCGGTCCCGGACATAGTCGCGGAGTCAGGCCGGCGTCTCCTCGCGCATGTCCGGCGGCAGGAGGTTCGGGATCCCGTCTTCGATCGGGTAGGCCTCGCCACACTCGGTACAGACGAGGTCGCCGCCGACGACTTCCTCGCCGTCGTACTCGGCGTCTGCGAGTTCCAGGTCGTGTTTGTCGAGCGGGCAGCAGAGAATGTCCAGCAACGACTCCTTCATACTACGTAGGCTTGCCGCCTGAAGCAAAAGGTTTCGGGAACGCCGCGAGCGAGACGGACGGCCCCCTCGCGGGTTACTCGTAGGGGTTCTCAACGACGACGGTCTCCTCGCGACCGGGGCCGACGCCGACGGCGTAGATGGGGGCGTCGAGTTCGTCACTGATATACTCGAGATAGGTCCGCGCGTTCTCGGGGATGGCCTCGTAGCCGTCCTCGGCGACCGCGGCCCAGTCGACTGCGGGCCAGCCGTCGAACGATTTGAACGTGGCCTCACAGCGGCCCCACTGCTCGGTCGTCGGGGGCATCGTGAAGGTCTCCTCGCCGTCGAACTCGTAGCTGTGCCCGACTTTGACCGTATCGAGGCCGGACAGCACATCGATGTGGTTGACTGCGAGTCCGGTAAAGCCGTTCGCGCGGGCCGCGTGGCGCAGCATGGGCATGTCGAGCCAGCCGACCCGCCGCGGCCGACCGGTAACGGTGCCGTACTCCCCGCCCTCGTCGCGGATGTAGGTCGCGAGTTCCTCCTCGTCCGCGTTCGCGCCCTCGTCCGCATCGTAATCGGGCGTCTGGTCCTCGACACCGCCGAGTTCGGTCGGCAGCGGGCCGGTTCCAACCCGAGAGAGGTAGGCCTTGACGATGCCGATGACCTCGCCGTCGCCGATAACGGTCGGGCCGAGGCCGGTGCCGACGGTCGCGCCGCCGGCGGTCGGGTTCGAGGAGGTGACGTAGGGGTAGACACCGTGATCGATGTCGAGCGAGGTGCCCTGTGCGCCCTCGAGCATGACGTTCTCGCCGGCGTCGATCCGGTCCTGCAGGAAGGTCCCGCAGTCGACGGTCATGTCTTCCTCGGCGAGGCGCTCGCCGTACTCGCGGTAGGTCTCGTAGAGGTGATCGATGTCGAACGCCTCGCCGGTCTCCTTGTCGAAGACCTCCTCGGCGAGGGCCTTTTTCTGTGGGACGACGTACTCGAGCCGTTCGCGGAGCGTATCGGGGTCGAGCAGATCGCCGATGCGGACGCCGCGGCGGCCGGCCTTGTCCTCGTAGGTCGGCCCGATGCCGCGTTTGGTCGTCCCGGCGGCGAGGTCTTCCTTTTCCTCCTCCTCGATGCCGTCGAGCGCGCGGTGATAGGGGAGAATAACGTGTGCGCGCTCGGCGACGCGAACGTCCGGCTCGAGGCCGCGTTCGCGGAGGGTATCGATCTCGTCGAACAGCGTCTCGGGGTTGACGACACAACCGTTCCCGAGGACGCCGACCTTGCCGCGGACGGCTCCGGACGGGACGAGCGACAGCTTGTACTTGGTACCGTCGTGGACGACGGTGTGGCCGGCATTGTCGCCGCCCTGATAGCGGGCGACGACGTCAGCAGCGTCGCCATAGAGGTCGACGACGCCGCCTTTGCCTTCGTCGCCGAGTTGCGACCCGACGATAGTGACGGTCATAACAGCGGCGGATTCTTGCCGGGCCGATAAACAGATTTCGGTATACGGGTGGGTGGCAGTCGCTGCTCGACCGATCGGACGGCACGGCCGAACCGCCGCATTCGGCTATCGTCGCCACTGAACCGATTGACACACTGATCGCAATACCATCCGGCGATCAGGCGTGCAGTGACGTTCAGTGGCGACGATTGTTGGGGCCGTCATCGGGAATGTCGTTCGGCACAATTCGTCGAACGAATCGCGGGACGGACAGTGAGCGATGGAATAGCTACCAGTATATATACTAGCGGTGCAAACGGCCGAGATACGGACACAGCGACGGGTCGCCGACGACCCGCCAGAGGCCCGACCCCCGGGACCGCTGGGATCGGAAACGTTAACTACTGACAGGACCGAGTGTTGGTTTGGGAGTAGTCATTTCAGTCGCCGAGAGTAACTTTTAAAAGGTCCAAAGACAAGTTAACAAATGCCATGATAGATAGACTTGAGAAGGAAGTCGATATGCTGGAACGTCATCTCCAGGTCCTGAAGATGGTCATCGAGAACGAGCCCATCGGGATCGTCAAAATGTCCAACGAGACCGGTTACCCCCACCACAAGGTCCGCTACTCGCTTCGGGTCCTCGAGGAAGAGAACCTGATCGAGCCCTCGAGTCAGGGAGCGATCAAGACCGAGCGCACCGCCGAGTTCGTCGACGAACTCGACGGCAAGATCGACGACATCGTCGACAAGCTCGACGGGATGAAGATCGAAGACGTCGCAGAGATCGAAGGGTAGTCTTCCGCCCGGTTCGGATTGTCGTCCCCGCGGCCGGCAGCCGGCGCGACGCGAACATGCCGAACTTCTCATCACCGTTTTCCAGCCGATTTAGCGCCACGCTCGCGCGTATCGCAGTTGTTCTCGTCGATCGCTTCGAGCCGCTGCTCCCCGATCCCGATCGCGACGTGCGCTGTCCGAACAGGTCGGCAGTCGCTATCGTCTCGTTAGCACATCGCCACACAGAGACGGGAAGAGAATCGCAAGCGCGACGGCCTACAGTTCCGGCACGTTCATGTGGAACCCTTCGGAGCGCGACTCGACCAGACAGAGGTGATACCCCTCCTTCCGCGAGAGGTTGACGTAACTGAGCTTCGAGCCGCGGCTGAGGAAGCCGCCGCTGGTCGCCCGCTCGGCCACCTCGAGCGCGCCGGGCTCGAAGTAACTCGAGGTGACGGCGATCGCCGCCGCGAGATCCGGATAATTCGCCTTCACTGCGGAGGCGGCTTCCTCGAGACCCTCGAGTAGTTCCGTCGATGCCGGCTCCCGCGAGTCGTTGAGCGTGACCAGGACCAACGGATTCCCCATCTTGTCGAACGCGACGACATCGAACGTGACCTGATCGGGAACGTCCTCGGTATCGTCATCCTCAAGCGAGATGGTGGCGTCGAGTTCGGCCCGGTCGATCCGCGGGATAGCGTCGTAGAGGTCGCCCAGTCCGTCCGCGTTGCCGGTGTCGCGGATCTCGTAGAGGAGCATCTCGGTGAGCCAGTCGACGAATCGGTACTCCATCGACGACGCGAGGAAGTCGGCGAACGGTTCGCCGTCGACGACGGTGTCGGCCGAGTCGAACTGCGTGTGGTGCTCGAGTTGCAGGTTCGCCGCGACGTCGTTGCGGTCGGCAGCGCCGTCGTGGGCTTTCTCGAGGGTCGGCTGGCTCTTCGAGGCGTATCTGACGAAGAGGTTCGTTCCCGAAAGCGCCTGCTGGGCCGAGAGTTGGGTACCGCCACCGGCCCCGCCGGACGCCGCGCTCCCGGCATCCTGCGTGCGCGCCCGCTCGCGTTCCAGTTCCGTCTCGAGTTCCTCGATCCGGGACTGGAGCCGGTCGACCGTCGAGGACAGTTCGTCGTTTTCCGAGCGCAGACGGTCGCGTTCGGCCTCGAGTTCCTCGGCCTTCTCTACGAGCGCGTCGCGCTGTTCCTGCAGGGTCTCGAGTTTCTCGGTGAGCGCCGCGATCCGTTCCTGTTCCTCGCTCGCTCCGCGGTTCTGGCTCCGTTCGCTCGTCGAGGTGGACGGTTCCGACCGGGACTGTCCAGTCTCCTGTGATCCCCGTCCACGCGACTGGCTTCGCGATCGCTGCTCGCGCGTCTCGGAGGACTGCCCGGCAGCGGTCGTCGACTCTGCGGTCGGCGAATCGGACTGGACGCCGTTCGACGAGGCGGCGGTTGCGGGGTCGGTCCCCGCGTCCGCCCCTGTCGAGGGCGAAGCCGCCGATCGGCTCTCCTGCCCACCACGCTCGCCCGCGCTCGCGGCCGCCGATTCGTCGGCCTCGCTGTTGTCCGGATCGATCGAGGGAATGCGCCGCGTTTCGCGCCACGCTTCCTCGCGTTCGAACTGCTCCTCGAGGTCGCCCTCGTCTTCCTCCTCGGGACTCGCATCGGCTGCCGTCGCGGTGCCGTCGTCGGCCGCCAGATCCGGTGTGTCGTCGCCGTCAGGTCCCTCGTGAGCCGCGCCTTCATCGTCCTCGTCGACCCACGAGATATCGTTTCGCTCGAGTTCTTCGGCCGCCGCCTCGACCTCCGCGAGGTCGGGACTCGCGGCCGCCGTCTCGGTATCGGGGTCGGCAACCGCATCGTCCGGATCGGCCTCGACTGGCTCCGCGTCGACCGCCGCAACCGCCTCGGCGGCGTCGGCAGTCGGGGACGACGCGTCGCTCTCATCGTCGGTCGCAGGGACGGCATCGGGACCGGTTTCGGTGGAGTCGCCGTCCGGCGAGTCGGTGACCGGAGAGTCGTCCGTCCGCGAACCGGCCGCGTCTCCGCGTTCGGACGCCGCGGGACCGGCGTCGGGCTCCGCGTCGGTGATCCCGGCCGAAGCCCTGTCGGACTCTCCCGGCGTCTCGTCGGTCGCGGTGATTCCCGACGGATCGCCCGTGAGATCGATGTCCGACGTCAGCGACGACGGATCGTCGACGGTCACGTCTTCGATCGGATCGGGGTCGGCCGCGTCGGCGCTCCCGCTCGAGTCGGTACTCGAGACGTTGATCGGTTCGATCGACGAACTCGACGACTCGGCGGCCGGCTCGGTACTCGAGTCGCCCGAGTCGGGCGCGCCCGGATCGGCGGGAGAGACGGGCTCCGAGCGCGAGTCGGCTCCGTCGGCGGTTTCGTCCGCGCCTGTGGCGTCGTCACCGACACCAGCATCGCCCGTTCCCGGAACGTCGGTGACCTCGATTTCGACATCGGTCACCTCGTAGATGCCGACCTCGTCGGCCGCTCGCTCGAAGGCCTCGTCGCCGGTGAGCAACCGCCCGGCGTTACCGATGTAGGCGGCGGCCATCCGGCGGCCGCCGTAGTAGACGGCGTAGTAGTCGCCGCTGAGTACGTTCTCGCTCAGTTCGATATAGCCGGTAAACGAGCCGCTCTGGAGGGTGTTGTCGACCTCCCGAAGCGGGGTCTCGTTGGTGTAGTATTTCGCCCGTGTCTCGCCGCCGCGTTCCTCCATTGCACAGAGTAGCGGCAGCGACGGATGGGGGGCCTCGTAGCGTGTCCCGGAGGCGGTCTCGAAGTCCTCGATATCGCCGTCGACGACGCCGATGATCCGGCCGTTGAGCATAAAGAGCCACGTGCCGACCGCCGAGACGGCACCGGAGAAATCAGCGTCAGCGAGATCGGAGAGGCCATCGAAACCGCCGCTGAACTGGCGGGAGTCCCACTCCTCGACGCGCTCTTGCGTGCGCGGGTCCATAGTTCAACAAGCGAGAACCACACTAAATACGTTTCGCCTAGAAACGGGCTATATTTTTGACTCTGCGTCCTCGGCAAGTTCCTTCATCCGCTTGCCGATCCGACCGGCACTCGAGAACTCGTCTTCGCTCATGGCACTCGCCAGCGCGTTCCCGAGGACGAAGACGGCGTGTTTGTGTTCGCTCTTCGATTTGTGGACGTGGGAGGGATCCACATCGAGTTGGCGATAGTGATCGAACAGGGTTTCGTCGACCTCCTCGCGATCCGAGAAGTACTCCATGATAACGACGAGTTCTTCGTGGAGCTCGAGAAGTTCGTCTTTATGCATATCCCCGTATAGGAGTGGTTTCGATTTAAGCGTTGTGTGGCCGAGCGTCGCAAAACCGGCCGGGATTTTCAACGGTTCGGTGCGGCCAGTTCGCCGTCGGGACGATGGCGGAGCGTGACCGCGAGGAGTAGGGTCCAGCCACCGAGAGCGACGGCAGCGACGAATTCGGGCACGGCAAACCACATGTTGGTGTCGACGCCGCCGATCGACAGCACCCACCCCAGCCAGGCGACGGGATGGACGTTTCCGAGCCAGAACGACGCCACCGCGAGCCGGGCGTCCCCGGCAAGCGCCGCCCCGGAGCCGTAGACCCATGCCGCGAACGGGGCCACGCCGAACACTGTAAGCGCCGCGAGGCCGTGCAGGCTCGTCTCGAGGTAGACGGCCGTGTGCTCGAGGAAGAAGACGCCGACACCGATCATTCCGACGACGGTGAGCGCGAGCAACAGTGTGCCGAGGCGCTCGAGGGTGTTCCGGCTCGCGCTCCACAGCCGCCAGCCGAACGGGAGTCCGAGCAGCCCGCCCGCGATCAGCCCACCGTTGAACAGCGGGAACGTCGGCGCGCCGTAGCGACCCATATCCGAGAGGGCCCGTCCCTGCCACGTGAACGTCTCGGTCGGGGCGACGATCGTCGCGAGAACGATCGCGCCAAGCGAGACGATCGGGCTGGCGATCCCGCAGTACGTCGCGATGTGCCGCCGGTCTGCCATACGCTGGCTCGCGGGCCCCTGTATATTAACGTGACTGTTCGGAACGTTGATTCGATAGGACTGGGCCGGTGGCGGAGCGAGAGAAGGGGAAATACTGACTCTGCCGAGAGCGCAGCGGGGCCGGACGGTTAGTCAGCGCCGGCAGGGGTCACGTCCGTCTCCGCGTCGACGCCCTCGCGGTGGTCCGCGGGGAACCACGCCAGTTCGTGATCTGCGGTGACGCGGACGCCGACGCGCTCGTCGAGGTCGATGCGGTCGGAGTGGTTGTGCATGCAAGCGATGGTCTCGCCGCCGTCGAGTTCCACGCGGTAGAGAACTGTCGGGCCGAGGTACCGCCGGTAGACGACGCGCCCGTCTGCCTCCGATTCGTCGGTGGGGAAGGCCGTCACGTCGTCCGGGCGTACCAAGAGATCGACATCGCTGCCGTCGTACTGGTGGGCCAGACCGTGGACATCCTCGCGGGGCACGTGGCCGAGCGCGGTGTCGACGTGATCGTCGCGGACCTCGCCCGAGAGGAAACTGGCGTGGCCGAGAAACCCTGCGACGAACCGCGATTCGGGCTGCTGGAAGACCTGCTGGGGCGTGTCGATCTGCTCGATGTCGCCGTCGTTCATCACGGCCACCCGGTCGGAGATCGACAGCGCCTCCTCCTGATCGTGCGTGACGGAGATGGCGGTGACGCCGGTTTCCTTGATGATTCGGCGGACCTCCTCGCGCATCTCGACGCGTAGGTCGACGTCCAAGTTCGAGAAGGGTTCGTCGAGCAGGAGCATCTCCGGTTCGGGAGCCAGCGACCGCGCGAGCGCGATCCGCTGTTGCTGGCCGCCGGAGAGTTCGTCCGGATAGTCCGCGCCGTGGTCCGCGAGCCCGACGAGTTCGAGGAGTTCGTCGACGCGCTCCTCGCGTTCGGCCTCGTCCCAGTCTTTCAGACCGAAGGCGACGTTCTCGTGGGCGGTCAGATGCGGGAACAGCGCGAAATCCTGAAAGACGACGCCGACGCCGCGTTCCTCCGGCGGGACGAAGCGGCCGTCGCCGGCGACGGGTTCGTCTTGGAGCGTGACCGTCCCGGCGTTCGGTCTCTCGAGGCCGGCGATCAGACGCAGCGTCGTGGTTTTCCCACAGCCCGACGGACCGAGCAGCGTCAGGATCTCCCCGTCGCGAACGGACAGCGAGAGGTCGCCGATGACATCCTCGCTGCCGAATCGTTTCGCGACACCGTCGAGTTCCAGAACCGTCTCCGCGGCCGTCGATTCCCGGGGCTCGTCCTCGACCGCCGTCGTGAGTAGCTGTCCGTTCGCCATGAATCAACTCCGGCGTCTGCCGGTGTACGTTCGCTTTAGGCGGCCCTAAAACACTTATAGCTGCCGGTCCGATCCCGGTCAGTAAGAAATCCCCCGGCGCGCGGATTACAGTTCGACGCCGCTGGGGATCAAGCTGTGCTGGCGGAGCAGGCTCCCTTCGTCGTCGTAGACGAGAAACGTTCGTTTGTCGTAGGTGACGAACGGCTCGCCGTCGAGCGTGAGTTCGACCTCGTACCGGCCCTCGTCGGCGGCGTCCTCGCCGTAGCCCCGCGCGGCCCGGATGAACTGGAGGACGTCCTCGGCGTCTTCGTTGAGTTCGAGAATGAACTCGCCGGTGACGCGGTTGGTCACGCTCACTACCCCCGTGGTATCGTCCCCGAGCGGCCCTTGCAGTCGGAGGGCCGCGTCGGTTTCGCTCGCCTCGAGAACGTCTCCGCCGGGACCAGTGAGGCGCTCGCGTAGCATCGTCGCCGGGCCGGTGAAATCGATCGATACCGCGGGCTTTTCGGGTTCACCGCCGGTTTCGACCCAGTCGATATTGGTGACGTCTAACGTGAAGTGCTCGCGCCTCATTCCGTACCGTAACTTCGGACTCCCGCGGTATGAACGTAACGCACGATCACTCATCGGACAGAACAGTTCCACAAGTTGTCATCTAAGCAGCAGAGTAAGCAGCCGGATATCGGGTCGGCTCTCCCGAGAAGCCCACTCGCGTCGGGACGTGTCGTCTGATCGGTACTCGAGCGAGAATCGGCGGTGCCGGCGATGTAGAAACCCTTTAGTCCCCGACGAGGGAAGGACCGGTGGGAAGCGCACGGCCGCAAATCCGACTGCGCCATCCGCTCTTTGGGGTGGCTTGGGATTGCGGAAGTGCACGGCGAGAGCCAGATGTTGTCTTCGACAGCATCCCGAGCGGTCAGTGCGATTCCTATCCTCAACAATGGCACGAATGCACACCCGCCGTCGCGGCTCGTCCGGTTCGGACAAGCCGTCGGCAGACGAACCGCCGGAGTGGAGCGACGTCGACCCAGCAGACATCGAAGACCGGGTCGTCGAACTAGCAGAGCAGGGTCATGAGCCGAGTCAGATCGGGATGAAGCTGCGTGACGAGGGCGTCACCGGCACGCCCGTTCCGGACGTCAAGCTGGCGACCGGGAAGAAGATCACCGAGATCCTCGAGGAGAACGACGCGCGAGCGGACATCCCCGAGGACCTCTGGAGCCTGATGGAACGAGCAGTGCGCCTGCGCGAACACATGCAGGAGAACCAGCAGGACCACCAGAACAAGCGCGCCCTGCAGAACACCGAAGCGAAGGTTCGACGCCTCGCCGACTACTACCGCGGCGACGAACTCGAGCCGGACTTCACGTATACGCCCGAGCTCGCCCAAGAGCTCATCGAAGACGCCGAATAAGTAGATGTCCACCGAGGGTCGATCCGCCGAGCCGGTGTCCGCCACGAGCGCACTCGAGAGCGCCGGCTTCGTCCGGATCGTCGCCCGCGCTGACGGCGACGCACTCGCAGCGAGTGGCCTCCTCGCGAGCGCCCTCGCCGAGCGCGAGACGCCGTTTCAGGTGACCGTCGGACGGACGGTCGCGGAGCGCTCCGAGCGCGCTCGAGCGCCGACCAACGACGGCGACGTGACGGTCGTCGTCGGCACCGCCGACGCGGTCGCCGACGGCGAGCACGTCCTCGAACTCGAGGCGACGGACCGACCCGCAGCACTCGACGCCGTCGACCTCGTCCGCGAACTCGGTGCGACGCCGGACCCGGTGCTCGCACTCGCCGGCTTCGTCGCCAGTGGTGGCGACCCCGGTGCGGGCGAGAGCGAGTGGCTCCTCGAGACCGCGCGCGAACGCGATCTCCTCGAGCGGCGACCGGGCGTCGCGGTACCGACCGCGGACCCGATCGACGGGCTCGCGTACTCGACGCGCCTTCGCGCCCCGTGGTCGGGCGATCCCGACGCGGCCCGCGAGGCGCTTTCGGACGCCGATGTCGGCGATCCCGACGCGCTCGACGCGGACGATCACCGCGCGATCGGCTCGCTCGTCGCACTCGACGTCGTCGGTGCCGACGAGGCTACCGACGCCGCCGCGGAGACGATCGGCCGGGCGTTGCGGCCCGACGCCACGCCCGAGGCCCCCTTCGCGACGCTCGGCGGCTTCGCCGACGTGCTCGAGGCGCTGGCACGAACCGACCCCGGAACGGGGACGGCGCTCGTGCTGGGCCACGACGTTCGCGAGCCCGCACTCGAGGCGTGGCGCGAGTACGGACGCCGCGCTCACGCGGCCCTCGAGTCGGCGTCGACCGGTCGCTACGATGGGCTCTTCGTCGTCGGAATCGACGACGGCCCCGTCGAAGCGGTCGCACGGGTTGCGGCGGCCGCCCGGTCACCGGAACCGACCGTCCTCGCCGTCGGAAACGGCGAGGCCGCCATCGCGACTCGCGAGCCCGGCTCCCTCGGCGCGACCGTCGAGGGGGTCGCTCGCGAACTCGCGGGCACTGCAACAGGGCCGGACCCAGAAGCCGACGACAACTCCGAGACCGGCACCGGCGTCGAGTACGACGTCGGCCACCGGCGCGGCTACCTTCGATACGACCCCGACGTGGACGAATCGACGATTATCGCGGCAGTGAGGGACCTGCTATGAGCCGGCGCGCGACGATCAGGACGGAACACGACGACGCGGACGTACTCGCGCGGGCGCTCAGCCCCGATAACACCGACGAGATGACGACGACCGTCGAGCGCGACCGGAGCGACGCGACGGGAGACGACGACCACGCGGCCGCGGTCGTCACGCGGATCGACCGCGAGACGACCAGCGGGCTCCGGGCGACGGTCGACGACTACGTCGTCAACCTCGAGGTCGCGATCGATATCGTCGAGCAGGGACGACCCGGACAGCGCGACGAACCGACGGACACGGGACCTGTGTCCGACACCGACAGCGACTCAGAACACGACACAACACAATGAGTGAACGATCAGTTTCACGTGCGAAACAGGAAAAGCGGTGGTACACCGTTCTGGCACCCGAGCAGTTCGACCGCCAGGAACTCGGCGAAACCCCCGCTGACGAACCGGAGAAAGTCTACGGCCGAACGCTCGAGACGACGCTCGGCGAACTCAACAACAACGCAAGCGAGAACAACACGAAGCTCACCTTCAAGATCACGGACGTGGGCAGCGACAGCGCCTACACCGAATTCGTCGAACACTCGCTGACGCGGGACTACCTGCGCTCGCTCGTTCGACGCGGCGCATCCAAGATCGAGGCCTACGTCACCGTCCTCACGACGGACGACTACCGCGTCCAGATCCAGCCCGTCGCCTTCACGACGAAAAAGGCCGACGCGAGCCAGGAGAAGGCCATCCGCGAACAGATGGTCCAGATGATCGAAGAGGCCGCCGAGGAGCACTCCTTCGAGGAACTCGTCGACAGCGTCGTCGAGGGGCGTCTCTCCTCGGCGATCTACGGCGAGTCCAAGACGATCTACCCGCTGCGACGCGTCGAGATCCAGAAGACCACCCTCGAGGCCCACCCCGAGGAAGTCGCCGAAGAGGAAGCGACCGCGGTCGACGTCGACGACGAAGACATCGCGACGAGCGACTGAATCGACGGCGAATTCGTTCGAAGTTCCTCGAGACCCGTTTCGATATTTTGCGGCAGTTCGATGGCGTGCTGACCGGAGAGCGTCGCGGCTCCGAACGCAGTCACAGTCCGAAACCTGATCCCTCGGCAGTGAGGTGGCCCTGTGTTCAGACCTCGACGTCTTCTGCCGACTCGACGTCGAATCTGGTAACGTCGGGTTCGCCGGCGAGGAGGTCGGGGAGCGCCGCCGCGAACTCCTGGAAGTGCTCACTCTGGCCGTGTTCGGCGAACGCGGCCTCGTCTTCGTACTGCTCGAAGAACCGGACGAGGTTCGGGTCGGAGACATCCGTCGCGGCCCGGTAATCGATCACGCCGTCTTCGGTCTGGGACTCTGCGACGAGGTCGTCGATCAACTCGAGTGCGTCGTCGCGGCGGTCGGGGTCGAGCGGAAAGCTTGCGTGAATAACGATCATTACGGCAATGACATACGTCCGTCGGGGGATAAACGTGACGTGGCCCTACCGGACTCGAGGTACAGTGCGGTACGGTGGGTGTGCCGGGACGCCCCGGACAGTGGCGCGTCGGCGGGCCGTTACTCAGTAACGACGATTTCACCGACCATCTGGGCTCGCTCGTGGGGGATACAGAAGTAGTCGTAGGTGCCCGGGACCTCGAAGGTGTGTTCGTACGTATCGCGCGTCTCGAGTTCGCCGCCGTGGTCGTCCCACGCGTCGTAGGCGGCCGACTGGCTCTCGTAGCCGCCCGACGCGAAGTACTCGGCCTCGTCCGGAATCTTGCTCTCGTAGGCCGTGACGGTGTGATAGGCCTCGCTGGTGTTCTTCCAGACGACCGTGTCGCCGACTGAGACCTCGTAGCTCTCGGGAGTGAACTCGGTGCGACTCATCCCGATATAACAGTCCTCACCGCTGCAGGACTCGTCGTCGAACGCACTGCGGACGGACGAACACCCCGCAAGACTGGCCGACACGGCGGTTCCGACGGCGGCGAGATAGACGCGCCGTTGCATACGTGATCGTTAGGCGAGTCGCGGTATAATCGCCCCGGTTCAGTTCTCGAAAGCGGCGATCCCGTGGAAACGAAAACACGTAAGGTAACGCCCCGTCGAATCCGGGCATATGCTTCCCCGGTTCGCCGGTCGGCTCGGTGTCGCCGACGCGGTGACGATCGCAAACGCCGCGCTGGGGTTCGTCGCGGTCGTCGTCGCGGTCGTCGACATCGAACTCGCCGCCCGACTCATCCTGCTGGCGGCGATCGCGGACGGCCTCGACGGCATCCTCGCGCGCCGCTACGGCGGCACCGACGCCGGCCCGTACCTCGATTCGCTCGCCGACGTCGCCTCCTTCGCCGTCGCCCCCGCAGTGCTCTCCTTCGTCGTCGTCACCGACGGCCTCGAGGTCGGATTCGACGCGATCTCCCCCGTGCTGCTGGTCGTGACCGCGGTCTGTGCGCTGTTCGTCGCGATGGCTGTGACTCGGCTGGGGATGTACACCGCCTACGACATCTCCGGCAGTCACACCGAAGGTGTCCAGACGACGCTGGCCGCGACCGTTTTGGGCGCGGCCATCCTCGCGGGCGAGACCCAACCGTGGCTCGTCCTCGCGGTCACCGGCGCGTTCTGTTACCTGATGGTCTCTCGGATCCAGTACCCCGACCTGCTGGCTCGAGACGCCGCGATCATGGGCGTCGTCCACGCGCTCGCGATCCTCGTACCGAATGTCGTCGGTCGAACGTTTCCCTACGCCCTCCTGACGCTCGGACTCGCCTACATGGCACTCAGCCCGTGGCTCTACTGGGGCGACGCCGAGCGGACCGGCGAGGTCGACGTGCATGGAAACGCTTAGGGCCGTGCTGACACGACCGTAGAGTATGTACACTGTCACGCGTCGGCGTCGTCCCGAGGTGGGACTATGAGCGAGGACGAGGCGACCGGTGACGACGCGGCCGCCGAAGGGGAAGCGGACGAGGCGGAACAGTCGGTCGACCTCGAGGCCATCCGCGAGCGGCTCGAGGCCCTCGCCGCCGACCTCGAGGAACTCGATTCGAACCTCGAGGCAGCCGAGACCGAAGACGACCTCGATGTCGTCGAAGCCGACCTCGACTCCTTCCGGACCGAACTCGAGAGCGTCGAGGTGCCGGAACCGCGCGAGACCGACGACGAGGACGAGGAGGAAGACGAGGAACCCGCGCCCGAAGAGGAACTGCAAGACGAGTACGACGAGATCGAGAGCGATCTCTCCGATCTCGAGTCAGATCTCGAGGACCAGCGCGGTCCCTACGGCGAGGACGTCGTGGGCGAGATCGACGGCGCGAGCGGGACGATCACGGGAACCCGCTGGACCGAGGAGGGCAACGCCGAACTGATCGAGGCGGTCGACGACTTCCTTGACGACCTGAACGACCTGCTCGGCAGTTCGGTCACGCTGGTCAACGAGGGCGAGACGGTCCCCGACCAGTTGGACGCGACCCTCGACGACGCGGCCACAGCCGTCGAGGACGCCGCCCTCGACGCCGACGACGACGCCGAAACGATCGCCGGGCTGCTCGAGGCCACCGACGATCTCGAGAGCGATATCGACGACGCGACCGAATGGACCGACCTCGAGATCCGCGAACAGCTCCGCCGCGAGGGCTACTACGACGTGCTCGACCACGTCAAGGACTTCCCGCCGGAGTGGCACGCGCTCAAGGTCCACGAGAAACAGGGCAACGTCGATCAGATCCTGCTCGCGCTCGATACCTTCGACTCCGATTTCATGGAGGAACACTGTCTGGAGTCCCTCGAGCGCATGGGTTCCAGCGCGGAGCCGGCCATCGACGCGATGCTCCAGAAGGCGAACCGTCGCGATCAGGCCGCGATGCGTATCCTCGGGAAGATCGGCGTCGAGACCGAGGAAATCGTCGAGACGCTGGTCGATTACGTCGACTCCAATCCGAACCTCCAACAGCCCGCGTTCCGCGCGCTCGGCGAGATCGGGGCCACGGACGCTGTCGAGCCGATCGCCCAACAGCTCGTCGCCGACGAGGCCGACGTTCGCAGCTGGGCCGCCCGCGCGCTCGGCCTGATCGGCGATACCCGCGCCATCGACCCGCTCGCGGACGTCCTCGAAGACGACGACTCCGACCGCGTCCGGGCCAGCGCCGCGTGGGCGCTCAACCGGATCGGCACCCAAGACGCCCTCGAGATCGTGGCCGACTACGACGACGACCGCGCGTATCTCGTCCAGGCCGAAGCCGAGAACGCCGACCTCGAGCCCGCGGCCTGACGGCGTCGACGGACCCTTTATCGCGTTCGAAACGGCTCGGCTGGAGAACCGACGATCAGTCGTCTGACCGCTCGGGCTGTAACTGCCGGACGAGGTTCAGATGCATCAGGTGGAGGTGCATCCCGATCCCGTACAGGATGGTGCCCAGCCCGACGAACGTCAGCGGCATGAGTATCGCCTCGACCGCCTGCGACGGGCTGTCGAGGTTCGCGGGGAGGACGACACCGACGGCCAACAGAAACGCGGTCAGAATGATCACCAGTCCGAGACGCACTGCCCGGGAGTACCGGCCGACCCGCTGAATTCGCGCTTCGACCTCCGCTCGAGAGGGTGGTACCGTCTCGCGATCCATGGCGTACTAGTGTCGGACGGGGCCCTTTAACGTCACACCGTCACGGGCCGACCCGTTCTGGTCGCTCCGACGATTTAAGTACGAACGGCGGGCCAGACGGAGCGATGGACACCCGTCGAGCCGCGGTCGCGGCCGTAGTCGTCTGTGGACTCGTCGCCGGGACCGCGCTACTGGCGGGGTTTGCGATCGCCACCGAACCCGAACCGGCGGTAGTCGACCGAGCAACTGCTCGAGCGTCCGCCCAACCAGCCGCGAACGCGACTGCGCTCGCCTGTCCGCCGCGAGCGGGCGATGCGAACGTCTCGACCGCTAGCGCACCGACGGAACCGCGGATCGCCGGCCTCTATCCGAACCCCACGACCGACGGGAACGTCGGCGAGTTCGTCGTCCTCGAGACGCCGCCCGAAACCCGCCTCGAGAACGTGACACTCACGGACGGCCACACGACGGCGACACTGCCGAACGAGACGGTTTCCGGACGCGTCGCGGTGAGCACGGCTCCGAACGTCACGCAGACGCTGACCGACGCGCCGGTCCTCGAACTCGAGGGCCATCTCCAACTCGCGACCGACGGGGACGACCTCCGGCTGCGAAACGCGACGGCCACGATCGATTCGGTCGCCTACGAGCGCGCACCGACCGCGGAACAGTGGTACCGAACCGCCAGTGACGGCGACGAGCGGCCGACGCAGGGCCAGTGGTGGCCGCGTGACGCGACCTGTCTCCCCGTCTCGAGCAGCGAGATCGACGACGCCACGGCGTTCGTTCTCCCCGACGAGCCCGAGGTCCCGCGAGAAACGATTCGAAACGCCGACGACCGGCTCCTGCTAGCCGGCTACACCGTCACCTCCGACGCGATCGCCGCCGACCTCGTCGCCGCGGCCGAGCGCGGCGTCGACGTCAGGGTGCTCCTCGAGGCGAGCCCGGTCGGCGGAACCCCGGCACCGACCGAGGGTGTCATCGAGACGCTCGAGGCAGGCGGCGTCGAGGTGCGAGCCATCGGCGGGGAGGCCGCACGGTACCGATACCATCACCCAAAATACGCCGTCGCCGACGACCGCGTGCTGGTCACCAGCGAGAACTGGAAGCCGTCGGGCGTCGGCGGCGAGAGCAGCCGCGGCTGGGGCGTCCGGCTTGCGGACGAAACCCTCGCAGCCGACCTCGCGGCCGTCTTCCGTGCCGACTTCGAGGGTCGGGATACGGTGTCCGGCGATACCTATCGCACGACCACCTCGTTCGTCGAGGAAGACAGTCAGGACTTCGCGGCCACCGATTCGAGCGCCGAATTCCCGACGAATCACGAGGCGGCGACGATCCCCGTCGAGTCGGCCGAACTCCTGCTCGCGCCGGACAACGCCGACCGGCGGTTGCAGGAACTGCTGGCCGGCGCTGACGACGAAATCCTCGTCATCCAGCCCAGTATCGCCGCCGACGTCTCGGTGCTCGAGGAGACGCTCGCGGCGGCCCGCCGCGGCGTCGATGTCCGGATCCTGCTCGGATCGACGTGGTACAACGCCGACGAGAACGAGGCGCTGGCGGCCGACCTCGAGCGGGTCGCCGAGCAGGAAGACATCCCGCTCGAGGTCCGCCTCGTCGAGGACACCGACCGGTTCGAGAAGATCCACGCTAAGGGCGTCGTGATCGACCGCGAAATCGCGGTCGTCGGGAGCGCGAACTGGAATGGGAACTCGCTCGAGAACAACCGCGAAGTGCTCGTCGCGCTTCACGGGGACGAAGTTGCGGGCTACTACGCCGACGTGTTCGACGCCGACTGGTCGGGCGACTCGTGGTCGTTCCCGGTCGGGCTGGCCGTGGCGGTCGCCGTCGCCCTCGCGGCCGCCGCGCTCATCGGGCGTCGCTACATTCGATTCGGCGACCGTCCCGAAGTCGGGGACATCGATCCGGTCGAGCCGGGGTCCGGAAACGAAAAGTAAGCGTCATACGGTCTGCTGTAAGTCATTTCCGGCGCGAACGTGATTCGGCCTGCGGTCGCGCCGATAAATCGTTACAGCAAACCGTATCAGTCCGCGCGGCCGCTGGCCTCGAGTTCGAGCAGTTCACAGCAGTCCTGCTCGGCGTCGAAACAGTCGGGACACTGGTCTGGACGGTCGATGATCGTATCCAGCCGTTCGGCGACCGTGTCGTCGATGACGCTCTCGAGTGCGCGAGCCTCGTCGCGGAACTCCTCGACTTCGAGGACGTTGGCGAGGAACCGCTCGATGATACAGTAGGTCTGCAGTGCGTTGTGGGCGCGCTCGAGCCCCTCGTCGGTCAGGCTGGCACCCTTGTACTTCTCGTGGTCGACGAGTTCGCGGTCCTCGAGTTTCCCGATCATCTCGTTGACGCTCGCCGGGCTCACCTCGAGTAAGTCCGCGAGCGTGCCGGTCGATGCGGGACCGTCCTCGATTCGTTGCGCCAGATAGATCGCCTTGAGATATTGATCTGCGGTGTTCATAGCGTCCCTCCGTCGGTCGCGTCGCGTGCCGCGTCGGTCCCTCGCCGGAGTACCCGAACCCGGGAATCGGTGCGCGTCTCGACTGCACCGCCGTCGACGGCCGCGGCCGCCGCGGTGGCCGTCGCCCCGATCATGCTCTGTGCTCCATGATCTCGGTCACTTCCTCGACGCCCTCTTTTTCCTCCTCGCGGATAGCAGAGAGGGTCTCGAGCAGTCGGTCGCGATCGACGGCGAACTCCGAATCGGAGGCCTCGATCGCCTCGATCAGGTCGTCGTAGAACTTGTAGGCCGTCTCCTCGTTCGCCAACTGATCGTAGAGGACTCCGTCCGTGTCCTCTGGCGGCCCGTACTGGGCGTCGACCAGTGCATTGATTTCCTCGTATCCGACCGTTTCGGCCTCGAGATCGTCGATCAGCGCCTCGAGTCGCTCGCGGTGCTCGGCCGACTCCGCGGCGGCCTCCGCGAGCAACTCTTCCACCTCCTCGTCGAACTCCGCTCGCTCCGCCGGCGGGAGCGAGTCGATGTGGTGGGCGGCGCGTGACTCGACGAGTTCCTCCAGCACGACCCCGATCTGTAGCAATCGGGTCAGCTGGTGGTCGCTCGAGACACGCTGTCCCAGACTCATATCACCACAAGAGAGCCGCTGTTACTTAGTCGTCTCGGAGCACGGACAGCGAAAACGCGAGAAACGGCGCTTAAAATCGGATTCGACAGCGGCGACAGCGGTTAGTCGCGCTGGCGGAGTCGAGCGCCGATCAGTTCCGTGAGATCGTCGCGGAGTTCGTCGACGTCGACTTCCTCGAGGACGGGCACGAAGAAGCCCTCGACGAGCATGTTCCGTGCGGCCCGCGGGTCGACACCGCGAGAGGTCATATAGAACAGGTCCTCCTTGTCGATCTGGCCGACCGTCGCGGAGTGGCTGGCCTCGGTGTCGTGGTTGTTGATGATCAGCTTCGGGGAGGCGTCGGCCTCGCTCTCGTCGCTGAGCATCAGCGTGTTCTCGCGCTGGTAGGAGCTGGTGTCCCACGCGTCGGAGCCGACGTCCTGGACGCCCTCGTAGACCGAGCGGGCGATGTCGTCGGTGACGCCGCGGGTGACGAGGTCGGCGGTCGTGTGCTCCGCACGATGCCAGACCTTCGCGTCGAGGTCGAAGTGCTGGTCGTTGTGGCCGTAGAAGGCCCCGACGATCTGGGTCTCCGAGGAGTCGCCGCGAAGCTCCGTCGAGACCTCGGTCTTGGTCAGCTGGGTCCCGAGGTTGCCCTCGATCCAGTCGATCGTGGCGTAGGTGTCGGTGACGCCGCGCTTGACGGTGAAATTGTAGGCCTCCTCCGAGAGGTTCTGGAGGCTGCCGTACTGGACGTAGCTGTTCTCGCCGGCGGCGACCTCGACGATGCCGCTGTAGTACTGCTCGTCGGCCGCTCGCGGCTCATCGCCGCTCGCACTGCTCGAGGCGCTACGCGCCTCGCTGTCTTCGCCGGTCGACTGGCGCTCGAGGATCGTGACCGAGGACGATTCCTCGGTGACGACGAGCGTGTAGTTGAACAGCGAGCGGGAGTTCTGCTCGGTCCGGATGGCGACGTCCTCGGCGTCGACGCCTTCGGGGACGTAGATGACCGTTCCGGTGCTAAACAGCGCCGTCGAGAGCGCCGTCAGGTAGTTCTCCTGGGGATCGACGATGCTACCGAAGTGCTCCTTGAGGAGCTCCTCGTGCTCGTCGACGGCCTCGGTCCACGAGAGCACGTCGGCCTCGTCGGGACCGACCTGGTCCTTGTTCTCGGCCGCGTTCAGCGGGTCCACCAGCGACTCGAAGTCGAGTTCGTGGAGGTTCGTCCAGTCTCGACCCGGCGTCCGGATGACATCCGGCATCTCGAGCTCCTCGAGGGCCGCGAGGGCCTCGAGTCGGGTCTCCGTGAGCCAGTCGGGCTCGCCGAGGTCCCCGCTGATTTCGCGTACCTGTTCTTCGGTCAGATTGGCGTGTACCTGTGTTCCTGCGCTCATATTATCCGAGGCTCCCCTCCATCTCGAGTTCGATGAGGCGGTTGAGTTCGACCGCGTACTCGATGGGCAGTTCCTCCGTGATCGGCTCGATGAAGCCGGCGACGATCATCTTCTTGGCGTCGTCGTCGTCCAGTCCGCGCGACTGGAGGTAGAAGATGTCCTCGTCGCCGATCTTGCCGACGGTCGCCTCGTGTGCGACGTCGACCTTCGACTCCTCGATCTCCATGTACGGCATGGTGTCCGACGTGGACTCGTTGTCGAACATCAGCGCGTCGCACTCGACGGCGGTGCTTGCGTTCTCGGCACCGTCGGCGATGTGGACGAGGCCGCGGTAGTTGGTGCGGCCGCCGTCCTTGGAGATCGACTTGGATTCGATGGTCGAACTCGTCTCGGGCGCGTTGTGGTAGACCTTCGCGCCGGTGTCGATGTCCTGGCCTTCGCCCGCCAGGGCGATGGTGATGTGGGTGTCAGTCGAGCCGCGACCCTTGAGGATCGTACACGGGTAGAGCATGGTCACTTTCGAGCCCATGCTGCCCGAGACCCACTCCATCGTGCCGTTCTCTTCGCAGATGGCACGCTTGGTGTTCAGGTTGAACGTGTTCTTCGACCAGTTCTGGACGGTCGAGTACTGGACGTGAGCGTCTTCGCCGACGAAGACTTCCACTCCTCCGCTGTGGAGGTTGTGGGTCCCGTACTTCGGGGCCGAACAGCCCTCAATGTAGTGGACCTCCGAGCCCTCCTCGGCGATGATGAGCGTGTGCTCGAACTGGCCCATCCCCTCGGAGTTCATCCGGAAATAGGCCTGCACCGGCATCTCGACGGTGACGTCTTCCGGCACGTAGACGAACGACCCGCCGGACCAGACGGCCCCGTGCAGCGCGGCGAACTTGTTGTCGCTTGGCGGCACGCAGGTCGTCATGAAGTGCTCTTTGACGAGCTCGGGATGTTCGCGGACGGCCTCATCCATGTTACAGAAGATGACGCCTTTCTCCTCCCACTGCTCTTGCATGTTCTGGTAGACGACCTCGGACTCGTACTGGGCACCGACGCCCGAGAGGGCGTTCTTCTCCGCTTCCGGGATGCCGAGCTTGTCGAACGTGTCCTGAATCTCGTCGGGCAGCTCCGTCCAGTCGTCGACGCCTTCGCGCTTGTCGACGTCCGGTCGGATGTAGGGAATGATTTCTTCGACGTCCAGTTCGGAGAGGTCGGGCATGCCGGGCCAGTCGGACGGCATCGGCATGTTGTGATACTGCTCGAGGGCGCGGAGACGCCGCTCGAGCATCCAGTCGGGCTCGTCCTTGTCGTCGGAGATCATTCGAATGACCTCTTCGGTCAGGCCTTTGCCGGATCGGACCGCGGAGTTCTCCTCTTTCTTGAACTCGAATCGGGCCTCGGTGTCTGTCTCTTGTAGGTGGTCTTGATCTGAACTCATGATTGATGTAGTTGTGTTTACGGCTGTAGCGTTATTACGGTTGTTCTAGTCGAATCCGGTTACGCGGTGCCGTAGACCTCTTCGCGGACCCAATCGTACCCCTTGTCCTCGAGTTTCTCGGCGAGCTCCGGCCCGCCGCTCTTGGCGATCTGGCCGTCGAGCATCACGTGGACGTGATCGGGCTCGACGTAGTCGAGGATGCGCTGGTAGTGGGTGATCTGGAGGATCCCGGTGCCCTGCTCGTCGCGCAGCGCGTTGATCCCGCTCGAGACATCCTGTAGTCGGTCGATGTCGAGCCCGGAGTCGATCTCGTCGAGAACGGCGACCGAGGGCTCGAGGATGGCGGCCTGCAGCACTTCGTTTTGCTTTTTCTCCCCGCCGGAGAAGCCGGCGTTGAGGTAGCGCTGGGCGAACTTCTCGTCCATGTCCAGTTGCTCCATCTTCTCCTGGAGGATCTGCTGGAACTCGGCGACGCCGACTTCGCCCTCGTCGACGTCTCCCTCCATCGGCGAGTTCTCGAAGCCTTCGTCGTCCTCCTCGGCGTCAGCCTCACCGTCCTCGTCTTCGAAGAGCTCCTCGCGCTCTTCGATCTTGGCGTTGAGCGCCGTGCGGAGGAAGTTCGTCATCGTGACGCCCTCGATCTCGGCCGGATACTGGAAGCCGAGGAAGATGCCGAGCGCGGCGCGCTCGTTGGGCTCGAGGTCCAGCAGGTTCCACGTGCGCTGGTCCTCGTCGATCTCGATGTCTTCGCCGAACTCCTCGTCCTCGAGGTGAAGCAGAACTTCACCGTCGGTGACCTCGTAGGCTGGGTGGCCGGCGATGACCTTCGCGGTCGTTGACTTCCCGGACCCGTTCGGTCCCATCAGGGCGTGGATCTCGCCCGACCGAACCTCGAGGTTGACGCCCTCGAGGATCTTCTCGTCGCCCTCCGCTACTTCCGCGTGCAGGTTGTTTAGTTCGAGACGTGCCATAGTATTCGCTCATCCAAAAGGTGGGTCGTATGACTGATAACGGTTTCGTATCCAATTGGATACAGTCTCACATTCGCAAAATAATTTTTCTATTCGAAAACCAGCCTTTGGGTAGGAGGAGGAATACCGCCATACGGACCCTCGTTCACCGGTGAAATCGGCGGGCTGTGGGAACGGATCGAGCGGCCGGTCTGGCCTCCGAAGACGGCAGTGTAACTCGTCGGAGTGTCAGCGATAGAAGGCGACGGGCGGGACTCGGCGGCTCCGCGCGTTACATATAGGAGTCCAACCCTGTCTGCTCTTGCCCGCTTTTCACTTCTTCCCACGAAATTCCCAGTGCCTCGAGGATCCGCTCGATCGGCCCCTGCAGCGTCTTCTCGAGCATCTTGTCGTAGTCGACCTCGAACTCCTCGGGGATCTGGTCTTCGTACTCGAAGCAGATAACGTCGGGATCGCGCTTGAACGCGCCGTAGAGCGGGTCCGTGCGGGCGTCAAACCCGTCTTCCGCTTCGAGTCGTTCGAAGAACGACGGATCGATCCGGTCGAGGTAAAGCCGCTTCGGCTTGCTCCCGCGTTGGAAGTTGGTTCCGAGCAGCAGGTTGGCGTACTTCGCGCCCCTGACCTGTGCCGTGTCGGTGTCGTAGTTGTCCAGTCGCTTGCCGATTCCGCCCGGGATCGCGATGTCCTCGAGCGAGATATCCCCCTCGCGGACGTCTTCGATGACGCCGTTGACGTACTCCTTTGCGCCCTCGACGTCGCCCTCGCGGACGATCATCTCGATGACCCGGTGTTGGACCTCCTTGGTGATCGGGGCGATGTCCGAGCGCTGGTACTCGAAGCCGACGATGTCGACGTCGTCGACGTCTTTGCCTTCCTTCCAGGTGATGTGGCCCGCGTAGCGTTTCTTCTTGCCCGCCTGGAAGAACCGCCGGTAGAGCTTCTCGAACTCGATCTGGAAGCGGTGTTCCTCGGCGTTTAAGTCCTCCTGTGCGAAGTCGTCGTAACGGCCGTTGATGTACTCCTCGATCTCGAAGGACTGCTCGAGGGCATCTTCTTTCGGAACGTCGGGACCGAGCTCGAGCATGACGCTGTCGGTATCTCCATACGTGACTTGATAATTAAGATCGTTTGCGGCTGAATCGGTAAATTCGATCACTTCGCGACCAGTAGCGGTGATTGCGGATGCTGCTTCTTTGTCATATAGACGGAATTGTTCCCACCCTGACACTCCGTATAGCGAATTCATAATAACCTTGACAGCTCCTTGCTGTCGGTCGTACTGCTCGTACTCGAGGCTTCCGGGTTCGTGTTCGTTTCGCAGTTCCTTCTTCTCCTCGCGCTCGGCGAGCAGTTCGGTAATCATCTCCCGCATGACGCCGTCGGGTTCCTTGCGGAAGTGGATCGGCTCGGGTTCGGTCGGCGCGATATACGTCTCCCCGTCGTACTCGTCGGGATCGACCTTCGTCTCGGGCGAGGCGTTGACCGTCGTCATACACATCGGGTACAGCGATTTCAGGTCCAGCACGGTGACGTTCTCCTTGACGCCCGTGATCGGCTCGAACACCGCGCCGCCCTCGTACTCCTCGCCGGCCTCCTGTTGGCCCTTCGAGGGGAGCGCGAACCGGCCGTGGGCCTCGTGGAGGACGTACATGTCGACCGCATCGCCCGGCGTCGGCGCGTCCTCTAACTTACAGCCGACGAACGAGCGCACCTCGTCCCAGAAGGGAACGATCTCCTGTTGCCGATCGAGTTCGACACACAGCTCCACGTCCCGGAGGTTGTACGCGAGCAACTGCGTCGGATCGCCCTCCCAGAGGTCACCGATGTCCCCGGCGTAGCGTTCCTTGCCGACGCCGAGCTCCGCCTCGCCGACGGCGTCGAGCCGGTAGGAGTCCAGTTCGGAGAAGACCATCCGTTGGTAGGCATACAGCAGGTCGAAGACGATGCGGCCCTTGATGTCGGGGCCGCCCCAGTTGCTCCGCCAGACCTCGTCGACCCGGGAGAGTTGGTCGATCGAGAGGTCGTACTCGTGGTGGGGTCCCGCGAGTTCCTCGAGCCGATCGAGGAAATACGGCGCGTCGAAGTCCTCGAAGTTCCAGCCCGTGAGGATGTCGGGATCCGTCGTGTCGATGTACTCGATGAAGGCCTCGAGCATGGCTTCCTCCTCATCGAAGCTACGGACTTCGTGCTCGATATCGCCCTCGATGGGATCGTAGTCCTCGATCTCGGAGGGAATCTCGCCGTCGCCGATCGGGGCCTCGTAGAGCCACATGATGTACTCGTCGCGGTAGGAGTCGTGGCTGGTGAGACAGACGATCGGTTCCTCGCCGTCCTCGGGGAAGCCGTGGCGGTCGTCGACCTCGATGTCGAACGTGTTGACCCGGGGATCGACGTCGACAGCGGCCGATTCGACCTCGTCGTGGGGGACGACGAGCGAGTCGTCCTCGGCGCGTCGCTCCGGCACGCGAAGCCCGCTGCGGATGTCCTTGTCGATCAGGAACCGGTTCGGGAACAGGATGTCGGCCTCGTAGTGCTCGAAGTCGTCACGCACCTGCCCGACGTCCCGCGGCGTCTGGCCGAAGATCTTGGTGAGTTTCTCGCCGCGGATGCTCTCGTAGGGCTCGCCGTCTTCGCCGACCTCTCGGCTCCCCGTCAGTCGGTCGTACTGCTCCTCGGGCGGCCGCTCGAGGGAATCCGTCGGCGCGTAGAAATACGGTTTGAACCCGACCACCTGTACGTGCTCGAGTTCGCCCTCGGGCGTGCGCCCGAAGACGTGCATGATTGGTCGCTCCTCGTCGCCGTAGCCGGCGATCGTGTAGTCGACTTGCATCACCGCGAGCTCGAGTTCGCCCTCGGGCTCGGGCAGCGTCTCCTCGACGACATCGATCACTTCCGCGGCGTTTGATCCGCCGTTGCCGGCGACGGCAACCGCCTCTTCCGCCGGCCGGTCGTCGCTCTCGTCGGAGTCGCCGCCGAACGCCGCGAGTCCGGTCTGGCCCGCCTCAGTCATGATACCGAGATTCGCAGTCGGCGGATAAAAACCCCTGCAATCCCCGCCTGCGTGATCGGTTCCACACTGCCGTCACCCGCCCTGATCGACGGTACTGGGACGCGGGTTCCGCCGATCGTTCATATTTAATGTGATACGTCATCCGGCCCCGACGGCTTGCGGGAGCAACAAGACATATAACTTGGTAACACATAGCACGGGATCAGGTGATCGATGTGTCCACCCATGTGAACGACGACGCGACGGATTCGAGCGAACCGAGTAGCGAGCCCGCGGGGACCGCAACGATCGAGTCCTACGAGACCGAGGACGGCGTGGTCTTCTATGACGCCGAGAACCCGCTCGCGTGGGTGGAGACCTCCCAGACGCTCACGCTCGCGGAGTTAGCCTAACGCCGTCGAAACGCGAACACTTTTCCTGTCGGTCTCCCTTCCGCCGAACGTGGTGTTCGACCCGTTCGAAGACGAGTCCGAGGACTGGGAGCCCGACGATCCCTACGACGATCCCGAGGACGCCTTCGAAGATCCGGACGACGATTCGCTGACGATTCCGAGCGTCGACACGGAGGACCTCGCCGCCGAGGCCGACGAGGAGTCGTCCCCGAACTCGGTCGACGTGCCGGCAGTGACAACCGACGAAACCGAGGCCCCGAACGACCTCCTCGAGGCGTTCTGGGTGCTCATCATCGTGATCAACGGCGCGCTGTTGGCTCTCGCGCTCGGCGTTCTGTTCTTGCTCTTCGAAGGCGACACGACGACGGGCGGGTGGCTGCTCGTCATCGGACTCGTGTTGAGCGGGTTCGCCGCTCGGCGATATTGGCAGTACCAACACACCGCCTTCGAGACGGACCCGCCGACCGACTCGGAGCCGACCGACGAATCCGAGACCGCGATCGAACCGGCCCCGGCGGACGAATCGAACACAGCAGACGACCCGACTCATTCATGAAATCCGTTCAGGACGACACCGGCAGACGATACCTCCTTCTCAAGCGATCGGACAGCGCGAGTCTCGTTCGCGATCCCGAAAACGGCAACGAGTGTTACATTCAGAACGATCGCCTCGAGGTCGTCGACGAGGAATCCCCCCTCGAGACGGCCGCTCGAAGCGTGGGCGACCCGATCCTGACGCTGCTGACCAACGTCCACGACGAGGAGACGCTCGGCCTGTTGGTCGAACTCGCAGAGCGCGGCCCGCTCGGTGTGCGGACCCTGCTCGACGGCTACGACTTCTGCGAGAGCGACCTCCACGGCCGGCTGACAGTGCTCTCGGCCGCGGGCCTGCTCGAGGAGACGGAGATTGCGGGCGAGCGCGGCTACCGGCTCACGGAGGACTGCGAGACCGCACTCGAGACGATTCGGCCGAGCCTCGAGGCGACGGACGAGACGGCAGCGACGGACTCCTGAGAGCGAGGCGGCCGAACCGAAAGCAGCGCAGAGTCGGTTTAATCCGAGGCGAGCAGTTCCGCTTCCGGCGGCTCGCCGCGCTCGAGTCGCGAGCGGTTTGACGTGGCGTCTTTTTCGACGCGGACGAGCGAGTCGGCCGCGCCGACCAGTTCCTCGTCGTGGCTGACGACGACGATCTGTTCGACGCCGAAGTCGTTGCGCATCGATTCGATCAACGAGACGAGTTGGGTGACGTGGCCCGAATCGAGGAAGACCGTCGGCTCGTCTAAGATCAGCGGCGGCATCGGCGCGGTTCCCTCTACGCCCTCGGCGAGCAGCCGATAGATCGCACACCGTAGGCTGAGGTTGAACAGCGCCCGCTCGCCGCCGGAGAGCTGTTCGGGCTCGAGCGCTTCGCCGTCCTTCTGATAGACCGTCAGCCGGTAGTCGCCGTCGAGATCGATCGCCGCGTAGGAGTCGTTCTGGTAGACCAAATCGAACGTCTCGTTGAGCAGCCGTTCGAGGGTCTCGACGTTGCGCTGGCGCAGTTCCGCCCGCAACTCCCCGTAGGTCGTCTGGAGCGTCTCGGCCTCGTCGTACAGCGATTCGAGGCGTTCACACCGGTCCTCGAGGCGCTCGCGGCGCTCGCGGAGGCGCTCGAGTTCCTCGAGTTCGTTCTCGACGGCACCGATCGCGTTCTGGACGCCGTTGCGTTGCTCCTCGAGTTCCGCGAGTTTGTCGTCGACCTGCTCGAGATATCCCTCGGCGTTTTGCTTGTCCTCGCGTGCGGTTTCGACCCGCTCCTCGTCGAACTCCGACTCGAGGTCGCGCTTGCGGTCGCGCTTTTCGGAGAGCCCCTCCCGGCGCTCGTCGTTCATCGTCTCCCAGTCCTGCCGTCGCTCGCGACGGGTCTCGATCTCGCTCTCGAGGCTCGCCCGTTCGTCGGCGATTTCCGAGACGCGTTCGAGGGACTCGAGGGTCTCCTTGATCTCGCTGCGTTCGGTGTTGATCTCCCCGAGTTCGGCCCGCGCGTCGTCGACAGCCGCTTCGCGTTCCGCTGCCGCCGCTCGCTTTTCGTCGGCCTCGGTTTCGTACTCGTCGGCGTCGTCCCGGCGTTGTTCGCGCTGGTCTCGCCGGTCCGCCAACGCTTCGCGTTTCTCCGCGAGCAGTTGCTCGATGTTGTCGCGGTTCTCCTCGAGTCGGTCGACCGTCCGCTCGACCTCCCGCAGGTCCTCGGCGCGGTCGATCCGCTCGCCGATCTCGTCGCGCTGGTCCTTGAGTTCCTCGCGCTCGGCCTCGAGGTCGGCGAGTTCGTCCCGCCGTTCATCGAGCACGTCGACGTGGGGCGAGTCCTCGACCGGTTGGCCGCACTCGGGACACTTGCCCTCCTCGAGCAGTCGTTCGCCCTCCTCGATGGCGGTCTCGGCGGTTCGAATGTCGGCGGTGAGATCGTTGATTTCCGAGACGACCTCCTCGCGTTCAGCCTCGAGTTCCGCAAGCTGTGAGTCGGCCTCGCCGAAGGCGATCGACGCGTCGTCGAACGTCGCCCGCGCGTCCGTGATCTGCTCGTCGAGGTCCTCGAGTTTCGACTCGCGCTCCGCGATCGTTTCCTCGTCGGCCTCGAGTTGCGCATCGAGTTCGTCGGCCTCTTCGCGAGCCGTCTCGGCCCGTTCCTCGAGGTCGTCGGCCTCGGACCGAAGGCGTTCGATCTCGTTGGTTCCTTCCGTGATCGTCACGCGAACGTCCTCGAGGTCGTCGCGGAGTTCCTCGTCGCGGGCCTCGAAGGCGGCGATTCGTTCCTCGACCACTTCCTCGTCGGGATCTGTGGCCTCGATGTCGGTCTCCGCGAGCAACTCGGCGCGTTCGTCCGCGAGTTCCTCGCGCCGGTCGCGGATCCGACTAATCTCGTCTTTCGCGTTCTCGCGCTTGCGTTCGGTCTCGGAGATCTTCGATCGAAGCTCCTCGATCTCTTCCTCGAGCGTCTCGATTTCCTCGCGAGTCTCCGCGTGGCGCTCGAGGACGTCCTCTGCCGTCTCGAGTGTCTCTTGGGCCTGCTCGCGTTGGGTTTCGTAATGCTCGATCTTCTCCGCAACGTCGGCGCGGCGGGACTCGAGGCTGTTCAGCCGCTCGTGGAGGTCCTTCGCTTCTTTCTGCTCGACCTGATTGCGGACGTCCTCGAGAACCTCACGCTGGCCGTCGAGCACCGTTTTGACGCCGAGTCGGGCCTCGCTGGCCCGCTCGCGGTAGTCCTCGAGCGCGCCCAGTTGGAGCAGGTCGTCGATCATGTCCTGCCGGTCGCTCGGCGAGGCGTGAATGAGCTTGTTGACCTCGCCCTGCCGGACGTATGCGCAGTTGACGAACGCCTCGGCGTCCATCCGCAGGAGTTCGGTCACCTCCCGGCGCACGTCGCGCGCTCCTTCGATCGTCTCGGTCGGGGTCTCGAGGACGCACTTCGTCGTGGTCGCGCGGTCGCCGCGCAGTTTGAGTCGACGCTCGACGTGATACTCGCGGTTGTCGTGGGTGAACCAGAGTTCGACCTCGGCCTCCTCCTCGCCGGTCGTGATCACGTCGTCTAACGTGCGGTCGTCCAGTGCTTTCGAGCCGTAGAGCGCGAAGAAGACCGCCTCGAGCAGCGTCGACTTCCCGCTGCCGTTGACGCCGTGGACGACGGTGACTCCGTGCTCGAGTGTGAGGTCCGCGTCGCCGTAGCACTTGAAGTTCAGCAGCCGAACGCGGTCGACTTTCACGCGAAATCACCCAGCGACGCGGTGTCGGCGTCGGCATCGGCATCAGTAGTTTCGTCGGTATCGGCGTCAGTGTCGCCGTCGCCGGTTGCGGCGTTGCCGGTGTCGGCGGTCGCGCTGTCGTCCGTGTCGGCAGCCGTCTCGCCCTCGATCTCGCCTCCGTTCGCCGCAGCCGCCGTATCGGCGTCACTATCCGCGGCTGCCGAGCCGGCTGACTCGGCTGCTGCCGCGTCTGCCGTCCCGCTCTCGCCCGCGAGCTGATCGGCGACCGTCGTCACGTCCTCGTCGCCCGGTTCCCGCTCCGGCGCGGGCTCGAACGACGACTCGTCGTCCTCGAGCAGGTCGCGAACCCGCCGTTCGACGGATTCGCGGACGTTCGAATCGGCGAGGTCGCCGCTCCGGACGGTTTCGTCGATCTCGAGTGCGGCGTTGCTGAGCCCCATCTCGCGCACCCGTTCGCGGACGGCGTCGTCCGGGTTCGCGAAGCTCACCGACACGTCCTCGTCTTCGTCCGGCAGGTCGCGGCGATCGTTGACGCGGGCGACGAGCGCCCCGCGGTCGATCGCGAGTTGCTCGACCGCGGCCGGCGCGATGGGGCGGCCCTCGCCCTCGACGGTGACGATGACGACCGCGTCCTCGAGGTCGTGCTGGCGGACGCGTTCCTGTACTCGGTCGACGCCTTCGCCCTCCGCGAGGTCGGCGTCGACGAAGACGAACTCGCGGGTCGAGGAGAGGCCCCGGCGGCTGATCGCGACCTCGTCGTCCGCGAAATCGACGAGGTTGTAGCCCCGGTCCTCGCGCTCGCTGGCGCTCGCGCGCTCGGTCGACCCGCAGTAGGTGACCCACGTATCGAGGACCTCCGCAGTGTCCGGTTTGTGGTTGTCCCCCAGCAACACGGCGTCGAAATCGACCGTGGACTCCTCGAGGACCGTCTCGGTGTCCCAGTCCGCGTGCGCGAAGGGTTCGAAGAGGCCGTGGCTCACCAGGGTTGCGTACGCCACCTCGCCCGGAACGGGGTCGAAATCGTAGGTCAGATCGTCCCGGCGAGAGCGGGGGACGAAGTCCAGTCCGTAGAGGGCAACGTCGTCGACAACGACCGGCTCGGCACCGAGCCGGGTCGCGAGTCCGAGATCCGCAAAGAGATCGAGCCACTGGGCGTCGCGTTTCGACTCGTGGTTACCGACGACGGCGAGAAAGGGGATGTCGGCGTCTGCGAGAACTCGGAGGATGTCGACGGTTCCCTGCAGGTCGACCAGTCCGGGCCGGCGGTCATGAAAGAGGTCACCGGCGTGGACCACCGCGTCGACATCATCCGCGACCGCGTCCTCGACGACGGTCCGGAACGCCTCGAGGAAGTCCTGTCGTCGCTCGGGCGAATTGTACTGCTGGTACCCGAGGTGGGTATCGCCCGTGTGTAGTACCCGCGTCATTGGCCAGTCGTTGGCGAGCCCGCCCTAAAGGGGTTCCGTGACCGAGGCGAAAGTAAAAGAGACAGTTCGGGCGAACTCGAGATGGCCGCTACCACAACGAGAAAACCGAAGCGAGAACGGCCGAAACCGATAGCGACGGACGCCAGTTACGACTCGATATCGAGGCTGTACAGGCGCTTGCGGGCATCGGAGAACGAAAAGCGCGAATCGATGACGTTCTCCTCGTCGAGTCGGTTGAGCGCGTACCGCACGGTCCGGGAGGGCAGGAGCGTCTCGTCGGCGATCTGTTGTTGCGTCATCGTGTCGTTGTACTCGAGGACCTTCGCGACGAGCTTCGCGCTCGGCGGCAACTCGCGCACGTCGTCCCACGTTCCCCGCTCGCCGGTCTCCTGTCGAAGCGACTCTGAAGCACTCATCCTGTCTCCCCATTCCGAATACAGGATAATAATATTTCCTATTCAGATTTATGCCTCTAGGTTATTATACACAGGTAATGAGTGTCATCTATTCAGATTCAACATGAGGATAGCTGGAATGACGGATAATTGGAGAAATAGACGAATACTACAAGGATTATCTGACAGACCTGTGCACTACTAGAGAACAGTTTCAATTGGTTTAGATGTCCTGTTTATCGTCCAACACCCAATTATCGGCCAAGGTCGGGAGGTCGTACGAAACAGGTGTTCCGATGTTCAGACTGATGTTGGACGGGTCCCACGACTTCCCGCCGACACTCCAGTTGTGGCTGTACTCTCCACGGAGGTTTCCCTGCGAACTAATTTGTCGACGAAGTTTGAGTTTGAGTCTTCCGCGTCCGTTAAGTGCAAACAGCGGAGCCGGATTGTTGCCCGGTGGTGCAGAGCGAGTGACCGTATCATCGTAGCTGACTGTGACGCCTTCAGTACCATCGCTGAGATTCGGACTCTCGATTGCCGTCACGCCGTATTCATACTGGTTATCGACACTTCCGCCAAAGTCGAGATGACCATTATGGATGACCGAGCCCGTAACCAGCCCGAATACGTTTGACTCCCAGTAGATGGGTGCTGTTTCGTTAAGCGTGAAAAGTGAGGCGGCACGATTTTGTGGTGCTCTATGCCAAAAATCGACCGCCTCAGTGGGTGTAGCGACNGGTGCTGTTTCGTTAAGCGTGAAAAGTGAGGCGGCACGATTTTGTGGTGCTCTATGCCAAAAATCGACCGCCTCAGTGGGTGTAGCGACTGGGTCGATTTGAGTTTTGTGGAGCGAGAGCGGACACCACGCCAGCTGATGGAACTCGGTATTCGACTCCATCTTGCTGGGCTATCGCTTTCGAATACCGTTCGAGAATTAGAGAAGTTTGGTGTCGAACGCAGTCGGAAGGCAGTTCACGATTGGGTTCACAAGTGTGATCTACAGCCGGCA
>NZ_AOID01000011.1 GCF_000337195.1 Natrinema versiforme JCM 10478 | reverse complement strand
GACGTACTTCTTCGTTCTCAAACTGTTTTAGTCACGCACAACCGTCAACAGCCGAATCGTGGCTCCAAGCCTTCACCGTCTGGCACAATGCTACAAACTAAACACGACCGCTGCACCGACCCGAAGTCTCTTATGAACCAGTACCCAAAGGTCGGGTGATGAGCGACACCGTGGACGACGTCGACCTCCCATATGATGAGGACGAGGCGTCCCAACAGGAGAAAATTCAGTCACTCGAGGAACGGCTGGAGATCCTCGAGGCGCAAAACGAGGAGATGCGCGATAAGCTCCTCGACGCCAACGCCGAGAACAACAAGTACCAGCAGAAACTCGAGCGACTCACACACGAGAACAAGAAACTCAAGCAGTCGCCGCTGTTCGTCGCCACCGTCCAGGAAGTCACGGACGAGGGCGTCATTATCAAACAGCACGGCAACAATCAGGAGGCGCTGACCGAAGTCACCGACGAGATGCGCGAGGACATCGAACCCGACGCGCGGGTCGCGGTCAACAACTCGCTGTCTATCGTCAAGCCCCTCTCGAACGAAACTGACGTTCGCGCTCGCGTGATGGAAGTCACCGAGAGCCCGGAGGTCAGCTACGAGGACATCGGCGGGCTCGAAGAGCAGATGCAGGAAGTCCGCGAGACCGTCGAGATGCCCCTCGAGAAGCCCGAGATGTTCGACGACGTGGGCATCGACCCGCCGAGCGGCGTGCTCCTCTACGGTCCGCCGGGCACCGGGAAGACGATGCTCGCCAAGGCCGTCGCCAACCAGACCGACGCCACCTTCATCAAGATGGCCGGCTCGGAACTGGTCCACAAGTTCATCGGCGAGGGCGCGAAGCTCGTTCGCGACCTTTTCGATGTCGCCCGCGAGCACGAGCCCGCAGTGATCTTCATCGACGAGATCGACGCCATCGCGGCCAAGCGGACCGAGTCCAAGACCTCCGGCGACGCCGAGGTCCAGCGGACCATGATGCAACTGCTCTCGGAGATGGACGGCTTCGAAGAGCGCGGCGAGATCCGCATCATCGCCGCCACCAACCGCTTCGACATGCTCGACCGCGCCATCCTCCGGCCCGGCCGGTTCGACCGCCTGATCGAAGTGCCAAAGCCCAACGCCGAGGGTCGCGAGATCATCTTCGAGATCCACACCCGCGGGATGAACGTCGCCGACGACGTCGAATTCGGCGAACTGGCCGAAGAGGCCGACAACGCCTCCGGTGCCGATATCAAAGCGGTCTGTACCGAGGCCGGCATGTTCGCCATCCGCGACGACCGCACCGAGATCCGGATGGAGGACTTCCGCAACGCGTGGGACAAGGTCCAGGCCGAGTCCGACGAGACCGAAGACGTCTCGAAAACCTTCGCCTAACACACCGGCTCGAGGTCGACGTCGGTTCTTTCTGCCGTCTTTCTTCGGTCAAGCGACAGCACCGAAAGCAGTGAGAGAGCGGCGCAAACCGCCACCGCGAACGCTACGTGGACAGAGCAGTCCGGAACGCACAGCAGAAAATACGGCATTGCAGCGACCGACGGCGCGAGCGTCGTTAAAACAGGTGGTCGTCTTCCTCGAGCAGGCGGGCGGGACCGCCGACGTCCCACGTAGTTGTCGAGACGCCGCAGTCGGAGACGGCCTCCTCGACCTCTTCGGCGTGTTCTTCGGTGGTGTTGACGTAGACGCTAGCGCCGGTGTCCGTCGAGAAGTAGACGGGAATATCCTCTTCCTCGCGGAGTTCGCGGACTTTGTTGAAGACCGCAAGCGTGGCCGGCTGCCAGTAGACCCAGCCCGAGGGACCGGTCATGGTCGTCGCGGCCAGCGACAGCGAGTCGTGTTCGGCGCGTTCGAACACGCCCTCGAAGTCGTCGTTGCGCAGGGAGTCCCGCATCTTCGCGATCTGTTCGTGGATGTGGGCGTTCCGGGCTTGGAACATGTGGCTGTCGGCGGCCTCGCGGTGGGCATCGTCAGTGTCCTTGTGGTAGGGAACGAGCCCGACGATGATCTTCAGGTCCTCGTGGAGATCCGAGGGGATCCGCTCGGAGCGACAGTCCTCGTCGTTCATCCCGGTCCGAAGATGCGAGAAGGCGCCGGTGACCGCCCGCGCGGCCGAGGCGGATCCGACGCGCGCGATCGTCGAGATCTCCCCTTTCGAGGCGTCGAGTTCGGCCGCCTCAGCCAGCGCCATCGCCGCGGCCGCAAAGCCAGAGGAAGACGACCCCAGCCCGACGTTCGTCGGGAAGCTGTTCTCGCTCTCGAGGCGGACCGGGTAGACGGTGTGGGCGGCGTCGGACTTCGAGCGGGCCTTCTCGACGACGGCCTCGACCCGTTCGTGGGCCCGTCCCTCGAGTTCCTCGCCGTCGACGATGAAGGTGTCCTCGTCGTAGTCCATCGAGAACTCGACGGTCGTCCGAGTGTGGCTCGGGGCTGTACAGACGCTGATACTGTCGTGGTAGGGCAGCCGCTCGATCTCGTCGCGCATCCCGTGATACTTGACCAGTCCCTGAATGGGGTGGGCCATGGCCGTGGCTTTCATACCCGGATACGTGGCTGAAGACCGCTTAAAGCTCACGGCATCCTATCGGCCCGAGAGTACGGACGGCTCAGCGTCTCACCCGCCGCTCCGCCCGAAATAGATCGTAATTATCGACGATGCCATCGGTTGTGTGACTGCTATTCGATACCGGTTTTCGACTCCGACCACCCGCCTCGAACCGAACGGCTCAAATGCGCGCTCTCGCAACGACTCCTGCATGGGAACCCCGCTCGAGCCTCGCGCTGAACAGGCGACAGAGGTTATCGACCGCCTCGAAGAGGCGTATCCGGACTCAACGATCTCGCTGCGGTACTCGAACCGGCTCGAACTCCTGATCGCGGTGATCCTCTCGGCCCAATGTACGGACGAACGGGTGAACAAGGAGACGAAACACCTCTTCGAGAAGTACGACGGTGCCGAGGACTACGCGACCGTCGACCAGGACGAACTCGCCGAGGACTTGAACTCGATCACCTACTACAACAGCAAGGCCGAGTACATCCGCGACTCCTGTGCGACGATCCTCGAGGACCACGACGGCGAGGTGCCGGACACGATGGACGAACTGACTGAACTCTCGGGCGTCGGCCGGAAGACGGCGAACGTCGTCCTCCAGCACGGCCACGACATCGTCGAGGGGATCGTCGTCGACACGCACGTCCAGCGACTCTCGCGGCGGCTGGGGCTGACCGAGGAGGAGTACCCCGAACGGATCGAACAGGACCTGATCGAGATCGTCCCCGAGGACGACTGGCAGCAGTTCACCCACCTCTGTATCGACCACGGACGAGCGACCTGTACGGCCCAGAACCCCGACTGTGCCGACTGCGTGCTGGCGGATATCTGCCCCTCCGAGAAGGGCGACAGCGAGATCGATCTCGCTGCCGGCGAACCGTGGTGAGTCGCGGGGAGACGGCCAGATACTGCAATACAGCTGCCACGCCGACTGTCGCAAGCCCAACGCCTTTTCAGCGACCGCGGATACCCACAATCGGGATCACTATGTCCGACAACACCGACGAGCGCGACACCACGGGCACGGACGAACACGGGCGGGATGTCCAACTCGCGAAAGAGGAGACCGATCCCGAGGAGACCCAGGACGAAGAGGGGCTCACCGAGGAGGAGAAGGAAGCACGGGAGCGCCACGACGAAGAGCAACGCCGGCAGGACATCGAACAGCAATCGGCCGACCGGGAAGACGACGCCCTCGAGAACGAGAACCCGGACCACCACCGGGACGAGGAGCCGTACAACGGCTAAGCGGGCACAATCGAAGCAAGCCGACCGGGAGGGACCGGACCCGTCCCGATCGTCGACCAGCGGCCGACACCGCCTTTTTGTACGCAGTCACTCCGACGCCGCGAGCCGCTCGTCCGGAACGACCAGCGTCGAGAGCGACGCGGCCGGAGAAACGGTAACCCGCGAGTCGACGGTGACCGAACCGATCGATCGGCCGTCGACGACGAGCGCCACGTCACACGCCTCGCGTTCGACGGTGAACGTCAGTTCGTCGGTCGGCAGGACCCACCGCCGAGTCTGGGTGACGAAGGGACCGATCGGCGCGACAGCCACCGCGTCGACGGCTCGCGAGAGGTGGGGCGCGTCGACCGCGCTCGCGTAGCCGTGACTCCCCGCCGGCGTCGCCGCGACGACGCCGTCGGCGCGAAAGGTCGCCACGGACGTCCCCCGGTCACGGACGCCGTACTCCGAGATCCGGGCGGGTTCGTCGGTGATGAGCGTCACGTCGAACAGCGCGCGCACTCGAGTTGCGGTCTCTGTCTTGTCGTTACCCGCCGACTCGAGGGAGACGCCCAGTACGGCCCGCTCGCGACAGAGAGCGCGGCCGTCGAGGACGGCCGCGAGCGCGTCGGGAAGGTGATCGCGGTCGACCGATTCAATCCCGGAAACGGGACCGACCGGTAGAACGGGAACGTCGCTGTCGGCGCGAGCGACCGCCGATAGAGTCGCTTCGCCGGCCGCGACTACCATCGACGGCTCCGCCGCAAGCACGTCCTCGAGACCCCCGTCGACGGCCGTCACGTCGGCGTCGGAAGCGGCAAACACCGACTCGAGGTCGGCGTCGATTTCGACGGCGTCGCTCGTATCCGCCTCGCCGACGACGCCGACCACGGGGGATTCGCCCGCGCTCCACGCGGCATCCATGGCCGTCAGTTCACACGGGCCGCTCAAAAGCGTACGGTTGTCGGTCGCAGACTGCACGCCGGCGGTCGGCCGCGGGCGTCCCGGGCACCGCAGGCTCGATTAGTCGTCGTAGGGCCAATCGCCGGTGATCCGCATCCCCTCGGCGAGGTCCTGGGATTCGAGGTCGGCCGCGATGTCGGCGGTCTCCCGATGGTCAACTGTCACCTTGCTATCGGCGAGTGCGACGACGTATTCCGTCAGGAGGATGGCCTGTTCGCGCAAGGTTCGGGGCTCGAGTTTCTCGATAGTGTCGGCGGCGGTATGGCCCCAACCCCGTCCCGGCCCGTCCGAGATCGATTTGACGTGACAGCCCGGCACACCCCGCTCGACGAACGACCAGTGGTCGCTGTGGGGGCCGACTTTCGGGACCGTTCCGATCGGATGGTCGTACTGATCTGCCACGTCGTTTGCGACCTCCTGCAGCGCGTCGAAGCCCTGCGTGATGATCGAGAGCGTCCGATCACGGACGACGCCGTCGTTGTTGACGACCGCCTTGATCGTCTCAGAGTCCGTCCGCTCGGCGTATCGGGCGGAGCCGACGAGGCCGACTTCTTCCGCGCCGAAGCCGACGAACTCGACGCGGGTCTCGAGGTCGTCCTCGCGCTCCGCGAGGGCGGTCGCGAGTTCGACGATCATCGCGGTCCCGGCCCCATTGTCCATCGCGCCCTCGGCGATGTCGTGGGCGTCGACGTGGCTCGTCACGAGCACGCGCTCGTCGGTGTCGGGGCCGAGTTCGGCGCGCACGTTCTGGCTCTCGGCGGGGTGGATATCGGCCTCGACGGAGACCGTGATCGACTCCCCGTCGAACCGACGGGCCAGCCGCGCACCGACCTCGTTCGAGACGCCCAGTGCCGGGATCGCCCCGACCGGGTCCGCGTCGGTTCCCACGCTCCCGGTCGGCGGCAGACAGCCCTCGACGTGGTTGCGATACACGAACCCGACCGCACCGTTCTCGACGGCGTGGTAGTACTTCTCCCGCCGGTGGACGTACCGATCGTAGTAGTCCGGGCTGTCGCTGCGGACCATGACGATCGCGTCCTCGATGTCGGTCTCTTCGAAGTCCTCGGGCATGCCGTAGCCGAGATCGACTAGCGGCGCGACGACGCGCTCGTCGGGACTGCGCGGCAGGGCGATACACTCTTGGGTCGTGTCGCCGGCCGTAATCGCGCTGTCGCCGCGGGTCCAGCCCTGTATCTCGAAGGGCTCGAGGCGGGCGTTTCGCGCGCCGGCGTCGGCCAGCGCGTCCCGGGTCAGTTCGGCGGCCTCGCGTTCGCCGTCGCTGCCGGCCATTCGGTTCCCGACATCGACGAGATCCTCGAGGTGGGTCCAGCCGACGTCGCTCTCGAAAACGGAGCCGATCCAAGCGCTCATGGCTGGACTGACACACGACGGCCGGGTAACTGTATCGCTCGCCCGACTCGAGCGGTTGATAGCATTCAGATTGACAGTATCCAGTGACACGACAAACTACGAACCTTTTTTACGCCGCTCCCTCTCGGAGTCGGTATGCGGGAGACGCTTGCCGACTGGCGGCCGGCCATCGATGAGGCGATCGCCGATCTGGTCCCACGCGAGATCGACGCTGACTACCTCGAGTCCTTCTTCGGTCCGCCCACCTACGAGTACGATCCCGCCGGCATCCAACGTGCACTGGCGACGCCGCTGTGGGATCTCCTCGATCGAGGCGGGAAACGGTGGCGTGCGGTGCTCTTTCTCGTCTTCGTCGAGGGATTCGGCGAGGACCCGGCCGAATACCTCCCCTACGCCTGTATTCCGGAGATTCTGCACAACGGAACGATCATCGTCGACGACGTCGAAGACGGGGCGACGATTCGGCGCGGAGAGCCCGCGCTCCACCGCATCTACGGGCGCGATATCGCGCTCAACGCCGGCAACGCGATGTACTTCCTGCCGCTGAAGGTCCTCACGCGGGACCCCGCCGACCTCCCGGCAGAGCGGCGGCTGGCCGCCTACGAAATGCTCATGCACGAACTGAACCGCACCCACCTCGGCCAGGGGATGGACATCTGCTGGCACAACGAACGCGAGGTTCGGATCAGCACCGAGCAGTATCTCGAGATGTGTGCGTGCAAGACCGGCTGCCTCGGTCGGATCGTCGCTCGCCTCGCCGCGATCATCACCGCCCAACCGCCCGAGGTCGAGGAAGCCGTCGCCGAATACGCCGAACTGACCGCGGTCGCCTTCCAGATCGGCGACGATATCTTAGACGTCGAGCACTCGCTGGGCCGGGCCGGCGAGTTCGGCAAGGCGTTCGGCAACGACATCCGCGAGGGGAAGAAGACCCTCATGGTCATCCACGCCATGCAAACGAGCGAACCGGAGCGCGTCCGTCGGCTGCAGGCCATCCTCGAGGCTGAGGACAACACCGACGACGAGATCGGCGAGGCCCTCTCGATCCTCGAGGACGCGGGCAGCATCGAGTACGCCCGCGAGCGCGCCCTCGAGTTGGCCGCCGACGCGCGGGCCGCGATCGATGACGTGGACTTCGACGCGGAGACGACCCGGAAGCTCGAGGAGTTCACGGAGTTCGTCATCGAGCGCGACGAGTAGCGCGGCGACGCGCTCGCTGGGATCGTTTTCTCCGTTTCGAGATAATCACGGGACCCAATGAGTAGGGCCAGATACTACATCCTCGACGTGGAACGCCGAGTATGGCCGATCACTCGCAGGGAGCGGCGACCGAACCGACGCGGGCCGACGGCGGGCGGCCGTGGCCGATCCTCGTCGCCCTCGGACTCGTCGGATCGGAGGTCGGCATCGTCGTCGGCTTCCTCCCCGTCGNTCCCCGTCGCCGTCATCGGACTCGTCGCCTTGGCCGCGAGCGTCGCGGGGATTCTGGCGGACGCCGACTACGTCGATCGCCCGCTCGCGTTCGCGGCGACGTTCGGCGCGGCCTTCGTCGTCGCCGGCGGGATACTGACTGCCCACGGGACCGGAGCGGCCCCGATCGGCCTCCTCGAGCCCCTATCCGGGCTGACGAGTCGCGGCGTCGCGCTCGTGTTCGCCGGCGTCGTGACGATCGCCGGAGCCGGCGTCGTGCGGTCCCGACGGATAGACCAATAGCGGTGCTGCGTCGGGCGCGACGACTGCAGCAGCCGCGGCGGCCGCGACGCGACTGAACCGAGCCGAAACCGATCGCAGACAGCCACTCGAGAACATCCAACAACAATGAGCCGACGCGCGTTCGACGCCGAAATCGGGCTCGATCTCACGGTCAATCTGATCCCGTTCGCGATCATGGCCTTTTTCGTCGCTATCTTCGCGGTGTTCAACCCGTGGGGATTCGATCCGCTCCAGTCGGCGATCCAGTTCGCCATCCTGATCGTGACGATGGGAGTGCTCGCGGTCGTCACCTACATCGCGGCTCGAGCGATCGAGACCGACGACCGCACGCGACACGACACGTCCGAGAGCTAACCGCGACACGTCGCCGGGTTCGGGCTCAGTTGATGATGAGGACGAACCCGGTAATCGACATCAGTATCGTGATTCCGACGAGCAGTACCAGGAACAGTTCCTTCTCGGATAGCCGGTGCTGGAGGGCTGTTCCGTCGGCGTCGGCCTTATCGGAACTCACGGGGGATCACTATCGGGGCTACACCGCAATCGGGGAAGAACGTTTCCCAGCAGCCGGCCGGACACTGGCGGCTACTCCGCCTCGCGCTCGTTGCGGTCGGGTCGATTGGAGCCGCTCGAGCGAGCGACGGCCTCGAGTCGACGGGGCGTCGCCCCATCAGCGCCAGCGATCCGACACAAGACCCTCAAATCAGGCCGTCGTAGGCGGGATCGTGTCCAGTGATCGACGGATTACGGGCCGGAACGCCATCGCCGGCCTCGGCCTCGCGCTGATCGTCGCGACCGCCGCCTTCGGGGCGCTGCTCGGCGCGACGCTGCCCGCCCGGACCGGGCTCGAGGAGATTTCCGTTCTCACGATCTCTGTTCCCGTCTCGCCGCTCACGCTCGGCATCTACGGGGCCGTTGCGGTCGGGGCCGTCCTGCTGTCGCTCCTGCTCGTCGTTCGAATACTCTCCCGATTCGACGCCGAAGCGTGACGGAGACGGTCGCGTACCGCCGCTCGGTACTCACAGAACACTATCCTCGATCTCCGCCAGCAGCGTCGCGCGGACGGCGGTGCTCGCGACGACACCGTCGGACACGGCTTCCCGGTGGCGGCCGACAACGCGCGATCAGGCCAGGCCGATACTCTCGCTGTACGCGCCGTGTTGTGTCTCGAAGACGGCCATGATCTCGCCCATCGTCGCGTAGGCCTTCACCGCGTCGACGATGTACGGCATCGTGTTCTCGCCGCGCTCGCTGGCCTCGCGCAGCGCCTCGAGTGCCTCCTCGACGGCCGCGTCGTCCCGATCGGCTTTCACGTCCTCGAGTCGCCCGAGCTGGCGCTCGGCCGTGGTCTCGTCGATCTGGAGGATGTCCGGACTGGTGTCCTCCTCGAGCGTGTACTCGTTGACGCCGACGACCACCTCTTCGCCCCGTTCGACGCGTTCCTGGTACTCGTAGGAGGCGTCCTGGATCTCCCGGAGGAAGAAGCCGTCCTCGATGCCCGCCAGAATGCCGTCGCGGACCGAANTAGGAGGCGTCCTGGATCTCCCGGAGGAAGAAGCCGTCCTCGATGCCCGCCAGAATGCCGTCGCGGACCGAACCGTCGCCCATCTCCCGGATTTCCTCGATATAGCGCATCGTCCGCTCCTCGATCTCGTTGGTGAGCGTCTCGACCGCGAAGGAGCCGCCCATGGGGTCGACGATGTCGGCCGCGCCGGACTCCTCGGCGATGATCTGCTGGGTCCGCAAGGCAACCCTGACCGCCTTCTCGCCCGGCAGTGCCAGCGCCTCGTCGAAGCTGTTGGTGTGCAGCGACTGGGTCCCGCCGATGACGCCGGCGAGCGCTTGGATCGTCACCCGAGCGACGTTGTTCAGGGGCTGTTGGGCCGTCAGCGATTGGCCCGCGGTCTGGGTGTGGAACTTGAGCCGTTTCGACTCGTCGGCCTCGGCACCGTACCACTCGTCCATCACCCGGGCGTAGATCCGGCGAGCCGCCCGGAACTTCGCGATCTCCTCGAAGAAGGAGTTGTGACAGTTGAAGAAAAAGGAGAGCCGCGGCGCGAACTCGTCGACCTCGAGCCCCCGATCCATCGCGTCTTCGACGTAGCCGAAGCCGTCCGCGAGGGTGAAGGCGAGCTCTTGGACCGCCGTCGAGCCCGCCTCGCGGATGTGATAGCCCGAGACCGAGATCGGGTGGAATTTCGGCGTTTCGGCCGTGCTGAACTCGAGGACGTCCGTCACGAGATCCAGCGAGGGTTCGGGTGGAATTACCCACTCCTTCTGGGCGATGAACTCCTTGAACATGTCGTTCTGGAGGGTCCCGCGCAGCTTCTCGCGGTCGACGCCCCGCCGGTCGGCCAGCGCGACGTACATCGCGTAGATCACCGGCGCAGAGGGGTTGATCGTAAACGAGGTCGAAATTTCCTCGAGATCGATCCCGTCGAAGAGGATCTCCATGTCCCGGAGCGTGTCGACCGCGACGCCCTCCTTGCCGATCTCGCCCTCGCTCATGGGGTCGTCCGAGTCCAGTCCCATCAGCGAGGGCATGTCGAAGGCCACCGAAAGCCCGGTCTGGCCCTCGTCGATCAGGTAGTGAAACCGCTCGTTGGTCTCCTCCGCGGTGCCGAAGCCGGCGAACTGCCGCATCGTCCACGTCCGCCCGCGGTACATCGTGGGGTACGGCCCACGGGTGTACGGCTCCTCGCCCGGGAAGCCGAGATCTTCGAGGTAGTCGAGATCCGAGACGTCGTCGGGGGTATAGAGGCGGTCGACTTCGTGGTTCGACACGGTTGCGAACCGGTCCCGACGCTCGCCGTGACGGTCGAGGGCCGGCTCAAGGCGCTCGGCCTCCCACTGCTCGCCGGCCTCCCGGATCTCCTCGAGGTCCTCGTCGTCGTACATGGTCGTAATATTTGCCGACAGCCAATGAAGGTTCGGGGGGCGTTCAATCGTCTGCAAACGGGGCGCGAACGCCCGTTAGCGTACCTCAGATCCGGCTTCGCTCGCGGGGGACCGTAAGCGAGTCGTCGGCCCAGTCGATGTCGATGAGGCGTTTCGGCGTCCCGGAGAGCCCGTCACGGCTGACGATTTCGATCGTCCGATTGCGCGCGTCGGGCGTGAACGGCGACGCGGCCATGATCCGCGCCACGTCGGCTCGCGGAATCGCCCCCGAGACGGAATCGCCGCCTTCACCCACGAGCACCTCACCGCTCGGCGGGGCGTTCGTGAGTTTTCCGGGGCGAACGATCGTGTATCCGACCCCCGCCCGGCGCAGCGAGGTCTCGGCGTCGCGTTTGGCCCGCAGCGAGCCCCGGATCACGAGCCGCGCCGGCAGCGACAGTCCCGCCCTCGAGTTTCCGACGCCGATCGCGCTCTCGAAGACGAAATAGGAGACCTCCGCCGCCACGGCGGCGGTGATAAGGTTGATCACGCCGGTCCGGTCGACCAATTTGCCGCCGGTCGCGTGTCGCAGACACGGCGGCGTCCCAAGCGCACAGTAGACGATGTCACAGCCCTCGACCGCTCGCACGGCATCGGCAGACTCGAAGAAATCGGCGATGATTACCTCGTCGGCCCCGTGTCGCTCGAGCGTGTCCGCGGCCGCGTACGACCGCGTGGTCGCGCGAACGGTCAGTTCGGTCGGTCGAAGGACAGACAGTAGTTCGTGTCCGGTGTCGCCGCTGGCACCGGCGATGAGAACGCGATCGGGTGTGCGAGGTTCAGCCATCGAGCGAGGTACTGCGCCGACACGGAAAACGCTCACCAGCGGTCGGTCCGACTGACTATCCGCTCTCGCCGACTATGAGAACCCAGCCCACAATTTGCCCACGCCCTACTCGTCTCCCTCTCCGTCGTCTCCGCCGTCGGACTGGAGTCGCTTGGTCGTCTGGACCAACGGGTGGCGCGCGTAATCGACGACCTCGATATCATCGATCCGCTCTAAGTTCTCCTTCTCGGCGGTGCGTGCCATCCCCAGTTCGATCTCGTGATCGATGACGATGACGTAGGCGTCCATCTCGTCGATCGAGAGCTGATCCGCTGCGAGCACGCGGTGATGGCCGTCTGCCAGCAACAGCGTGCCGCCGTTGTCGATGACGACCAGCGGTTCGGCGAGCCCGCGCTCGAGTTCGTATCGCCGCCCCTCGAGTTCGTCGGCGTAGACCCGGCCCTGCGTCGGGGTGAGTTCCGAGAGCGGGACGGTCCGACGTTCCTCGGTCAGGTCGATCTCGTGGATCTGCTCTAAGGTCCGCATCAGTTTGCCCACCTTTTCCGGGGTCGCACGCTCGATCTGGCTGCGGATGACGTCGGCGTTCGAGATGATCCCGACGAGATTGCCCGCGTCGTCGACGACCGGGAGCTTCTGGATGCCCGAGCGGAGGATGACGCGCGCGGCATCGTTTACCTTCATATCGGGGTGGGCGACCAGCAGATCGGTCGCCATGACCTTGAAAATCGGGTCGTCGTCCTCGGCGAGCAGCAGGTCGCGGGCGCTGATAAAGCCCTCGACGCGCCGTCGATCCGTGACGGGAAACCCGCTGTGTTCCTCGCTCTCGGCGATCCGCGTCGCGACCTCGCCGACGGTTTCGTCGGGCGACACCGTCGCCACGTCCCGCGTCATGTAGTCCTTGACCTTGGGCTTCGTCCGGCCCGACACGACCTCCATACCCGGTCACACGGGAGCCGCGCGCAAAAGTACTGTTACTGACGATCGCGTTCGTCTCCTCGCCCTCGAGTTTCACGCGGACTCGCCGTCTTCGGGCTCGCCCCGCTGGGTGAACAGCCACTCGCTGGTCTGGGTGTAGGCTCCGACTGGGACTCCCGGCCGCGTCTCAATCGCCTCGAAAAAGCGGTTCGTGATGACCTCCTCGACGACGCTGACGATCGACTCGACTTCCTCCTCGTCGTCGGCGCTGCCCAGAATGCCGATCTCGAGTTGCGCGCCGGCCATGTCGGCGTGACCGCCGGCGCTCCCGATCCGGTCGAACGCGTCCCGCAGGGTCTCCCCCAAGTCGACGTCGGCGGCCCGCGACCGAGCCGAGAGGTAGACCATCTCGTCGTTGAACCCGAAGACGAGCGTCGTGTCGACGCCCTCCATCGCGAGCAACTGATCGGCCGCTTGGGGCAGCGCGTCCCGATCGCTGATCCGACCGACGCTGGCGACGGCGACCGACTCGCGTTGCACCCGGTTCTTGATCGCCCGCGCGATCGTCTCGAGGGTATCGCCCTCGAGCGAGGGTTGTTCGATCTGGCGCAAGAGCGACGTGTCGACGTGGGGCCACAGCCGCGATGCCGCCCGGAAGTCGGCGGGCGACACCTCCCGCGTGAAGTCGTTCGTGTCGACCCGAATGCCGTACAGCAGCGCCGTGGCTATCGCCGAATCGAAGTCGAGGTCGAACCGCTCGATGTACTCGGTCAGGACGGTACTGGTCGCGCCCGCTCCCTGCCGGAGGTCGACGAACTCGCCGGGGACCGGCCCGCGGGGCGGATGGTGGTCGATGACGATATCGACGTGGAGGTCCGACGGGAGCTGATCGTTGACGCCGGGTCGGGAGTGATCGACCAGCGCGAACGCCGCGTACTCCGAGATCGGCTGGTCGCGGTCTAAGTTCCGCAGATTCAGTCCGAGCAAGTTGACCATCGCGCGGTTCTCTTGATGGGATATCTCGCCGAAATAACAGGCGTCGGCGTCGACGCCGACGGACTCGGCGACGGCGACCAGCGCGACCGCGCTCGCGATCGCGTCCGGATCGGGATTGTCGTGTGCGAGGACCGCCAGCCGACCGTCGATCCCCGCGAGGTGCTCTCGGAGTTCGATCGCCGCTTCGGCCGACGCGCTCGCCGCGCCGTCGAGGACCCGATCGGCCATGACGCTCGACGGATCGACGACGGCATCCGCTAACGCATCGAACCGATCGCGGTCCGCTGCGGTCGCGTTCCCGCCCAGATACGCCACGATCGAGGCCTCGGGGAACCGCTCTCGCGCCGCCTCGAGTGCGGCCCGGTTGGTATCGGTGCGGTCGCTCCCGACGAAAATCACGTCCGGCGGATCGACGTTCGCAATCGCGTCGGGGTCGGCCGGATCGGCGCTGCGGGCCGGCACGCTCTCGTCGCGCAGCGTTTCGACGACGCTCTCGTCATCGGTGATCGCGAGCAGTCGGTCGCCGTCGTGCTCGGACAGTCGCTCCGTGACCTGTCGGCAGACGGTCCCGCAGCCGAGCACGAGCCGGAAAACCATTTGTCGCGGCTTGCGACCCCGACGGGTAAAAGCTACCGGGTCGTCGCTCGATTCAGGCGACGACGGCGGCGGCCGCCTCGAGCGCGGCGTCGGCGACCGGCCCGAACGCGGGCAGGACGACGACCGTGAGGACGGCCGCGGCGATGATCGCCGCGTAGAGCCCGGTCGGCTGGGCGAGGCGGTCCCGTTCGAGGATCGGCTCCTCGATCCAGAGCGCCTTGACCAGTCGCGAGTAGTAGTACAGCGAGAGCGCGCTGTTGACCACGAGCGCGGCGGCGAGGACTAAGAGGATCGTGTTGTCCGCGGCCGCGTTGATCGTCTGGGTGTAGAGCAGATACTTGCTCCAGAAGCCGCCGAACGGCGGGACTCCCGCGAGGCTGAACATGAACACGGCCATCGCGGCGCAGGCGAACGGCGCTTGCTTCGAGAGACCGTTGTAGTCCTCGAAGGTCCGGCCGACGCCCCAGTACTCCGCGAGGGCGACGAACAGGAACGCGCCCGTGTTCATGAAGCCGTAGACCAGCAGGTGCATCATGGCCGCGCCCATGACGAGTTCGCCGCCCTCGGCCGAGAGGGCCGCGAGCCCGATCAGCACGTAGCCGGCGTGGCCGATCGAGGAGTAGGCGAGCATCCGTTTGACGTTCTCCTGGGTCGCCGCCGCGAAGTTCCCGACCGTCATCGTCACGATCGCGAGGATGACGAAGGCAAGCGTCCAGTCGACGCCGATGACCTCCGTCGTCGCGGCGACCGGGAACGCCGTCGTGAACACGCGGAAGGCGAGCACGAAGCCGGCGGCCTTCGAGGCCGACGAGAGGAACGCCGAGATCGGCGCGGGCGCGCCCTCGTAGGCCTCGGGGGCCCAGAAGTGGAACGGCACGCTCGCGGTCTTGAACGCGATGCCGCCGATCAGCATTAAGATGCCAAGCCCGAGCAGGCCGCCCATCTCGCCGGCGACATCGAGGTTCGTTGCGATATCCTCGAGTTGCAGGGAGCCGGTCGCGCCGTAGACCAGCGAGACGCCGTAGACGAAGATCGCCGAGGACAGCGCCCCGATCAGGAAGTACTTCAGCCCGGCCTCGACGCTGCCGCGGTTGTCCTTGAGGATCGCGACCAGCGCGTACGACGGCAGGCTCGTCAGCTCGAGTGCGATGAAGATCGTCACGAGGCTGTTCGAGGCGGCCATCATCGACATCCCGGTCGCCGCGAGGAGGATCAGCGAGTAGTACTCGGCCTGATAGGTGTGATCCCGCAGGTAGTCGTGGCTCGCGACCGTGACGAGGGCGGTGACGATCGCGATGATGATCATGAAGTACAGCGCGAGCTGATCGACGATGAACTGACCGCCCATCAGGTCGATGACGCCGTAGTTCTCGATCCCCGTCGCGCCGACGCCGGCGGCGGTAAACCAGACGGCGACGGCGAGCGACGACAGCGAGCCGAGGACGGCGACGCCGGCGAACAGCGTGCGGTTCGTCGAGCGCGGGTTGATGCTATCGAGCAGGAACAACACGAGCGCCGTCCCCGCAAGGAGCAGTGCCGGCGCGAGTGCCATCCACTCCGGAAGCTCGAGGACCGCCATCAGAGGTCACCTCCGTACTGGATGATCGGGTCGATTGCGTCAGTTATCATGTCGAAGATCAGGTCGGGGGCCACGCCCAGCAGGATGATGAGTCCCAGCAACACGACCATCGGTGCGATGTCGTGGAGTGGCGCACGGCCCACCTCGTAGTCGGTTTCGAGTCGATACGGGCCGAACACCGTCCGCTGGAGCGCAAAGAGCAGGTAGCCCGCGACGATGACGATGCCGAACATCGCCGCCGCGGTAAACAGCGGCGAGTAGTCGAGCAGGTCGGAGCCGAAGGCTCCAAAGAAGATCGTGAACTCGCCGTAGAACCCGCTCATCAGGGGCAGTCCCATGTAGCCGAACGCACCGGCGATGAGAATGCCGACCGCGATCGGCATTCGATCGGCCAGCCCGGACATGTCGGTGACCATCCGGGTGTGGGTGGCGTTGTAGATGACGCCGACGGCCATGAACATCAGCCCGGAGATCAGGCCGTGAGAGACCATCTGGAAGGTCGCACCGCCGACACCGAACTGGGTGTAGGCGACCAGTCCGAGGATGACATAGCCCATCGACGAGACCGACGAGTAGGCGACGATCCGTTTGAGGTCGGTCTGGGCGAGCGCCAGCATCGCGCCGTAGATGACGCTGATAACGGCGATCGCCGCGATCGGAACCGCATACATTTCGACCTGTTCCGGGAACATCGTGAAGTTGAACCGGAGCAGCGCGTAGGTCCCCATCTTCAGCAGGACCCCCGCCAGCAGCACCGACGCCGGCGTCGGGGCTTCGACGTGAGCGTCCGGAAGCCACGTGTGGAACGGGACGATAGGCACCTTCACCGCGAACCCGAGGAACATCGCGACGAAGACGACCGACGCGAGCGTCGTCCCCTCGAGGCCGAAGAAGCCTTCCGGGCCGCCGTCGAGCATCGCACCCGCGATTTCGGGCAGCGCAAAGGAGGTGACCGAGTCACCGAGCCCGAAGACGAGCGCGATGAAGGCACCGAACATCACGAGCGACGCGACGTTCGTGTAGACGAAGAACTTGATCGCGGCGTACTTGCGGCGCGGGCCGCCCCAGATCCCGATCAGCAGATACATCGGGATCAGAACCGCCTCCCAGAAGACGAACCAGAGGAAGAAATCGAGCGCCGAGAAGACGCCGATCAGGTTCGCCTCGATGAAGAGGATCAGGCCGTAGAACTGGGACTCGCGCTCGTCGATCGGCGTCCACGAGCTCACGATCGCCAGCGTACAGAGGATCGTCGTCAGGACCACCAGCGGCAGGCTGATCCCGTCGAGGCCGACGAACCACGAGATCGAGTACTCGCCGATCTCGATCCACGCGGCCTGCGATTCGAACGCCAGTTCGCCGCCGCGCAAGGCGTTGCCGCTGCCGTCGAAGGCGGCGAACAGCCACAGCGACAGCGCCGCCGGCACGAGGCTGATCGCGAACGCGAGTTTCCCGGCGATTCGGTTCGGCGCGACGAACGTCACCAGCGCGCCGAGCAGTGCGACCGCGATAAGCGCTTCTATCATCATGCGAACCACCCTCCGATATAGCCGAGGACGAGTAGCAAGCCGATGAACCCGCCCACCAACAGCGCCGCGTAGTTAGTTACGATACCCGTCTGCAGCCGTTTGACCGCGTTACTGCCGGACAGACTGATCCGCGAGGTGCCGTTGACGACCCCGTCGATCACCGTCTGGTCGAACCGATCGGCGGCTCGAGCCAGCGGCAGCGTCAGGCCCTCCGCGAGCCAGACCTGGTACTCGTCCTGGTAGTAGTTACGCTTCAGGACGCGGTACGCGCCGCCGAGCTTCCGCGTGTGCCGGGCCGGTTCGGGCACGTTGTACAGCGTGTGCGCCGTGAACGCGCCGGCCAGCGCGAGCCCGAGCGACAGGCCCGCACTCAGCAGCATCGTCGTCGTCTCCGAACCGATATAGCCCTCTTCGAAGGCCACGGTCTCGTGGTACGCGTGGTAGGTCAGCCCCTCGACGTAGCCGTACTCGCCGTCGAGCCAGAACTCGAGGAAGGTGATGTCGGCCCCGAGCAGGTTGGCGACGGGCGCGAGGTTCGCGAAGCCGGCGACGGCCGCGAGCGTCCCGAGCGCGATCAGCGGGACCTTAACCGCCCAGCCGACCGCGTGGGGCTCCTCGGCCGTCTCGGAGCGGGGTTCGCCGTGGAAGGTCAGGAAGACCATCCGGAAGGTGTAGAACCCGGTGAAGAAGACGGCGATCAGTCCCATCGCGTAGGCCGCGAGGATGACCGGCTGTTCCAGACCGACGGCCAGGGCATCGAACAGCACCTCGTCTTTCGACCAGAAGCCGGAGAACGGAACGATCCCCGCGAGCGCGAGCGCGCCGGCGAGGAACGTGTAGTAGACGACGGGCGCTTTGTCCTTCAGCCCGCCCATCTTCCACATGTCCTGCTCGTGGTGCATCAGGATGATGACGGCCCCGGCACCGAGGAACAGGAGCGCCTTGAAGAAGGCGTGGTTCATCAGGTGGAAGACGCCGGCGACGTAGCCGCCGACGCCGAGGCCGAGCATCATGTAGCCGTACTGGCTGATCGTCGAGTACGCCAGCACCTGTTTGATGTCGTCTTTGACGACGGCCATCGTTGCGGCAAAGAGTGCGGTGAACCCACCGACAAAGGCGATGATCGCCAGCGCGGTCGGGCTCAGTGCGTAGTAGCCGAACATCCGCGCGACCAGATAGACGCCGGCCGCGACCATCGTCGCGGCGTGAATCAGCGCGGAAACGGTGGTCGGACCTTCCATGGCGTCGGGCAGCCACGTGTGGAAGGGGAACTGCGCGGACTTGCCGAGCACGCCGCCCAGCACGAGCAAACCGGTAATCGTCACCCACGTCTCGGCGTCGAAGCCGAACAGGGTCGTGCCGTTGTCAATCGCCGTCTCGGCGGCAGTGACGAACGACTCCTCGCCGGCGAAGCCGACGGTGCCGAACGTCGCCGCGATGGCGACGACCCCGACGAGGAAGAAATAGTCACCGAAGCGGGTGACCAAAAAGGCCTTCTTCGCGGCCGAGGGGGCCGATTTCGTGCGGAACCAGAACCCGATCAGCAGGTACGAACACAGCCCGACGAGTTCGAAGAACATGAACGCCATCAGCAGGTTGTCCGCGAAGACGAAGGCGAGCATGCTGAACGTAAAGAGGCCGAGTTCGGCGTAGTACCGCGGGAGCCCCGTTTCGCCTTCGGCGTTCATGTAGCCGAGACTGAACACGTGGACGAGCAGGGCCACGGTCGAGACGATCACCAGCATGAGCGCCGAGAGGGGATCGATGAGGACCCCGAAGGAGAACGAAATCGTCTCCGCGCCCGTCTCGCTCATCGCCGCGCCGGCCGTCCACTCGTACAGTTCCGTGTGATGTGCGTTGCCGCCCGCGACCGCCGCGACCATCACGAGCGAGACGAGAAGCGACCCCGCCGTCGCGATGATACCCGGGAGCGCGCCTTTCTTCGGCAGGTGTCTCCCGAACAGCAGCGTGATCACGAACGCCACGAGCGGGAACACTGCGATCGCCGGTGCGAATCCGAACGGTCCTGTTGCTGTTGCTGCCATCTTACCACCTCATCGTCGTCGGTACCGTGACGTCGACGTCACGGAAGTTGCGGTACAGCACCAGAATGATCCCGAGTCCGACCGCGACCTCCGCGGCAGCCAGCGCCATCGTAAACAGCGCGAACAACTGCCCGGTGAGGTTGCCGTGATAGAACGCGAACGCGATCAGATTGATATTCGCCGCGTTCAGCATTAGCTCGACGGACATCAGGAACAACAGTGCGTTGCGACGCGTCAGCACGCCGAAGAGCCCGATACAGAACACCGCCATCGACAGCAGCACGTAGTACTGCACGTCGACGGTCATCGGTTCTCACCACCGGCGTCTGCGGACTGGTCGGCCGTCTCGGCGCTCCCGCCGTCGGCGACGGCCGGCGCTGCACCCTCACTGCTACTCGAGGAGTCGCCGGTGCTCGAGAGCGCGGCGACGGGTTCGCCGCCCTCCTCGCGTTTCGCGAGGACGAGCGAGGCGTCGAGTGCAGCGTCGAGTGCGATCGCGACGAGCAAGACGGCGGCGAGGAACGGTTCGGTGCCGCCGATCTGCTGGAGCGAGTCGAAGCCGAACAGCGCGTAGCCGAGTTCGGCTGTGATCGAGATGTCGTCTGGGAAGCCGGCTCCGGCGGCCGCGGTCATCGGCTCGAAAGAGGCGTTCAGCGTGATGAGCGCCATCACGGCGAACAGTCCGACGGCGAGAAGCCCCGGAACCAACGTCTTGCCGAGTCGGAGTTTCGGACCGGTCGTCATGCCTGTACCACCTCGTCTGCGTCGGCGTCGGTCTCGTCGCGCTGGGTCAGCATGACGGCGAACGTGATGAGGACGAGGACCCCGCCGACGTAGACGAGGACCTGCATCATGGCGACGAATTCGGCCGCCAACATCACGTAGTGGGCCGCGACGCTGAGCAGCGCCACACCGAGCAGGAGCGCGGAATGCCACGGGTCCTGCATGAGCACGACGCCCACCGCGCTGGAAAGCGTCACGGCGGCGAACAGCGCGAACGCGATCAGCTCGTAGTTCATGTTTGTTGAGAGTGCCCGTTTGCGGGACGGGCGGACCCGTTACTGGTAGTCAACCTCTCCGTCGCCTTCGCCGACCCACGCACCCCGGTCGGGTTCGCGGGCGGCGAGCGGATCGATATCCTTGTACCACGGTACCGCTTTCAACTGCTCTTTGTTGTAGACGAAATCGTGTTTCGTGTCCGCGGTGAACTCGAAGTTCTCGGTGAGCAGGATGGCGTCGACGGGGCAGACCTCCTCGCAGAGCCGGCAGTAGATACACTGGCCGATGTGGAGGTTGTACTGCTCGCCCTGCCGCTGATCGTTCGTGACGATCTGGATCGTGTCGTTCGGACAGACGTTTTCACACTGGCGACACCAGATACACCGCTCCTGACTGAACTTGTGGACGCCGCGGAATCGCGGCGACACGTCGGGTGCGGTCTCCGGGTACTCCACCGTGAAGGTAGAGCCGTCCAGTGCGTGTTTCATCGTCGTTGCCATCGATTTGAGTATCCCGATCATGCTATCAGCCCCACGATTACCGCGGTCAAGATGAGATTGGCGAAGGCCAGCACGAGCAGTCCCTTCCAGCCGATCTCGATCAGTTGGTCGATTCGAACGCGCGGCACGGCCGAGCGCAGCCACTGCGTCGCGAAGAACACCGCCCAGATCTTGATGATGAACCAGACGATGCCGGGCAGGACGGGGCCGGCCGGGCCGCCGAGGAAGATCGTCGCGATGATCGCACCGCCGAGGAAGATGTGGAGGAACTCCCCGAGGTAGATCAGAACGAAGTAGACCGAGGAGTACTCGGTCTGGTAGCCCGCGACGATTTCGGTCGGTGCCTCCGGCGTGTCGAAGGGGTTGCGGCCGACCTCCGCGAAGTTCGCCACCAAAAAGAGGACAAAGGCGAAGGGGTTGACCAGCGCGTACCACGACGGAATCGAGATTCCTGCGATCGTGACGAATGGTTCTGCCTGCGCCGAAACGATCTCACCCATCTGGAGGGTGCCGGCGAAGATCACGACCGACATCCCGGTGACGACTAGCGGAATCTCGTAGGCGACGTTCTGTGCGACCGCGCGGAGTCCGCCGAGCAGCGAGTACTTGTTCGCCGACGCGTAGCCGGCCATCACCAGTCCGAGGCTCGCGATCCCCGAGACGGCAAAAACGTATGCCAGTCCGACTTCGGGGTCTGCGAGATGGATCCCGTTGCCCATCGGGATGACGGCGAACCCTAAAAGCGCCGACGACGCGACGACGATCGGCGCGAGGTCGTAGGCCGGTCGGTCCGCGTTCTCGGGCACGACCAGTTCCTTCGACAGGAGCCGCACCGCGTCGGCGATAATGATGAACAGTCCGGCCGGACCGAGTCGGTTGACCGCGATCCGGTCCGTGAACGCGGCCGTGATCTTCCGCTTCGCCCACGGCCCCGCGACGCCGGTCATCGCGAGCATCAGGTTGCCGATGAGGAAGGCGGCGAGGAAGGTCGCGAGCAACTCGCCGCCGAGCCCGAACCCGTCGAGACCGGTCAGTTCGCCGATCCGCTCGGGGAGTAAGACCGTCTCCTGCAACGGTACCGCCGGAAACGCGGCCGTCCCGGCGGTCGCGCCTGCGATCTGGCCGGGCATACTACCGGTCCACCTCTCCGAGCACGATATCGAGGCTGCCCAGCGACGCGATCAGGTCCGGTACGTACTCCCCTTCGGACATCTCGGGCAGCGCCGAGAGGTTGTGGAAGCACGGACTCCGGATCTTGAACCGGCCCGGCTTGTCGGTGCCGTCCGAGCGGATGTAAATGCCGAGTTCGCCCTTCGCACCTTCGACGGCGCGGTAGATCTCCGTGTCCGCGTCCGGCTTGAGCGTCCGCGGCACGTTGCTCTGGACCGTGCGCTCGTCTTCGGGCCAGTCCTCGAGCAAGTCGAGACACTGCTCGATGATCTTCGCGGATTCCTCGACCTCCTGCATGCGCACGAGGACGCGGCTGTAGTTGTCACAGCCGTCCTCGGTGACGACGTCCCACTCGAGGTTGTCGTAGTAGCCGTAGGGGTCGTCACGACGGAGGTCGTAGTCGATGCCGGAGCCGCGTGCGACGGGCCCGGTACAGCCGTACTGTTTGGCGACCTCGGGCTCTAAGATCCCGGTGTCGTGGGTCCGGATCTGGAAGATCTCGTTGCCGGTCAGCAGGTCGTTGTATTCGTCGACCTTCGCGGGGAGTTCGTCGAGGAAGTCCCGCGTCTTCTCGATGAACTCCTCGCGGGGTTCGGGCAGGTCCCACGCGACGCCGCCGAGTCGGAAGTAATTGAACATGAGCCGCTGGCCGGTCAGATCCTCCAAGATGTCCTGGACGACCTCGCGGTCGCGCATGCCGTATTGGAAGATGGCGGTGAAGTCGCCGTAGACGTCCAGCGCGAACGTCGCCAGCGCGAGCATGTGGGAGGCGATCCGGCAGAGCTCTGCGCCCATTGTCCGGATGACCTGTGCGTACTCGGGGACCTCGATGTCCGCGAGGTCCTCGGCCGTTCGCGCGTAGGCCCACTCGTTCAACAGGCCCGCCGAGACGTAGTCCCAGCGGTCCGGGTACGGCATGATCTGGTGTCGGTAGGTTCCCTGCTGGCACATCTGCTCCTCGCAGCGGTGCAGGTAGCCGATGTCGGGATCGACGTCAACGACCGTCTCGCCGTCCAGTACCGTCTCGATGTGGAGCACGCCGTGGGTCGCCGGATGGTGGGGACCGATGTTCAGGAACATCGTGTCCGACTCGTCGTCGTGGTGGTCCGGCTGGACCGGGTTGGCGTGTTCGGTCAGGGTCACCAGCTGCGGTTTCTCCTGATCGTAGCCCCGCGAGAGCGGGTGGCCCTGCCACGTTTCGGGCAGGAGGATTCGTCGCGGATCAGGGTGGCCCTCGTAGTCGATGCCGACGAGGTCGAAGGCCTCCCGCTCGTGCCAGTCGGCGGTCCGGAAGACCGGTTCGGCGCTCTGGCTGACCGGGTCGTCGGTCGTCGTCGGCACGACGACCGACACCTCTTGGGTCGGATCGTCGTACTTCCGGAGGTGGTAGATCGATTCGTACCGGTCGGCGTACTCCTGTGCCGTGAGGTTCGCGAGGTGATCGAACCCGGCCTCGTCGCGCAGGTCCGTGAGGACCGATTGGACGTCGTCCGGTCGGATGACGAACCCGGGTGCGTTCATGTGATCGTCGCGTGCGAGCGCGCGATCACCGATCAGCGCCTCGAGGTCGTCTTCCGTGACTTCGATCGGCGGCTGGCCGCCGCGTTCGAGTCCCGTGCTCATGGCGAATCAGCCCAGTTATAGCGCATGACCAGATCCTCCTCGTCGATGTCGTCCGCGAGCTTCTGGACGAGTTCGTCCTGTGGCAGGTCGCCGAACTCCTCGAGTTCGTACGGTTTGACGACGACGGGCGTCGACTCGCCGTTGCGGATCCGCTCCTGGAGTTTGGCGATGCCGTAGACCAGCGCTTCCGGCCGCGGCGGGCAGCCGGGAACGTGGATGTCGATGGGAATTATCTCCTCGGCTCCCTTGACGACGTTGTAGCCCTCTTGGAAGGGGCCGCCGGAGATCGTACACGACCCCATGCCGACGACGAACTTGGGTTCGGGCATCTGGTCGTAGACGCGCTTCATGCGGGGGCCGAACTTGGAGACGATCGTCCCGGGGACGATCATCACGTCGGCCTGTCGCGGTGAGGCCCGCGGGACCCCGGCCCCGAAGCGGTCGAGGTCGTGTTTGATCGCGTACGTGTGCATCATCTCGATGCTGCAACACGCGATCCCGAACTGGAGCATGAACATGGAGTTGCCCCGCACCCAGTTCATGAACTTGTCGAACTTCGTGAGGATGAACGGCGTCGAGCCGAACGCCTCTCGAAGCTTGGAGTTGAAGCGGTCGTCGGCACCCTCACCGATTCGCGAGTCCCGGGTGTCCGTCGACGGTGCGGTGCTGTCGTAGATTTGCTGGCGTGGTTGTTCGCTACTCATGATCTATCCGTTTCCAGCTGACGCGATGTCTGTGCCCACTGTACTGCACCCGTACGCCACGCCCACGCGAGTCCGACGAGCAGGATGGCGACGAACAGCAACATTGGCCCGAGTGCGCTAACGAGCGAGATTTCGTCCGCCGCGAGCGCATCCTGATAGGCGACCGCCCACGGAAACAAGAGGACGGTCTCGATATCGAAGACGACGAACAGCAGCGCAACCATGTAATACTGAATATTGAACCGGATGCGCGTCCCGCCGGTCGGAATCTCGCCACTCTCGTAGGTGGCGCGTTTGCTCGTTTCGGGCACGGTGGGTCGCAGGAGATACGATACCGCCATCATCCCGAACGGTATCAGTACTCCGACGAGCGCCAGCGCCCCGATGGCGATCCAATCATTCATCTCGGTAACGTCCGAGGCTTCAAACCGCACGCACATAAGGGTTGATTCTTCATTTTTCGGGGAAGCACGGGCCGAGGCGCGACTTCTGTGGAAACGACTCTCGTGAATAATCACGAGAAATCACCCCCGATCGCGGCGGCCGCGGACGGAGCGGTAACACGGGATTATCGGCGCCCGATATCAGACGAGAGGAGGGCTGCAAGCGACCGATAGGTTTTGCCGAACCAGTTCGACAGGGGAGAGGGTACTGTGACGGAAACCGGTCTGAGTCCGTGTCCGGTCATGTGAAAACAAAGGGGAAGCCCACTGCGATCGCGGCGAATCCGAGACGCCGTTAGCCGTTACCGATCGCGGTCTCGGAACGCCGGCGTGCCGTCGTCGTGGAGTTCTCGAGAGACGTCCCCGACGCCGTCGCGCAGGTCCTCGTGGTACGCGACCAGTCGGTCACGGACTTCCTCGTGCTGGCGGGCGAGAATCTGGGCCGCCGACAGCGCCGCGTTAAACGACTTCCCGGCGTCGACCGCGACCAGCGGCGCGCCCGTCGGCATGCCGATGACGCTGTCGACGGATTTCTCCTGGACCGGCACGCCGATGACCGGCAGCGGGTACGCGATCGACGCGGTCATGTTCGGGAGGTCCGCGGACTTCCCGCCCGCGCCGGCGATGATGACCTCGAGGCCGCGTTCCTCGGCGGTCTCGGCGTAAGCCGTCATTAAGTCGGGGGTGCGATGAGCCGAGGTGACGTAGGTCTCGAACGTGAACTGGGCGTCGGGCGCGCTCTCGTAGTCGGTCTGTTCGGCGAAGCCGAGTTCGTCCACGAAGGCGTCGTACGCGCCGCGGCGTTTCCCGCCGGTCATCATCGTCTCGAGGTCGGAGTCGCTGCCCATGACGATCCCCACGTCGGGCGTCTCCGCGGGCGGCCGATCCTGTGCGGCCTCGTCGTGCAAACGGTCGATCAGGTCGGAAACGCTGTCGCTCATGGGTGACTGTGATCGGGCGGGCGACTTGAAACGGTGGCAAACGGGCCGGACGCGAGCGCCCGTCTCGCTATTCGTCCGTTCGGAACGTCACAGAACGCTCGAGGTCGCGCGCACGTTCGAGCAGGTCCTCGACCGACGCGTCCTCGTCGCCCGCCGAGAGCGTCACGTGGCCCAACTTCCGCAGGGGGCGGGCCTGCCGTTTGCCGTACCAGTGGAGGTTCGCACCGGGGGTCTCGAGGATGCGGTCGATGTCACCGAGTTCGGCCTCGCGTTCCTCGTCGACGTCGCCGAGCAGGTTCGTCATCACGGTCGGCGAGCGGAGTTTCGTCGACCCGAGCGGCCAGCCGAGCACGGCTCGAGCGTGCTGTTCGAACTGGGAACTCGCGGCCCCCTCGATCGTCCAGTGGCCGGAGTTGTGCGGGCGCGGCGCGATCTCGTTGAGCAGGATCTCGCCCTCGCGCGTTTCAAACAACTCGATTCCGTACACGCCGCGTCCCTCCATCACTTCGAGCACGTCGCGTGCGACCGCGTGGGCGCGATCGGTAACGGTCTCGCTCGAGCGCGCGGGAACGATCGTTTCGCGGAGGATCTCGTCCTCGTGGACGTTCTCGCCGATGGGGAACGTCGCGGTCTCGTCATCATCGCGAGGAGTATCCTCGCGATTCGCCGAACTTCGTTCGGCGGCTCCCTTGACGGCGATGACCGAGACCTCGCGCTCGAAGTCGACGAACGACTCGACCATCGCGGGGCCGGCGACCGACTCGAGGGCGTCCGCGGCGTCGGCTTTCGACTCGACGGGGACGTTGCCCCGGCCGTCGTAGCCGCCGGTGCGCGCTTTGAGCATCACCGGCGCGCCGTAGTCGTCGATGGCCGCGCGGACGTCGTCGGCGTCCTCGACCCCGCGGAACGGCGGCACCGGAACCCCGGCGGCCTCGAGTTCCCGCTTCTGGACGATTTTGTCGTGAATCGTCTCGAGCGTCGACGGCTTCGGGTGAACGGGCGTGCCCGTCTCCTCGCTTACGCGCTCCATCACGTCCTGGTCCGCGAGTTCGATTTCGAACGTGAGCACGTCGGCGCGCGCGGCGAGTTCGCGGATCCCCGCCTCGTCGTCGAACTCGGCGACGATCTGGTCGCGGGCCACGAGCGCCGCCGGGCAGTCCGGCGTCGGATCGAGCACGACCACTTCGATGCCCAGCGGCGCGGCCGCCTCCGCGAGCATCCGCCCGAGCTGTCCCCCGCCGACCACGCCGATCGTCGGTCCCGGCGTCCGTAGCGTCGTCATTGCGCGGCGGTTCTCGTCGGCCGCGCTTAAGAATTCGCAAATTGGCCGTCGCTCAAGGCCAGAGCCAATCACGATTCGCACGTTCCGGCCGAGTCGGGCGAGGCTGCTTTTCCCATAAAAATCTTCGTCCCGAGAACCCGCGTCGGAAACCGGCCGCCGGTCTATAGGACGCTGGCAGCCGACGGCTACGATATGCGATCAGACGTTTCGCGACGCCGGCTGCTCGGCGGGGGTGCCCTCGGTGCGCTCGCGTCGCTCGCCGGCTGTCTCGCCACCGGACGGGGGGAAACGGAGACGGCGACGGAGACGTACGACTCGGACGACATCAGTGCGGTCTCGCTCGCGGCCGAGAACGGCGCGGTCACCGTCGATGGGACTGGGAACGGCGCGCTCGAGGTTCGCGGCCACAAAGCGGCCCCGACGGAGGGCTCCCTCGAGTCGCTGTCCCTCGAGACCGATCGCGACGACGACCACCTCGAGGTCGAGACCGATCAGGAAGACGTGTCGTTCCTGTTCGGTCCCGATCCGAAACTGGACCTCGAGGCCACGGTTCCCGGAGACATTCANCGACGACCACCTCGAGGTCGAGACCGATCAGGAAGACGTGTCGTTCCTGTTCGGTCCCGATCCGAAACTGGACCTCGAGGCCACGGTTCCCGGAGACATTCGGGTGGACCATGTGGCGACGGAAAACGGCGATATCGATGTCCACGACGCGACCGGCCCGTTGGAAGCCGACACGGCGAACGGCGAGATCGACGCGCGAGGCGTTGACGGGGACGTGGTCGCCGAGAGTACCAACGGCGCAGTCTCCGTCGCCGGAGCGAGCGGTGACGTGCGCGCGGAGACGACCAACGGCAGTATCGATATCACGGCTGCCGCCGGCGGCGATCTGACCGCCGAGAGCACGAACGGCACGGTGACCGTCCGCGCACCGCCGACGCTCGACGCCGAACTCACGCTCTCGACGACGAACGGTGAGGTGTCCCTCAAGGGGTTCGGTGACGCGGACGCCACGAGCGAGGACTCGATCGAGGTCACCCTCGGCGACGGCTCCCGACGCATCCGGGCCGAAACGACCAACGGCACCGTCACGGTTCGCAGCGAAACCGGGGAGTGAGCGCGCTACTCGGCCAGCGAGTCGGACCGCACTCGAGAGGGCGCTCGGCCGATCCGCCGACAGCGGCTCGGCGTGTGGCCACCGGAGAACGGTACCTCTTTTACCTGTCCTCCCTACCGCTCGCGTATGACCACGCTCGGACTGGTGGTCGCGGAATTCAACCGTCCGATCACCGAGCAGATGGAGCAGGAAGCGCTCGAGGCGGCCACCGCCGCGGGCGCGGCGGTGTCCGAGACGGTCCGCGTTCCGGGGGCGTACGACGCGCCGCTGGCGGCGGACCGGCTCGCACGCTGTGACGATGTCGACGCCGTGGCCGTCATCGGAACCGTCATCACCGGTGACACGGACCACGATCAGGTGATCACCGACGCCACCGCCCAGCGGCTCTCCGACGTGAGTCTCGAGCGCGACACGCCCGTGACACTCGGCGTCACCGGCCCCGGCATGTCGGCCGCCGAAGCGCGCGAGCGCGTCGAAAACGCGGCGAAGGCCGTCGACGGTGCGCTCGATCTCGTCGACGAACTACCCGACCCCAGTCTCGCTGCCGATTCCGACTAGATCCAGATCCACAATGACGATGGAATTCACCGACCGCGTCAGCCGAGTCGAACCGTCCGCAACGCTCGCCATTTCCGCGCTCGCCACCGAACTCGAGGCCGAGGGCGCAGACGTCGTCGACCTGAGCGTCGGCGAACCCGACTTCCCCACGCCCGAGAACATCGTCGAGGCGGGCCAGGACGCGATGGACGCCGGCCACACCGGCTACACCACCTCCGCGGGCATCCTCGAACTCCGCGAGGCCATCGCCGATAAACTCGCCGACGACGGCCTCGATCACAGCACGGACGAGATCATCGTCACGCCCGGCGCGAAGCAGGCGCTGTACGAGATCGTCCAGGCGCTCGTCGAGGACGGCGACGAGGTCGCCCTCCTCGACCCCGCGTGGGTCTCCTACGAGGCGATGGTCAAGATGGCCGGCGGCGACCTGACCCGCGTCGACCTCTCCGAGACCGACTTCCAGCTCGAGCCCGCCCTCGACGACCTCGCCGACGCGGTGTCGGACGAGACCGAACTACTGATCGTCAACTCGCCGTCGAACCCCACCGGCGCGGTCTACTCCGACGACGCGCTCGAGGGCGTCCGCGATCTGGCCGTCGAACACGACATCACCGTCATCTCCGACGAGATCTACAAGGAAATTACCTACGGCGTCGAGCCCACGAGCCTCGGCACGCTCGAGGGGATGGCCGACCGCACCGTCACCGTCAACGGGTTCTCGAAGGCCTACTCGATGACCGGCTGGCGGCTGGGTTACTTCGCCGGCCCTGAGGACCTGATCGATCAGGCCGGCAAGCTTCACAGCCACTCCGTCTCCTCGGCCGTCAACTTCGTCCAGCACGCCGGCCTCGAGGCCCTCGAGACCGAAACCGCCGTCACCGAAATGGTCGACGCCTTCGAAGAGCGCCGCGATCTGGTCGTCGACCTGCTCGCCGACCACGGCGTCGACGTCGCCGTCCCCGAGGGCGCGTTCTATATGATGCTCCCCGTTGATGACGACGATCAGGCGTGGTGTGAGGGCGCGATCGAGGACGCCCACGTCGCGACCGTCCCCGGCAGCGCGTTCGGCACGCCCGGCTACGCCCGCATCTCGTATGCGGCGAGTGAGGAACGACTCGAGGAAGGGATCGAACGGCTGGCCGAAGAAGGCTACCTGTAGTCGGTTTCTCGCAGGGAGTCTCCCGCAAGCGGTCTCGTTCGTCTTCTTTCCGGTACTGAGCGCAGCATCTCGTCGCCCTTGTGAGCGGCCTCGAGTTTATACCCGATAACGAGACCAGTCACCGCATGGACTGCCCGACGTGTGGCAAATCGCTCTCGACGGAGCAGGGCATGCGACAACACCATACCAAAGTCCACGGTGATCCGCTGCCGAACCGCACCTGCAGCGGGTGTGGCACCGAGTTCTACGACCCGAAGGCCCGCCTCGAGTTCTGCGACGAGTGCAACCCAAACGGCGGGACACACAACGGGAACTGGAAGGGCGGGAAGGAGACTGCATCGTGTACGTGCTGTGGCGCTCGGTTCGAATACTATCCGTCGGACAAACAGGGCGTTTACTGTTCGGACTGCATCGACGATGCGCAGGGATTGCTACCCGATAATCCGTCAACGAAAGGAGAACGGGTCGTCGTCGGCTGCGAAGCCTGCGGTGCCGATCTCGAGGTGCGCCCGGCGAGACTCGACGAACAGGAACGGGGGTTCTTCTGTACGCTCGACTGCTACGGCGACTGGCTGTCAGAGCACGTCGTCGGGCCGGCCCACCACCAGTGGGACGGCGGCCCGATCGACTACGGCCGCACGTGGTGGCGGATTCGGCGGCAAGCCCTCGAGCGAGACGAGTACGAGTGTCAACACTGCGGGGCGGAGAAAGCAACTCTCGGTCGGAATCCGGACGTACATCACGTCCGTCCCGTTCGGTCGTTCGACGACCCCGAGGCGGCCCATACGATGGCAAACGTCGTTACGCTCTGTCGGCCCTGTCATCGACGCGCCGAGGACGGACAGATAGCCGTTTCTCCTCGAGACGAAAAGTAACACTATTGTGCCGCCGTCCGCTATCTCGAAGCACGAAGTCCCGTGATGGTGAGCAGTTCCGCTGGAACTGCAACCGGCATGTGGCTTCGAGCGAAGTGAGAAGTCCCGTGGTGTAGTGGCCAATCATATGGGCCTTTGGACGTGTCCGGTTCATGCCGTCACGGAAGTGAGCCCATGACGGCGGTTCGAATCCGCCCGGGACTATTTTTACGGTAGCGCACCTCTGTGGCCTGGATTTTGCCGCTACGGCGAGAACAGAGCACGGGTGACGTCGACAACCCGTAAGGCGAAACCGTCCAGAACTCCCGTACCGAGTTCTCATCCGCGGATCGGACGAAACGTCGCGACCCTACAGCCTCGAGACTCGGTCCCATCGCCAGTATCGACCACGGCTCCCAGTCGCCGGGAATGCGGGGCAGTCTTAGGAGCGCGCTCGAGCAAGCAGTCGTATGGCGCTCTCGTCCGACCGGCAGTCACGATTGCAGCGGCCGCCGTCGACGGTCACCGATCGCGAGGGGCGAACGGTGACGGTCAGTGCGTACGCGGGCGATTCCGAGCCGCTCGTGGAGATGTACGCCCACTTCGACGACGAATCGCGGTCCCAGGGACTGCCACCGCGCGGGGAGTCCCGGCAACGCGAGTGGCTCGAGGGCCTCCTCGAGGACGGACTGAACGTCGTCGTCCGGCATCAAGGTGACGTGGTCGGACACGCGGTGTTGATTCCCTACGACGACACTGCAGAGTTGGCGATTTTCGTCCGCCCGGACTATCAGTTGGCGGGTATCGGGACGGAACTCATTCGATGCTTGCTCGGTCACGGACAGGAACACGGGCTGGAGCACGTCTGGCTGACCGTCGCTCGAACCAATCGGATCGCGATGAACCTCTACCGATCGGCCGGATTCGAAACGACGGCGCACAAACGCGGCGAACACGAGATGGAACGGGACCTGTAACTCCCGACCGGTCGCGAGGCGCACCCATTCGGGTGACTCGACACGCCTCGAGACCACGCTTGCTGGATTCTGACTCGTGTGCCGTTCTCGCGGATATCTCCGACCTTCGTCGACCCACCAACTAGCAGTGGGTTTCGTCTCGGTTGCGCGGCGGTAGTCCGAACTCTCGAGTTCGCTCCTGAAGCGTGGAGAGAATCTCATCGCGACGATCGGACCGAGAACCGACTGTACCGGATTGGGTGACCGAACACGGTGGTCAATCACTCCGGACTACCGCCTCGAGCGCGTCGGACTGGCAGACGTCGCCATCGAGTACGCGCCGGGCGGCGTCTCCCGGACGGCAAACGAGCAGGTCGATTTCGGACGCCGTCGGGTCGACTTGGCTCGAGGTGTGCTGCTTGCCGTTCCAGCCATCACGTGCGGGGACGAGTGATTTCATTACGCCATCCTTTCGCTGTTCGGCGGTTTACTATACGGACGTAAAACCGTTGTAGCTGCTGCAATCGTCCGCGATGACGATCGAACGCCGGTCTGAGACGTGACTCGAGGTTCCCCGGTCCGCCGCCGAGATAGGCGGAGCGAAGTGTGCAGCAAACGGCCCTGGTATCAGGAATTTGATACAATCGCTGAGTTCACGGATACGGCTCGGCCCCCGGCTCAGGCGTCCGGCGCTCGAGGAACTCGAGGACGGGTTCAGTCGCGGCCAGTCGAATCCCGAGCCGCGTGAGTCGGTCCCGGACCGCGGCGGGGACGAGCGTCCCGTACAGCGAGCCCAGCAGCGGCACCGGGCCGACGCGGTAGTGCGTGTCGGGATTCCGGGCGGTCGCGGCCTCGCGGATCGTCGCGGCGACTCGGTCGGGGTCGTTGATCAGCGGGCCGCCGCCGTCGACGGCACGGAGTCGTCGGAGAACGCGGTAGAGGTCGGTGTAGTCCGACGGCCTGACGACGGTCGAACGCGCCGCCGAGGCACCCGCCGCGTCGGTGTCCGAACCGCCGCCGAGGGCTCGAGACGGGGACTGTGCGCTCGCGGCCGCGTCGTCGACCGCCGCGACGGCGCGGTCGTAGAACGGCGTTCGAACGATTCCGGGTTGCACGACGACGACCTCGACGCCGGAGCCGACCAGTTCCTGTCGGAGCGCGTCGCTGAGGCTCGCGATCGCCCACTTCGATGCGGTATACCCGCCGATCCCGGCAAGCGCGAGGCGGTCCGCGGCGCTGGTGACAGTGACTATCCGTCCACGCCCGCGCTCGCGCATGCCGGGCAACACCGCCCGCATCAGTCGGTGCGGGCCGAAGCAGTGGACGGCGAACTGTCGCTCGAGCAGGTCCGTCGACACGTCTTCAACCGGGCCGAACTGCCCGTAGCCGGCGTTGTTGACGAGGCAATCGACGCCGCCGGCCTCCTCGCGGATGCGATCGACGACGCGGTCGATATCGTCGGGTTCGGTCAGGTCCAGCGCCGCGATATCGGCCCCGCGGTCGGCCAATTTCTCGAGGCCGACCCGGTCGCGGTCTCGAGCGGTCGCGTAGACGCGCCAGTCGTCGGCCAGCAACTGGCGGGCGGTTTCGTAGCCGATTCCGGAGGAGCAGCCGGTAACGAGTGCGGTCGAAGGCATGGTGGTGTATACGACGGCACCGAAAAAGGCGGTGTCCGTCAGTCGGGTTCGAAGACAGTCACGGCAACCGGAGGGGTCGGAACGCGGTCGAATCGCGAGCGGCGGTCACTCGTCGAACGGACCGGCGTCGTCGGGCGGTCCGCGTTCGTCGTCCGATGGTCCAGCATCATCCGGTGGGCCGGCGTCGTCCGGCGGACCGCGCTCGTCGTCGGCCGAGTCGTCTTCGTCGTCGGCCAGTCCGGCTTGCTCAAGCGCCCACTCGAGGGCGCTGAGGTCGCTGGAATCGTCTGTCTCGTCCGCCACTTCTTCCTCTTCCTCATCTGCTTCGGCCGTCTCGTCCGCCGCTTCTTCCTCATCCTCATCCGCTTCGGCCGCCTCGTCGGCGGCCGGCGGGTCCGATTCGGTGACCGAGTCCTCGACTGCGGATTCAGCCGCAGCGTCCGCAGTTGTGGCGTCGTCGTCCGCCGAGTCGGCGGGCGGATCGTCCTCGGCCGCGGACTCCGGCTGCGACGGCGCGTCGTCGGCCGAGTCGCTTCGTTCGATATCGGTCTCGGTGACGCTCTCGGTCGCGTTGGCCGTCGCGTTCGCGTCGGTTGTTGCGTTCGATTCGTTCGTCAGCGCGTCGTTGCTCTCGAGTGCAGTGTCAGTCGGGTTCGTTTCGCCGGCCGTCAGGTCCGGGCCGAAGACCGATGCGAGCAGCCCGAACGCGAGCAAGACGGCCGCGATCGTGACGAGTAGCGTGACCGCCGATGGGAGGTCATCGCGAAAGCGGGACATTCGACGGATCGTTCGTAGGCGGCCATCCTGCTTTGTTAATCTCAGCCCACAGTCCGACCGCCGGTTCGCCGATCGGGGGTCAGGTGTCACCGACTCAAGAACCTGGGCTCGAGGAAAACTGCGGTCGCGACGGGGGAAATCCGCCGCGCGTGGCCGAACAATGATATAGCCGGCCCACCGAGTGGGTGACAACGGACCTCGCCGACAATGACGAGTCATTACGATCACGCGCAGGTACAGGAGTTTTGGCAGTACGTCTGGGAGCGCGACGACGTCTACGCGCTCGATGCCGACGCCGCCGATCCGACCTACGTCCTCGGCATGTTTCCCTACACGTCGGGCACGCTCCACATGGGGCACGTCCGCAACTACGCGATCACCGACGCCTACTCGCGCTATCGTCGCATGCAGGGCGACGACGTCCTCCACCCGATGGGGTGGGACGCGTTCGGGTTACCGGCCGAAAACGCGGCCTTCGAGCGCAAGACAGACCCGGAATCGTGGACCCAGGCCTGTATCCGGCGCATGCGCGAGGAACTCGAGACCATGGGCTTCGGGTACGACTGGTCTCGAGAGATTACCACCAGTGAACCCGACTACTACCGGTGGAACCAGTGGCTGTTCAAGCGGCTCTACGAGGCCGGCCTCGTCGAGTACGAGGCGGCGGCGGTCAACTGGTGTCCGGACTGCGAGACGGTGCTCGCCGACGCGCAGGTCGTCGAGCGCGAGGACGAACACAGTGAGCCCTCGGATCAGGGGAGCGGCGAAGCCGCGAGCAGCGATGGGACCCGCGTTTGCTGGCGGTGTGACACCCCCGTCGGGCGGCGCGAGCTCGACCAGTGGTTCTTCACGATCACCGACTACGCCGAGGAACTCCACGACGGACTGGACGACCTCGAGGGGTGGCCCGACGGCGTCCGGGAGATCCAGCGCAACTGGATCGGCCGGCAGGAAGGGGCCCGGATCACGTTCGAAATGGAAGCCTACAGCGGCGACCGCGGTGATATCGGAGACGGCGACGGACCCGAAACCGTCGACGTGTTCACCACCCGGCCGGAGACGGTCTACGGCGCGACCTACCTCGCGGTCTCCCCCGGTCACGACCTCGCCCGCGCGCTCGCCGAGTCGGACGACGATGTCGCCGACTACGTCGACACCGTCCGCGAGCGAGACCCCGAGTCGGTCGGCTTCTCCGGCGTCGAAACCGACGCGACCGCGATCCACCCGCTGACCGGCGCGGAACTCCCCGTCTACGTCGCCGGCTACGTCCTCGAGGATGTCGGCACCGGGGCCGTGATGGGCGTTCCCGGGCACAACGAGCGGGGTCACTCCTTCGCGCGCGAACACGACCTGCCGATCGAGCGCGTGATCGACCCTGAGGGATCGGACGAACAGGATGTCGAAACCGAGGCCTACACCGGCGACGGCGTCCTCGAGGGAAGCGGCGAGTACGACGGCCTCGCGAGCGAGGCGGCCGGCGACCGGATCGTCGCGGACCACGACGCGCTCGAAGACGACGTGACTTACCGGCTCCGGGACTGGCTCATCTCCCGGCAGCGCTACTGGGGGACGCCGATCCCGATGGTCCACTGCGACGACTGCGGCCGCGTCCCCGTGCCCGACGAGGAGCTGCCCGTCGAACTCCCGGAGTTCGTCCGGACTACGGGCAATCCGCTCGACGCCGCCGAGGAGTGGAACGAGACGACCTGTCCCGACTGTGGCGGCCCCGCCCGCCGCGAGACGGACACGATGGACACCTTCGTCGACTCCTCGTGGTACTACCTGCGCTTCCTCTCGCCCGATCTGGCCGACGCCCCCTTCGACACCGACCTCGCGGACGACTGGCTCCCGATCGACGTCTACGTCGGCGGCGACGAACATGCCATCCTGCACCTGCTCTACACCCGCTTTTTCACGAAGGCGCTTGCCGACCTCGGCCTGCTCGAGCGGCGGGAGCCGATCCGGGAACTGCTGAGCCAGGGGACGGTGCTCTACGACGGCGAGAAGATGTCCAGTTCGAAGGGCAACGTCGTCGCACCCGAGGAGTACGGCGCGGAGACGACTCGGCTGTTCGTGCTCTCGGCGGCCCACCCCGAACAGGACTTCGAGTGGACCGCCAACAACGTCCGCGGGGCCTACGACCTCCAGCAGACCCTCTACCGGATGGCGACCGACTTCGTCGAGGAGGGCGACGCCCGCGTCGAGCGCCGCGATCACGACGACTACGTCGCTCGGGAGATCGACCGGACGATCGCCGCGGTCACCGAGGAGTACGAGCGGTTCCGGTTCCACCGAGCCGCCACCGAAATTCAGGAACTCGCGCGCCTGCTCCGGCGCTACCGCGAGTACGACGGCCCACACGGCGACGTCTACCGGCGTGGGCTGTTGACGCTGGCCGCGCTGATCGCCCCGATGGCACCGCACCTCGGCGAGGAACTCTGGAACAAGCTCCGCGGCGAGGGCCTCGCCGTCGAAGCCGACTGGCCCGAGCCCGAACGTGAGGTCTCGGCGGTCCAACTCGAGCGCCGGCTCGTCGACCGCACGCTCGAGGACGTCCGGGACATCGTCGACGTCGCCGCGATCGACGAAGCCGAGCGGATCGAACTGGTCGTCGCCCCCGATTGGAAGTACCGGACCGCGGAGTTGCTCAGTCAGACTGCAGCGACCGGCGATGGCACGGTCAGCGACGTCGATTCGGTCGTCGAGCAGGTCCTCGCGGACGACTCCCTCGAGGGGGCGGTCGACCGCGAGCGGGTCGGGGCATTCGTCGCGGACCTCCTCGAGCGCGACGGCGGAACGGAACGCGATCAGTTGCTCGCGGCCGACCGCGAGCGGGCGATCCTCGAGCGCGCGTCGTGGCTCGTCACCGACGAGTTCGGTGCGGGGGTCACTGTCAGCCGGGCGTCGGCCGACGACGAGCAGGCGGCCAAGGCCCGGCCCGGCAAACCCGCGATCCACATCAGCTAACGACTGAGTCGGTGTTCGGATGATCGGGATCCGTCGTCCCCGTTCTCGAGTGCGTGCGGTCACTGTTGTCCGTCACTACTCGCTGTATCCCGCCGATAACTCCCGTTCCGGTGTCGGAATTGACCCTCGCTATCCGCGTCGGTTCATTGGCGTCCCACGTTCACGTCCCCCGTTCAGTCACCCGGTGTGTCGCGATCGGACCGTGAGGTCGGGAAGGACAGTTTTATTCAACGGGGTTCAGAAGGAGAGAGACGATGGGTGAGGGTGGCGGTAGCGTCGGCGCATCGTCTCGGCGGGCACCGAGCCAAGCGGTTATCGAAGCGGTCGCCGAGGCGGAAGACGTGTCGCCGACGGATGTCTCGCCGCCGACGTACGAACCGCTCCACGCGGTCGTCGATCCGACGGCACTCGACGCGCTCTTCGCGGATCGACCGAACGGCATGCGGAGGTCCCGCGGAAACGTCTCCTTTCGGTTCTGTGGCTACGACGTGACCGTCTCTCACGACGGACGCGTCCTGCTCGAGGACCCGACCGAACCGACCGAGTGAGCCCGTTCTCTGCGGAGTGACCGAGTGACGGTACTCCTACTGAACTCGAGTGAGTGACGACGACCGCGAGCGATGCAGGGAGAAAGACTCTTTTCGGCCAAGGAACGAATGGGTTCATCGTGGAGCGCCACTACGACGTCCTGGGGCTATCGCCGGACGCCGACGAGCGGGCGGTTCGGCGAGCCTACCGGACGCTTCTGAAGACCCATCATCCGGATCAGGGCGGCTCTCGAGAGCAATTTCTGCAGATCAAGGACGCCTACGAGGCGATCCTCGGCGAGCGGGTACCCAACGAACGCGAAACGGACGGCGGTGCCATTACGCGGGGCGGCGACGGCTCCCAACCCCGACAGCAACCGACTTACGACCCGGACGGGCGCGAGGGACGCGACCGCGACCGGACCCACGAACTGACCGTCAGCAGCGAGTACCTCACGCTCGCGCTCGCAGGCCTGGTCCACGACGTCGACCTCGCGTCGCTGGTCGACGGTCCCGTCACGGCGGCGACGACGCGGACGGTCGCGTTCTTCCGCGTCCACAACACGAGTTCCCAGTCGCTCCCGTGGCGGGGGAAGACGAACACGAGCTTCATCGGGGACGACGGCTTCCTCTACGAGGGCTCGAGCATCGTCGCCCCCCACGCCACCGACCTGCCGGAGCGGTGGGTCGGAACCGATATCACCCTCGAGCCGGGGCGAGCGCTGGACGCGGTCGTCATCGCACAGGAGATGCCCGACGACGTGGCCGTCGAGCAGGTCATGTACGCCCAACACGTTCCCGACGAGGAGGGCGACGACATTGCCGACACCGAGCGCTACCTCTTCGAGCTGAAACCCCTCGTTCGCGAGCGGCTCAATCGGCTTCCCTTCGAACGGGACTGAGCCACGAGGCCGGCGACGGCGTCCCCGCGGTCGATACCGGAACAGCAAGCGTGATACGGCGGTGCTCCGAAGGACCGCTAATGGCAACCGCTGACGCGAGACGGCGGCTCCGCGAGCGGCCGATGGGCGTAACGATTCTCCTGACGATCATCGGGTACGCGCTGGTCATCGGGACCTTCCTCCTCGATATCCCGATCTATCCCGACCTGACGAACGCACAGGTCGATCTGCTGTCGCACGTGATCGCGGTCATCAACACGACCGCAACGGTGGTGTTGACACTCGGCTGGTACTGGATCCGCGCCGGCGAGGTCGAGAAACACCGGCTCGCGATGATCAGCGGGTTCGTGTTGATCCTCGGCTTTCTGGTCGTCTACCTGCTCAAGGTCGGCGGCGGCGGGACGAAGGAGTTCGTCGGGCCCCAGGGGGTCTACTACGCCTACCTCGTGATGCTGGCGATCCACATCATCCTCTCGATCGTCTCGGTTCCGGTCGTCCTCTACGCGCTGGTCCTCGGCCTGAGCCACACGCCCGCCGAACTCCGGCAGACGCCACACGCCCGCGTCGGCCGAATCGCCGCCGGCGCGTGGATCCTGAGCCTCTTCCTCGGGGTCGTCACGTACGCCCTGCTCAACCACGTCTTCACCTACGAGTTCGCGTCGCTCGTCGCGCCGGTCGTCTTCTAAGCCGAACGCGTCCGGTTCGATCCGCGTCGGCCCCGCGCTCGAGTCGGCCCCGCCGATCGGACCGATAAGTTATCCCGTCGGCCGCCCGTAGCCTCCGGCAACGAATGCAATTCGCCGAAGAAATCGTCGTGGACGAGTTCCTCCCGACCATCCGGTCGCTGCTCGCCGGCGATCTGCGGGACCGGGGGCTCACGCAGAGCGAGGTCGCCGACGTGCTCGGGATCAGCCAGAGCGCCGTTTCGAAGTACGCCCACGGCGACGTGACCGTCAACGATCGCATCGCCGAGGACGACCGGATTCGTGACCTCGTCGACGAACTCGGAAGCGGGCTGGCGACCGGCGACATTTCGCCCGTCCAGGCGCTGATCGAGATCGAGGTCCTGATCCGCGAACTCGAGTCCGGCGGGGACCTGCTTGCCCAACTCCACGAGGAGGCCGTGCCGGAACTCGCCGATCACGGCTCGAGTTTCCGGGTGCACGACCCCGAGAGCGACCTCCGGACCAGCGAGCGCGTGCTCTCCTCGCTCCGGCGCGGACTGGGCATGCTTGAGACCGCGAGCGGATTCACAGGTCTGATTCCCGCAGTCGGCTCGAATCTGGTGGCCTGTACGCCGGACGCAGAGACCGTCGACGATGTCGCGGGCGTCCCCGGCCGGATCTTCGACGTGAAAGGGCAGGCGACGGTCCCCGCGGACCCCGAGTTCGGCGTCTCCGAACACGTCGCACGGGTGCTGCTGGCCGCGCGCCGCCACGGCGCGGACGTCTCGGCGGCGATCAACATCACGTACGACTCCGAACTGATCGACGAACTGACCGAGCAGGGCCACGTCGCCGCCGAGTTCGACGAGTCCGGCGACGTCGCCTCGAGCGTCGGCGCGGCGATCGAGGACGAGCCCGAAGCGACGGTGCTCTACCAGACCGGCGGCATGGGAATCGAGCCGCTGATCTACGTCCTCGACACCGACGCGGAGTCGATCGCGGAGACGATCCGCTCGCTCATCTGACCGCCCGGACCCCGAACTGCTCTTCATGACGACCGAATCAGCACAGGAGTTCTACGGTCGCTGGGCGCGTCTCTACGACCTCATCGCGCGCCGAACGCCGGGAATCGCCGGACTTCGACAACGCGCAGCCGCCGCCTGCCGCCTCGAGCCCGGCGACACCGTCGTCGAGATGGGCTGTGGCACCGGCGCGAACCTGCCGTTCCTCCGCGAGCGGGTCGGCCCCGCGGGGACCGTCATCGGGATCGATTTCACGCGGCCCGTCCTCGAGCGGGCCCGCGAGGCCACCGCGGCGTACGACAACGTCCACGTTCTGCAGGGGGACGCGACGCAGCCGCCGGTCGGGAGCGGCGGGGGCGGCGAGGGCAGCGAGAGCGGGACGCTACAGGGGGTTGTGGAGGGTGACGCGATCGACGCCGTCCTCGGGACGTTCGTCGTCGGCATGCTCGCGGACCCGGCCGGCGCGGTCGACGACTGGTGCGATCTCGTCGGCCCCGACGGTACCGTCGTCCTCGCCAACGCAGCCCGGAGCCGGGAGTGGTACGCGCCGCCGGTCAACGCCGTCTTCCGGGCGATCGTCGTCCTCTCGACGCCGCCGACGACGCGGCTCCGATACGAGAACGATCCGCACCTCCAACTCGACGAAAAGATCGATACCGCACACGCCCAGCTCCGTGAGCGATCGGTCGCCATCGCGGACGAAACGCACGTCTTCGGCGTCGTTCGGCTCACTGCCGGGCGACTCGAGTGAGGCGACCGACTGTCAACTGCCGGGCGATCAGGCCGCCGCCTCGAGTTCCTCGCGGTTCCGGATGCGCTGGGCCATCGGGTCCGGGATCGAACTCGGTCGCCTCGTCTCGGGATCGATGTGGACCATCGTCGTCTCGGCGGTCGCCGCGATGTCGCCGTCGACGCGGATCTCGTATGCCATGGTACAACTCGAGTCCCCGAGCCGCGAGACGGAGACCGCGACCGTGGGGTCGTCGCCCATCGTGATCGGCCGCTCGTAGGAGATTTCGAGGTTTGCGAGGACGAAAGAGATGTCCTCGGCAGCTACGTCGACGACCTCCTCGAGATACGCGGTTCGGGCGACCTCGAGGTAGCTCGCGTAGACGGCGTGGTTGACGTGGTTCAGCGGATCGAGATCGCGATAGCGGACGGAAACGTCGACGGTAAACTCAGCACTCATTGTAGGTTGTCGGAGGCGATCGGGACAAAAATACGCACCGGTCGCATGATCAGGGTGCGTAGCGCCGCGCGTGGTCGCTGCAGAAGGCGGGTTCTCGGAGTTGGGCGTCGATCAGCTCCTCGTGGTAGTGCGCGTTGTATAGCCGGCAGCCCTCCCGATCGCAGAACGCCTCGCCCGTCTCGAGGAAGTGATAGCCCTGCAGGACGTACCCCTTCAGCGCGTCGGTGGTTCGCGGATCGTCCTCGATCAGGAACTCGCCCTCGACCTGGTTCTCGAGGACTTCCCGCGGCGGCGTCTCCCCCGACAAGAGGGCGTGGCGCTGTTTCTCCTCGTAATAGGCCTCGGGCTTTGCGGGTGCCTCGTAGAGGCCGGGAACCGAGACGAGCGCCGGCTGTCCGAGGACGTTCACGCGCTTGTGCCAACGGCCGTCGTGGTCGCCCCACGTTCCGATCGCCCGATCGAGAACGGGGACATGCAGCGTCTCGAGGCCCCGTTGATCGGCCGGAAGCGCGTCGTTGAGCGCGCGCTGGACCGCCGTGCCGTCGTAGAGCACGCCGCCCTCGCGCTCGGGGTTCTCGAGGGCGCGTTCCTCGTAGCGGATCGTCCCGAGCATCGTGTTGCCCGTCTCGCGGTCGGACGACGAGGGGACCCGCGCCTCGGCGAACCGCTCGGCGAGGTCGTCCGTGCGGTGGACATCGAGGAAGCGGTCCCGGACGGTCACGTCGGCGTCGATCCGCGCTCGCAGCCAGTCGGCGATCTCCTTGACCGAGGCGACCGTCGACGGCGCGCGGTAGCAGATGAGTCGATCGACCATACAGCGGGGTCCGCGGTCAGTCGTCGGCCGGGGCCGCACGCGAGGTCAGTTCGACGGGGTCGGCGTCGACCTCGAGTTCGTCGAGTGCGACCTGTGCGGCGCGTTTGCCCGAGACGAGCATGGCTCCGAAGGTCGGCCCCATCCGCGGGAGGCCGTAGGTCGTCGCGGTCGCCATCCCGGTCGCGATGAGGCCGTCGTGGACGAGGCCGGTGTGCTCGACGACGGCGTCCTCGCTCTCGCCAACCCACATCGAGTCGTGGCCGGGCGAGTCGTGGCCGGGCGCGCCGTAGGTGTCGTCGCCGGTGCTGTCCATGCCGGTCGCGTTTTCCTCGGCATCGGCGATACCGGGCGCGTCGAGGACGCCGCGCTCGTCGAGTTTCTTGACCGCCATCGCGTCGTGGCCGGTCGCGTCGATGACCAGATCGGCCTCGACCGCGATCGGATCGACGCAGGTGATCTCGCGGGGCAGCGCGTGGACCGGCGTCCAGTTCATGACGATGCCGCCGACGCGGTGGTCCTCGCGAATGACGATGTCGGTGAACTCGGTCATGTTCTGCATCTTTGCCCCCGCGTCGCAGGCGGCCTTGATCAGCCCGGAACAGGCTTCAGGACCGTTCGCGACGTAGAGCCCCTCGCTGTCCTGGGACTGCTTGTAGTCGACCTCGAGTTCGTCGAGGACTTTCTGGGCCGGGTCCCGGACCGTGACCTTGTTCATCAGGAATCCGCCGAGCCAGAAGCCCCCGCCGAGGTAGTTGTTCTTCTCGACGACCATCACCTTGACACCGCGCTCTGCGAGTTCCTTCGCCGCCGTGAGCCCCGAGGGGCCGCCGCCGACGATGATGACGTCCGAGTCCGAGAAGTCCATGAACTCCTCGGTCCACTCCTGTCCGATCGCGCGGGTGACATCGGCTTCGCCCACCTGACTGAACTGCTCGAATTGGCTCATACAACCTAGTGATACTACCGAGTAGTATTAAGTCTGTCGTCGCTGCGATCGCCCGTCGACACCCGCCGTGAGCGGCTCTCGAGACAGGAGCGTCGTCGCGAGACCTGCAGTCGTCGTGGTTGTTCGCCAGCAGCTATCGGCTCGCGGCCAGTGCGAGCAGCCGAGTCGTGACCGGGCAGCGATCAGCCAGCGGTCGTACACGGTCCACGCGCACGCGACGCGGCACGCACGTAACGCGACCGCACGCACACCCGCGCTGTCGGCCGGTTTCGGCGAAAACGTTATCAGATGCTCACTCGTACCGAGCCACAATGACCGACACTCGCCCGCGGGGACGGCGACCCGCTCGAGGATCGCGAGGTGATCCCCGGTGGAGCTGATCATCACGGAGAAGGACAACGCCGCCCGGCGGATCGCCGACATTCTGAGCGGCGGGACCTACGACTCGAGTCGCGAGAACGGCGTCAACGTCTACGAGTGGGGCGGCAAGCGCTGCGTGGGGCTGTCGGGCCACGTCGTCGGCGTCGACTTCCCCTCGGAGTACTCCGACTGGCGGGACGTCGAGCCGGTCGAACTGATCGACGCGAGCGTCGAGAAGACGGCGACGAAAGAGAACATCGTCGCGACGCTGCGATTGCTGTCCCGTCGTGCCAACCGTGTGACGATCGCGACTGACTACGACCGCGAGGGCGAACTGATCGGCAAGGAGGCCTACGACATCGTCCGGAACGTCGACGAGGACGTGCCGATTCGCCGGGTGCGGTTCTCCTCGATCACGGAAAACGAGGTCCAGAGCGCGTTCGACGAGCCCGACGAACTCGACTTCGATCTCGCGGCGGCCGGGGAGGCCCGACAGATCATCGACCTCGTCTGGGGGGCCGCGCTCACCCGCTATCTCTCCCTCTCCGCGGGCCAACTGGGCAACGACTTCATCTCCGTCGGCCGGGTCCAGTCGCCGACGCTGAAGCTGATCGTCGACCGCGAGCGCGAGATTCAGGCCTTCGATCCCGAGGACTACTGGGAACTCTTCGCGGACCTCGAAAAGGACGAGATGTCCTTCGGCACGCAGTACTTCTACCGCGACGAGGACGACAACGAGGCCGAACGCATCTGGGAGGAGGCCACGGCAGACGAGGTTTACGAGACCCTCGCCGACCGCGACGCGGCAACCGTCGTCGATGTCAACCGGCGGACCCGTACCGACACGCCACCGGAGCCGTTCAACACCACCCAGTTCATCCGCGCGGCGGGGGCCATCGGCTACTCGGCCAAGCGGGCGATGTCGATCGCCGAGGACCTCTACACCGCCGGCTACATCACCTACCCGCGGACCGACAACACCGTCTACCCCGACGATCTCGACCCCGAGGACCTCTTGGACGAGTTCGTCGGCCATCCCTCGCTCGGCGAGAGCGCCGAGTCGCTGCTCGAGGCCGATGACATCGTCCCCACCGAGGGCGACGAGGAGACGACCGACCACCCGCCCATTCATCCCACGGGCGAGATTCCGACCCGCGGCGACGTGAGCGACGACGAGTGGGAGGTCTTCGAACTCGTCGTGCGTCGCTTCTACGCGACGGTCGCCGACGCCGCGGAGTGGGAACACCTCAAGGTCGTCGCGGAAGTCGAGGATCACCGGCTCAAATCGAACGGCAAGCGGCTGGTCGAACCCGGCTACCACGACGTCTATCCCTACTTCTCCACGACGGAGAACTTCGTCCCCGACGTCGACGAGGGCGAGGAACTTGGGCTCTCCGGCGTCGAACTCGAGGACAAACAGACCCAGCCGCCGCGTCGATACGGCCAGTCGCGGCTCATCGAGACCATGGAGGAGATGGGGATCGGCACGAAGTCCACCCGGCACAACACCCTCGAGAAGCTCTACGATCGGGGCTACATCGAGAGCGATCCGCCGCGGCCGACGAAGCTCGCGATGGCCGTCGTGGACGCGGCCGAGAACTATGCCGACCGGATCGTCAGCGAAGAGATGACGGCCCAGCTCGAGGCCGACATGGACGCCATCGCGAACGGCGAGGCCACCCTGGACGACGTGACTGACGAGTCCCGCGAGATGCTCGAGGAAATCTTCGAGAACCTCGCCGAATCCAGAGACGAGATCGGCGACCACCTCCGCAAGTCGCTCAAAGACGACAAGCGGCTCGGCCCGTGTCCCGAGTGCGGCGAGGACCTGCTGGTCCGCCGGAGCCGCCACGGCTCCTATTTCATCGGCTGTGACGGCTATCCCGACTGCGAGAACACGCTCCCGCTGCCCTCGACCGGCAAACCGCTCATCCTCGAGGACGAGTGCGAGAAACACGGCTTAAACGAGGTCAAGATGCTCGCGGGCCGCCAGACCTTCGTCCACGGCTGCCCGCTCTGTAAGGCCGAAGACGCCGGCGAGGGGCCGGTGCTGGGCGACTGTCCCGACTGCGGTTCGGAACACGGCGGCGAACTCGCCGTCAAAACCCTCGAGAGCGGCTCGCGGCTCGTCGGCTGTACGCGCTACCCCGACTGCGAGTACTCGCTGCCGCTGCCCCGCCGGGGTGACATCGAAGTTACCGACGAACACTGCGAGGAGCACGAGCTACCCGAACTCGTCGTCCACAGCGGCGACGAACCGTGGGAACTGGGCTGTCCGATCTGTAACTATCAGGAGTTCCAGGCCCGCGAGAGCGACTCGGGCTCGGACCTCGAGGCGATCGACGGCGTTGGCGCGAAGACCGTCGAGAAGCTCGCCGACGCGGGGATCGAGGACCTCGAGGACCTGACCGACGCCGATCCCGACGCGGTCGCGGACGACGTTGAGGGCGTCAGCGCCGATCGACTCCGAAGCTGGCAGGCGAAGGCGTAGATCGGCGGTCGGCTCCGTCGGTTCACGCGGATCGCGACGTTGAATCTCGTTTTGCCGGAGGTAGAATTAACTGGGTGCGTCTATATGTTCAACTATCAACGCGATTGCGTGTACCGAAATCACGCACGCCGTGAGACAGGGACCACTATGTCAGAACCAAATAATATAGCGAACAGAGCGGGCGACGGAGAGGGGACGGAGTCGAAGTCACCGTGGGTATCGATCAATTAGAGGAGTTCCTCACGGCCGACGATCCCGAAGTCAGGGAGTACGCGGCCAAGACGCTGGCCAACGAGGGTCGGGCCGACCGGCGAACGTTCGGTCCGCGGTGGCGTCGCTCACCGACTGCCTCGAGGACGATCCGGCGATCAGATCGCACGCGGCGGCGGCGCTGTCGGCCGTCGCGGCCGCCTATCCCAGGGAGACGCGGGACGCCGTCCCGGCGCTGACCGACCGGCTCGAGGGATCGACCGCGGTGCGAGGGGACGCGGCCGACGCGCTCGCGTCGATCGCCGTCGACTCGGCGACCGCCGTCGCCGACTCCGCGGCGGAACTCGCGGCCTACGTCACGGACGAGCAAGAGCGGGTTCGAGTGCGGACGACGGACGCGCTCGCGGCGATCGCCGACGCCGACCCCGAGCGGGTCGTGTCGATCGCCGACGCGGTCGCGGCCGCGACCGACGACGAGACCGCGACGGTCCGGGAGAACGCGACGGCGATCCTCGCAGTCGTCGCGGCGCAGGATCCCGATGCCGTCATCGACGCGATCGATCGACTCGTCGACCGGCTCGAGGACGAGCCCGCTATCAGGGAACACGCCGCTCGAGCGATCCGCTCGATCGCGGCCGAGCGGCCCTCGGACGTGACGACGGGAGTCGACCCCCTCGGGACGGGACTAACCGACGACCGCGACGCCGTCCGCGCCGACGCCGCGGCAGCGCTCGCGGCCGTCGCGGCGGAGCGGCCGGAACCCGTCAGCGAGGTCGTCGACTCGCTGGCCGCCAGCCTCGACGGCGAGGCCGCCGTCCGGCGGGAGACGGTCAGCGCGCTCCGAGCCGTTACCGGGAGCGCTCCCAACGCAGTCGAACCAGCCGTCAACCCGCTGGTCGATCGGCTCGCGGACGACCTCGAGTCGGTTCGGATCGACGCGGCCGCCGCGCTGGCGACGCTGGCGGCGGAGCGGCCCGACGCGGTCGCACCGGCCGTCGAACCGCTCGCGGGGCGACTCGACGGCGACGAGCCCGCTGTCCGGAGCCACGGCGTCGCGGCGATCGCCGCCGTCGGGGACGCGACGCCCGAGGCAGTCGCTCCCGTCGTCGACGAACTCGCCGGCGTGCTCGCGGATGAGGACGACGACGTGCGGTTCGAAGCCGCCCGCGCTATCGCGGCGGTCGCAGCAGTTCGACCTGACGCTATCCGACCAGTCGTCTCCCGGCTCGCCGATCGGCTCGACGATCCGCACGAACCGGTCCGCCGCCGCGCAGCCGACGCGCTGGGCGAACTCGCGCTCGCGGACGCCGACGACGAGGACGCCGTCTCGGCGCTGGTCGACCGACTCGAGGACGGCGACGAGTGGGTTCGCGGCCACGCCGCTCGCCGGCTGGCCGAAATCGCCGAATCGCGGGTCGCCGACGCGCATCCGGCGGTCCGATCGCTGTGCCGGCGGCTCGAGCACGATGACGCGGCAGTCCGGCGGTCGGCCGCCAGAGACCTCGTCCCGATCGCCGCCGAACGGCCCCGAGAAGCCCGCGAGGCCGTTTCACCCCTCGGCGACCGGCTCGCGGACGACGACGCGAGCGTTCGGAACAACGCCGCGCTCGCGCTCTCCCGGCTCGCCGGAACCGACCCGGACGAGGTCCGGCCGGCGCTGGTCGGGCTCTTCGGCGCAGTCGACGATCCGGACCGTAGCGTCCGCGCCACGGTCCGAGAGACCCTCGCCGCGGTCGCGCCCGTCTCGCGCAGCGACTGCCGGCCGCCGGTCGCGCTCGCCGTCGCGGAGACCGACGCCGACGAGGAGGCGGTCCGTATCGCCGCCTGCGAGGCGCTTGCCGCACTCGATCTCGAGACGGGAGCCGAAACGGAGGCCGCCGTCGAGGCCGTCTGCGACCTGCTCGTCGAGCCGACGACGAGGGTGCACACGGCTGCACTCGAGACGCTCGAGTCGCTTCTCGAAGCGCCCGGCGAGACCGAGCCGACGGCAGTCGAGGCCCTTACCGAGATCATCGCAGCTGACGACGAGCGCGCGACCGCGGCGGCGACGGCGCTCGCCGACATCGCGCGGGCGAATACGGACCCGATCGCGGAAGCGGCGACCCCGCTGGTCGAGCGGTTTCGGGCGGCGACGGGCGACCGGCGGCGGGCGCTCGGCCGCGTCCTGGCTGCGGTCGTCGCGGAAACCGACCGCAGACCGGTCACGGCGCTGTTACTCGACGACCTCGAGTCGGCCGAGACCGGCCGGGCGTCGATCGCGGGCGAAATCGCCCGACTGGCGGCCGCGTCCCCGGACGACGCCGCGGCGAGTCGGGACCGGCTGGTCGCCGTGCTCGACGACGAGAGCGAGGCGGTCCGCGGCTACGCCGCGCTGGCGCTCGGGACGCTCGCGCTCGCGGGCCGGGACGACGGCTCTGCGCTGGGGGACAATCTCGACAGCGTCGACGACCGGCTGCTCGACGCCGCCTCGCTCGTCGGCGGCGGCGAGACGCCGAGTCACACCGACGGGATCAACAACCAGCTCTCCGGGCTGGGCAACCGGCTCGAGGACGACCCGTGGGCGGCCGGGCTCTCCGTGCTCGCGCTCGGGGTGCTCGCCGACGAGTCGGACAGCCTGCGGCCGACCGGCGTCTCAAAGGTCGCGGCCGGGCTCGCCGTCGAGAGCCCGATCGTCCGAGCCACCGCCGGACGGACGCTGGCGACGATGGCCGCGGACGATCCGCAGGGGCTCGAGGCGGCGACCGACGAGCTGTCTGCGGCGCTGTCGGATCCGGACGCCGACGTTCGGGCCGCCGCTGCCGGCACGCTGGCCGACGTCGCCGAGTCCACCGACGAACTCGAGGCCGAGGCGGATTGCGTCGCGGCCGAACTCCGTCCGCTCCTCGCCGATCCGGATGGCCGCGTTCGAGCCCGCGCGATCCGGGCACTGACCGCGCTCGAGGCCGGCGACTCCCCCTCCGCGATTCGGGCGCTGGTCGACGACCCGGTCCCGGCGGTCTCGAGCGCGGCGACGACCGCGATGGACCGTCTCGAGGACGACGACGGGAGCGACGAGTTCGACTGGCCGATGGCCCGCGCGGGGGCGGCGGGGGCCGGCTCGGTCGGCCGCGGCGACGCGCTCGGCGGGCAGCCGACCAAACAGTGGCGCGTCGAGACCGTCGGCACCGTCGACGCCCCGCCGGCGCTGGTCGGCGACACCGTCTTCGCAACGAGCGACGACGGCTCCGTCACCGCACTGGCGCTCGAGGACGGAGACGAACGCTGGCGGTTCGAGACCGACGCACCGATCGGGACGACGCCCGCCGTGGTCGGTGACACCGTCTACGTCGGCGGCGACGCCGCGGTCTACGCGCTCGACATCGAGACGGGCGAGCGGCGGTGGCGGTATCGGATGGATGCCACGGTCCGTACGTCGCCGGTCGTCGCCGACGGGACGGTCTACGTCGGCAGCGACACCCTCCACGCGATCGACGCCGACACCGGCCACCCGCGCTGGACGGCCCCGCTCGCCGACTCGCTCGTCGGCGTCGCCGTCGCCGACGGTGTCGCCTACGCCGCCTGTTCGGAACGCGTCGTCGCGATCGCGGCCGACGGGAGCCGCCGCTGGGAGACACCCCTCGAACTCGACGGGACGGTTCGTACGCCACCCGCGGTCGCGAACGGGAGCGTCTACGTCGGCTGCGGAGGCACGCTCCGTGCGCTGTCGACCGCCGACGGCTCGCGGTCGTTCCGATTCGACACCGGCGGCCGGTTTGCCGCATCACCGGCGATCGCGGACGGGACTGTCTACGCCGCCAGCACCGACGGAAGCGTGTACGCGGTCGACGCGGGGACGGGCGCGGAACGCTGGCGGGTCGACGCCGGCGAGGCGACGACCGATCCGGTCGTCATCGACGACACCGTCTGTCTGGGTACCGGCGACGGCCACGTCACCGCGCTGGGTACCGGCAACGGCTCCCCGCAGTGGGAGCTCGCGGTAGACGGCGTACCGGCGGTAACGGCGATCGCCGTCGCGAGCGAACGGCTCTGTCTCGTCGGCCCGGACGGCATCACCGCGATCGGGGACGCACAGTCGTCGTGGAAGGAGTCGATTTCGGGGCTGTTCACCCGGTTCGGCAACGGCTCGTCGTAGTTCGGTTGTCTGCTCTCGAGCCGAACAGGGCCGCGCAGTCGGTCAGTCGCCCGCCGACGCCTCGCTGGTCTCGTTTTCGGCGGCCGACGCCGTCTCTCTGTCGCTCGACTCGAGCACGGATTCGACGGCCGCGACGATATCTTCAGCGGGTGTTACCCCGAGCGTTTCCCATCGTTTCTCGCCCTGGTCGTCGACGACGGCGGTGACGGGGTAGCCGACAATTCCGTAATTCGCCGCGAGCGTCGCGTTCGAGTCGTAGCCGACGGTCCAGTTACCGCTGTGGGCGCGCCACCAGTCGCGGAGTTCGTCCGCGGGCATGCTATCGAACGACTGGTAGGTGACTGACAGGAAAGTGAGGTCGTCTCCGTAGTCTTCGACGAGGCGAGACCGCGCGTCGGCGAGTCTGGGCAGGTGCGCCTGACACTTGCCACAGCCGGTGACGAGGAACATGGCGACCGTAACGTCGTCGTTGGGAACGGTCATCGTCCCGGCCTCGCTCCCTCGAGCGTTGATGGTCTCCACTTCGATCCGGCCGTCCGTCTCTCCGCCCGCCTCGGATGCGGCGCGGTCGGTCCCGAAGGAGGGGACGCCGCCAAGGACGATCCCGGTTGCCCCGGCGAGGACGCCGACGCTACCGACCCCGGCGATCAGCTCGCGCCGTCTCACGGTCGTGTCACAGCCATCGGGCAAGTAGACGGCATGTCGTGTGATCCGTATGGGACGCGACGCCAAAGGCTTCACTGGTTCGTCCGTCGAACCGACCGTCTGAGGGCGGACACAGTCGAACAGCCCTGTTCGGTGCCCGACAGTTAAGCGTCGCCCGGCCGACGATAACCCCGTGAGCGACGACCGCGAGCGATGGAACGACCGGTACGAACAGGCCGACTACGACCCCAACGACGCTCCCGTTCCCGCCCTCGAGCGACGCATATCGACGCTTCCGGACGGACGCGCACTCGACGTCGCGACCGGGGCCGGGCGGAACGCGCTCTTTCTCGCCGAACGTGGCTACGACGTGGACGCGGTGGATGTCTCCGACGCCGCACTCGAGCGCGCTCGCGACCGCGCCGCCGAACGGGGAGTCGACGCGAACTGGATCCGCGCCGATCTGGCCGACTTCGATCCCGGCCGCGAGCGCTACGACGTGATCGTCGTGAGCTTCTTCGCCGCCCTCGAGCACCTGCCGGCGCTCAAAGACGCGCTCGCTCCCGGCGGGGTACTGATCTACGAACACCACCTCCGCTCGAGCGACCCGGTCGCCGGCCCCTCGACCGATCGCTACCGATACCGGTCGAACGACCTACTCCGGGCTTGTCTGGACCTGATGATCCTCGCCTACGAGGAGCGGCGGCGACCGGTCGGCGACGGGACTGGCGACGATGCAGACGAGGACGAGAGTGCGGACGGCAACGATAGCACTGTCGCAGTCGCGACGCTCGTCGCGCGGCGCTCGAGCGGCGGGACGCAGTCGTATCCGGTGCTCTCGACGGACGATGACGGATAGGAGTGGGTCTGGCCGTCGATTCGCAATCAGACGGCGAGCTAACTCTCCCAGGACGCGACCGTTTCGCTCGTATTGTCGCCCGTTCGGTTGTCGCCGTCCTGTGTCGTTTCACCGCCCTCGAGTGCGTCTCTGGCAGTGCCGAAGATGGCCCCGCTCGTCGAGGATCGGTCTCGCCACTGCACCGCGCCGGTTCCGTCGACGGTCAGCATCGTCGGGAACCCATCGATCTCGTAGTACTCGTTACAGACTCCGGTCTCATCCCGGCCGATCGGCCAGTTGCCGCCGTTCTCGTCGAACCACGCCGCGAGTTCCTCGTCGGACGGATCGGGGCCGCGGGTCCCGTTCGTGATCGAACAAAAGCGAATCTCGGGGTCGTCGCCGTCGACGGTGTAGCCCTCCTCTGCGAGAGCCACCTTCACGTCGGCGATCCGCGAGAGTTGTGCGCGACTGGTCGGGCACTCGGTTCGGGTGAAGTTGAGCACCATCACTCGACCGGATTGAGGAACCCGAACAGTGCCAGCCTCGCTCCCCGAGGCGTCGATCGTGGCGATCTCGAACGGCGGCTCAGTCGGTTCGTCGGGTTCGGTTTCGCCCTCGTCGGTACCGCCGTCGAGGCAGCCGACCAGCGCCGGCATGGCGACGGTCGACGCGAGCAGTGTTCGACGATTCATCGCGTTCCCGTCCCGGCCGGCGACTGGTCGCTCGAGTCGCGACCGGGCGGGCGACCGCCACCCGTCAGGACAGCCGCTCGAGGCTCGTTCATGCGTGCTATTGAGTGCCACACGGCAAAGAATCAGCGGTACCAGCAGTTTGCGCGCCGGGTTCGACGCTGCGACACGGAGGTGTGGTGACCACGGACGCGATCGCGCTCCTGCGAGAGACACGGTCCGGACGCTTAATTATACTATATGGGAGTGAAGTCCCGTTGGACGGGTTAGCCCGGCTCCGCGGTCTCCCGGGCCGAATTCGCGATTCTTTTCACGGCAGCACACTCACTTGCAACCGAGAACACGTGGCTTCACTCGTCGTGACAGTGCTGGCCGGCGTGGTCTTCGGGCTCGCGCTCGCGGCACCGCCGGGGCCGATGAACGCGATCATCGCCGAGGAGAGCGTCGTCCGCGGCTGGCCGGCCGGCTTTCGAGCCGGACTCGGTGCGATGCTCGCCGACGCGATCTTCTTCGTCCTTACGCTCGCCGGCATCGTCGCCGTGATCGACCGCATTCCGGCGGTTAGACCCGCGCTCTATCTAGCCGGCGGCTGTCTCATGTTGTACTTCGCGATCGGTGCGATCGACGAGGCCAGAACGGCGACGTCGTTTACCGACGCCGGCCGCGCCGCCGCCACGGGGTTCCGGAAGACGTTCGTCCTCTCGCTGACCAACCCCTACCAGATCGGCTTCTGGCTCACCGTCGGCGTTGGCCTCCTCGAGCCGGGGACCCTCGACGTGCTCGCACACGCCCCGGCAGTGGGACAGGCCCTCGCGGGAACGCTGGTCGTCCAGACCGGGTCGCCGGCGCTGCTGATCGGCTTCTTCGGTGGGATCGCCCTGTGGATCGTCGCCTATCCGGCGGCGCTGGCCGCGGCCGGCAAGCGCGTCGACGCGTTCGCCCCCGCGGTCGCCGCGCTGAGCGCCGTCGTCCTCGTTGGCTTCGGACTGCTCTTTCTGGCGATGGGCACGCTCCGGTTTCTCTGAGCGCCGCTCGAAACGCGTCTTATTCGATTTCTCGAGCCGTGGCTCGAGCGTTCAGACTCGAGGCAAGCGGGTTAGCACCTGAGCAGCTCGAAGCGGCCGTCGGATTCCGTCGCCGCACCGTCGCTACGTGTGCCGGTCCCCTCGCCGTCGGACTGGTCCTCATCGGATTGGGACGGCTCCGCGCCGAGCCCCGTCGTTGCGTTCTCAAGCATCGGGAGCTGGAAGTCGAATCCGCTGACGAGATCGATCGAGTCGGCGGGGCTCGTGAGCAGGTCGCGGAGCCCGTCGCCGACGTACTGGAATCCGGCGATGACCTCGACGATCGACGAGCCGCCGGTCGAGCCGACGAGTTCGGCACCGACCGAGCCGCCGGAGTCGGTCAGCATCGCCGCGTGGAATCGAACCCAGATGTGCGTGCCGTTCTCGGAACCGATCGTCAACTCGGTTCCCGACCCGGTGAAACACGTCGAAATCGATTGGCCGCTTGAGTCGGCACCGTTCCCGACCGGAGCCGGAGACTGCTGGGCGACCGTCGCGGCGGGGACTGTGGCGAGGAAGACGAGACAGCAGAGGACGAGAACTGAGACGGTGCTCGGTCGGCGTGGGAATTGCATTACACTCGTCTCGAGAGCAGACCAGTATGAACGCACCGGCCGATTCGGTCGGCCGTGGGCCCTGCCGACCGATCGGGAGACGGCGGTCTCGAGGTCATCACAGAGTGAGGACTCGAGCGGGCGAGGCCGCTACCGGCACCGGACCCGTTTAGTTACCCATCGCGGCGATCTCGTCCTCGAGCCACTCGCTGAACCACTTGACGCGTTTCAGGCGCTGGTGGGCGATGCCCTCGGCGGTGTCGCTCTGGACGCGGGAGGCGGCGTCGTAGCCGCGCTCGAGGACGCGCTCGACCATCTCGTCGCAGTCCATATGGGTGCGGGCCTCGTAGCCCATCCGGAGCAACATCAGGGCAGTGCCGTTCGCGCCGACCTTATCGAGCAGGTCGGCTTCGATGAGACACTGGGTCTCCAGTGCGAGATCGGTCAGGTCGCCCTGATAGGAGTGGTGTTCGATCGCGCGACACACCTGCTGGATGAACGATTCGGGGTACTCGGCGCGGGACTCGAGGTACTCGCGGGCGACGCGAGCGCCGGCCTCGGCGTGGAGTTCCTGATCGGTCTCGAGTTTGGCGACGTCGTGAAAGAGGGCGGCGACGCGGGTGACGTCGACGTCCGCGCCCTCCTCTTCGGCGATGTCGGTCGCGAGATCGACGACGTTGAGGATGTGGTTGTGCCGGTATTCGGCGGAGTGCCACGGGTACCAGCGCATGCGACCGCCTTCCTCCTCCTTCTCGACGCTTGCCGCGAGGTACTCGAAGACGAAGCCTTTCATCTCCTCGAACTCGGCGTCGGGCACTCGCGTTTCCTTTATTTCAACGCCCACGATAGATCCCTCCGCAGTAGACGAACGATAGTCATTAGCGGAATGTTCGGTCGTTTCGTTCTTTAGCCTTTGGTTCGGGCCGATTCCGTTGAGACGTGACACTAACGGAACAATATATGCGTCGAGCACGTGTCGATCGATCGGTGGGTCACCCGCGAGCGGCGACCCGTCTTCACCTCGCAACTTCCACCATCTTCCGTTAAAGTCAAACAGTCGGCTCGGGAAGGTGTGTGTATGAGCAGCGAACAGGAAGCGGAGTCGATCCGGTGTCTCGTCGCCAAAGTCGGTCTCGACGGCCACGACCGCGGTGCTCACGTCGTCGCGCGCGCGTTCCGGGACGCCGGGTTCGAAGTCATCTATTCCGGACTTCACAAGTCCCCCGAGGAGATCGTACAGGCGGCCGTCCAAGAGGACGTCGATGTCCTCGGCATTTCCATCCTCTCGGGGGCACACGACACGCTCGTCCCGAAGATCATGGACGGCCTCGAGGAGTACGGGGCGAAAGATGACACCCTCGTCCTCGCCGGCGGCGTCATCCCCGACGAGGACCGCGAGGGGCTCAAAGACGCGGGCGTCGCCGCCATCTTCGGCCCCGGCACGTCGATCGAGGAGACCATCGAGTTCGTCCGCGAGAACGCGCCCCAGCGATGACCATGGACGCCGACGACGAATCGCTGCTCGAGGACCTGCTGGCAGGGAAACACCGCGCGCTGGCCCGGACCATCTCGAAGATCGAGAACCGGTCACCGGGCTATCGGGATCTCGTCTCCGAACTGTACGCGCACACGGGCGACGCGGACGTGATCGGCATCACCGGCTCGCCGGGCGCGGGCAAGTCGACGCTGGTCGACAAACTCGCCGAGACCTACCGCGACCGGGGCGAGACGGTCGGCGTCATCGCGATCGATCCTTCCTCGCCGTTCACCGGCGGGGCCGTTCTCGGTGATCGCATCCGAATGGCCTCCACCGTGGGCGATATGGACGTGTTCGTCCGCTCGATGAGCGCCCGCGGGACCCTCGGCGGGCTCTCGACGGCGACCGCGGACGCCGTCAAGGCGATGGACGCCTTCGGCAAGGACAAGATCATCATCGAGACCGTCGGTGCGGGCCAGAACGAGATCGACATCGTCCGGACCGCCGACACGGTCGCCGTCCTCGTCCCGCCGGGTTCGGGCGACGACATCCAGACGCTGAAAGCCGGCATCCTCGAGATCGCGGACGTGTTCGTCGTGAACAAGGCCGACCGCGACGGGGCGGACCGCACGGTGCAGGAACTCCGCGACATGGTCCAGCTCGGCGACGAGAGCGGGGCCGCCGGTGGCGGTGGCCACCACAGTCAGGAGGTGATCGACGCCCACGACGACTGGGACGGCGAGACCGACGCGGACGGCGACGAGGCAGAGGACTGGACGCCACCCATCGTCGAGACCGTCGCCACGAAGGGCACCGGCGTCGAGACCTTCATCGACGAACTCGCGAACCACCGCGCGTACCTCGTCGAGTCCGGCACTCGGGCCGAGAAGGTCCGCCAGCGCTACGCCGAGGAGATCCGCACGCTGCTCCGCGAGGACGTCCACGCCCTGCTCGAGGACGAACTCGACGCCAGCGGCGGGATCAACGGCCTCGCCGACGCGGTGCGCCGGGGCGAGACCGACCCGTATTCGATCGCGAACGACGTGCTCGCGCCCGTCGAGGCCTGCGTCGAGAACCTCGAGACCGAGCCGGACGAGGACGGCTCGAGCCGGGAGTAGCGACCGCGCCATCTGAGAAACCCATACCGCCGCAGCAGGTTCTGAACCGAGACCTGAAGTCTAAGGCCGTTGCCCTCCAACGACCCGGTATGAAAGCCCGAACAGTCCTCGGTGCAGCTCTCGGAACCATCGGTGGGGCAGTCCTCGGCAACCGCCTCCTCAAGCGACGCGCGGGCGACCTCGAGAACCCGCTGATCGGCGTCGAGCGGACGTATCGCTGGCGGGGAATCGAGACGAGTTATACCGTCGCGGGCGATCCGAACGACCCCGACATGCTCCTGCTTCACGGGATCTACGCGGGCTCGAGCAGCCACGAGTTCGAGCCGATCGTCGAGCAACTGGCCGAGGACTACCACGTGTACGCGGTCGACCTTCCCGGGTTCGGCCGGTCCGAGCGGCCGCCGTTGGTCTACTCCGCGACGCTGTACGCCGAGTTCGTCCGCGACTTCGCGGCCGAGGTGACCGACGAGCCGATCGTCGTCGCCTCGTCGCTGTCCGGCACCTTCGCCGTCGACGCTGCCGACGAGACCGACTTCGAGCGACTGGTGTTGATCTGTCCGACCGACGAAACCGGCGACGAGCGGCCGTGGCTCCGCACCCTCATTCGGACGCCGATCGTCGGTACGACGCTGTACAACCTGCTCGCGAGCAAGCCCTCGATCCGGTACTTCTACGACCGAGACGGCTACTACGATTCCGACCGGATCGACGCCGACGAGGTCGGGTACGCGTGGAATAGCGCCCACCAGCCCGGCGCACGCTACGCGACCGCCTCCTTCGCCGCGGGTACGCTCGACCCCGATTTCGACCTCGCGACGGAGCTGGCGGCCCTCGAGACGCCCACGACGCTGATCTGGGGCCGGGATGCCGAACTCGTCCCGCTCCGAGAAGGCAGAGATCTCGCCGAGGCGGCCGACCTCGATCTGGTCGTCATCGACTACGCGACGCAGTTGCCCCACGCCGAGCACCCCGACAAGTTCGTCGAGTACCTGAGCGCCGAACTGCCGCGTGCGAATCTCGGCGGCGACGAGTAGTCGAGCAGTCGAACAGTCGATAAAACCTGTCTTCGCCTCGAAATCCGACTCGCCGCCGAATTACGTCGTTCGAAGCCGAAAAACCGCTACGCCGGACGGAGTCCGATCACGCGTTCGCCCGTCGTCTCCGAAACCGTGATCTCGAGTTCGACCGAGAGCCCGGTTTCGACATCGTCGGGATCGATCCCGACGACCTGTCCGGTCAGCCGAACGGAGCCGAAGTCGACGACGGCCGTCGCGTAGGGGGCGTCCTCCTCGAATGCCGGCGTCGGGACGTGGGTGACGGTAAACGTCTGAATCTCGCCGGTCTCGGGCAGGTCGACCTCGGCGAGGTCGGTCGACCCGCAGTCGGGACAGACCCGCCGCGGCGGCAGGGAACCGTGGCCGTTGGCACACTCGAGGTAATAGGCGGTCCCCTCCTCAGCGGCCGCGAGCCAGTCGTCGAAGCCGGCGTCGTGAACCTCGGAGTCGCTCATCAGTTCGTCACCTCCAGGATGTGAACGGTCGCGCTCGCGACGGTGCCACCCGCGTTGTGGGCGACACCGGTCGTCGCGTCCGCGACGTACTCGCTGTTGGGATGCTCGCCGGCCAGCAGATCGGTGACCTCGGCGATCTGGGACGCACCGGTCGCCCCGACCGGGTGGCCCTTGGCCTTCAGCCCGCCCGAGAGATTGATCGGCGTCTCGCCGTCCGCAGTCGTTCGCCCGTTCCGGGCCGCCGAAATTCCCTCGCCGATCGGCTCGAGGTCCAAGGCCTCGAGCGCGAGCACTTCGGCGATCGTAAAGCAGTCGTGGACTTCCGCGAAGTCCACGTCGCCGGCGTCGACGCCGGCGTCGGCGTAGGCCTCCGCGCCGGCCTCGCGGGCCGCGGGCGAGCGGGCGAGGTGCTCGCGGTCGTGGAGGGCCATTCGGTCGCCGCCTTGTCCCGTGCCCGTGATCGCGACCGGGGCCTCGAGGTCGTGCTCTTCGGCGTAGGACTCGCTCGTCAGGACGAGCGCGGACGCGCCGTCGGAGATCGGACAGGCGTCGTAGAGGCCGAGCGGTTCGGAGACCGGCGGGGCCTCGAGGACGTCCGCGACCTCGATCGCGCTCTGGTACTGGGCCTTCTCATTGGTGAGGGCGTTCTCGTGGTTTTTCACCGCGATGTGGGCCAGGTCCTCGTGTTCGCCGCCGAACTCGTCGAAGTAGGCCTGTGCCATCAGCGCGTACGCACCGGGGAAGGTCACCCCGGCCCGCACCTCCCAGAGGTCGTCCGCGGCGATCGCGAGCGCCTCGGTCGCGCCCGCGGTGCCGAGGTTGGTCATGCGTTCCGCGCCGCCGACGAGCAACACGTCGTTCTCGCCGTTGCGGATCCGTGTGACCGCCTCGCGGACCGCGACGCCGCTCGAGGCACACGCGGACTCGTAGCGGGTCGCGGGAGCTTGTACCCCCGCCGCTTCGGCCATCAGCGGGCCCTGATGGCCCTGATGTTCGGAGAGTTCGCCCATGAAGTTACCGTAGAGGACGGCCTCGACATCGTCTCGAGGAACGCCGCTTTCCTCGAAGGCAGCGATGCTCGCTTCGGCGAAGAGGTCTCGGCCGGTCCGTTCGGGACTGTTCCCGAACGACGTCAGCCCTGTGCCCGCAACACGTACGTCACTCATATACACACGGGTAGTGGACGGATCCGTTAATACTCCGCGGTTACGACCGGGGACACTCATCGGAAGCGGACTGTTCGACGGCCGGAGCGGCGCTTGCACTCCACCGGTCAGCCCTCGCTCCTTTCCACGACCTTATATCACATGGCGTCACACGTACGATCATGACAACCGTTCCGTTCGATCTATCCCTCCTGACGGAGCTGACGGAGACGAGTGGCGTCCCCGGCTACGAGGATCGCGTTCGCGAACTCGTCGTCCGGGAGTTCGAGGACTCGGTCGACCGCGTGCGTACCGACGCGATGGGCAACGTCGTCGGCACGCTCGAGGGCGAGAGCGACTACTCGGTGGCCGTCGCGGCACACATGGACGAGATCGGCTTCATGGTGCGCCACGTCCGCGGCGACGACGACGGCTACGGCTTCGTCGAACTCGACGCGCTCGGCGGCTGGGACGCGAGGGTGTTGAAGGCCCAGCGGGTGACGATCCACGGCGAAAACGGGGACATCCCCGCGGTCATCGGCTCGCCGCCGCCCCACACGTTAGACGAGAGCGAGCGGGAGAAGCCCCCCGAGGTCGAGGACGTCGTCGTCGACCCCGGCCTCCCCTACGAGGAACTCACCGAGCGCGTCTCGCCCGGCGACCTCGTCACGATGGCCCAGACCACCGAGCGCGTCGGCGAGACGATCACCGGGAAGGCGTTAGACGACCGGGTCTGTCTGTTCGCCATGCTCGAGGCGGCCCGCCGGCTGACCGATCCCGAGGTGACGGTTCACTTCTGTGCGACCGCCCAGGAGGAGGTCGGCCTCCGCGGCGCTCGTGCCCTCGGCGTCGATATCGACCCCGACCTCGCGATCGCGCTGGACGTCACCGTCGCCAACGACATCCCCGGCTTCGACGCCGGCTCGCACGTCACCGAACTCGGCGACGGCACCGCGATCAAACTCAAGGACTCGAGCGTCATCACCAACCCGAAGCTCCACGGCCGGCTCCAGTCGCTCGCCGAGGACGAGGAGATCGAGCACCAACTCGAGATCCTGCCCGCCGGCGGCACCGACACCGCCGGCTTCCAGCAGTCCTCGGGCGCGAAACCCGTCGGCGCGATCTCCGTCCCGACCCGCTATCTCCACACCGTGACCGAGACCGCCCACGTCGACGACATCGCGGCGACGATCGACCTGCTCGAGACCTTCCTCGCGACCGAAGACGGCGAATACGACTACACGCTCTGACCCGCGGTCTCATTCGGGGCGAATGGCGGCACGTGATCGCGACTCCCGACGAAGCACATTTCAACGACGGCTCTCATTTCACTCGTACTGACTCTCATGGTCGCGTCCGACGTTCCCGATCTCGACGGCATTTCGCCGCGTGCGTGGCGGCTTCTCCGGGTCGCCGCCGGATACGACCAACGCGCGGTCGAACGGGAAGTCGACGAACTCATGCAGGCCCACATCTCGATGCTCGAGAGCGGCAGTCGATCCCTCTCTCGAACGCGGCGGGAGACGCTCTTGGAACTCTACTGTGCAGAACTCACCGACGACCAGCTGTGGGCTATCGTCGATCACTTCTAATCGGAGCAAGGGGAACGTCGCTGCGCTCGCTGGGATTCCCCGTCGTCCACGAGAGGGGTAGCAGACGCCGCTCGAAGCGGGTGAGCGTACCGCCCACTCTCGCGGATGAAAAGGCTTAATAACAATAATGATTATCAACGCCTGTATCAATGATACACGGTCTATTGGGTGGGTTAAACAAGCGATTAGTACAATTTCTCCTTGCGGGGATCGGGATGGTTGCCATCGCAGCTGCCCCGTCCCCGGCCGGACTCTCGGTGACGGGCCAGTACGCCATCGCGACGATGTTCTTCGCCGGCTTCCTCTGGGTGACCGGTGCGCTGCCGCTCGCGGTCACCGCACTGACGATCCCCGTATTGCTGACCGGAACCGGCGTCTACGACTCGATGGACACCGCACTCGTCGGGTTCGCGGACCACATCATCTTCCTGTTTCTGGCCGGGTTCATGCTCGCGAACGCGATTCAGAAGTACGATATCGACCGGCGGATCGCGCTGTACTCCATCGCCAAGATGGGCAGTTCGCCGCGACGGTTGATCTTCGCGATCATGGTCGTGACCGCCGTGTTGTCGATGTGGGTCTCGAACACCGCAACGGCCGCGATGATGACCCCCATCGCGGTCGGGGTCCTCACGCAGGTCCTCGACCGCGACGACCTCGCGTCGTCGGCGGCCGAGGCTCAAAGCGCTGACGTCTCCGAAGAACCGGCCGCCGACGGCGGGGTCGCCGAATCGACGGCCGCGTTCACGAACCTCCAGATCTCGATGCTCCTCGGAACCGCCTACGCCGCCAGCGTCGGCGGCGTCGGGACGATCATCGGCACGCCGCCCAACGCCATCCTCGTGGGCCAGCTCAACGCCATTCTGGACTACGAGATCGGGTTCACCGACTGGTTCCTCGTCGGCTTCCCGGTCGTCGTCGTGACGCTTCCGCTCGTCTGGTTCATCCTCACCTACGTGCTGTATCCGCCGGAGGTTCCCGACGTCGGAGCCGCTCGAGCCAGCGCTCGAGAGCAACTCGCGGCGGAGGGCGACCTTGATCCCCGCGGTAAGCGCGTGGCCATCATCTTCGCCGCCACGGCTGGTCTCTGGATGCTTGGTGGGCTCGGCGAGTTCTTCGAGCCGTACCTCTCGAGCGCCTGGATGACGACTCTCTTCGGCGGCGAGGGGATGACGGTTTTCGGCGTCGAGGGCCATCAGGGACTGCTCTATTACGTGATGGTCGGCGTCGCCGCGGTGCCGGCGCTGGTGCTGGCCGACACGATGGAGTGGGAGGAACTGGTCGACATCGACTGGGGGACGCTGTTGCTGTTCGGCGGCGGCATCTCGCTTGCGAACGCGCTCGCTGACACGGGCGCGACGGAGTGGATCGCGAACACGGTGTTCAGCGGACTCGTCGGCGCACCCATCGTCCTCGTCATCGGCGCGGTCGTGTTGCTGGTCATCTTCCTGACCGAGATGACGTCGAACTCCGCGACGACCAGCATCATCGTCCCCATCCTGATCAGCCTCGGGAGCGTCTTCTCGGCGACGCTCGGGCTGACCGACTTCTCGACCGCGCTCTTTCTCTCGGTCGCCGGCGCGATCGCCGCGAGCTTCGCCTTCGCGCTCCCGGTCGCGACGCCGCCCAACGCCATCGTCTTCGGTAGCGGCTACGTCGAGCAACGCCACATGCTCCGGGCAGGGCTCGTGCTGAACGCAATTATGACCGTCGTCCTAACCGGGCTCATCTGGGTGCTGTTCACGTTCGTCTGGCCGCACCTGCTCTGGTGAGAGCGCGGTGTGGCTCGGTCGGTGAGAGGGTCTCGAGCCACACCGAAGATCGGCTGCGGAATTCCTGTTCTTCTCGATATCGGCTCTCGAAGCCGTCGTGTGCTCGGCCGCGGGACGCCACGCTCGAGGTCGGAACTGGCTGATCGATAGCGCTCATTTCTCCGCGGCCCACCAGTTCGTGGTTCGGCCATCGTCTCGAGATGCCGTCCGATCAGCAGTAACGGGTACTCCGGATCGACTGTACGGACTCGAGGGGGATTAAGTGACAACTATTTTCCCCGATCGCGCGGCGTGCGGTCGGGTGTACTCGATGGTCAACAGATGCGAAGAGCGTTACCGAGAGCGAGACTCACCGATCGTCGTCTGAAAAGGGGTCGCGTGCCCGTACCCTGAGAATCACACGCCGGCTCAAAACGCCAGCGCGTCCACGAGGATCGCGACCAGCACGGCCCCGAGGAACGCGTTCGAGGCGTGGAACGCACGGAACGCGGCGGTCTCGGTCTGCTCGAAGTGGAGTCGGACGGCGGCCCAGAGGAAGAGCCCGCCGAAGACGACGACCGTTGCGGCGTACAGTACGCCGAGATCGGTGAGCCACGCCAGCGCGATCGAACTCACGAGCGTCGCGGCGATGTAGTAGATGATCTGCTTTCGCGTCTCCGTCTCGCCGCGGACGACTGGCATCATGGGGAAGCCGCCGCGGGCGTAGTCGTCCTTGTAGGCCAGCGCGAGGTTGTAGAAGTGCGCCGGCGTCCAGAGGAAGATGACGCCCGCGAGCGCGAGGCCGGGCCAGCCGATCTCGTTCGTGACGGCGGCCCAGCCGATGAGCGCGGGCAGCGCGCCCGCAGCGCCGCCGATGACCGTATTCTGGACCGTGTTCGGTTTGAGGAGGAGCGTGTAGACCACGCTGTAGAAGATGATCGCGGCCAGCCCGAGGGCCGCGGCCAGCCGGTTGATCGTCAGGAACGCGGCCAGCGACGCGACGGTCAGCCCGGCACCGAACAACAAGGCGTTGCGAACCGGGATCAGATCGACCGCCAGCGGCCGGTCGGCCGTGCGCGACATCTTCTGGTCGACATCACGCTCGAGGACGTGGTTGAAGGTCCCCGAGGCACCGATGGCGAGGACGCCGCCGCCGAGCGTCGCGATGATCGTGGGTATCTCGAGGCCGGGGCCGGCGGCCAGCGCCATCCCCGCGGCGGCGACGAGACAGAGCAGCCACATCAGCCGCGGTTTCATCATCTGGAAGTACGCGAAGGCGGTGAGCCGAGCGCGAGCGAGGCGACTCGATGGGAGCGTGCGTTCCGAGGCGGTCGGCACCGATTCCTCGAGGTCCGCGAGCGGTTCGGGCGAGTCGATGCCGTCCTCGTCCTCGCTGCCGGTCGCGAGTTCGAGGTCCCATGCAAGCGCGAGGACGATCCCCGAGAAGATCACGAGGCCGAGTCCGAGGTGGAGCCCGGGCAGAATCGCCGCGGGGCCGGTCGTGGCGGTGACGGCACCGACGCCGATCTGGACGACGTAGAGCGCGGCGGCGACGACGAGCGTCGTCCGGATACGACTCGAGGTGTCGCCACGGACCGCAGCGACGGCGGTCGCGGCGACGAGCAGTCCGACGACGACCGCCGTGAGTCGGTGGGCCCACGCGATCGCGAGTTCGGTCTGACTCAAGGGGTCGACGGGCGCGTGACAGGTCGGCCACGTTGAACACGACGCGGCCGCGTTCGTCAGCGACGTCGTCGCGCCGACGATCAGGAGCAGGTAGACGCCGAGCGCGGTCGCTGCGAGCAGTGCGGAGAAGCGGCGTCGCGTGCCGATCGGGCGGGGAAACGACTCTGTTGCCACGGCTATTCTCGTCTACACCCTTCGACTCCGCGTATTTAGGGCTCCCGCTTTTTCCCATCAGCAGGGGCGAGTTTCCGGGCGTCTGTCGGCCGACGACGCAGTCCTCGAGAGGCGACCGAAGAACGATGGGGCAGGTTCTCGTAGCCAGTTCCGTGTCCAGCGAATCGCGTGGTCGCGCACCCGCTGTCGATGCCCCCGCCGTAGCGACTGCGTCCGACGGTGAATTCGAGGACAATGATCACAGCGGCGAGCCGCCCGCGCGCTGTCCGTACTGCGACCGGCCGTTCCGACGAACGCGATACGAGCGGCTCCACCGCGGCCTCGAGCACCCCGGTCGGCTCTCCGATCGCGAGTGCGCAACCGTCGAGCGGGCGGTTCGCGAGGAAGACACGGCACTGCGGCGCTTTCAGCTATACGCCCTCGGCGTGCTCGTTCTGCTTTATTTCGGGCTGTTGATCCTCGCGGCGTTCGTCGTCTGAGCTACATGCCCATATCTTCGGCCGCCTCCGGGATCGGGAGGTCGTGGGGCGAGACGCCGAGCAGTTCCCCGACGTGATCGAGCGCCATGTCGAACCCGTAGTAGCGCTCGAGTTCGTCGCCATCGGCCGTCGGCCGCACTTTCAGCATGGCGTACCCCTCGCGGTTCTGTGCGATCGCGGCCGTGCCGCCCGCCGCCCGCTCGAACGCGAGGACGCGCTCCGTCTCCGTCTCGTTGTAGGTGGCCGTGATGCCGTCGGCTTCGGCCGTCCGATCGTCGGTCATGGTCGGTCCTCGTGGATCGACCACCGGGAAACTGTCGGTTCCGGCCGAGTCGCGGTCCGAACATCGACACCGATTTTTCGGTGGCCCGCAAGTCTCGCGTCGTGAGCCGTTCGGATCACGTCCCGACCCGTCGATCGATCGCGACGTTTCGACTCACGCGATCGGTCGCCCTGCAGTGGCTCGTCGTCTCCGCGGTGGGGTTTTTCGGCTTCGCCTACGCGTTCGGTCACGTCCTCGCGTGGCTTCGGGGTACGTCGCTCGAGCCGATCGTGATCGCGCCGTCCTCGCCGCCGACGGTGCTCG
>NZ_AOID01000010.1:8640-24322 GCF_000337195.1 Natrinema versiforme JCM 10478 | reverse complement strand
CTCGCGCCATCAGAGATGTGTATAAGAGACAGGCCGTACGCCTACGCCGAGACGAGCGGGGCGAGCTACACGCGGAATCAGTTGCTCGTCGCCCTGCTCGCGCCGTTTGCGGTGATCACAGCCGTCGGACTCGCCGCGATGGTCGTCTTCCCCACGCCGCTGTTGATCGTCCCGTTGGCGGCGAATGCAGCCGGCTCGATCGGCGACCTCTGGATGGCCGGGGTTCTCTGTCAGTACCCCGCAGACGTTCGCGTTGGCGATCCACCCGGCGGTGTTCGCGGGTTCGGTATCTACGGCGCTGAGGAGGGGTCCCCGAGCCGCCTGCCGGGGACGCCGCTCCTCTCGCGATTCCTGCGGGGAAGTGTCGCTACCCTCGCCGTGGTCGCGGCGTACGCGCTCCTCGCGGTGTTTCTCTCGCTCGCCTTCGGCTCCGGTGACGTCGTCCTCGGCGATCCCGACGGCGGCTGGCTGCTCTTTCGCCACGACCGCCGGCCCGGCGGTACCGCCTTCCTCGAACTCGGCGATCGCGCCCTGCTCGGGGTCGCCGCCCTCGGCGGCCTCGTCTGGACCCTCGTCGCGACCGTCCGGCAACGGCTCGAGCGCGAGTAAGTGTTCGCGGGCCGCCCCCGCGGGCAGGGAAACCGTAACGCTCGAGCGGTCGCCGCCCCGACACCTCGGCATGAGCAAGTGGCTTCGGAGCGGTCGCCGACGAGACATCTGTTTCCTGCTCGCGGCGGCGGAGGACGGCGAACTGCGCGGCCAGCAAGTAAAATCCCGCCTCGAGTCCCACTACGACGACCGGCTCGAGCCGAAATCGTTCTACGGCTCGCTGTCGGCGCTGGTCGACGCGGGCTTCGTCGAGAAACGGACGGAGGGATTACACGATGTCTACGCGCTGACCGACGGCGGCGCACAGCGGGTGCAAGACCACTACGCGTGGGTACGTGACTGTCTCGAGGACGAGTGACGAGGCGAAGTCGGCGACGGAGCCGCTACTCCTCGAGCAGTTGGTCGCCGATCGTGTTCCGCAGCACTTCGCTGGTACCCTCGTAGATCTCGTTGAGCTTGGCGTCGCGGTAGAACCGCTGGGCGGCGAAGTCCTTGGTGTAGCCGTAGCCGCCGTGGATCTGGATGCCCTCGTTCGCGACCTCGCGGCTGACTTCGGACGCGTAGAGCTTGGCCTGGGAGGCGTCTTTGATGTAGTCTTCACCGCGGATCTTCTTGTCGGCGGCCTTGTGCATGAGCATCTTCGCGGCCTGGATCTTGGTGTCCATGTCCGCGAGCTTGTGTTTTATCGACTGGAACTCGCCGATGGGGTGGCCGAACTGCTCGCGCTCGTTCGCGTAGTCGCGGGCCTCCTCGAAGGCCGCGCGGGCGATGCCGACGCCACGGGCGGCGATCGTAATGCGGCCGCCGTTTAACGTTTTCAGCGCGTGGACGAAGCCTCCGCCTTCCTCGCCGAGCCGGCGCGATTCCGGAATTCGGAGGTCGTCGAACCGGAGTTCGGCGGTTGGACAGCCCTTGTCGCCGAGTTTCTCCTCCGTACCCTCGACGATGAAGCCGTCGTCCTCCTCGGGCCGGACGATAAAGGAGGAGATGCCCTTGTTTCCGGCCTCGGGGTCGGTCTTCGCGAAGAGCGTGACCGTGTCGGCCACGGAGCCGTTCGAGATCCAGAGCTTGCCCCCGTTGATGACGTACTCGTCTCCCTCCTTCTCCGCGACGGTATCCATCGCCGGCACGTCACTGCCCGCGCCGGCCTCCGAGAGCGCGAACGCGCCGATATCGCTCCCTTCGGCGAGCGGCGTCAGGTACTCCTCTTTCTGGGATTCGTCGCCGAACTCGTAGAGCATGTTCCCGGCAAGCGAGGTGTGGGCGGCGACGATCGTTCCCAGCCCGCCCGAGCCGCGAGCGATCTCCTCGAGCCCGATCGCATAGGAGTGATAGTCCAGTCCGGCACCGCCGTACTCCTCGGGGAAGGGCATTCCCATCAGCCCGAGGTCGGCCATCTCGCCGACGAGGTCGGCGGGGAACTCGTCTTCGTGGTCGATCTCGTCGGCGACGGGGACGACCTCCTCGTCGACGAACTCCGAGACCATGTCGCGAATCTGTTGCTGTTCGGTCGAGAGTGCGAAGTCCATACACCGGACTGCGTGTCCTCACGTCTTTATAGTTCGCTCTTCGGCAGCGGCCTCGAGGCGACACGGCCTCCCGATCTCGGTCGGAAGCCGACGCTACCCGTGGTGACGATCGGTGTGCGAGCGACCGGAGTCGAGCGCACGGAAGACTCGATGACTGCGAGCAACGCCTGTTACTGCGAACAGAACCACTCGAGGGCCTCGCCGATCGGCTCGTCGCCCGAGAGAATCTCGAAGGTCTCCCCAATGAGGGCGTCGTAGTCGAGCGTGGCCACGAGGGTTCGGGCGACGTCCTCTCGGGGGATGTCCCCGGCGTCCAGCCCGATGTCTTCCCCGATTTCGATCGTCCCGACCCCAGAGTCGTTGGTCAGTTCCCCGGGACGGACGATCGTGTAGTCGAGGCCGCTCTGCCGGAGGTACTCGTCGGCCTCCGCTTTCGCGGTCAGGTAGTCCTCGAGCGCGTCGGGACCGGCCTCAGGGTCGTCGGCACCCGTCGAACTGAGCATGACAAAGCGGTCGACGCCGGCCTCGCTCGCCGCATCGATCAGATTGATCGCTCCGTCGCGGTCGACGCCGTAGACGTCCTCGCCGCCGGAGCCGGCCGCGAAGATGATCACGTCACAGCCCTCGACAGCGTGGTCGACGTCCGCAGTCAGGTCCGCGACGACCGGCTCGCCGCCCAGGTCCGCCACCTCGTCGGTCTGGGAGTCGTCCCGAACCATCGCTCGAGCGGTGTGCTCGCTCTCGCCGAGTTGTTCCGTAATGTGCTGTCCGACCTGTCCGTGAGCGCCGGCGATGAGTATGGTCCGAGTCACGGGTGCGTTTCGTCCGTCGACACCATACGAATTTCGTCGGAACACGCCGGGAAGCGAGCAGCCGATCGACCCGACCTCGAGTCGCGATTGCCACCGATCGGAAGAGTACGCCGCGACCGCGGCGTTTTTCCCCGATGGTCACGAAACTAACTCGAGTAGATGACCACGGGCCAGCCCGAATCCCCCACCGACGCCGACCTCGAGTGGTGTTATGACGCGGTTCACGGCGTTTCGCGGACCTTTTCGATCACTATCGATCGGCTCGAGGAGCCGATGGCGAGACACATCTGTCTCGGCTACCTCCTCTGTCGAATCGCTGATACGATCGAGGATGCGGGACATATCCCGCCGGAGACCCAGACCGAACTGCTCGCGACGTTCGATCGGCTGCTCGATCCGGACGAGTCCGAATCTGTCGGGGCCTTCATGGACGACGTCGAGCCGTGGATTCCGGAGGACCGCACCGACGACTGGGAGGTCGTCGCCGAGACGCCGCGGGTGTTGCGAACGTTCGAATCGCTCAAGGAGGAGCCCCGAGAGATCATGCGCGAACCCGTCCGCGAACTCGTCGACGGCATGGCGATGTTCACCGATCGGTACGCCACCGAGGGCGGACTGCGCCTCCAGACCATCGAGGAACTCGAGGAGTACTGCTGGTACGCCGCCGGCACCGTCGGCACCCTGATCACTGGGTTGGTCGCTCGCGGCACCTCCAACGAGCGGGCCGCAGAGATGCGGGAGAACGCCCGTTCGTTCGCGCTGCTCTTGCAACTGGTCAACATCGCGAAAGACGTCGAGGACGACTACCACGAGGAGAACAACGTCTACCTCCCCGCCGAGTGGCTCGCGGCGGAGGACGTCGACGTCGAGGCGGTCACCGACGAGGCCCACCACGGTGGCGTCACGAACGTCATCCAGCGGGTGACAGGCCGCGCCGAAGGCTACCTCGACGACGCCCAGCGCTACCTCGAGGTCGTGCCCGAACACCACGGCAACCGGCTCTCGGCGTGGGCGATCCCCTACCTGCTCGCGGTCGGGACCCTCCGAGAACTGCGCGAACGACCGGAAGACGTCGTCCGCGAGGGCGACGTGAAGGTCTCTCGAGCGGAGGTCTTCGCGCTGCTCCAGCAGTTCGAGGACGGCGTCTCCCGCTCGCGGCTGGACGAACTCCGCCGCAAGATGGCCGAACAGCCGCTCCACCAGTAGCGACCCGCCGCCGACCGGAACCCTGAATTGGGACCGGTCTCTACGTACAGTACCGATGAGTTCGGATACGCCGGACGGCCCGATCATCCTCTTCGACGGCGTCTGTAACCTCTGTAACGGGTTCGTCCAGTTCATTCTCCCCCGGGACACGGAGGGCAAATTCCGCTTTGCCTCTCTCCAGTCCGATGTCGGCACCGAACTGCTCGCCGAACACGACCTCCCGACCGACGAACTCGAGTCGATCGTCCTGATCGAAGGCGAGGACAGTTACGTCAAATCGGACGCGGTCATCCGCATCGCGCGGCACCTCGGCGGCCCCTACGCCCTGCTGGGTCCGTTCCGCTTCCTCCCGCGCCGGCTCCGGAACTGGGCCTACGACTTCGTCGCCGCGAGGCGCTACCGCTGGTTCGGCAAAAAGGACCAGTGTGCCATGCCGCCGGCGGACGTCGATGTCGGCGCGCGATTCCTCGAGTAGTTCGGTGTCGAGACGCTCGTTGTCGAGTGTGATCTACCGACAACGAGCGTCAGTTAATGCCGAGAGCGAGCCGTCGCCCGAGCAGTGCGAGCGGATAGCCGAAGGCGGCGACGCTTCCGACCCACGGCAGTAGTAGGAGGCCGTAGACGGCCGACCCGTAGCCGAACACGGAGACGGGTGCGATGCTCGCGATCGCGACGATCGGGGCAAACACAACGACCGCGACGAGCGCGATCGGGAACCGCCCACGTTCGGCGGCGTACCCGATCGGCAGACAGAGCGCGGTAGCCGCACCGAAACAGAGCGGGAACGCGTACACCGGCGGGCCGGTGAACAGGAGGGTTACCCCCGCGGCGACGACCGTCGCGAGGATCGACAGCCCGACCAGCCCGCGGGTCTCGAGTCCGGCCCCGAACCGGCGCGCCGTACTCCCGAGCAGGGCGTAGCCGACCCCGAGCGCGGCCAGCGCGAGGGCACCCGGCGCGGGACCGGCACTGGTCGCGGCCACGCCGACGACGAGGAAGCCGCCCGCGCCGACGACACCGACGGCGACGATCAGCCGCTCGAGTGTCGCGGCGTCGACGGCGTCGATCCCCTTGTCGATTCGACCGATTGCGACGGCGACGAGTCCGAGCAGGAGACCGGGGAGGAGACCGCCGCTGACGCCGTGGTCGATCGCCGTCGGGCCGGTCTCGAACCCGAGCGTGGCGTAGCCGGTCACCGTGCCGCGGACGCCGCCGTCGCCGTAGGTGACGTACGTCTGCCTGTCGAACCCGGTATCGGCCGTCCACGTCGCGGCGTTTCCGTCGACTGCGGCGACGGGGACGCGGTTCGTGATTTCGGTGCCCTCGGGCGCGTGGATCGTCACCCGATCGGCCGCCAGCCCATACCGGGTGTTCGACGTGCCCGCGGCGAAGTAATCGACGAGCCACGCGTCGCCGACGCCGCGGCTCGCGACATCGTTGACGGTGTAGTTCACGACGACCGTCTCGCCCTCGAGGCTCGAGTCGACCGCTCGAACGTCGCCGGCGGCCGCGTGGGAGCGCACCCACGCGTCGTCGACCACGGCCTCGAGTGCGGTGTCGTTGGTCCGGTATCGCTCGGCAGCCGACGAATTGACGGGGACGCGAGCCAGCCACCGCGAGTCACCGGTTTCGTCGATGTAGATGTCGAGCGTGCCCAGTTCCGTCGCGCCGTCGATCTCGGCGTCGTTTGCGACGTGCGGGCCACAGACCCCACAGAGCTGCGTCGGCGGGGGTGCGCCCGCGACGGTGGCGAGGCCGCCGATCGCGACGAGGCTACAGCAGAGGGCGAGGAGCACGAGTCGGGCGGGTCGCATCGTCTCCGAGTACGCGTATCAATTGTAAATAAATTAGGCTCGGTTGAAGTGTTCCCGAACGCTCGAGCATGATTGCCTGGCAGCCGACTATCGGGTCTCTGCGTCGGTACAGGAGAGCACGCGTCTCGAGTCGAGCGACTGCGCGATCACCCGACTACTCGTACTCGTAGAACCCTTTTCCAGTCTTCTTGCCGAGGTCACCGGCTTCGACCTTCCGCGTGAGGAGGTAGGCGGGCTTGTATCGGTCGCCCAGTTCCTCGTGGAGCGTCTCCGAGGCGTGGAGACAGACGTCCAGCCCGATGTGATCGGCGAGAGTGAGCGGCCCCATCGGGACGTTCGTCCCGAGTTCCATCCCGCGGTCGATGTCTTCCTTCGAGGCAACGCCCTCGTCGTAGGCGCGGATTCCCTCGTTGATCCAGGGCATCAGGATGCGGTTGGTGACGAAACCGGGCTTGTCGTCAGCTTCCCACGTGGTCTTTCCGAGGTCCTCGGCAACGTGGTGGGCCAGGTCGGTCGCCGCCTCGGTCGTCTTCTCGCCGACGACGACCTCGACGCCCTCCATGATCGGCACTGGGTTCATGAAGTGGAGCCCGATCACCCGCTCGGGGGTCTCGAGATCACTCGCGATCGACGTGATCGAGAGCGTGCTCGTGTTCGTCGCCAGCAGGATGTCCTCGTCACAGACCCGCTCGAGGTCCGCGAAGACCTCCCGTTTGACCTCGAGTTCCTCGAGGGCGGCCTCGATGACGAGGTCGCAGTCCCCGAGGTCGTCGAGAAGCGTCGTTCCCTCGATCCGATCGCGGATCGTCGCGGGCTCCTCCGCCAGGTCGCCGCGGGAGTCAAGCCGTCCGAGGCTATCGTCGATGGTGTCGAACCCGTTCTCGACGAATTCGGATTCGATGTCGCGCATCACGACGTCGTAGCCGGTGGTCGCTGCGACCTGTGCGATGCCGCTGCCCATCGTCCCTGCGCCGACGACGCCGATCCGGTCGATCTGCTCGCGAACCATACGGACGCTACCGCGGACGCGGCCGTAAGCGTGCTGGTGGGTCGCGCGGCGAGGATAAGTTTCAAGACGAGACAGTGTGAGCTACGGACAACCGGTGGATCGTGTGAGCAAGAAAGACGTCGTCACCGACGCGGGAACGGGGACGCCAGCCGAGAACGAGGGCGAGGGGAGCCATATCGTCGATATCGGTATCACCGTCGACGTGAGCGACGACGGGAACGGAGTCGCCGACGCCGGCGGCCACGAGGCCGTCGAACTCGAGTTCGACGAGGATGACTTGCTCGAGGCGACCGACGCTGCAGCCGACGCGGCGGCTGGTTCGGTGTCGACGCTCGAATCGACCGCGACGGCGGCACGCGGAGCCATCGAACCCGCGGAGTCCGACGCGCTCGAGGCGGTCGATATCGACCCGGAGACGATCGCGGACAAGGAGTATTCCTATCGGATGTTGCTGGACCGGGGCGTCGACGAGCCGATCGCAGACACCCTCCGCCGGCGCTATTCGCTGCCGTGGTCGTTCGAGAGCGACGGCGACCTCGATCGACGCTCGGACGAGGTGCGCGGCCTCGGCGACGCCGAGCGCGAGTGGATCGCCGTCAGCGGGGACGACGACTGGCAGGCCTTCGAGTACGAGCACTCCGAACCCATCTCAGTCGGCCGAGAGCGGCCCTCGGAGCGGCCGTATCCGAAGCCGACGCCGATCACGGCGGTCACGGGCGTCGGGCCCGACGACGCCGACGCGCTGGCCGAGGCCGGCGTCCGCTCGGCGGAGCGGCTGGCGGCGATCGACGCGATGGCGATCGCTCGCGCCCTCGATCTGAACGTCTTGCACGTGCGGACCTGGCGACACAACGCGCGTGAACTGCTCGGCGACTGAGTTTCCGCCGACTCGAGCCGCTCGTTGTGACCACGACGAGGGCCGGTTTCGACCAGATAGTGTTTAGTTCGATATAACGATTGACCGCCGAAAACCGGCCGACTTACTACTGACATACTCAATTTCGATAACCCGGACCATCAGAGATTTATAGCGGCCTGTTGGACCGTCTAACAGATGATTCCGATCGACGACTCTCCGATCGTTCGCGACGGCAAGTCACTGATTCTCGCGATGGACCACGGGTTAGAGCACGGTCCCGTCGACTTCGAGGAAGTCCCGGAGAAACTCGATCCGTCGACCGTCTTCGAAACGGCGACTCACGACGCGGTCACCTCGATGGCCGTCCAGAAGGGGATCGCGGAGGGGTACTACCCGAGCTACGAGGACGACGTCAACCTCCTCCTAAAGCTCAACGGGACCTCGAACATGTGGATGGGCGAGCCCGACTCCGCGATCAACTGTTCGGTCGACTACGCGGCCGAGATCGGGGCCGACGCGGTCGGCTTTACCGTCTACAGCGGCTCGAACCACGAGGTCGAGATGTACGAGGAGTTCCGCCGCGTCCAGGAGAAGGCCCGCGAGTACGACCTCCCCGTCGTCATGTGGTCCTATCCGCGCGGACAGGGGCTCAAAAACGACACCAAGCCGAGTACCATCTCCTATGCGACCCGCATCGCACTCGAGGTCGGGGCCGACATCGCGAAGGTCAAGTACCCCGGCAGCACCGACGCCATGGAACACGCCTGCAAGGCCGCCGGCGACATGAACGTCGTCATGAGCGGGGGCTCGAAGACCTCCGACTACGACTTCCTTTCGACCGTCGAGGCCGCGGTCAACGCCGGCGCAAGCGGCCTCGCCGTCGGCCGCAACGTCTGGCAGCGCGAGAACCCGACCACGATCCTCGACGCGCTCGAGGAGGTCATCTACGAGGAGGCCACCGCCGACGCCGCACTCGAGGCCGCCGACTAGGATGACGGTGTCCGATCCAGTCGTCGAGAGCGTCGTGGCGACGATCAGTCGCTCGGCGACCGAGATTCGGCAGGGACTGATCGGCCGCCGCGGAACGGTCGACGAGGAGAATCCAAGCGGCGAGACCCAAGCCGAGGCCGACATCTGGGCCGACGAGTTGCTGGGCGACCGACTCGCCGCGATCGACGGCGTCGGCCAGTACGCGAGCGAGGAGCGAACCGAGATCGTCGATTGCGGGGCCGATCCGTCGGCGGCGGAGAGCTATGCAGTCGCCGTGGACCCGCTCGACGGCTCCTCGAACCTCAAGTCGAACAACACGATGGGGACGATCTTCGGCGTCTACGACGCCGCCCTCCCGGCTCGCGGCGAGACCCTCGTCGCCGCCGGATTCGTCCTCTACGGGCCGATTACGACGATGGTGATCGCGACCGACGAAACCGTCACCGAGTACGAACTCTCCGGCGGCGAGCGAACGGTCGTCGACCGCGACGTGACCCTCCCCGCGGAGCCGGTCGTCTACGGCTTCGGCGGTCGCGTCCCCGACTGGCCCGTCGACTTCCGCGAGTACGCCCGCGAGATCGAGTCCGAACTCAAACTCCGCTACGGCGGCGCGCTGATTGGCGACGTCAATCAGGTGCTCACCTACGGCGGTACCTTCGGCTACCCCGCCCTCGAGTCCCGACCCGAGGGCAAGCTCCGGTTGCAGTTCGAGGGGAACCCGATCGGCTACGTCGTCGAGCAAGCCGGCGGTCGCTCCTCGGACGGGACACAGTCGTTACTCGCCGTCGACCCCGACGCGTTACACGACCGGACCCCGGTCCACGTCGGCAACGACGACCTGATCGAACGACTCGAGGCGACGCTCGCGTAGCGGCTCAGGTCTCGCCGGTACCGTCTTCATCGCTCCCGATCCACGCCGCCGTTACGGTGACGTAAATCGCGACGCCAAGTATGAGCAGCGCGTAGAACACCCAGCGGGGCCACGCGGTCTCGAGGAACAGCAGCGTCAGAAAGAGGACCCACAGCGAGACGGCGAGCAGGTCGCCAAGCAGTCTGAGCAGTCCGCGTACGGCGACGCTGACGGTGCTTCGATCGCGACCGGGATCCCTCGAGCGGGCGGTGTCGCTACTCATCTGTGGTCGGGTTGGGCGGATCGACGGAGTTTGTCGGCCCGGTGTGTCTTGCCATCGATCCCGCGGCGGTTAGAAGTGATAGCCATGTTTCTCGGTTAATCGGTAGGCACCGACGCCCCAGACGTAGCTCTGTCCGGGCCACCAGGTGCGGGCGTTGTTGAACCCCGCGACGAGCACGTCGCCGTCCTCGCTCTCGGGGTCGCGGTGGTAGCTCACGGAGCCGCTGTCGCCGTCGGTCAGGTCCATCTCGCCGCCCCAGCGGATCTGACCGCGGCGACAGAACTCGTCGGTAAAGCAGGTGACGGCGTCGACGCCCTGGATCTTACCCGTCGTGTGGCCGCTCAGGGCACCGACTTTCTCGAGTTCCTCATCGCGGGCGACGAGGTCGGCGAGACCGAACTTGGTGTACTGGCCCCGAACGCGGGGCTGTGACGGCGCGTCGATTCTGCTCGCGGGTTCGACCCGGCCGTCGGGGGCGATGGCGGCGATGTCGTCGACGGGGTGGTAGTCGGCAACGGTCCCGATTTCGAGCGTCTCGTCGCCCTCGCGGGGCAACAACAGCGAATCGCCGGTTGTGTCGCGGTCGTCGCCGAAGGCGTGGTCCGCCGTCACGAAGAACCGACGCTGGCCGTCGGGGTGGTACAGCGCCGGCCCGAGCGTCGCCATGCTCGAGGCCGTCTCGCAGGCGACGCCGCTGGGGACGCGGCCGTCCGCAGTGAGATCGGCGATTCGCGGCTCTCTGGGCTCGGCGTCGTCTTGGATGTCGCCGATATCGATGATCGTCTCGGAGTTGATGTCGATTCCCGCCGCGAGCTCGTCGAGTAACTGCCCCAGGGAGTGGCCGTCACTCGAGAGGCCGACGGAGACGGTAGCGGTCCCGCTCTCGTAGCTGCCGGGGATGACCGCGCTCCCGAGGTAGCCGGTAAAGGCGCGGCGGGCCAGCAGGTCGTTGACCTCGAAGGCCGTCTCGACGGCGGCGTACCACTCTGCGGGGACGTGGCGCGTTCGCTCCCGGATCGACCACGGATCGTCGGGGTCGTCCCTGACGAGGGCGGTGACGACGGGGACCTTGCCGTCGTCGGCCGCGAGGAAGTCGTCGACGCCGAGCCACTGGGCCATCCCGACGGCGAACCCGCCGGTGACGACGGTTCGCAAGAACTCTCGCCGGTCCATTCCCGACTCGAGCCGATTGCGAAGCGTCGCGAGCCGCTGGACGAGACGCCCGGAGTCGGCCGTCGACGGACCGCAGTCGTGATCGCCGGTCGTTATGCGCCCCGTTCCGCCAAATCGTCTGTTCACGGACACGGGATCGGTAACCGTCGAAACCAACGGCAAAATTGACGAAAGGGGTTCTGCCTGCAGCTGCCGCCGAAGGTAGCACTCCCAGTAGACAGTCGTTTCCACGGGTTTTCTGCCGTCTCTGGGAATCGACGATCCGTCCGCAGGACGCCGGCCATTCCCGCTGGCAATACCATCATATAATAGCTGTACGACTGAACGCGAGCGTTCGTGTCACGCGGCCGTTGAGTACGTGTTGTCTCCGTGCTGGTGACCACGGAGGCAGAACGCACCTCTCGATCGGTCCGCGCCGGCCGCGACGGCACACCCTCCTCATGCCCTCGCGACGAGCGCCGCGATCAGCCGCGCTCGATCCGGCGCGGACCGCTCTCTCCTTTCATCTCTGTGCCTCGAGCCCGCGAGCCGACGGGGCGGCCCGCTCGAGCGATCGCGAATCGGGGAAAACGGTATCCGGTCGCCCGACACAGGCAGAAGCATGCGAGTTCGTATCGCGGCCGGTGCCGACGACGAGGAGGCTGCGGCGATCGCGGCCGCGCTGGCCGATCACGTCGGCGAGACGGTCGAGGTCTACTGCGGCGACGAGACCGAACCGACGGTAGTCCACGAGATCGACGGCGAGACCGATATCCCGGCCGGCGAGGGAGCGGCGGCCACCGGCGGTGTGCCGGCTCACGAGTCCGACGGCGGCGATCTCGGCCCGACCGAGCGCGAACAGCGATTGCGGGACGAAATCGCGGACATCCTCGAGGGCGGCCCCGAGAAGTACAGAGAACAGCTCGCCGAGGAGGGGAAACTGTTCGTCCGCGATCGGCTCGAGCTGTGGTTTTCCGGCGCGGACAGCGAGTTGCGCTTCGAGGACGGCATGTTCGCGGCGTTCGATGACTGGCACTCGAGTGGAGCGAACACTGACGAGGACACCGACGACCGGCTGCCGGCGGACGGCCTGATTACGGCAGCGGCGACCTTCGAGGGACGGGACGTCCACGTCATGGCCAACGACTACACGGTCAAGCGCGGGAGCATGGCGGCCAAAGGCGTCGAGAAATTCCTCCGGATGCAACAGCGCGCGCTCAAGACCGGCAACCCCGTGTTCTACCTGATGGACTCCTCGGGCGGCCGGATCGACCAGCAGACCGGCTTCTTCGCCAACCGAGAGGGGATCGGGAAGTACTACTACAACCACTCGATGCTCTCCGGGCGGGTGCCACAGATCTGCGTCCTCTACGGGCCCTCGATCGCCGGCGCGGCCTACACGCCGGTTTTCGCGGACTTCACGATCATGGTCGAGGGAATGTCCGCGATGGCGATCGCGTCCCCGCGGATGGTCCAAATGGTCACCGGCGAGGACATCGACCTGCAGGAACTCGGCGGCCCGCAGGTCCACATGCGCGAATCGGGCTCTGCGGACCTGATCGCCGACGACGAGGAACACGCCCGCGAGCTCGTGGCCCAGTTGATCACCTACCTCCCCGATAACGCCGACGAGACGCCGCCGAAACGGGAGCCGACGGCTCCGGCCGAGTCCCCCGAGGGGATCGACGCCATCGTCCCCCAGCAACCGAACAAGGGGTACGATATGACAGACGTTATCGACCGCATCATCGATGCGGGTTCGTACTTCGAGTTACGCCCCGATTACGGCCCGGAGATACTCACGGCCTACGCCCGGATCGACGGCCGGCCGGTCGGCATCGTCGCCAACCAGCCCGCCCACCGCGCCGGGGCGATTTTCCCAGACGCAGCCGAGAAGGCCGCGGAGTTCATCTGGAAGTCGGACGCGTTCAACATCCCCTTACTCTACCTCTGTGACACGCCCGGCTTCATGGCCGGCTCGCAGGTCGAGAAAGACGGCATCTTAGAGCAGGGCAAGCGGATGATCTACGCGACCTCCTCGGCCACGGTGCCGAAACAGACCGTCGTCGTCCGCAAGGCCTACGGCGCGGGGATCTACGCGATGGGCGGGCCCGCCTACGACCCCGAGAGCGTGATCGGGCTCCCCTCCGGCGAGATCGCGATCATGGGACCCGAGGCCGCGATCAACGCCGTCTACGCCCGCAAGCTCGCCGAGATCGACGATCCCGACGAGCGGGAACGGATGGAACGAGAACTCCGCGAGGAGTACCGCGAGGACATCGACATCCACCGGATGGCCAGCGAGGTCGTCATCGACGAGATCGTTCCACCGAGCGCGCTGCGCGAGGAACTGGCCGCTCGCTTCGACTTCTACGCCGATATCGAGAAGTCGCTGCCCGACAAGAAACACGGAACGATCCTCTAGCTGTGCAGTCGGCGATGCGATACTTCCTCACTTTCTCGTCTGCGAGTCCCCAACCCAGACCACTCTGCGCTGCTCGAGCGGCCCGAAGCGGCGGTTATGACGGCTTACCGACGATCGAGCAGCCCCTACGCTTGGCATAACAATACCCCGCGTGCTGGAATCGACGCCCGTTCCCGAGGGCGCGACGAGCCGGTTCGATTCCGGCGGGGAGCCTATGAGTTCCGAGGGCGCGTTCCTGCGCCACCGCTTGCCGGGCGACGTGACGCCCGTCGATCTCGAGCGACTGCTCTGGGCGGTCGTGATACTGGCCCTGCTCGCCGACGTCGTCACGACGTTCGTCGGCCTCCATATCGGCCTGTCCGAGTCGAATCCCGCCGCTCGCGGGGCGATCGAGAGCCACGGGCTGGGCGGGATGCTCGCGCTGAAGGGCTTCGCCATCGGCGTCGGACTTGTCTGTCGACCCCTCCTCGAGCGGGAGTATCGAGCGATCGTCCCGGCCGGCCTCGCGCTGCCGTGGCTGGCCGCCGCGGTGCTTAACGTCTACACGATCGCGAGCGTTCTCTGATCGGCCCGACGCGGCCAGCCACACGAACCCGGTAAACGGCGAGATCGAGATCCACTGAGCGACGGGTCGATTACGGAGAATCGAGGAGAAACCCCCGTGCTTTAGCGCGGGGATGAATCCGACAAATCACTTCACAATCAACCACCGATAGCCAACCCAAGTCTCCAACGGCAATCTATACATTTACAAACAAATATTTCGTACAAAGGAATTATGAAGCGAGACAACCAGTTCAACGTCCGCCCGCGCTCCAAGAAAGAACGTGAGGTGTTCGTTCGCTGGTTGGATGCTTCTGCAAGTCTCTGGAACGAGACAAACTACGCTCGCCGCCAAAAATTCCTCGAAGACGACGAAAACGTCTGGGACGCCGATACCGGCACTCTCGAGGGCAAATACAAAGGCATCCTCAGCAGTTCAGTTGCCCAGCAAATCATCCGCAAGAACTCGGAGGCGTGGCGGTCATTCTTCNTCTGGGACGCCGATACCGGCACTCTCGAGGGCAAATACAAAGGCATCCTCAGCAGTTCAGTTGCCCAGCAAATCATCCGCAAGAACTCGGAGGCGTGGCGGTCATTCTTCAGTAGCAACGAGAAGTACCACGCCGGGGAACTCGATGACAAACCGTCGCCACCGGGGTACTGGGGCAACGAGGAAGACGGACGAGTCCTCCGAACCTACGTCCGCAACGACCAGTACACCCTCGAATACGGAAAGCGTTCCCGGCTCGAAGTCCCGATTGGCTCCGAACTCAAAGACGAGTACGGATTCGGGTACAGGGAACGTCTCCGGCTCGAAGTCGCTGGTGACCCGAAGTGGAACGGCGAGCAAGGCCGACTCGAACTCGTGTACAACGAAACCGCAGACGCGTTCAGGGCTTTCCAACCAGTCACCGTACCTGATTCTCGACTGGATTCACCACTGGCTTCGGAAGAAGCCGCTCTGGACGTTGGCGCGAACAACCTCGTCGCCTGCACAGTATCGACCGGCTCACAACTCCTGTACGAAGGACGCGGCCTGTTCGAGCAGTTCCGTGAAACCACAGAACACATCGCAAACTACCAGTCGCTCCTTGACGACCAGCACACGTCCAGCAAGCGTATCGACCGCTTGTATCGAAAGCGCACGAATCGACGTGACCACGCCCAAGACAGCCTTGTTCGAGACCTCGTTGAGCGCCTGTACGATGACGGTGTTTCGACGCTGTACGTCGGGGACATTAGAGGCGTTCTCTCGACGCACTGGTCACCAGTGGTGAACGAGAAGACGCACAACTTCTGGGCGTACCGCCGATTCATCAACCGCCTCGAAAGCGTGTGCGAGGAATACGGCCTCACGGTCGAGGAGGAATCCGAGGCGTGGACGAGTCAGGAATGCCCGGAGTGTGGCGAGCGGGACGCGACGGTTCGCCACGAGGACACACTGACGTGTTCGTGCGGATTCGAGGGACACGCTGACCTCGTGGCGTCGGAGTCGTTCCTGAGACAGCAGAACAGCGAAGTAGGGGCGATGGCACGCCCTGTGTACCTCAAGTGGAACAATCACGACTGGCGGGACGACCATAGCCCGCCCTCCATCGCAG
>NZ_AOID01000010.1:0-8635 GCF_000337195.1 Natrinema versiforme JCM 10478 | reverse complement strand
GAGTGGGAATGTTGCCTCCGTGGAAACTCAGGACGACTGAGACTCCAACGAGAGGAATCCTCGCCCTTCAGGGCGGGGAGGATGTCAAGGGTTTCGCTCGAGGCCCCGTCGCCACTCCCGGACTTCGGCGAGGACCGCTTCCCACTGGTCGCGCCGGCCCGGAATCTCGCGGCCGGTCAGACGCTCGCGTTCGGCCTCGAGTCGGTCGCGAATTGCGCCCGGCTCCTCGACGTTCCAGAACGCGAGTCCCGAGCCGCCGGCGGTCTCGATCGTGACGGTACCGTAGCCGACGGCCCGGCCGATCGGGTCCTGCTCGACGGTCGTGTTCTGGATCCGCTCGAGGGAGACGATTCGGACGGTCCGCCCGAGGACGCCGTGTCGCGTGGCGGCGACCGTTTCCGTAACGACGAACGCCGTGCGCGAGACGCGTGCGTACTGCCACAGCGCCGGCGCGAGGACGATCGGCAGGCCAGCGAGGGCGACGATCGGGAGCGCGTCGACGACGACCGCGGCCAGCAGGGCGACCGCGCCGACGAGCGCGAGCGCGGCCCACGGGAGGACGGTCTGGATTCGCGGGCCGGCCTGCCAACGGATCCGATCGCCGTCCTCGAGCGGGAACCACGAGGGAGCCGACGCGGACGGATCGGCGGTCGGTGTCGTCTCGTCTCCACCCCTGGCCGACCCGCCGGCTTCAGATCGACTGGTCCTCGTCATACTCATAGGACTGGCGGTCGTCGGCTCGTTGGGTCGCAGATCGGTTCTCGCCGGAGGATCGAGCGGCCGTCCCGTCTTCGACGGCTGTTCGAATCGCTCGGAGTTCGGTGAGGATTTCCTCGAGCACGTCGTCCTTCGTGCGGTCGTCCGCGGACTCGCCGCGCTCGCGTTTGATCCGCTCGCTGATCCGCTGCTGGACGGCCTTCGGATCGGGGACCGACTTGAACGCCATCTCGACGCCGGATCCGCCGGCGGTGCTGACTTCGACGGACCCGTAGCCGAAGTGCGTGCCCAGCGCGCTCTGGCTGTAGGAGATGTCCTGGACCTTCTCGTGTTCGATTCGCTTGACATCCCGCGAGAGCACGCCGGTCTTCTTGTACAGCGCGCGGTTCGTCACGACGTAGTGGGTGTTCGTCACGCGGAGGTACTCGCTGACGATGATGACGACGCCGATCAGGACGATCGCCAGCGGGATCCCGATCGCAAACGCTGGAATGAGCGTCCGCCGATCCGGACCACCGGCCCAGACGACTGCCTCGTCGTCATCCAGCGAGAGCCACTCGAGGTCCGTAGCGTCGGGGCCTGCAGCGCCGGATGCTTCGGATTCGGTGCTCATCGCGATCATGCACCCCCTTCGTTCGCGTGCTCGTCGCCCGCGTTTCCATCGTCCGTGTGGTCGCTGGTCGCGTGCTCGCGTTTCAGCGAGAGCACCGTCCTGTCGAACTCGCAGACGAGCGGTTCGTCCGGATCGTTCGATTTGAACGCTTCGACGTGCATAGTGACGATCCCGCGCTCGCCGTCGCTGGTCTCGCGCTTGTCCGTAACCGTCGACCGGGCGCGGATCGTATCGCCGTGGAAGACCGGGTTCGGGTGCTCGACGCCGTCGTAGGAGAGATTCGCGACGATCGTCCCGTCGGTCGTCTCTGGAATCGAGACCCCGACGGCCAGCGACATCGTGTAGAGGCCGTTGACCACCCGCTGGCCGAACTCGGTGTCGGCTGCGAACTCCCCGTCGAGGTGGAGGGGTTGCTGGTTCATCGTCATATCGCAGAAGCGCTGGTTGTCGCTCTCGGAGATCGTCCGCCGGCGCTCGTGGTCGATGGTCTCGCCGACCGAGAACTCCTCGTAGTACAGTCCCGTCATGCGTTCGAAATCACGCAGATCCTACAAAAGCGTGGCGTCGTCCCGGGCTCGTGATCTGTGCCGGAGACTGGCCCGCAACTCGATGTCCCCGATCCGAGCGATCGCGACGTTATTCGACCATGTCGGTCTCTTCGCCGGCGTCCTGCTGGACCCAGATGGTCTTCGTGTTCACGAACTCCCGAATCCCGTGTCGGGAGAGTTCGCGGCCGTAGCCCGAATCTTTCACACCCCCGAAGGGCAGGCGCGGGTCGGACTTGACGAGTTCGTTGACGAAGGCCAATCCGGACTCGAACTGGCGGGCGACCCGCTCGCCGCGCTCGAGGTCGTCGGTCCAGACGCTCGCGCCGAGGCCGAAGCGGGTGTCGTTTGCCTTCTCGATTGCGGCCGCTTCGTCCGGGACCCGGAAGACCGTCGCGACCGGGCCGAACAGTTCCTCCTGATCCGCGGGTGCGTTTTCCGGCACGTCCGTGAGTACCGTCGGCGGGTAGAACGCGCCGTCGCGGTCCATCGGCTCGCCGCCGAGCTCGAGCTCGCCGCCCTGTTCGACGGTCTCTTCGACCTGCTCGTGGAGGTCGTCCATCAGATCGTCGCGGGCCTGTGGCCCGATATCGGTGTCGTCGTCCATCGGATCGCCGACGGTCTGGGCCGCCATCTCGTCGACGAACCGATCGACGAACTCGTCGTAGATGTCGTCGACCACGATGAACCGCTTGGCCGCGATACAGGACTGACCGTTGTTGATGAGCCGAGCCTGCACCGCCGTCTCGACCGTCTGCTCCATGGGCGCGTCCTCGAGCACGACGAACGGGTCGCTCCCGCCTAACTCGAGGACGTTCTTCTTGAGTTGGCTCCCGGCGGTTTCGGCGACCGCTCGGCCCGCCCCGTCGCTGCCGGTGATGGTGACGGCCCGGACGCGGTCGTCCTCGATGACAGAATCGATCTCGTCGGAGCTGATTAGCAGCGAGGTGAAGGCACCATCAGGAAAGCCCGCCTGTTCGAAGACGTCCTCGATGGCCCGCGCACAGCCGGGGACGTTCGAGGCGTGTTTCAACAGGCCGACGTTGCCCGCGGCGAGGTTGGGGGCGGCGAACCGAAACACCTGCCAAAATGGGAAGTTCCACGGCATGATGGCGAGTACCGGGCCGATCGGTTGATAGGCGACGACCGTGCGGGCGCTCTCATCGCTCGCGATAACTTCGTCCTGTAGCTGTTCGGCAGCGTATTCGGCGTAGTAGTCACAGGCCCACGCGCACTTCTCGACCTCGTCGTAAGCCTGTCCGATGGGTTTCCCCATCTCCTTGGTCATCAGGTGGGCGTAGTCGTCCGCGTTGTCCCGGAGGACCTCGGCCGCCCTCGAGAGGAGCCGCTGGCGGGTCTGGATCGGCGTGTCGCGCCACTCCTCGAAGGTTTCGCTCGCCTGCGCTAGGTGTTCGTCTCGCTCCTCGGTCGATGTCTCCTCGAAACTATCGACCACGTCTCCCGTCGCCGGATTCGTACTCTCGATGGACACGCGGGAACCGACCACGACGAACCGCTTAGTACGCAGGGCTGCCAACTAAAGGACGAGTCGGACCGTCACGGTCGTTCGTACCACACAACCCCTATACTCCTCGAATTCCTAGAAACGGCAATGTCAACGCAGACCCAACACGACGATTCACACCCGCCGCCAGCGCAGCGAAAGACCGTCCTCTTCTGCCCGGACTGTGGCCACGAGAGTCCGATCACCGGCGACTGGGAGACGATGACGGCCGGAGACGAGCGATTGCTCGTCTGTACCGACTGCGGCTCGGTCGTCGACCGCCGATCGCGACGCCGATCCGACCTCGTCGAAGCAGTGTAACGCGGACTCCGATTCTTTTCGACGGTCGACGCGAGCGGTGTCCAGACCGCTACCGGGGTCCCCCACCCCTCGTTCAGACTGAAAACGCGCCTCGAGCGGGCGGGGTGGGTTGGTCGGCACGAACGGATTCCCGATCCAGTGGTCGTCTCACGAAAACGACTCGAGGTCGACATCGCGGTCGGCCGTCGACGAGTCGCGCTCGCGGAGGTGGTCGTAGGTCGGCAGTTCCTCGAGCGATGAATCGCGGCGGACGGCCTTGACGATGTGTTTCGGATCGGTGACGAGACGGTGCAGGAGGTAACTACCCTGCGACCGACCGCCGCCGGTCTTTTCGGACTCGATGACGCCGAGGAACGCCTGTTCCTTGAGTTGGCGGTAGAGTCCGTTCTCAGTGATCGGATCGTTAGCGACCAGCTCGCAGATCCCGACGTAGCGCTCATAGACCTCTCGAGTCTTGTAGGTCTCCCGATCGCCCGTAATGATGCGGCTTGCGAGGGCGTACAGCGCGAGTTTCGCGTGGACGGTCGCGCCGCTGGTGAGTTCCTCGATGCGGTTGATCTCGGCGACCTCCTGTGCCTGCTGGATGTGATCCTCTGAGACCGTTTCGCTGCCGGTCCGGCGGGCGAGTTCGCCGGCTTCCTTGAGGATCTCGATCGCTTTTCGCGCGTCCCCGTGTTTCTTCGCCGCGAGGGCCGCACAGAGTTCGATCGTGCCGCCCTCGAGCACGTCGGGCTGGAACGCGTCCTCGCGATTGCGCATGATCTCCCGGAGCTGGGAGGCGTCGTAGGGATGGAAGAACAGCTCGCGGTGGCCGAAGCTGCTGTCGATCCGTTCGTCGAGGGTCTCCCGATACTGGACCTTGTTGCTGATCCCGATCACGCCGATGTACGCGTCGGTTTTCCGGGCTTCGCGAGCGCGGGAGAGCTGCATCAGGATGTTGCTGTTGTCCAGTTTGTCGATCTCGTCTAAGATGACGATGACCGCGTCGAAACACGCCTCGAGAATGCGCCAGATGTGCTGGTAGTACTCCATCGTCCCGACGCCACGGAGCGGGATGTTCTGTTGGTAGTCGGTCTGTTCTTTCAAACTGAGCGCCAACTGGCGCGTCGTTCGGGTTTCCGTGTTCGCCTCGGAACAGTCGACGTAGAGCACGCCGCAGTCAATGTCGTTGCTCCGCGCGGCGTCTTGGGCTCGAGTCGCGACGTGACGGGAAATGAGACTCTTGCCGGTTCCCGTCTTGCCGTAGAGCATCACGTTGTTCGGCGGGTCGCCGCGCGTGATCGCACCGACCTCGGCCGCGACGGATTGGATCTCGTCGTCACGGCCGACGATCCGGTCCTCATCGGGGACGTGACCGACGTGGAGGAGTTCCTTCCGATTAAAGATGGGGTCGTGAGATTCGAAGAGCGGGTCCCCACCCGTCTGCTCAGCCATGGTTTCGTTCTGGAAGACTGTCTTTATAAATCTATGGAAGGTAGTTCAGACTGATAAGCAGCGGATAGAGCTATTATAACGGATGTATCGGCCAAATACGCAGTTATCTCCCCAGTCGGCCGGATGCAGACTGAACTCGCGCCGGGGGCGGCGAACACCCCTTGTTCAGACTGAAAGTGTAGGGAAGGGCACGAGGTGAAGGAGAGACGAGACGAGCAGGTGCGAGATGAACCCGGTCGGACGGAAATATCCGGCACATCGCGGCGTTACTCTTTACCGTGGAGTCGTGGGTCGATCTCGAGCGGCTCCGAGGCGATACAGCGCGATCGCAACTGCTTGGACCAGCAACACCAGAAGGATGCTTTCTACGAGAAAGATAGCGGCGACACTGAAGACGAACGTGGCAATCGCGATGATGAGCGGAAAACGGCGGTTATGGACCGCGGCTTCGCGGTAAACGAACCGTGCGATAACTCCTTGGAGGACGAGATAGACGACAAATCCGAGTGCGATTGCGGGCATACGATTCGTTTCTCCCTCTCCTGTTAGTCGGTATATTATTTGTGTTATCTCGTTAGGCGATTCCCGCTCGATCTGTAGCCCAACTGCTCGCTTTCAGTGAGAGATCGGACACGCGAGTCCGTCTACCGGTCGGTTCGACTATCGAATAATCCGTCTCTCCGACACTGAATCGTCGGATCAGTTCACGATCTCCTGCCACCACCCACACCCCATCTCCATTCGGACCGGTTTTCACTCTGAATAGGGGGTGTGGGTCCCCTCACCGTCAGTTTTCCGTCCGACTGCCCCTCGTGCAGAGTGAAACCCACCCGAAACTGCGGCCGATTGTTTCACTCTGCACGAGGGGTGGGAACGATTCTCGAGCCGACAGCCATCGGCCAGTCTCTCGGTGCCCACCCCCACGGCCCTACACGTCCGTCACCCGACTTTCACTCTGCACGAGGGGTGTCCGTCACTGAACCGTCGAGACGAGAGCACTCGAGCGGTCGCCACTCCGACGAAACGCGCCGCCACACCGACGCCTTTGACCCTGGACAACCGAGATAACAGTATGGTCCGCAGAAGCGTGCTGTTCACGCCCGGTGATCGACCCGAAATGTGCCGGAAAGCGCCCGACTCCGGCGCGGACGTGGTCGTCTTCGACCTCGAGGACGCCGTCTCCCCCCAGCGAAAACCAGAGGCCCGCGAGGCCGTTCGGGATGTGCTGACCGATCCCGACTTCGATCCCGAGTGTGAGGTCTGCGTGCGGGTCAACGCGACCGCCGAGACTCGAGCAGCCGACCTCGAGGCTCTGTTCGAAGCCGGGCCCGACGGCGCTCTCGAGAGCGTCATGCTGCCGAAAGTCGGCTCGCCCGACGACGTCCGCGCGCTCGTCGACGAACTCGAGCGGTACGACGCGTCTCCGCCCGTTTTCGCGCTGATCGAGAGCGCCGCCGGCGTCCTCGCTGCTCCCGAGATCGCGGCCGTGCCCGCGACCGACGCGCTGGTGTTCGGCGCGGAAGACCTCTCGGCGGACATCGGGGCGACTCGGACTATGGAGGGAACTGAAGTGCTCTACGCGCGGGAACGCGTCGTGCTCGCCGCGGCGGCCAACGAGTGCACCGCGATCGACACCATCGTCTCGGACTTCGAGGACGAGGCTGCACTGCGCGAGGATACCGACTTCGCGATCCAGTTGGGGTACGACGGCAAACTGGCGATCCACCCCGCGCAGGTCGGACCGATCAACGAGGCGTTTACGCCCTCGGCCGCGGACCGCGAGTGGGCGACCCGCGTCCTCGAGGCCAAACGCGAGGCCGACGCCGCGGGACGGGGCGTGTTCGCGGTCGACGGCGAGATGATCGACGCGCCGCTGATCGCCCGCGCCAAACGGATCGTCGAGCGAGCCGAGGCCGCCGAGGAAACCTGACCGAACGGCCAATAAAAAGGGTATTTCAGCGATTGAACTGGACGAGTAGCACGTTCCGTGATAGATATTCGCTACGCTTATCCCTCGGTCGCCGGAACCAACTGCGTATGAGCGATGATATCAACCCGTTCGAAAGCCTGCAGTCGCAGATCGACGACGCTGCGGCGTACCTCGACGTCGGCGACGACGTGATCGAGCGGCTTAAACACCCCGAGCGAGTGCTCGAGACCAATCTCACGGTCGAACGCGACGACGGCGACCTCGAGCGGTTTACGGCCTTCCGCTCGCAGTTCAACGGCGACCGCGGTCCCTACAAGGGGGGTATCCGCTATCACCCGCAGGTCTCCCGCGACGAGGTCAAGGCGCTCTCGGGCTGGATGACGTACAAAACCGCGATCGTCGACATTCCCCTCGGCGGCGGCAAAGGCGGGATCGCGGTCGATCCGGACGACTACTCCGAAGCGGAACTCGAGCGGCTCACCCGCTCGTTCGCCAAAGAACTCCGCCCGCTGATCGGGGAGGACCGGGACGTTCCCGCTCCCGACGTGAACACGGGCCAGCGGGAGATGAACTGGATCAAAGACACCTACGAGTCCCTCGAGAACACGACCGAGCCGGGGGTTATCACGGGCAAGGCGCTCGACTCCGGCGGAAGCGAGGGCCGCGTCGAGGCGACCGGTCGCTCGACCGTCATCGCCGCGCGCGAGGCCTTCGACTACCTCGACAAAGATATCGAGAACGCGACCGTCGCCGTACAGGGATACGGCAATGCCGGCTGGATCGCCGCCAAACTGATCGACGAGATGGGCGCGACCGTCGTCGCCGCAAGCGACTCGAGCGGCGGTATCTACAACGCTGACGGGTTCGACCCGGTCGCGGCCAAGGATCACAAAAACGAGACCGGCAGCGTCGTCGGCTACGAGGAAAGCGACGCGGAACTCACGAACGAGGAGGTCCTGACCCTCGATGTCGACCTGCTGATCCCGGCCGCGCTCGAGAACGCGATCGACGCCGACCTCGCCGAGGATGTCGCCGCGGATATCATCGTCGAAGCCGCGAACGGGCCGCTTACCCCGAAGGCCGACGAGGTCCTCGAGGAGAAAGACGTCTTCGTCATTCCGGACATCCTCGCGAACGCCGGCGGCGTCACCGTCTCGTACTTCGAGTGGGTCCAGAACCGCCAGCGCTTCTCCTGGGCCGAAGAGCGAGTCAACGAGGAACTCGAGACGGTCATCGTCGACGCCTTCGACGCCCTCGTCGAGACCTACGAGACACACGACCTCGAGAACCCACGAACCGCGGCCTACGTCGTCGCGATCCAGCGGGTCGCCGACGCCTTCGCGGAAGCCGGGAGTTGGCCCTGATTCGGGACCGGCCATCCCGAGTCCCGAACCCAGTCTGTGCGGACGATCGAGTCACGGGCGCGGTCGTTTTCTTCCGGACTGACAGACGGTCGTCGTTCCAACAAACACTTACCAACTGAACCGCCATTTCTCAGGAAATGAATCGACGAACCGTTCTCGCGGGCGCTGGCGCTGCAGGCCTCGCCGGACTCTCGGGCTGTCTGGGAC
>NZ_AOID01000009.1 GCF_000337195.1 Natrinema versiforme JCM 10478 | reverse complement strand
GAGGAGGTCGTCGTCGAGCGGGAGGTCGGCCCCCTCTCCGAGCAGGTCAGCGTCACGAACTACAAGACGACCCACGAGAAGGCGGTGGATATGGGGCCGCTGGGCCAACAGCGCGGTGCCGTCTTCATCGTCCTGACGACCCCGCAGGTCTCCTTGCTCGGTCGGGAGTTCAATCCCGTCGAAGAGATGTCCGCCACCGAACTCATGGAACTCGTCGCGAGCAACTACGACGGGCTCGGCGACGTCTCCCCCGACGAGGAGTTCTCCGTCTCGATCCTTGAGGAGGAGACGACGCGGTCGCGGTTCACCGGCGAGGCCCAATTCGACGGCGCGGACATCGATGTCGACGTCCACGTCAGCGAAGCCGTCGAGGCCGGCGAGGATCTGCTCGTCAGCATCGGCGTCTATCCCCAGCAACTCCGGGGCCAAGAGGAAGCAAACATCGTCTCGCTCATGGAGTCCGTTACCACCGACGTCGACGAGGACGCCTCGAGCGGGGAGTCAGGGTCCGACGGCGATGGCGGCAACGAGAGCAGCGACGACTCGGGAAGCGGAAACGAGACCAACAGCAGCGACGGCAACGAGAGCGACGACGGCCTCCTCAACTGAGTTGGTCGGCAACCGGGTCGACTGCGAGAGCCGCTCAGCGCTCGGTGTTCGGTGTTCGTCAGCCACGCCGCCTCGAGGCCGCGGCCACCGGCACCGTCTACAGACCCAGTTCTCGGCCGATGACCAAGTGTTGGATCTCGCTGGTGCCCTCGCCGATCTCCATGAGCTTCGCGTCGCGGTAGAACCGCTGTGGCGCGAAGTCGGTGGTGTAGCCGTAGCCCCCAAGCACTTGGACGGCGTCCTCGGCGACTTCCCGGGCCGCCTCGCTGGCGTCGAGTTTCGCGAGGGCGGACTCTCGGGTGACGGGGTCGCCTCGATCGTACGTCCGCGCGGCTCTGTGCGTGAGCAGTCGCGCCCGCTCGGTCTTGCGGTGCATGTCGACGATCGTGTCCCGAACCGCGTCGAACTCGCAGATCAGCTGGCCGAACTGCTCGCGCTCTTTGCTGTAGGATTTGGCGTGTTCGTAGGCCCCCTGTGCGAGCCCCGTCGAGAGCGCGGCGATGGAGATACGGCCCCCGTCGAGAGTCTTTTTCGTCTGTTCCCAGCCCTCGCCTTCCTCGCCGAGCAGCCGGTCCTCCGGCAGGCGCACGTTCTCGAGGGAGATTTCGCAGGTCGGCGAGGCGTTCAGCCCCATCTTGTCCCAGATCGTCGTCACTTCGAAGCCGTCGTCCTCGCGCGGATCGACGATGAACGTCGAGATGCCGTCGTAGCCCGCATCGGAGTCAGTGACCGCCTTGACGAGGATCGAGCCGGCTTCGGAGGCGTTCGTGATGAACTGCTTGGTCCCGTTCAGCACCCACTCGTCGCCCTCCTTTCGGGCGGTCGTGTCCATGTCCGACGCGTCGGAGCCGCTACTGGGTTCGGTCAGCGCCCAGCCGCCGACGTACTCGCCCTCGGCGAGCGGGCGCAGCCAGCGCTCTTTCTGGGCCTCGGAGCCGAACAGTTCGATGGGTTTCGACGCGAGCGACGTGTGGGCGACGTAGGAGAGCCCGACCGCGCCGGAGACCCGGCCGAGTTCCTCGGCGACCAGCGCGTACATGAGCGTATCGCCGCCGAGTCCGCCGTACGCCTCGGCGATCGGAACGCCCATCACGTCGAGATCGGCGAGTTGATCGAAGATTTCGGCCGGGAACCGATGCTCGTCCTCGATCTCCTGGGCGATCGGCTCGATCTCCCGCTCGCAGAAGTCCCTCACGGTCTCCCGGATCATCCGGTGTTCGTCGGGCAGGTCGAACTCCATACGTGACACTTGCTAGCGCCCGAAATAAGCGCACCGCCGATCCGCAGATCGCACGACGATGGCCGTCTCCCGCGACTCGTCGAAGACGGTTCTACCGCCAGCCGTCGTCGTCCTCGTCGGAGTCGGCCGACCGATCTCGATCGTCCCGCTGGCCCCAGTCGTCCGACCCGCTTCGGTCGGCAGGTTCGTCGTCCTGATCGCCGGAATCGTCCCACCCGCTCGAGTCGTTTCGCCGATCCGATCCGTCCCGACCATCGGAATCGCCCCAGCCGGAGCCGTCGTCGGATCCGAACCCGCCTGGCCCGGCTCCGTCTCCGTCGTCGTCCCGGCTGGCCGATCCGAGACCGCCGTCGCGCACCGCTTCGCGCCGGTCGGGAATGAGATCGAGGTCACCGTCGGTATCACCGAGGAGCAGCAGCGCGTAATAGCGGAAGTACGTCGTGATCGGGACGTAAAACAGCAAGGCGAAGATCGCGAACAGAACGAGCCCGACGATGGCAACCAGAGCCGCCAGTATCAGGCCGATCATATCGAGGGCGATGAACAGCAGGAAGGCGACAATCCCGAACGGAATCGCCAGTAGTAGTCCGCCGAATACGAGGACGAATCCGGCGGCGATCCCGACGATGAGCTGGAGCACCCAGACTAACAGCAGATAGACGCCGTAGTCGGCCCAGCTCGCTTTCAGCGTCGTCCAGAACCGACCCCACGAGGCGAGCACGCCGCGGTCCTCGAGCAGCATGATCGGCGTGACGAAGTCGGTGGTGAATCGCATCACGATGCTGTAAATCACTGCCAACGCGAACGCGTAGAAGATGTAAAGCAGCAGAAGGCCGGCCGAAACGCCGTCGAACCCGGATTCCATCGAGAGGAAGACGACCGCGGCAGGGACGATAGCGAGGATGCCGAACAGGAGTTGGAGCCCGAGCCGGAAGAGGAACAGCCACAGCCCCGTCCCGAGGTTCGCCGAGAAGTAACGCCTGAGACGCACGTCGGACGAGCGAAGCGACTCGAGGAAGACGAACTCCATGACCGCGGCGATGAACGCGTAGGCCAGCCAGAGCACGACGAGGACCGCGAGGATCGCGAGCGCCCAGACGAGCACGTCGTCGACGGGAACGTCAGTGGCTCCCGTCGGCTGTTCGCCCTCGAACGTCGGCTCGTCGGTACCCGTTCCGAAATTGCCGGGGATGCCTCCCATCCCGCCGATGCCGGACGAACCCACAAAAAAGACGACGAGCGCGAACTTGAGCCACGTCCCTTTTCGGACCGGTGTCAAGCGGTTTCGCGTGACATCGATCGCATCGCCGAGATCGTCGATCGCATCCATATTACTCGAGGATACTTTCGCCGCAGTGATAATAATACTGTTCTGACGGGCAGTGGCGGACGAGTCGAACGATTTGCCGGTCGATGACAGACACGTTCTCCCTGCAACACTTCGAGGAACATTTAACCACAACTACCGACAGTGGGAGTATGGATATCCGCCGGCTCGCACGAGGATCCGTCGAGTGGAGCCGCATCGAGCGTGTCGTCCGCACGCTGGCGGATCGCTACGACCGCGAGGAGGTCCGCGTCGAGTTCCTCGAGGCCGACAACTGGCTCTCGACGCCCTGCGTGATCGACGACAAGTGGTTCGTCAAGATTGTCACCCGGCAGAACGCGCTGGTCCACGCGGTGTTGACGACCGGCCGCAACGTCGGCGCGTTCTCTTCCGGGAGCGAGGGATTTTTCGACCGCTTCGATACCCCCCGCGGGATGGTCGAACACGAGTACGCGGCGACCGAGCGAATGCGCGAAATCGGCGTCAACGCCCCCCAACCGATCGACGCCTTCGAGGTCAACGGCCTCGGCGTCCTCGTCCTCGAGTACCTCCCCGAATTCCGGTCGCTCGACGACGTCTCGGACGATATCGTCGCGGCGCGAGCGCCCGAACTGTTCGCGATGCTCGCGACCGTCCACGAACACGGACTCGCCCACGGCGACCTGCGGGCCGAGAACATCCTCCTCTGTGACGGCGAGTTCTACTTCATCGACGCCACCAGCGTCGACGACGACCGCGTCGACGAGACTACGGCCTACGATCTGGCCTGTGCGCTTGCCGTCCTCGAGCCCCGAATCGGTCCGCGGGACGCCGTCGACGCAGCCGCGACGGCCTACGGCCCCGACGCGTTGCTCTCCGCGCGGGAGTTTCTCGACTTCGTCCGGCTCCGACCCGACCACGAGTTCGACTCGACGACCCTGCGGAGCGAACTCGAGAAGGCGGCCGATCTGGGCGGGCAGTAACCGAAGCCAAGGGACGGCCGGCGGGCGATCGGACCAGCGGCCACGGCACAGGCCAGTGCAGGCACCACGGGTTTTCGCGGAGTGGCGCTATAGTCGCACATGAGCGCGACGTTTACCGACGACGACGTCGGGAAGCGGGTCGAAACCGCCGGCGGCGACGTCCTCGGGACCGTCGAGATGACCGAACCCGAGACGGCCTACGTCGACGTGAACGACGACGCCCGGAGCACGCTTCGAGCGATCCTCGAGTGGGAGCACGAGGCGAACGTCGTCCTGGTGGATGCCGAAGCCGTCGGCGAGGTCACCGGGACCGCGATCCGACTCGAGGCCGAGCGCGACTCGCTCGCGGCGTCGGACGAGGGAACCGATCCGGTCATTGAGCGCAACGAGAGCACCGACGCGCGAACTGACAGCGACGAACAGCGGACCATGGGGCCGCCGTCCGGAACGCCCGACGAGCCGGCCGCGAGCGAGGAGGGCCGGACCGGCGAGGGCCTCGAGCCGTCGACGGAGGGGATGACCGAGGCGGGCGACGAACGCCACGAAGATATGGAGGACGCGCCGCCGGAGGGCGAGCGGACCGTGACCGAAGACCGCGGGAAGGAAGAGGATCGATAAGGAGTATGCGAACCGAACTTTTGCGCTGCGGGCGCGACTCCGTCGCGCCCGCAGCGCAAAACTTCGATGAAAAGCACTCTTCCCTCCCCTGCGGGTCGGTCGTCGGCCCGCTCACTCACTACGTTCGCTCGCGGTGAGTGCACACTTCTCCACCTGTACTGAGCACAGAATCCGAATCCCGTCGTTGCCCGGCAGACAGAGCGACTCTCCACAGTGTATCACACGGCTGCCGTCGAGCAAGTTCACCAGTGACTGTCAGCCCTCAAGTCGAGCACCAGCCACCCGATTCGAGGCGTGTGAACCACCAGCAGGATTTTCACCGCTGCCGTCGTTCGTTCGAGTATGAGCCAGCAACTCACCGAACAGGGACACGGCCACTACATCGGCGGCGAGTGGACCAACGCGGGACGGAGTCCCGCGAGCAGTCGGACGGCGTCCGACGATGAAGGGGACGAGGACACCTTCGAGAGCGAGAATCCCGCCACCGGCGAGACGCTGGCGACCTTCCAGCGCGGGACCGAAGCCGACATCGACGCGGCCCTCGAGGCCGCCGACGATGCGTTCGAGGAGTGGCGCTCCCTGTCCTACATCGACCGCGCGGAGTACCTCTGGGACATCTATCACGAGCTTCGGGAGCGCCACGAGGAGCTGGGCGAGATCGTCTCGAAGGAGTGCGGCAAGGAGATCTCCGAGGGGAAGGCAGACGTCACCGAGGCGTGGCACATGGTCGAGTGGGCGGCGGGCAACGCGCGCCATCCCCACGGCGACGTGGTTCCGTCGGAGGTCGCGGGCAAGGACTCGTTCATGCGACGCAAACCGCGGGGCGTCATCGGCTGTATCACGCCATGGAATTTCCCCGTCGCGATCCCCTTCTGGCACATGGCCATCGCCCTGGTCGAGGGCAACACCGTCGTCTGGAAGCCCGCCGAGCAGACGCCGTGGTGCGGACAGATCATCGCCGAGATGATGGACGACGCCGGGATTCCCGACGGCGTCTTCAACATGGTGCAGGGCTTCGGCGACGCCGGCGCGGCCATCACGGACGACGAGCGTGTCGACACCGTGCTCTTTACCGGCTCCGCGGAGGTCGGCCACGAGATCGCCGGCAAGGTCGGCGGCGAACCGGGCAAACTCGCGGCCTGTGAGATGGGCGGCAAGAACGGGATCGTCGTCACCGAGGAGGCGGATCTGGACATCGCCGTCCACTCCGCCGTGATGAGTTCGTTCAAGACGACCGGCCAGCGTTGCGTCTCGAGCGAGCGGCTGATCATCCACGAGGATGTCTACGACGAGTTCAAAGCGCGGTTCGTCGACATCGCCGAGGACATCGCCGTCGGCGATCCGCTCGAGGAAGACACGTTCATGGGGCCGGCCATCGAGGCCGACCACGTCGAGAAGATCCGCCGGCACAACGACCTCGCCCGCGAAGAGGGCGCGACCGTCTTAGTGGATCGGTTCGAACTCGAGGAGAGCGAGATTCCGGACGGCCACGAGGGCGGCCACTGGGTCGGCCCGTTCGTCTACGAGATCGACTACGAGTCCGACCTGCGCTGTCTGAACGAGGAGTGTTTTGGCCCGCACGTGGCCCTGATCGAGTACGCGGGAGATATCGAGGACGCGGTCGAGATCCACAACGACACCCCCTACGGGCTGGCGGGAGCGATCATCTCGGAGGACTACCGCCAGCTCAACTACTTCCGCGACCGCGCGGACATCGGGCTCGCGTACGCGAACCTGCCGTGTATCGGCGCGGAGGTCCAACTTCCCTTCGGCGGCGTCAAGAAATCGGGCAACGGCTACCCCAGCGCCCGCGAGGCCATCGAGGCCGTCACCGAGCGGACCGCGTGGACGATGAACAACGCCGACGACATCGAGATGGCACAGGGGCTGTCGGCGGACATCAAGACCTCCGAGGACTGAGACCGGAGACGCGAAGCCGTCTCGACGCAGCGCTCGAGTGCGAGGCCCGCGGCACCGACACGGGGTCCGATTTCCCAGCGGTATTAACGGACCGCTCGCCTTTCAGTTTCTACTCGCGAACGAATCGCTTATCCGGGGATTCGTGGAAGGGGCGAGTACATGAAGGCAGTCGTTCTCGCGGCGGGTCAGGGAACACGAATGCGACCGCTGTCGGAGTCGGTACCCAAGCCGATGCTCCCGGTCGCCGACCGACCGCTCGCGGCCCACACCGTCGACGCGGCGGTCGAGGCCGGAGCCGACGAAATCGTGCTCGTGATCGGCTACGAGGCCGAGACGGTCCGGGACTACTTCGGTGCCGAGTTCCGGGGCGTCCCCGTCTCCTACGCCGTCCAAGCGGAACAGGCCGGAACCGCCGACGCGGTCAACGCCGCTCGAGACCACCTCGAGGGCCCCTTCGCGGTCCTCAACGGTGACAACCTCTACGATCAGGCCGCGATCGATCGGCTGTTCGACGCCTGTCCGGCGGTCTGTGCGATCGAGGTCGACCGGCCCAGCAATTACGGCGTCCTCAGCACCGGACCCGGCGGGGACCGCGTCACGGAAATCGTCGAAAAGCCCGACGAGCCGCCGACGAACCTCGCCAACGCCGGGGCCTACTCCTTCCCCGTCGAGGCCCGCGAGTGGCTCGAGGTGCCGGCGAGCGAGCGCGGCGAACACGAGATCACCGACGTGGTCGCCCGCGTGATCGACGAGTACAACGTGACGCCGGTTACGCTCGAGCGCTGGCTCGACGTCGGCCGGCCGTGGGAGTTACTCGAGGCGAACGAGTGGAAACTCGGCGACCTCGAGCGCCGCATCGACGGCGACGTGAGCGAGGACGCCACGCTCGAGGGCCCGGTGGTCGTCGAGGAGGGCGCGACGGTCGACCCCGGCGTCGTGATCGAGGGGCCGGCACTCGTCCGCGAGGGCGCTGAGATCGGCCCGAACGCGTACGTCCGCGGCGCGACGCTGGTCGGCCCGGACGCGGAAGTCGGCCACTCGGTCGAGATCAAAAACAGCATCGTCTCGCGGGGCACGTCGGTCAGTCACCTCTCCTACGTCGGCGACAGCGTGCTCGGCCGGAACGTCAATTTCGGCGCGGGGACGAACGTCGCGAACCTCCGCCACGACGACGCCGATATCAGGTTCACCGTCAAGGGCGACCGCGTCTCCACCGGCCGCCGGAAGTTCGGCGTCGTCGCCGGCGACGAGGCCAAGACCGGCATCAACACGAGTCTCACGCCCGGCCTGAAACTCGAGGGCGGCGCGACCACCCGCCCCGGCGAAACCGTCGACCGGGACCGGTAACGACGAGCCGTCTCAAACGCCGCTTGCGGGCTGTTACCAACGCTTTTGGCCAACGGTTGGCTTCCGGTAGTCGTTGCTCGAGCAACAGTATTTATACTGTCATGCTGACTGTTGGCATCCATGTCGACGGCGACGGTTCGCGGAACGATCAGGGGGATGGGGAACCAAGCAAATCCGGCGTTTGCGGTCGCTGTGGTAGCGATTCCGCTCGCCGCACTCGGCTACGCGGTGACGGCCGCAACGATCCAACAGCACACCTTCGTCCACGTGATGGCGGGGATTCTGTGGACGGGCTTCGACATTTTCATCGGTGCCGTCCTCGGGCCGGTCATCGGCGGCCTCGACGACGAACAGAGCGCGGCGGTGTTCCAGCGGCTCACGCCCAAGACGGCGTTTCTCCTCCCGTCGCTCGCGTTCGTCACGATCGCCGGCGGCATCACGCTGGCGCAACGAATCGGCATGTTTCCCCACGCCGAGTCGTGGCTGGCGCTGTTTACCGCGGCGAACCTGATCCCGATCCTGCTGTTACTGGGCTGGCGGCTGAACGCGTGGCGTGACCGGCGCTGGCAGGTTCCGTTCGCGCTGGCGACGGTCGGCTCGCTGGTCTGGGTCGGGCTCACCATCGACGGGTTCGCGATGACCGAGCCCGCGATCGCCGTCGCGCTCGGGATCGTCACGATCCTCTCGGTCCAGGGCTTTGGCTTCCTGCTGCCGGGGGAACTCCGCATGTACAAGGAGATGCGCTCGGCCGAGCCGGACCCGTCGATCATTTCCGCGATCGGCCAACAGAACGCGATGCTCGGCGGCGTGCAGGGCTTTTTCCAACTCGTTCTCATCCTCGATATGGTCTACCTGCGCTACGGCGGGTTCCCGTTCTGACTCGCGAGAACGGCGAAAATGGCTCTCGAGAGCCGCGGATCTGCGGACCAACGTATCGAAACGAGAGTGACGAAAGGTGGGACGAGGAGACGGGTGCGGGCGTGGCTCGGTTCCCGGGAAACCGAGCGCGCGACGGGCCGGAGCGACGCGCAATTGCCGGTGAGACGTGAAAAGCGCCTATGCCGGCATCCGTATGGAATACGTGGCGAAATAAAAAGTCAGCGGTCGGTCCCCGCCACAGCCTGCGATTCCGTGACGGTCACAGTCGCCGGTCCCGCAACGCCGGGAACTCCTCGCGGACGTCCGCTACCGTCTTCGGTTCGATCTCGGTCATAACCAGCGCCGGCTCGTCGCCGCTCGAGGCCAGCGAGACGCCCCACGGGTCGTAGACGCTCGAGCGGCCCAACAGGGTGGCCTCGTCGAACTCGCCGGCCCCGTTGATCGTCGCGACGTAGGCCTGATTCTCGATCGCGCGGGCCCGCGAGAGCGTTTCCCAGTGTTCGATGCGCGGGTAGGGCCACGCGCTCGGGACGAGTACCAACTCGACGCCGTCATCGACCAACCGCCGGTAGAGTTCCGGAAATCGCAGGTCGTAACAGGTGGTCACGCCGACGGTCAGCCCGCCGATCGACGCCGTCTCGAGGCGCTCGCCGGGAACCAGCAGCTCCGATTCGGCCGATTCGTAGCCGAACAGGTGGTGTTTTCGGTAGACGAGTTGGAGTTCGCCGTCGGCGTCGAACAGCGCAGCGGTGTTCGCCAACCCGTCGTCGGCCGGCGTTTCGACGGTTTCGGTCGCCCCCAGATCCTCGACGATGCTGCCCGCGAGGACGGCGATGTCGTGGTCGGCGGCCGCCTCACGGAGCCGGGTGAACGTCTCGCCCGCGAAGGGTTCCGCGTTGCGCGCGTAGAGATCGAACGCGAAGTAGCCCACGTTGAACAGTTCCGGCAGCGCGACCAGATCGGCCCCGCGAGCGGCGGCCCGCGCCACCGCCTCGAGCGCCCGATCGACGTTCGCCTCGACCTCGCCGGCCTCTACCCGAATCTGTGCGAGCGCGAGGGTGAGCGAGTCACCGGTGTCGGCCCCAGCGGCCTCGCGGTTCGTATCGACGGTCATACTCTCACCGTGGCCTCCACCATCGTTACTGTGTCGTCTGGAGGTCCCGCTCGAGCGCGCGCTGGAGGTTCTCGAGTTCCGAGTCGAGGTTCCGCTTGAAGAACTTCTCGACGCCCGGGAGCTTGCCGTCGACGACGAACGAGTTCTCGAGGCGCGCGCCGTCGTCGGTTTCGACGATTTCGTGTGTCCCGGTGACCTCGAGGACCTTCGACTTCCCGACGAATTCGACGTACTCGGGCGGTCTTCGGGTGACGTCTTCGGTGTTTACGGTGACGGTCTTGCGGACGAGGGGGATGGGGAGTTGCACGTGCCAGGTCACCCGCCGCCCGTCGGAATCGTCTACCGAATACTCCTTGACGACGCTGATCGCCCGGGCGCGGTTCGCCGGATCGGCGATGAACTCCCAGACCCGCTCGGGCGACGCCGACACGTCGAACGACCGGTTGACCCGTACAGTCATGCCCGTACGTGTGCGATTGTCGGATAAAAAGACCGTGGACCGCGGGCGGTCAGTGGCGGGTCCTGCGGTGCCGGGCGACGCCGATCGGGGCCCGGTCCGACGCCGCTCAACTGATCGTAACGCGCCACGTCGTCGACCGAGCGCGACCCCACTTCTCGATATCGACTTCGTCCGTCTTCTCCGCGAGATGGGGGAGCCGAGCGCCTACCTGTTTCGACGAGAGTCCGATCGCGTCCGCGATGTTTTTCGCCCGGAAGTACTGCTCGCCGCGGGCGGCGCTCTCGCGGAGGTACGAGATAATTCGCTGCTCTTCGTCGGAATAGTCGGTCATCGTCCGTGGGTCCCTTTAGGTTGTCGTCGGTCTTAACTTTTAACGGCCGAGACGGCCCGATCGCAAAGCGGTCGCCGTCGACGCTCGGGGGCGAGCCGGATTCGATCGTCGTCAGTGCCAGTAGAGGTGGATGCCGACGACTGCCAGCGAGCTAAAGAGGACGGCCGCGGCAAAGCCCCACGCCGCGGTCACGTCCGGTGCGCCAGTGTACATCAGTAGTGCGCCGATCACCGCGAGTGCGCCCAGAGCGAGCGCCAGTCCGACGCCCTTGTCGGTCGTCTCGGATTCCGTAGCCATGTCCGGGCGTTGTGTGTGGGGTCTCTTAACTTCACTCATTCCGCGGAACTGTCGGGCCCGACAGGCGGCGGCTTTCGGCTCACCGTCGACCAGCGATGATTGCAAGCCCGCGCTGGGGCGGGCGGGCCGATCAGTTGATCGTCGTGTGCTCGGATTCTTCGTTCAACGCGAGGTTCGCCGCGATTTCGGCGTTTCGCATCGCGTACTGGGCGGTCTGTTGGAGACTGACCAGCACTTCGCGGATCCGCAGCAGGTCCTCGTTGTCCATTTCGGGCAGCCCCGAGAGGATTTCCTGCTCGAGGTCGTCGATCTCGTGGAACAGCTCGCGGACCTCGTTGGATTTGTCGTAATCTCGCTCGACGGCCGCCTCGACGGCTCGAGACGTGATTTCGTCGACCAGGTCGTTCAGCTCTCGGATCTGGCGCATCACCGAGCTGTCGACGTTCAAGGTGTGGCCCTCCGTCTCGATGACGATCTCGGCGATGTCCTCGCCGTTGTCGGCGGTCAGCTCGAGGTTCTTCGCGATCGACCGGTAGCCGATCAGCGGGAAGCCGGTGTTCAGCCCGACCGCTCGCGCGAGGTTGGGGTTCTGGTAGGCCGTAAAGATCAGGCGCAGGAGGAGGACGAAGATCTTGTTGGCCTGCCGCTCTCGGTTGAGCGCGCGCTGGGCCAGATCGGGGTTGCCGTGGGCCAGCGCCTTGATCCCCTCGCCGCGCATCGTCTGGCCGGTTCGCTCGAGGCGCTCGAGGAGGTTATCGAGCGTGAAGTCCTCGGGGTCGACCGAACAGCGGATCGAGATGCTCTCGGGAGTCTCCTCGATGACGCCGAGCCCCATCAGCTGGGTCTCGGCTTGGTAGACCGCGTTGATGTGATCGGACTCGAGGGCACCGTCTTCGCGCTCGATACGGATGATGCGCCGGCCGAGGACGTACTGGGCGACGATCGCGCGCTCGACGGCGTCGGCGTCGAGGTCGTCGGTGTGGATGATCGCTTCCGTTTCCTCCGAGCTGGCGGATTCGGGCATCACGGTCAGGGTCCCCTTCCCGCTGGTCCGTAGGGAGACCTCGTCGCCTTTCTCCACGTCGTGTTCGGACGCCCACTCTGCGGGGAGCGTCATCGCGAGCGTCGACGGGCCGAGTCGTTGCACTTTCCGCGTTTCCATGCAACACCCTACGATCGACCCGACCTTAATCTTGACTATATGGTCATTATACACGACCGAATCGTTATATGGTTGATTTCCGCGGCCGTTCCGACGAATACCTTATATGCTCGCGTGCAAACGGGGTACTCCTTAGACACTGCAGCGGCTACTCAGACGACGTTTACGAGGCGGGTGGTAAACCGTCCCGTGCGGACCTGCAGCCAGCCACGGAGCTCCTCGTCGATCTCCTCGTCGTCGGTATCGACGCGCAGCGAGTCGATCTCGTCGAGTTTCTCGGCGGCGGCGACGACCGCGATCTCGTCGGCCCGCCGGATCACTGCGGGCGAAATCTGGTGGTTCCCGCGGCCGAAAACGAACCCCTGTCCGCCGATCGGCGAGACGACGATCGTGACCGGATCCGTGAGGACCTCGAGGATGTCCGACTCGGCGGCGTCGTGGGCGAGCAGTTCCCCGTGCTCCGCGTTCGCGCCCGCTGCGTTTCCAGCCGAGTCATCGCGTTCGGCCGCACGCCAGACATCGACGCCGAGCGGCGACGGATCGATGCCCAGCTCTTCCTCGATCGCACCGACGGTGCCTCCGGGCCCGAAGACGTAGGTCCGACTCGGTTCGACCTCGCGGGCGAATCCCGTGGCCAGCGACTCGACGCTGCCGCTCGAGACCTGCTTGCTCGATTGGACCGCCGGGGCGACGGGGACCGGGACGACGGCTTTGAGTTCCGTCCGCACCTCGCCCTCGCGGTAGGCGTCCTCGTCGATGTCGTTGACCTCGCGAGTCTCGGTCCGGTCGAACTCGGCGGCGATCCGGCCGGCGTCGGCCGGCGTCACGCCGAACACCGACGAGTAAATCTTCACGCCGGCCGGCACGCCGAGCATCGGCGTCTCGCCCTCGGCCGCCTCGAGCACCTCGGCCACGTCGACGGCGGTCCCGTCGCCGCCGACGAAGAACACGAGATCGACGCCGTCGTCAGAACGCGTACATTCTGACGGCTCATCAGACGCCGTCTGATGACCGCGCTCGAGCAGCGCGCGGACGGCCGCCCGGGTATCGTCGGCGGTCGTCGAAACGGGTTCGGTATCGCTGGCGTCGGCGTCGGCCGGCTCGTAGACGACGGCGGGCTCGTAGCCCGCGTCTCGCACCGCGCGTTCGCCCATCGCGCCGGCGGCCGTGTAGACGGTGAGGTCGGGCGCGCGACGGTGCAGCGATCGCAGCGCCTCCCGCGCTCGGTCGGGGGCTCGCGGCTCCGCACCGCGGCGGCGCGCCTCCGCAACGTTTCCGTCGGTTCCCTTCAGTCCGACCCGACCGCCCATCCCCGCGATCGGGTTGACGACGACGCCGATGGACTCCATAGCGGGGGATGGGGACCCCAGTCGGAAAGCCGTATCGCAGGCCGTGCCGGGGCCAGATCGTTGCTCAGTAGACATTGCCGCGTGTGCGACTCGAGTCCGAGCCGCGGCGACCGACTCGGTTTCTGAAAGGTTAAGAGGGATGCGGACGGATCGCCGATCATGTCTGCACTGATCGACGCCGCCGTTCTCGCGACGGAAACGGGAGCCGAACCGGAGCTACCGATGGCCGCCGTCGGCTGGGGGGCGCTCGCGCTGGGCCTGCTTGTCACGATCGCGTGGCTCGCCTCCTTCTACCGCTGAGGACTCGCGGCGTTCACGGAGAGTCGACCCGCTCGCGGAGCCACGCGGCCGCCTCCGCGACGGTCGCCTCGTCGGTGCCGTTCAGTTCGATCCGGACCGACTCGCTCGGATAGCTCCCGACGGCGACGTCGAACCGCTCGCGGAGTTCGGCGATTCGATCGAGCAGTGCGCTCTCCGGTTCGTCGGCGACGACTCGCTCCCGGTAGGTCGGCGTCCCGGTGAACTCCTCGGCGATCGACTCGAACATCGCTTTCATCTCCGAGGGCACGCCGGGGAGCACGTAGACGCCCTCCAGCGCCGCCCCGGGGGCGACGCCCGGCTCGTTGTGGAGCGCCCGCGCGCCAGCCGGGAGAGCCGCCGTGCCCGACGCGAGGTCGTCGCGGGTGTAGCCGTCCGCCTCGAGCCACGCGAGGGCGTCGTCGTGTTCCTCGACCGAGCGGCCGAGCGCGGCCGCGACGCCGTCCATGGTGAGATCGTCGTGTGTCGGCCCGAGGCCGCCGGTGACGATCACGGCGTCGTACTCGGCGCGGTACTCGTTGACGACGCGGGCGATATCGCCGACTCGATCCGGGACCGTGGTCACGCGTTCGACGTCGACGCCGCGACCTGCGAGCCGCTCGCAGAGCCACGCGGCGTTCGTGTCCGTCGTTCGTCCGGCGAGCAGTTCGTCCCCGACCGTTACGACCGCGACGTTCATACCGGTCGTTCGCGCCCGGTCCTCAAATGGGTCTCGCCCTCGAGTCGATCACCGCCGCTGGTACGAAATCTGGTCAAACACCCAACACAACTACAGAATATCATATAAAGTAGTACTCGCGATAACCACAAGATTCAATTCAAGTAATTAGTAACGAAGAGAGTATGTCTCGGAGTCGGACACAACATACCGACGCGGATTCGGCCGCCATTCTCGCCGCACTGGGGAACAAATACAGTGCGGAAATCCTCTGTGCAGCCGGAACACCGAAATCTGCACAGGCGTTAAGCGAAGACATCGAGATCCCGATCGCCACCTGCTATCGCCGGATCGAGGAACTCGTCGACGCTGGCCTACTGACCTGCGAGGGCCGACAGCTCTCCGATGAGGGGCGACGGACGAACATCTACCGCCGCACGCTCGACGAGATCGAAATCGACTTCTCCGACGAAACGCCCGCCTTCTCGCGCAAGCGTCGCACGGAAGCCAAAAACCGACTGCAGGACCAGCTCACCGACTGAGATCCGATCGGACGAGGGAACCTTCGGAACGTCCCTCTACTCGAGCGAGTGGCCCTACCGACTACCGTCACCGGGGATTTCTGATCGCTGGTCTCGTTCTCGAGAATGCCTATTTCAGGGGACAGCATCCGATCCCTCCCGAGACCCGTTCGACTCGCTCGTGGGAAGCCGACCACCGATCGGGGACACTCGGCCATCTTTAAGTATTCCCGAGAGAATACGGGGATATGACCGAACCAGCCGCGGAGCGCGACGCGTCCGACCCTGTACCGGACGACGAGGTCGTCGGAACGCCTCGCGTTCTCCGCGTCGGGCACGACAGGCCGATCCGGATCAGTGCCGGCCACCGGCTCCGACACCACGACGGCAAGTGTGCGCGACCGCACGGGCACAACTACGAGGTCGCCGTCACCGTCACGGGCACCCTGACGGAGGAGGGATGGATCGCGGACAAAGGCGATATTACCGACGTGGTCTCCGAGTGGGACCACATGTTCCTGCTCGAGGCCGGCGATCCCCTCGTCGAAGCCTTCGAAGCGGCCGGGGACGACGACGGGGTCGTCGTCCTCGAGCAGCCGCCGACGGCCGAGGTGATGAGCGTGCTCCTCGAGCGGAAACTCGCGGCGGCGCTGCCCGAGACGGTGACCGACGTGGCGGTCCGGGTCAGCGAGACGAGCGAACTCTGCGGAGGGAGCGAGCGCTGAGATGCCGGTTTCCGATTCCGTCGACCGCGAGGCCGGCACCGAGACCGATTCGGGAGCCGACGGCGACGACCGCCCCGAGGGGCTGCCAATCAACGAACTGTTCTACTCCCTGCAGGGCGAGGGAACCCTCGCCGGCGTCCCGTCGGTGTTCGTCCGCACGAGCGGCTGTAACCTCCGGTGTTGGTTCTGCGATTCCTATCACACGTCCTGGGAGCCCACCCACGCGTGGCTGGGGCTCGAGGAGATCCTCGCCGAAATCGAGAGCCACGAGGCCGATCATGTGGTCCTGACCGGTGGCGAACCCCTGCTCCACGAGGAGAGCGTCGCCCTGCTCGAGGCCCTCGACGACCGGAGCTATCACACGACCGTCGAGACCAACGGCACGATCTACCGCGACGCGCCGATCGATCTCGCCTCGATCAGCCCGAAACTCGAGAGCAGTACGCCGACGCCCGAGCGCGACCCCAAAGGCGACGGCGAGTGGGAACAGCGCCACGAGGACGACCGGATCGACCTCGAGGCGCTCGCCGCGCTCGTCGAGGACTACGAGTTCCAGTTGAAGTTCGTCGTAACCGACGCCGAGGACATGCCGGAGATCCTCGCCCTGCTCGACGACCTCCGCGACGCCGCCGACGTACCGATCCCCAACGACGACGTGCTCCTGATGCCCGAGGGCGCGACCCGCGATCGGCTCGCGGAGACCCGCACCCGCGTCGCCGAACTCGCGATGGACTACGGCTTCCGGTACACGCCGCGACTGCACGTCGACCTCTGGAACGACGCGCCCGAAACCTGAGACTGCACGCGACTCATGACTGACACCACCGACACTACCGACACCGCGACCGACGAACCGGCTTCCGAACGCAAACGCGCCGTCGTCCTCCTCTCGGGGGGCATGGACAGCGCCACCGCCGCCTCCGTGGCCCGCGACCGGGGCTACGAGATCTACGCCCTGCATACCTCCTACGGCCAGCGCACCGAGGATCGCGAACTCGAGTGTGCCCGCCTGCTCGCCGACGAACTCGACGCGGCCGATTTCCTGCGACTCGAGACCGACCACCTCTCGGCGATCGGAGCCTCGAGTCTCACCGACGACGAAATGGCCGTCGACGACGCCGACCTCGAGAGCGACGAGATTCCGACCTCGTACGTTCCCTTCCGAAACGCGAACCTGCTGGCGATGGCGGTCTCCTACGCCGAAGCCAACGACTGCGAGGCGGTCTTCATCGGGGCACACAGCGAGGACTTCTCGGGCTATCCCGACTGCCGCCCCGAGTTCTTCGAGGCCTTCGAGACCGTGGTCGACGTCGGCACGAAACCCGACACCGAGATCTCGATCGAAGCGCCGTTCGTCGAGCACTCGAAGACCGATATCGCCGAGCGCGGCGTCGACCTCGCGGTTCCCTACGAACACACGTGGAGTTGCTACCGCGAGAACGAACCCGCGTGTGGTACCTGCGACGCCTGTGCGTTCCGGCTGCAGGCGTTCCAGAACATCGGCGTCCGCGACCCGATCGAGTACGCCGAGCGGCCGTCGTACGTCGACGACGACTCGTAGCGACCACGACGCCACCCCGTTCTCGCGTTCGACGGTCGATAGAAACATTCACCAGTCGACACGTTGAACAAACCGCTGAGAACCCGCAATGCTGGACTGGTTCCGAGACGACGACGGCAGCTGGCAGCTCCCGGAGGGGCGACGCGGCGAGTTCGTGGCGTTGCTCGTCGGGTTCCCGTTCTACGTCGGCTACCTCCACTGGGATATCGGACTCCCGCGGCCCCTCGAGTACTGGCCGGCGGTGCTTCTCGGGGCGTGTTGCGGGCTGCTCTACGTGACCACCTATCGGGACCGCATCGCCGACCGCCTTCCCGACTGGGCCGACGCCGGCCAACTCCTCTCGCTCCTGCTCGGCGGGGGGCTGGGCCTCCTCAGGCTCGTCCACATCGCCGCCCCGACGCTGGTATTCCTGCTCTCCGCGTGCGGCACGGCCCTGCTGTGTTATGCCGTCAGACTGTGCTCGCCGGTCCACCCTGGCCTCGAGCCGCCGCCTCGTGGGGCCGACCCGCCGCCGGCGGTCGACGGGACGGATGCCAGCGTCGATCGCTGAGACCGCTCGGCGCTACCACGCCGCCTCGAGCACCGCTTCGATCTCGTCGATCGAGGGGTCCAGTCCCGGCGGCACGTTCGCCATAAACGGGTCGTTCAGGATCGACTCCGCGACCGCGGTGAACGCCGCGGGCTCCGGGCCGTCGACCTCGCGGAGTTGCGACGGGAGGTCGAGCCCATCCCGGATTTCCGTGACCGCCTCGACGACCGCCACCTCCTGATCCGCAGCATTGTCGACGCCGAGCGCGTTCGCGAGCATCCCCGCCCGCGCGTCCACGCCATCCTGATCGAACAGGTACTCGAGGACGGAGGGGGCGACGACGCCGTGGGCGGCCCCCTGCTGAACGTCATATGTCCGTGTGAGCCCGTGGCCGAAGGCGTGAATGATCGAGGCCGTCGTCTCGCCGGGCCGCGAGATGCCGTACTGGACGAGCACGATCCCCTCGAGTATCGTCTCGAACGTGGCGGTATCGCGGTCCCCATCTTCGAATGCGCCGAGTCCGTCCGTGAGTTTTGCGAGGCCGTGCCTGGCCGTCGCGTCGGTCACCGGCGTCGCGTTGCTCGCGTAGAGCGTCTCGATGCCCTTGTCGAAGCCGTTCATCGCCGAGCCTGCGATCACCGACTCGGGCGTAGTCGCGACCAGTTCGGGATCGTAGACCGCGGCCGCGGGCATCAGTCCGGGACCGGAGAGTCCGCCGCCGATCTCCTCGTCGACCAGCCCCGAGTCGGGCGAGGCGGTGACGCCGGCCACCATCGAGAGGTCCGCGCCCGCGAGCGTGGTCGGCACCGCGACGATCGGCACTAACCCCTCGTCGGGGACCGAAAGCGTGCCCGATTCGGCGAACTCCCGGCCAGCGGCCGCCGGGCCCCGGTTTGTCGCCGCGAGGACGCTGATGACCTTTGCGACGTCGAGGCTGCTGCCGCCGCCGAGGCTCACGAGCGCGTCGGCGTCGACGTCTTCGAGCCGGTCGCGGCCCTCGAGGGCCGTCTCGAAGCGCTTCTCCGGCGTCGTCTCGGCGAAGACGCCGGCCAGCCGGTCCTCGAGCCCCGATTTCACCGGGTCGATCACCGCGGGCGTCTCGCCCACCGTCGAGCCGCAGACGACCAGCGCGCGCTCGAGGCCCTGCGCCTCGAGTTCGGCCGCGAGGTCGTCGACGCAGCCGGCACCGAACCTGATGGTCGACGGCTCGTACTCGAACCGAAAGGACCGGTCGCGGTCGCTCGAGCGAGACGGAGTCATGGCGGTTCGTACGACCGGCGTGCTGTTAAAAGGGATGCGGCAGCGATTCGCTCGGGGTTGCCGTCGGCCGCCGGACCCGGTTCCGAGCTACCGCTCAGCCCGGTCGGCCCACGGCCGCAAGATCGCGTGGACCGCCTCGTTCATCGGCGCGTCGACGCCGACCTCGTCCGCGTGGCGGACGACGGAGCCGTGCAGCGCCTCGAGTTCGAGCCGCTTGTCGTGGGTCAGGTCGTAGTGCAGCGACGAGTACATCTCTGGATCCAGATCACGCGCGAATTCGAGCCACTCGTCGACGGTGTCCTCGGGGAGGTCGACCCCTTCGGCCCTGCCGACGGTACAGACCTCTTCGATGAGGCGGCGATACATCGCCCACGAGGCGTCGGTCTCGCGGAGCTCGCCGACTGGCAGTCGAGTCGTCGCGGTCATCCCCGCCTGCGCGCAGATGAACGCGAACTTGCGCCAGAGTTCGACCCGGATGTCCGCGGCGAGCACCGCCTCGACGCCCTCGCTCTCGGAGAGGGCTGCGTCGAGTGCCTCGATCCGGTCGGTCCGCTCGCCGTCGAGTTCGCCGTAGACGAACCGCGCCGGGCCGCCGGTGTGCTCGACGACCCCGGGCTCGCCGATGGTCGAGAAGATGTAGGCCACGCCGCCGACGACGTGCTCCGCGCCGATTTCCTCGGCGAGCCACCCCTCGTTGTCGACGCCGTTTTGGAACGAGACGACGGCCGTGTCCTCGCCGAGCAGCGGCTCGAGGTCCGGTGCTGCGTCGCGCGTGTCGTGGGCTTTCACGCAGAAGAGGACGCAGTCGCACGGCCCGATCTCGACCGGGTCGTCGGTCGCCGGGAGGTCGACCGCCGTGTCGCCGCGGACGCTCTCGAGGCGCAGTCCGTCGGACTCGAGGGCGGCGAGGTGGTCGCCCCTCGCAATGAGGTGGACCTCGTGTCCCGCGTCGGCGAGGCGGGCCCCGAGGTAGCCGCCGACGCCGCCGGCACCGAAGACAGCGAATTTCATACGCTCTGTACGGACAGATCGGTCAAAGAGGTTGTGGGCTGGCGGGGTCGAGGGTCCAATTGGGTCCTCGCTCGCGTCGACGGGCGGTCCGTCGACTCCGGCCACTCAGTCTCCGATCCCGTCGCGCTCGTCCGCGAGTCGATCGAGCGCCGCCGCGAACTCCTCGCGGGTGTTGACGTTCTCGAAGGTCTCGAGGCTCGCGTACTCCCGGACCTCCTTTTCGTCGACGACGACGTAGTCGAGTTCCAACAGCGGTTCGACGATCCGCCGCTCGCCGCGCTCGAGGGCGCGCTCGCAGGCGTCGACCATCGCCTCGGTCCGGTAGACGGCTTGGGTCGTCTGGAACCACTGGTCCTCGAGTCGGGGCACCGCAGCCTCGCAACCGGCCGCCCGTTCGAAGAGGTGGTCGACCAGGTCGGGATCCACGAACGGCATGTCGCAGGCGACGACGACGGCGTACTCACTCGCGGCGTCCCGGAGCCCGGTCATGATGCCCGCCATCGGCCCGCGGTCGGGGACCGGATCGACGGCAACGGACGCCTCCGGACCGCCCTCGAGCGCCTCGCGGATCGCCGGCACCTGCTCGTCCCGGCAGTTGACGACGATTTCGTCGACGACCGGCTCGAGCCGATCGACGACGCGGCGGAGCATCGGCGTGCCGGCGAGGTCGGCGACGGCCTTGTCGTCGTCGCCGAAGCGGGTCGAGTGGCCGCCGGCGATGATGACGCCTGCACGCCCGTCTCGCTCGGTCTCGGGGGACATAGTCGACCGTTGGGCGACCGATCGCAAAAGTGTGCGGTCACGGTCCGAGTCGCAATCGGGTGGCCCTTTCAGGCCGACAACCGCCAGAGCGCGCGATACAGCGCCCACAGCTCGCAGTCGAAGCGGTCGGCGAGCGATCGGCAGCGCTCGAGGTAGCGTTCGTAGTCCGACACCGACGGCGGGTCGGGATAGGACCGCTCGAGTTCCCCCGCGTCCCGGAGCGCCGACCACTCCCGGGGACCGACGACGACGTACTCGTCGGGGTCGATGAACATACAAAATGCCGAGGCAACGGAAACGTCGACGGCCCCGAGGTCGGTCAGCCGATCGATCGCCTCGGCAGCGGTCGCCGCGTCGACGGCGTCGGCGATGGCGCTCCGGACCGCGTCGAAGTCATTGCTCCGGAATCGGTCCTCCGCCGCTCGTCGCTCGTCGTCGGGATAGTCGCCGAGGTGCCGACGGTAGTACCATCTGACGACCCACGCCGCGTCGCGGCGGCCGTACTCACCGGTCTCGAGCGCGGCCGGGAGCGTCTCGATGGCTTCCTGTTCGACGGTGTACAGGGGTTCCCGCTCGCGGTACTCACGGGCCTTTGTGGCGACGAGCGAGTCGGTGACCTCCATCGTGGAATCGTTTGACATGGTAGCCTGTAGTCGTTATCCCCGTGTCCTCGAGACGGGACCGCCGTTCGCTGGCGGACCGGTGTTCGACCGCTCCGCGACAGCAGTTCGAAAGACGGAAATTAGTGACCAGAACGGACTGTCTCGGCAGGCATGGAGTGAATCCGCTGTATTTCACGACGCCAAAAATAACTCCATTGAACGGCTAGTCGAACGGTAATGGCAATCTTCTCTGAATCTCGACGCGGGTTTGTCGCTCGGGTAACTGGCACTGGAGTACTCGGGAGCCTTGCCGGGTGTGCGGCAGTTGGAACCGGTCGCGCGGATATTATCATAGAAAACACGGGAACGCGCGAAGAGCGCACGGAATACTATATTGACCGAGCGGAGACGACGACTGAGACGCGAACGATCGATTTGGAACCGGGAGACGAACAAACCGCTTCAGTAGAGCTAGAACGGGGCGATGTCGTCGTTATCTCGAAAGGAGAGTTGGGTTTCGAATGTACGTTTAACGGCTCTCTCTGTCGAGAGCCGACACTACAGGTCGATACGGGATTCGCGGCCCTCGGAATCGGCGGGGAGTGCTTCGATATCAGCCCACAGTAACTCCTGCGATAGATCATCGCTATTCGTCACCCGATACTGATCGCGGATATCACTAGTGCTACCGTCTCGAAATGGCGCTACGATCTATCGAGAGCCACATACAATCTGTGTGGTAGAAAGTATCATGTACGCGGCGGTGGACTGGTCGGGCAACGGGTGTGACCCTAATGTCCAGTGATCAACAGGAGCCAGTGAAGACGATCTGTCCGTACTGCGGGGTCGGGTGCGGCATTCAAGTACAGCCGGGCGAGGAACCGGGCGACGTCCAGTTCATGCCGTGGGGCGACGCCCCGGTCAACGAGGGCCGAATCTGCATCAAAGGCGGTGCGGCGACGGAGGTAGTCGACCACGAAGACCGACTCACCGAGCCGCAGATTAAGGAGGACGGCGAGTTCCGCGAGGCCTCCTGGGAGGAGGCCTACGAGTACATCGTCGACGAACTCGAGCGGATTCGAGCGGAGTACGGGCCGGACGCGATGGGGTTTTTCGGCTCCTCGAAGGTGATGAACGAGGAGAACTACCTCCTCCAGAAGCTGGCCCGCCGCTACGGCACCAACAACGTCGACAACTGCACGCGGATGTGCCACGCCTCGACGGTCTGGGCGCTGCGGACGAGTCTGGGCGCGGGGGCGATGACAAACAGCATGCGCGACCTTCGGGAGGAGGCCGACGTCTTCTGGATTCAGGGGGCGAATCCGGGCGAGCAACATCCCATCGCCAACAGCCAGTACTTCCGGCAGGCCGTCCTCGAGGGCGCGACCGTCATCCAGGTCGATCCCCACGCGAACAAGACGACGCGGTCGTTCCAGATCGACGACACCGACCGCCACCAGCACTTGCAGCTGAATCCGGGAACCGATATTCCCCTCCTCAATATCGTCCTCAAGACGATCCTCGAGCACCACGAAGAAAACCCCGACGACGGCTGGATCGACGAGGAATTTATCGAAGAGCGCACGGAAGGATTCGACCATCTGAAAGAGACCCTCGAGGACTTCGACAAGGAGGCCGCGGCCGAGGAGTGTGGCGTCCCGCTCGAGGAGATCGAACTGGCGGCCGAAAAGTACGCGATGGCCAACAACGCGGCCATCTTCACCGGGATGGGGATGAGCCAGCACACCTGCGGCGTCGACAACGTCCAAAACGAGATCAATCTGGCGCTGATCACGGGCAACCTCGGCCGCCCCGGAACGGGCGTCAACCCGCTTCGCGGGCAGAACAACGTCCAGGGGACCTGTGACGTCGGCGCGATGCCGAACGTCCTCCCGGGCTACCAACTCGTCGACGACGACGAGGCCCGCGAATCCGTCGAGGAGGTGTGGGGCTTCGAGATACCCGACGAACCTGGCCTCACGAACGTCGAGATCTCCTACGAGGCGGGCGACTCGATCAAGGGACTCTTCGTCATGGGCGAGAACCCCGTGATGAGCGAGCCGGACGCCAACGCGGTCGCCGAGCGGCTGGCGGAGCTCGAGTTCACCGTCGTCCAGGACATCTTCCACACGGAGACCGCAGACTACGCCGACGTGATCCTCCCCGCGACGACGTGGGCGGAACGCGGCGGGACCGTCACTAACACCGACCGGCGCGTCCAGCGGATGCGCGGCGTGGGAAAAGTCCACGAGAACACGAAACACGACCGGGAGATCCTGACCGAGATCGGGACGCGGCTGTTCGGCCCCGGTGGGTTCGACTTCGAGGACCCCGAGGAAATCTTCGAGGAACTCCGGCAGGTCTGTCCAAGCTACCACGGCATGACCTACGACCTGCTCGGTGAGGAAGGACTGCACTGGCCCTGCTACGAACCCGGCGACGAGGGCGATCCGTTCCTCTACGAGCACGAGTTCGACACCGAGAGTGGACGGGGCCACATCGAGGGCGTCGAACACACGCCGCCCGCGGAGACCCCCGACGACGAGTACCCGCTGCTCCTCACGACGGCGCGACTCGAGGAACACTACAACACGGGGACGATGAGCACCAGATCGCCGACGCTCAACAAGCAGACCCCGGAGAACTTCGTCGACGTCCACCCCGCCGACGCCGAGCGCTACGGGATCGAAGACGGCGAGTACGTCCGCCTTCGGTCCCGCCGGGGCGAGATCACGCTCGAGGCACACGTGACCGACGACACCAAGGAGGGGGTCGTCTGGACGACGCCGCACTTCGCCGCCGCCTCGGCGAACAAGCTTACGAACCACGTGCTCGACGAACGGTCGAAGATCCCCGAGTACAAGGCCGCCGCCGCGGAGATCGACGTCGAGGTCGAACCGCTCGGCGAGACCGCCGACCCCGCAGCCGGCGACGACTGAACTCGATCGGAGGAGACTGCTTATTTTTCGGTCGTCGCTTCGTCCGTCACCGCCACACCGGCCAGCTCGAGCCACGGGTCGGCCGCCGACTCGGCGAGGTTGCGTTCGACCACCGGTCGGTCACACCCCTCACAGACCGACCGGAGACCGATACGGGGTCGCCGGCAGCAGTGCTCGAGGCGCTCGGCAGCGGTCTGGACCTGGTCGCGACAGATCGGACAGTCGTCTCGCAACAGTCGCAGCCCCGTCAAGAGGTCGCGGCGCTCGTCGACCGCGAGAGCGTCCCAGCCGTCGATCCGGGTGCGGAGTTCGGCCGCCGCGGCGACGTCGGCCGCGAGCGCCGCGGTCGATTCCCACCGGACCTGCTTTCGGCCGTCGAGGAGAAACGCGGTCTCGCCGACCTGCTCGCTCTCGTCCGCCCCGAGCATCGATCCGACCTCGGCCGCGCTCGGGTCGGCCGCGTCGGCGCTCGAGAGGCGGTCGTTCCACCGCCGTCGGAACGCGGGGGCGAGTCGAATCGCGCCCTCGTCGGCCGTCACAATGCCGGCGGCGGTCAGGGTGCTCGCGAGTTCATCGGGGGAGACCGCCTCGATCGTCGGAGTGGCCGCTGTCGACTTGCCGAACCGCTCGAGGACGCGATCCGGGAAATACCGTCGGGTGATCGTCGGCGTGCCCGGGACGAGATAGCCCCGGAGACGGATGAGCGCGAGACAGACGCCGAACGCGAGCGCGCCGGCGACTGCCGACCCCGCGATGGCGAGGCCGGCCGCGATGGCGAACGCGAGAGCGACGTTCACCGCGGTACACGGCAGACACCGGTTGTCACCGGTGTACGCGGGCTGTTCGAGCCGGGCGAGCGTCTCGGAGATGTCGACCATCGGGGCATTTGCTACGCGTCGAACGATCAAAAAGCGCCACCGTGCCCGCTGGGATAGGGCGGGAGCATATAATCGTATCTAAGGCATTTTACCTGTTTAATGAACACACTCATTTAGCCCGTTCCGAGCACCCCCGAATCCATTGGTAAGTATTATCAAATCACGGGGTGGCGTCAACTGTGCCGTGGTATCATGGCACAAGTATCCACTGCCGCAGACATGACGGTCGCGGAACAACGCGATCTGGCGACGACCCTCGGCGTCGACACCCCAGGGGACGGGGCGATAACGTGGGAGCGACTCGCAGGACAGATCGAAGCGCGGTCCGACTCGACGTTCGCCTCTCGTGGCGACGCGATTCGGGCCGATCTCGCCAGGCGACTCGATCGGGAATTGCTCGAGCGGGAACGGGAGGCCATCGCGGACGAGATCGGTCGCTTGCCGACCGTTCGCGATGCGGGCGTCCCGGACGAACCACACGGACTGTATACAGCGGTCGCCGAACCCGGGTGGCGTCTCTACGACCACCTGCTCGAGGTCGGGTTCTTCGAGAGTCTCGACGAGAACCTGCCGCGGTTTACGGCGGCGCACGTCGAGACGACGGCGCGCGAACTGATTCTGGCCGACCCCCTGTCGTCGGCGCTCGACGACGCCGGCTTCGACGAGTCGGAGAAAACGGCGCTGCTGGTCGACGTCACGAACAACGACGAGCGGCTGGCCCGCTGGGTGCCGTCGAATCAGATCCCGGCTGGCGTCGAGTTCGAGACCGACACCATACCGCCGCTCCACCAGCGCGCGATGGGCGGGGCACTGCTGTGGATCCAGGGGCTCGACAGACACCTCTGGCAGAACGAGGTGCTGCTCACCGACGAGATCCTCGACGCGGCGGTCAGGTACGTCAAGGCGATGCTGGGCGGGCTGTTCGTCTCGGCGACCGCGGCCTGCGATCTCGCCGGCGAGGAACGCGTTACGGACGAACAGCTGACGGCCGCGTTCACCGCGGGCTCGGCCGTCCAGATCGTCAGTCAAGAGGAGCTGTTGCACACCGTCTTCTACATCACGGACGAGATGCGCGCTCCGAGCGAACTGAGGTGATCACGCATGGCACTACGCAACGACAGGGCCGTACAGGCCGCACGCGAGATCGAACTGCGAGAGATCGAGGACGGCTATACGCTGGTCGGCGGGCCCGAGGAGTCGGTGACCGAACAACACGACACCGACCGCATTCCGGAGGTCGACGTCGATCAGGAGATGCTGAGCGGGACGGGCGAGGACCCCGAGTCCTGGCTCATGTACGGCGGGAACTACGAACAACACCGGGCCACGCCCGCCGACACGATCACGCCCGAGAACGTCTCCGACCTCGAGCTCGAGTACGAGATGTCCGTCGGGACGGGCTCGAGCATGGAGGGGACGCCCATCGTGATCCCGGGCGATCCGCCGGTCATGTACCAGACGAACGGGCCGAATCACATGAAGGCGATCGACCCCCGCGAGGGGGAGGTCCTCTGGAGCTACACCTACGCGCCGCCGATCGGGGTCGAGCTCTGCTGTGACGACAACAACCGTGGGGCCGCCGTCCTCGGCGACAAGGTCTACATGACGACGCTCGATTCCGGCGTCGTCGCGCTGGACCGCTACACTGGCGAGGAGGTCTGGTACACCCAGACCGCCGACCACGAGGTCGGCTACTCGGCGACGTGGGCCCCGGTGATCCACGACGGCACGATCTACACGGGCAGCGCCGGCGGCGAGTACGGCGTGATCGGATTCATCGCGGCCCTCGACGCCGAGAGCGGCGAGATACAGTGGCGACAGCACACGCTACCTGAAGACGAGTGGGTCGGCGAGAGCCGCACCCACGGCTGCGGGACGAGTTGGATGACGCCGACGATCGACGAGGAACGCGGGGTCCTCCACTCGCCGGTGGCGAACCCCGGTCCCGACTTCGACGGGACGGTCCGCCCGGGACCGAACTTCCCCACGTGCGGGACGATCACGATGAACCTCGAGGACGGCGAGACCGAGTGGGGCTTCCAGAGCAGCCCCCACGACGTCTGGGACTACGACGCGGCCGCGCCGCGGGTACTGCTTCGGGACGTGGAGGTCGAGGACGGCTCGATGGACATGGTCGTCGGCTCGGACAAAGCCGGCTGGGTGTACATGATGGACGCCGAGTCGGGCAAGCTCCACGAGCGCAGCGAGGAGATCTGCCAGCACATCAATATGTGGGAGATGATTCCCCACATCAGCGCGGACGAGCGGATTCCGTTCGTCCCCGGCGCGCCGGGGGGCAACGACTGGCAACCGCCATCGTACAACCCGGCGACGGGACTGGTGTACGTCATCCACCAGAACTTCCCGCAGGATCTGTACTGGCGCTACGAGGAGTACAGCGAGGGCAACCCCTACTGGGGCGGCGGCCTGGACGATCCGGCCACCGAGTTCCCCGACGAGTGGAACGAGTCGATCACCGCCTTCGCGGCGGTCGATCCGGCGACCGGCGAGCGCGTCTGGCGCGACTGGATCGAGAGCGAGGACCGGTTCTACATGTGGGGCGGCTCGATGTCGACCGCGACGGGACTCGTGTTCAACGGCACCCAGAACGGCAACCTCGTCGCCTACGACGGCGAGAACGGCGAGCGCCTCTGGGAGCACGAGTTCGATGTCCCGATCAGCGCCTCCCCCATGAGCTGGTACGACCCCGGCGAGGAGAAACAGTACGTCGCCGTCCAGGTCGGCGGCAGCGGCTGGCTCCGACAGGGAACCCGCGGCGACACGCTCGCCGTGTTCTCGCTCGAGGCCTGACCAACACACCAATCACCATCCAACTATGTCAAACGAACACGATTCACGCGAGAACCTCTCGCGCCGTGGCGTGTTGAAGGGAACAGCGGCACTCACGGGTATCGCCGCGCTCACCGGCGAAGCCGGTGCCTATCGCGACGCGTTCGACTTCTCGATGCCCGTCGCACAGAGCGACGGCGCGGCCCGGACGCTCACGCTGGTCGGCATCGTCGGCGGCTGGCTCGGCGTCGCGCCGCACGAAATCGACGGCCAGTCTAACCCGCCGCTGCGCCTGATCGAAGGCGAAGAACACGAAGTCATCTGGATCAACGGCGACGGCTCGATGCACAACTTCAACATCACCGCCGGTAGCGCGGTCGCCGACGACATCGAGGTCCTCGAGGCCACCGACACGGTGACCGAGCAGGGCGAGTACACGTCCGTCCGGTTCACCGCCACCGAGGAGATGGAGGAGTACTTCTGCATGCCGCACCCGGCCCAGATGCGCGGCCCGATCGAACTGATTGATCCCGGCGACGTCCACGAACTCGCGGTGACCGTCGAGGACGAGAGCGGCGAGCCCCTCGGCGCTGAGGTCTACGTCGGCGACATGCACTCGTACTCGGACCTCGCCGCTCGGCCGGACCCGTTCGCGGAGGAAGGGCAGAGCGAGGAGTCGGAGGCCCAGTCGCCGGGGAACGAAAGCGCCGGCAACGCCACTGACGGTAACGCCAGCGACGGCGGTGACGGAGACGTCGAAGGCCAACAGACGCAGCCGCCCGCGATCGCCCGCTTTGACCTCCTCGAGAACGGCGAGTACGACATCGAGGTCTGGACCTACGGCCACGAGCGGGTGTCGGAGACGGTAACGATCGACGGCGAGGACCGGCAACTCACCGTGACGCTTCCCGAGATCGAACCCGGCGAGCCGGCCGAGACCTTCTCGATGCGGCTCGAGGACGGCCAGTGGGTCGGGGTAGCGCCCGACGCCATCGCCGACCAACCGAACCCGACGCTCGACCTCGAGGTGGGCGAGTCCTACGCGATCGAGTGGGAGAACACGATCGGTCGCCTCGAGCCGGAGGGCAAAAACAGACACTACGAACCGCTCCCGGGACACAACCTCGCCATCGCCAGCGGCGGCGAGACGATCGACTGGAACACGTTCGTTCGATCGGACTTCACCGCCGAGGAGGGCGCGACCCAGACGGTCGAGTTCGTCGCCAACGAGGAGATGGCCGTCTACCTGGACCAGTCGCAACTCGATGCGATCGGCGAAATCTCCGTCAGCGGTGGCGGCGAGACGCCCGCTGCCGCGGACGCGCCGGCCGGGGCGAACGGCAACGCAACGGTCGAAGCGGGCGGCAACGAGACGATCGATGCGGACGGGAACGAGACGACCGCCGTCGACGGCAACGAGACCGACGACGGCGTCTGACGCCGCTTCTCGGCTCGGAGTCGTCCGTTTTTCTTTGGTCCTGATCAATAGGACACACGAGCACGTCGCCGTTTGAACCCGTGGCCGTCGGCCGGATAGAACGGACGCCGAACGGGCGGAGGTCGCTACGAGGAGAGGTCGTCGAATTTGTCGACGCCCGCCTCCGCGACGTCCATATCCTGCTCGACCGCGCCCCCGCTGACGCCGATCGCGCCGACGATATCGCCGTCCCGCTCCAGCGGGTAGCCGCCGCCGAAGATGACCATCCGCCCTTGGTTGGTGTTCTGTAGGCCGTACAGCGATTCACCGGGTTTCGTCGGCTCCTCCAGGTCGTGCGTCGGCATGTCCAGCGCGGCCGCCGTGTAGGCCTTGTTCCTGGAGATGTCGACCGACGCGAGCCACGCGCCGTCCATCCGGTGTTGGGCGACGAGGTTGCCCTCGGAATTCGCGACCGTGACCACCATCGGATTGTCGATCTCGTTCGCCCGCCGTTCGGCCGCGTCGATGACCTCCTTCGCCGTGTCGAGACTCACTGTGTCTACCATGCGATATCTTCCCACACTAGTGGCGGATATAAACGCCCATTATGAAAATGATAATATGTACGGATGAAATACAGTTACGGTTGAAATGATCAGCTGAAGGCACTCTCAAATTGGGTGTTGTTTGTTTTTCGTCGGATAACGGGCGAACATTTACAACGGAGACCGTGGTCCGTTTAGCGAGGATCGATACCGAATGTCAATGAACGCCGTCGTCTATCAGGGACCGAACGAGGTGGCCGTTGAAGCAGTTGACGAACCGGAAATCGAACACGAGAACGACATCATCGTCGACATCACGACGACGTGTATCTGCGGCTCGGACCTTCACATGTACGAGGGACGGACCGCGGCCGATCCGGGAATCGTCTTCGGCCACGAGAACATGGGGAACGTGATCGAGACCGGCGACGCGGTCACGTCACTCGAGGAGGGCGACCGTGTCGTGATGCCGTTCAACGTGGCCTGCGGGTTCTGCCGGAACTGCGAGAACGGCTACACCGGGTTCTGTACCAACGTCAATCCCGGCTTCGCCGGCGGCGCGTACGGCTACGTCGCGATGGGGCCGTACAAGGGCGGACAGGCAGAGAAACTCCGGGTTCCGTACGCCGACTTCAACGCGCTGAAGCTACCGGAGGGTGACGCACACGAGGACTCCTTCGCACTCCTCGCGGATATCTTCCCGACGGGGTGGCACGGCACCCGACTCGCGAATCTGCAACCCGGCGAGTCGATCGCGATCTTCGGGGCCGGCCCCGTCGGCCTGATGGCCGCCTACAGCGCGAAGCTTCAGGGCGCATCGGAGATTTACGTCGTCGACCGCGTGGAGAGCCGCCTCGAGCTAGCCGAGGAGCACTGTGACGCGCGGCCGATCAACTTCGAGGAGAGCGACCCAGTCGAACAGATCAAAGATTTACACGGCGAGGGCGTCGACAACGGCGTCGACGCGGTGGGCTATCAGGCGATCGATCCCGAGACGGATCCAAGCGACGACGCGTACGATCCGGCCCGCGAAAACCCCGCGGTCGTGCTCAATCAACTCATCCAGGCCGTGCGACCGACCGGCGAGCTCGGCATCCCGGGACTGTACGTCCCGTCGGACCCCGGCGCGCCCGACGAGATGGCGGCCCAGGGCCGTCTCGGTATCGACTTCGGCAAACTCTTCGAGAAGGGGCTGAAGCTGGGCACCGGCCAGTGTAACGTCAAGGAGTACAACCGACAGCTTCGGGACATGATTATCGAGGGGCGTGCCGACCCCAGCTGGGCCGTCTCCCACCGCGTCGACCTCGACCGCGCGCCGGAGATGTACGAGAAGTTCGACGAACGCGAGGAAGGCGTCATTAAAGTCCTGCTCGAGCCGTAGCCGGTCCGCCGGCTCGGACCGGGTCCTCGCCCGGTCCGCTAGCGATGTCGACGTTAGCTTCGCAGCCACGCTGTCGGGTGTTCATCGCGAAGGTGATCCTGATACCGTTTGATCAGTTCCGCATAGGATCCCGCAGCCCCGTGCCACTCGCAGTGACCGCACTCCCGCTCGACCGTGTCGCTCGCGCTAGTAACGTGTCCGCCCCGTCGATTCGTGCTCATCGTCGCCTCCTCGCGACGCCCGAGTGTTGCTGTCCCATTCGTCAATCACTCGCGTTCGATGCCGTCGCGTCTTTGCTCTATCGCTTGCGGCGACTCGAGCGTGTCTCGAGCGGCAAAACTGGGATCGCGACGATCGGCAACCCTGACGCATATGCCAGTACTGCAGCTCCCCCGTCACGACGGCTGGACGCGGCTGCTCGAGGACGACGATAGCTATCAGGACGCCTTGTCGCGGCCGAGTCCGTCAGTCCGCCGTTCCGTGGCCCCGCTCGCGCTCGAGGGTCGTCACCGCGACCCCCGCGATCACGACGAGGCCGCCGGCGATCGTGACCGCGTCGGGGACCTCCGCGAGCAAGACGAGCGCGAGCAGGGTTGCGCCGACCGGTTCGCCGAGCCACGCGACGCTGACGACGACCGACTCGAGGTGCTCGAGGACCCAGTTGCTCACCGTGTGGCCGAAGACGCCGGGGCCGACGGCCAGCCCGAAGAACAGCAGCCACTCGCGGGGCGGGTAGCCGACGTAGCTGTGGCCCTGCAGGCCGACGAGCCAGAAGAGGGCGAGGACGCAGGCACCGTAGACGACGGTCACGTAGGGAAACAGCGGCACGCGCTGGCGGATCGAGCGGCCGGCCAGCACGTAGCCGGCGACGGTCACCGCGCCTAAGACGGCGAGGGCGTTCCCGTACGGCGTCGCGCCGGAGAGGGCCGCGCCCCCGGTGTCGCCCAGCGACATCGCGGCGGCCCCGACGATCGCGACGGCGATTCCCGCCGCCGTCACCCGGTCGATCCGTTCGCCGAGGACGAGGCTCGCACCGAGGGCCACGAAGATCGGTTGGGTCTGGACGAGCGTGACGCTCGCCGCGACCGTGGTGTGCTCGAGGCTCTCGAACCACGCCGCGAAGTGGACCGCGAGCGCGAGGCCGGCGACGGCGGCACCCGCGAGGTCGCGCCGCGAGAGTCGCCCGAAGGCCGCGCGGTGGCGGGTCACGGCGAGGGGCGCGACCAGCACCGTGGTAAAGAGGACCCGGTAGAAGGCCGCGACCGAACTCGGGGCCGCGCTCCAGCGAACCAGAATCGCGCTGGTGCTCGTCGCGAACACCGCGACGGCGAGCGCGACCGCCGGCGTGACCTCGAGGTCGGTGTTCACACGTGATCGCACTCGCTCGAAGGCCCAAACGGGTTCCGGAACGAACTGTCGGTCGCTACTCGTTGGGGAGTCGCGAGCCGCGGTAGATCGATGCGAGCTCGAGGTCGACCTCGTCCAGTCCGACGATGATGTCGTCCTCAGCGTTCAGGGCTTCGGCGTCCCACTCCTCGAGGAACGCGACGGCGTCCGCGCGGTCGGCGTAGGGACGCGGGTCGATCCCCATCGGATCGTCGGCCGCCTCTTTGTCGGTGATGAGGACGAAGTGAGCTTCGGTCGCGTCGATGAGGTCGCCGGTCCGGCGGTCGACCGCCCACGCCCCGGCGATCGGCGAATCCGGCGTCGACGAGGCGACGTAGGCGAACAGACAGCCCGGGGACTCGACTGTCGCCCCCAATCCGTTTTCGTGAACGAGTTGCCCTCGACCGCCGAAATATTTCTGAACCGACATACCACAGACAGCGCAGCTGTCGTCGTCCCCGAACTCGACCGGACCCTCCTCGACGCCTTCCATCGTCGGCTCGTACACCTGCGCCTGAGAGTCGTCGTCCTCGTCGTCCTCGTCGCCGCCGAGACACCCCGCGATGCCGGCGGCTGCGCCCGCCCCGAGCGAACCCAACAGCTCCCGGCGCTCGAGTCCCTCGCGGTCAGTCATGGTCCGTTCTAGTGGCCCAACAGGCAAAAACGAGCGTGGTACACCTCTCGAATCCGAACGGAGCGGCGTTCCTCCGACCGGCTTCGCCGATCACTCGAGTTGCGCTTTCGCCAACCGGTGGCGCGCCCGGAACATGGCCTCGAAGCCGAGCGTCGAGACGGGCTCGACCGCGTCGCCGAGGCCGCCGAACGGCAGGTCGTACTCGACGCGATCCCGGATCACTGTCTGCTCCCGGTCGGCGAAGAACGTGTGCGTGTGCTCCCAGTGGTCGAACGGGCCGTGAACCATCTCGTCACGAAAGTACGCTGACCCCTCGCCGCGCTCGCGGGCCGTGATCACCGACGTCCAGTGCTGGCGCGGCCCCACGCCGAACGGGCGCATCGACAGCGCGATCTCCGACCCGGGCTCGAGCACGTCCGGGTCCGGCTCGCCGTCGGGGCCGATCACGCGCTCGACGCGCAGCTGGAGCCAGTCGGGCGTGACCCCTTCGAGCCCGGAGATCCGCGAATGAAACCCCCAGACCGAGTCGAACGGCGAGTCGACGGTCGTTTCGCGTTCGTATGTCTGCATGAACTGTCCGGGGGTACGACGCCCAGCGTGAAAACGTGAATCCCGACGGCGGCGACGACGGAGAGCTCCGGGGGTTACTTCAGTCGCTCCTGCAGGAACGAGGGATGGGCCGCGGTGACGCCGTCGATCTCGAGGAGTTCCTCGGAGATGATCTCGCCGAGCGCGTCGCCGTCCTCGGCGCGCACTTCGGCCATCAGCATGTGGTCGCCGCTGGAACTGTACAGCGCCTCGACCTCCTCGAGGTCCTTGATCGCTTTCGTCGCCTCGACGTAGCGCTCGCTCGCCACGTCCAGTCCGACCATCGCGATCGTCTGGCTCGAGAGCTTCTTCGGGTCGATGTCGGCCGAATAGCCGACGATGACACCCTCCTCCTCGAGTTGATTGATGTACTTGCGCACTGTGGGCTTCGAGACGTTCGCCCGCTCGGCGATCTCGGCGTAGGACGCCTGTGCGTCCTCCTCGAGAACGTCGAGAATACGGTCTTCCGTCGCCTGCGTACTCATGAGAGTATGTTTTGCTCGGGCAGAAAAATATCTTTTGTATACGAAAACGACGGATATCCGAACGGAAGACGGCGAGCGGGCGGCTTTCAGGCCGCAGTTCGGCCGGATAACCGTCGGACTTATTCGCCCGCTGGGCCCAGACTCCACACCGGTATGGTCGACCCAAATCTCGTCAGCGGTTTCGTCTGGGTGCTCTGCGGGCTCGCGATCCTGGGCCTCGGCTCTCTTATCGCGTTCCGCGGGCGTGTCGATCTCCACGCGAACTACGACGAGTCGGTCGACCCGGCGTACGTTTCTCGATGGGCCGGCGGGACGGCCCTGCTCATGGGGGTGCTCGTGGTGGCGTACGGCATCCGGGAGATGCGGGCCGGCTTCGACCCCCGCTTTCTCGCCGGGCTGATCGTCGCCTTGCTCGTCCTGCGATACCTCTCGAACCTGTTCGCCGGCGGATTCGGCGCTCGCGAGTAGCCGGCGGCCGACTGCGGCGACAGCAGTTCCCGGACCGACGCGTTAATGATCGCTGAAACGTGAGGTATATAACATGTTGGCCAGCGATCGTGACCCCAGATCTGCGCTCCTCTCCGTCGCGCTGGCGCTCGTTCTCCTGACCGCGGGCTGTGCGACACTGCCGAGTAGCGGCCCGACGCCGGCCGATATCGAGCAGGAAATCAGCGACGCCGAGCCGCCGAACGACGTCACTGCGACGGTCGAGGTTCGCCGGACCGTCGACGGCGAGACGACCCGATACACCGAAGCCGTGTGGCTCCGAGCCGACGGGAAGAGCCGAATCGAAACCAGCGCCGGCGGCGCGGAGACCGTCATCGCGGACGACGGCGACGAGCGCTGGCATTACGACGCCACCCACAACTGGGCGACTCGCCTCGAGACCGACCCGAACGCGACATCGTATCTCGAGGGACTGTACGAACAGCAGAAGCGCTACCTCGAGGCCTACGAGATCACGGCGACCGAGGAGACGACGGTCGACGGCCGCGACGCCTACCGCGTCGCGTTCGATCCGCCGGACGGCGAGACGATCGAGCGCTCGATCAGCGTCCTGATCGAGGACACCGAGTACGTCATTCCGCTGGCGACCAGCGAGGGCGAGCCCGCCGACCGCAGCGTCGACCGCGTCGAGGTCTGGTACGATCAGGAGACGCTGTTCCCGGTCAAACACGCGGTCGAGGGCGAGGGGGTCGCCCTCGAGCGGACCTATCGGAACTTCACGGTCGACGGCGGGATCGACGACGAGCACTTCGCGTTCGACCCGCAGGCGGCGGGCGCGAACGGCACGCACGTCGAGTCGGTTACGTTCCCCTCGATCGACGCCTACGAGACCATCGACGCGGCCGCGGCGGCCGTTCCGTTCGCGGTCGCCGAGCCGCCGGCGGACGCGTTGCCCGACGCGGTCGAACTCGACTCGATCACGAGCTACGAATTCCCCGACGAGAACCGGACGCAGGTCTCGCTCCGGTACCGCACGCCGGACGACGAGACGGTCGCTGTCACGACGAGCGACGGCCCGCGACGGTTCGCGGTCGGCGGCGACGCGGTCGCGGTCGGAACCGCGACGGGAACGATCGCCGAAACCGACGCGGGCACGGAGGTACAGTGGTCCTGCGGCGAGCAAACCTATTCGGTCTTCGCCGACGAGGCGTTCGACGACGGCACGGCCGTAGCGGTCGGCGAGTCGCTCCAGACTGACTGCTAACGGAGTCGGTATCCCGTTTCCCTCCCCGCTCGTTACACTCGTGAGACTGTGAACCGTCTCGAGTCGAGTCGGAAACTGCGAAAAAACGAACCGTGGAGATCGCGCGAATCGGGGCTACGTGTGGCGCTCGAGCAGGTCGTAGCTGCGCTCCCACTCGACGTCGTCGTCGAAGTACCGTTCGGCCAGCGGCTGGTCGGGGAGCTCGCCGACGGCGGACTTCTCTTCCTGGTAGGACGGGCGGTCCTCGTCGACGTAGTAGCGGCCGGTCAGGACGGTGCCCTCGTTGAGCACGTCCTCGGTCTCGCGCATCATCTCGGCGGCTTCCGCGCGGTCGTGGATGTCGTGGTCGTAGTCGTCGGACTCCTGGATGTCGACGTAGGGGACGTACTGCCGAGCGTCCTTGTTCCACGTCGGACACTGGGTCAGGAAGTCGATGTGTGCGAAGCCGTCGTGTTCGATGGCTTCCTTGATGATCTCCTTTGCCTGATTCGGATTGACCGCGGCGGTGCGGGCGACGTAGCTCGCGCCGGCGGTCAGCGACTGCGACAGCGGCCGAATCGGCGTCTTCGCGCTGCCCGAGGGCTGGGTCTTGGACTTGTGACCCTTCGGGCTGGTCGGCGAGGTCTGGCCCTTCGTCAGGCCGAAGATCTCGTTGTTGAACACGATGTAGGTCATATCGTGGTTCTCCCGCGCCGAGTGGATGAAGTGGTTGCCGCCGATCCCGTAGCCGTCGCCGTCACCGCCGGCGGCGATAACCTCGAGGTCGGTGTTGGCGAGTTTCGCGGCGCGGGCCACGGGCAGCGAGCGCCCGTGGATCGTGTGGAACCCGTACGTGTCGAGGTAGCTGTTCAGCTTGCCGGAACAGCCGATCCCGGTGACGGTCAGCACCTCTTCGGGCGTCTTGCCGATCTCCGGCAGCGCCTGTTTCAGTGACTTCAGAACGCCGAAGTCACCACAGCCCGGACACCACGTCGGCTGCGGTTCGACGCCGGGGGTAAACTCGTCCCGGTCGATCTCTCGTTCCTCTCCGATCGCGTTGAATGCACTCATGGGTCAGTCACCTGCAGCGGGTTCGATTCGTACCTGTGCGGTCGGTTCGCGGTCCTCGTCGGCGAGATTGACTTCGAAGCCCTCGACGATCTCGGCGGGCTCGAAGGGGTTGCCGTTGTACTTCAGCAGGCTGGTCAGCTTCTCGCCGAAGCGACCCAGTTCCTTCTGGAGCAGGCCGCGGAACTGCGCGGTGGCGTTCATCTCGACGACCAGCGCCTCGTCGACGCTCTCGAGGAACTCGGTCACTTCCTGCTCGGGGAACGGCATCATATCGGAGACGCTGAGCCCCTTGACGGAGTGGCCGTTCTCGTTGAGTCGGCCGATGGCCTCCTCGACGGCACCCTGACTCGAGCCCCACGTGATGATACCGTAGTCGGCCGTCTCGTCGCCGAAGTAGGTCTGCGTGGACTCGCGTTCCTCGTCGAGTTCCTCGCGGATCGACTCGAGTTTCTCGATGCGACGATCCATTTGGGCGACGCGGTTGTCGGGGTCCTCGCTGATGTGCCCGACGGGCGAGTGCTCGTTACCGGTCGCGAGGTAGCGCCCGCCCTTCTGGCCGGGCAGCGACCGCGGGCTGACGCCGTTCTCGGCGTCCTCGTGGTTGAACCGCTTGAACTTCCCGGAGTTGTCGTGTGCGGCCTCTCGAAGCTCGTCTTCGGTCAGCGTCGACCCGAGATCCGGCTTGGGTTCGCGGTCGAAGAACTCGAGGTCGACGTTGGTGTTCTCGCCGCCGAGCTTCTGGTCGTAGATGAGGATCGCGGGGATCTGGTAGTCCCACGCGATCTCGAAGGCGAGTCGGGTCTGCTCGTAGGCCTCCTCGATGTTGCCCGGCGCGAAGACGACGCGCTGGGAGTCGCCCTGACTCGTGTAGAGCACGTGCTCTAAGTCGGACTGTTCGGGCTTGGTCGGCATCCCGGTCGAGGGACCGGCGCGCATGGCCTCGATGAGGACCAGCGGCGTCTCGGTCATCTCGGCGAGCCCGAGCGGTTCGCTCATCAGGGCGAAGCCGCCGCCCGAAGAGCCGGACATGGCCTTGACGCCGGCGTGACTCGCGCCCACTGCGAGCGCGGCCGCGGCGATCTCGTCTTCGACCTGCTCGGAGACGCCGCCCATGTCGGGGAAGTTCTGGCTGAGGATGGTGAACACGTCCGTCCACGGGGTCATCGGGTAGCCGGCGATGAACCGACAGCCGGCGTCGATGGCACCGTAGGCGATCGCGTTCGAGCCCGACAGCAGCGCCTGCTGGCTCTCGTGGGAGCCTTCAGGGACCCGGAGGTCGTGCTCGAAGTCGTACTCCTCCGTGACGATGTCGTGGGCCTCGTGGAGGATCTCGAGGTTCGACTCGAGGATGTCCCCGCCCATGGCGTCGGACATCAGGTCCTCGATGTGCTCGAGATCCATGTCGAGCAGCGCCGCGGTGACGCCGACGCCGGCGGTGTTGCGCATGACCTCGCGGCCGTGCTCGCGGGCGAGCGACCGGAGGTCCATCGGGAAGACGTGCCAATCGTTTGCTTCGGCACGTTCCTCGAGATTGATCGCCTCGACGTCTTCCTCGCTGACGAGGCCCTCGTCGTAGACGATGATCCCGCCTTCGCGGAGGTCGTCTAGGTTCTCCGAGAGGGGTTTGATCTCTTCGTTTCCGTAGTAGGCCTCTTCCTGTGGGTTGCGGGCGAAGGAGTCGCCCAGCGCGAGCAGGAAATTGTAGCCGTCGCCACGTGACTGTACCTCGCGGTCCGCGGCCCGGATCTCGACGTAGGTGTGGCCGCCCCGAATCCGCGACGGATAGTGGCGGTGTGTAAATACGTCGAGCCCCGAGCGCATCAGCGCCTTGGCAAAGTTCTGGCTCGTCGAGTCGATCCCGTCTCCGGAACCGCCCGCGATTCGCCAGATGAGTTCGTCGCTGCTCATAGGTGGATCAGTGGCCGATGGGCCAACCGTACCCGGATTTTCGCACTACCGGACCTAAAGCCTTTGCTATAGATTACCAAGGAACTTTCGTGAAGAATGGACAGCCATTGAAGAAGATGTATGAAAGATCATTATTATATCCGCGATTCGAGCGCATACTTGTCCACATTCGTTCGGAGAACGGAACCCGCGTTTGTGGCTATTGAACTATTCTCCCGTGTTCGGCCGTTTTCAGGGTGCTACTCGAGGCCGGCGGGACCGACCGGTTCGAGTCCAGTCTCGGCGACGAAATCGGCGAGGAAGTCGGCGCGATCGGGGATCTCGCTGGGGCGATGGGAATCAGTGCCGACGGTGACGGCCACGTCGTGTTCGCGCAGAATGGACAGCAATCGCTCGGAGGGATGGACGACCTCGGCGTCGGTCAGCGCCCGGCCGGCGTTGATCTCGGGAACCGTTCGGGAATCGGCGAACGCCTGCGCCACCTGCCGGTACTGTTCTTCCGTCGCCCGTCCCCGCAGCGGCGGCGTCCGCTCGAGCAGGTCGGCGTGGGCCGCGATATCGAACAGTTCCGATTCGACGAGTTCGATCAGCGTTTCGAAGTACTCGTCGGTGACCGCGTCGCGCTCGGCGTCGGACATCGCCGCGAAGTTCGACGCGACCTGGACGTTGTTGCCGCCGATATCGTGGACGCTCCCGATCGCGTAGTCGAAGTTCGCTTCCGCGAGAAACGCGTCGATCGCGTCCTCGTCGCGCGGATCGTAGTCCATCTCGACCGCGTCGTAAACCTCGAGGTCGAACTCCTCCCGGAGCCGTTCGATCCCCCGCCGCCGGCGCTCGTAGGTGAGATCGAGGTTGAACCCATAGAGGCTGCGCATCGATTCGGGTCGCCCGCGCGAGGCCACGTTACAGTGGTCGGCGACGCCGACGCCCTCGAGTCCGGCGCTTTCGGCGGCGCGTACCATCCCCCTGAGAAAGCCGCCATCCGAGTAGTTCGAATGGACGTGAAAGTCGCGCATACGCCGTCGACCACGAAAGACGGGTTAGTAGTTTCGCTCGCGGAACAGTTTCGAACGGTGAGCTGTGCTTTTGGCTGTCGGACAGCGGACATATTCGCTGCTCGAGCGGAGTAACATCGGTGTAATCACCTAACACTGGTATCCGCGAGCGCTTAAGTCGGACACGCCCCCATTCACGTGTACGGATACTTCAAATGTCACAGCAAAAATCCGATTACGTAGACGACACCGAGATCGACGCGACACTCGACGAACTCCCAACCGACGAGGCCGTTGAGACGGCCGTCGAAAACCTCGAGGCTAACGGCTTCGATGTCGTCGTCGCCGACTCGGCCGACGAGGCCCTCGACGCGGTCCAGTCACAGATCCCCGCCGGCGCGTCGGTGATGAACGGCCACTCCACGACGCTCGAGGAGATCGGCTTCGCCGACTACCTCTCGGAGGGCGACCACGAGTGGGACAGTCTGGCCGACGAAATCTGGAGCATCGACGACGACGCAGAGCGCCAGGCCGCGCGGCGAGCGTCACAGACCGCCGACTACTTCCTCGGCGGCATCAACGCGATCGCCCAGACCGGCGAACTCGTCGCCGCCGACCGCTCGGGCAGCCGGATCGGCGCGTACCCCTTCGCCGCGAGCAACGTCGTCATCGTCAGCGGCGTCAACAAGATCGTGCCGACGCTCGACGACGCGCTCGACCGCCTCGAGTCGGTGGCCTACCCCCTCGAGAACGAACGCGCACAGGAGGCCTACGGCGTCGACTCGGCCATCGCCAAGGAACTCATCTTCCGCCAAGAACTCGAGGAGGGGCGCACGACCGTCGTGCTCGTCCGCGAGCAGCTGGGATACTGAGCCGGTTGCGCTCGGGTAGGTCTCTGCAGTGCAGAGACGCCGCCTGAAAGGGTGTTTTCCCTCTCGATTTTGCACTGATCAGTCTCGAGACTGTCGTGCTGGCGGATCTATCACGCCGGCGCAGATACGTTCATCATTGTTCGTGACGTACTATCGCTGATCAGCGCAGATGCAAGTCACAGAAACACAGGAAGTCGCGTGTCCCAAGTGCGGTGAAACGAGTACCATACCGGTCCCGGACGCCGATGTGGACCTGAAAATCAGCCCGTATCGAGCGGCGTTCGGAGCGCACACGAAGGTGGACTGTGCAGCTGCGCACACGTTCTGGGTCTACTACTGCTAAGACGACCGATTTCGTCTCAATCGAGGGTGTGCCGCCGGCCGGCGAGTTACTCGTTGTTCGGGTTGCTCGGATGGTAGTCCGTGTCGTACTCGCCGGGCTGGTCGTCGAGGCGGTCGGGGTTGATCCGGCCGCTCAGGAGCATGAAGTCGGCCAGCGTCAGCGCGAGCATCGCCTCGACGACGGGGACGCCCCGCGGCGGGAGGACGGGGTCGTGACGGCCGATGACCTTCTCCTCTTTGAGCTCGCCCGTCTCCCAGTCGGCGGTCTGCTGGGATTTCGGGATCGAGGTGGGCGCGTGCAGCGTCACTTCGCCGTAGATCGGCTCGCCGCTCGAGATGCCGCCCTGAATCCCGCCGTGGTCGTTCTCGATGGGCGACGGGTTGCCCTCGTCATCAAATTCCCAATCGTCGTTGCGCTCTTTGCCGGTCCATTCGCGGGCCTCGCGGCCCAGCCCGAACTCGAAGGCCGTCGTCGCCGGCACCGCCATCATGGCCTGGCCGAGTCGTGCGGACAGCGAGTCGAAGCGGGGTGCGCCGAGGCCGACCGGAACCCCCTGCGCTTCGAAGTAGATGCTGCCGCCGATGGAGTCGCCCTCCTCCTGGTACTCCGCGATCCGCTCTTGCATCGCTTCGGCCGTCTCGGGGTGGGCACAGCGGACGTCGTTTTCCTCCGAGTGCTCTTTGATCTGCTCGAAGCTCACGTCGGGGGCCTCGATATCGTCGATCTGGTTGACGTGGGCCTTGAGTTCGATCCCCTGCTGTGCGAGGATCTTTTTCGCGATCGCACCCGCGGCGACCCAGTTGACGGTCTCGCGGGCCGATGAGCGGCCGCCGCCGCCCCAGTTTCGCGTGCCGAATTTGGCCGAGTAGGTGAAATCGCCGTGGCTCGGCCGCGGCGCGGTGATGAAGGGCTCGTACTTGCCCGAGCGGGCGTCTTTGTTCTGGATGACCAACCCGATCGGCGTACCGGTCGTGTAGCCGTCCTGAACCCCCGACTTGATCGAGACGTCGTCGGGTTCGCCGCGGCTGGTCGTAATCATCGACTGGCCCGGCTTTCGCCGGTCGAGATCTGCCTGAATGTCCTCTTCGGAGAGTTCGAGGCCGGCGGGACAGCCCGAGACGGTACAGCCCATCGCCTCCCCGTGGCTCTCGCCGAACGTGGTCACCTGAAAAAGGCGACCGAAGCGGTTGCCGTTCATTACCACGTCGTCGGTGGCGGGGCCACTTAGCGGTACAGGGTTCGAACGCGGCCCGATTCCCGCACCGGGACTCGAGCGATCCGGAACGCCCGTGTGCTGCCCGGCCGTTTCAGGCGGACGTCGTCCCGGCGATCGTCGCCCACAACGAGGCGAGCGTCGCGACGAACGTCAACGCGATCGCGGCGGTATAGCCCCCAGTGTAGGCGATGCTCGCAGTGCCGAGCAGGGGCATGACTAGGGCACTGGTCCCGATCGCGACGTTGAACACGCCGACGATCGCGGTGTCTTTCTCCGGGTCGTAGATCCCCATCACCAGCGGCACGTACAGCGTCGCACAGCCGCCCAGTCCGAGTCCGGTCAGGAAGATCGCGACCGCGAGAACCGATAGCTGCGGCAGGAACAACAGCGCGATGCCGGCGGCCGCACAGCAAAGCGACGCGAGGAAGGCCCGGAGCGAGCCGACGCGGTCGGTCGCGTAGCCGCTGCCGAGCCGCGAGATGATGCTCACGCCGCCGATCAGGCCGTACGCGGTCGCGGCGTCGGCCGCGGTCAACCCCCGCGCGGCGAACAGGTCGATTGCGTACGCCGTCAGCAGCTGGTACCAGGCGAAGGCCAACCCGACCCCGACGAACAACAGCCGGAAGCTCCGGGTGCCGACCAGTCCGCGGGTCCACTCGAGGAGGTCGCCGGCCGTCGCCGTCGAGCGCTCCGCCCAGGTCGGCCGCCGGCAGGTGAGTCCGGCGAGCAGGAACGCGACCGCAGTCACTGCCATGACTACGAGAAAGCCCTGCCGGACGCCGACACGCGTGAGGGTTCGTTGCCAGATCGGCGGCAGGACGAACAGCCCCAGCCCGTTGCCGACGAAAATGAGTCCCGTGGCGGCCCCGCGACGACGGTCGAACCAGCGAGGGACCACCGACGCGAGCACCACGAAGACCGTGCCGAGCGCCAGCCCGAGGACGGCGAACACGACCGTCAGCCCGACGGGTGACTCCACCGCGTACAGCGTCGGGGCGATCGCGCCGGTAGCGACGGCACAAGCGAGCAACACGATGCGGGCCGGAACCCTGGCGGCGAAGACCCCGATCACACCGGACCCAATGAAGAACGTGAACAGCATGACGGCGAAGACCCCCGAGAGCGCGACCGGCGACACCCCGAAGGCTTCGCCGAACGGCCGCTGGAAGACGCCGTAGGAGAACGCCGTGCCGAACGTAAACACCATCGCGATCGCGCCGACGATCGCCACGACCCAACTGCGGCGGCCGTCGGGCCGCTCCCCGGTTGCGGTTTCGGTCGTCACGTCCCCGCGTCGCCGGCCCGCCGTCGAAAGCGTTCCGTTTCGGAACCGGGTCCGGGTGTGAAAGATACCGGATACGTACACGACGTGGACTGCGACACTGCCGTACTGCGACTCGATTCGACTCCTCGCACCGATGTCACCACGCTTATACAGCTCACCGGGAAAGTCAGCGGGTAGAACCAATGCGCTGGCAGTACCGGACGACGGTGCTCGTGCTCTGTCTGCTCGCCTTTTTCGTCACCTACTTCGCGCGGATGGCGATCAGTCCGGTCATCCCGTTCATCGTCGCGGACTTCGGCGTCTCGAACGCGGAAATCGGGCTCGCGCTGACGGGGATGTGGCTCGCCTACGGGCTCTCACAGTTCCCGAGCGGCGTCCTCAGCGATCGGTACGGGGAGAAGCCGGTCATCCTCGTCGCCGTCAGCGGCACCGTGATCGCGAGCGTCTTGCTCGCGTTCTCGCCGATCTTCGCCGCGTTCGTCGTGTTCGCGGTCGGCCTCGGCCTCATCGCGGGGCTGCACTACTCCGTCGCGACGACGCTGCTCTCGCGGACCTACGACGAAGTCGGACGCGCCGTCGGGATCCACTCGATGGGGGGTCCGCTCGCCGGGCTGGTCGCCCCCGTCGCGGCGGCGTGGGTGGGGACCCGGTACGGGTGGCGGCCGGCGCTCGCGCTCACCGTCGCGGTCGGCGTGCCGGTCTTCGCGCTGTTCGCGTGGCGGATCCGCCCGACTGAACCGCGGCGACCGGATCAACCGATGCGCGACCGGTTCGAGGTCGCGACGCTGTTCGAACTCGTCTCGCGACCGGCGGTCGCGTTCACGCTCGCGGTTGCCATGCTCGGCACGTTCATCGTACAGGGACTGCTCACGTTCCTACCGACCTTCTTCGTCGAGTACCGCGGCTATTCGGCCACGGTCGCCGGGACTGCATTCTCCGCGTTTTTCGTCGTCCGAACCGTCGGCCAGTTCCTGCTGGGCGCTCTCTCCGACCGGTACGGCCGCGACCTCGCGATCGGTGGGTCGATGCTCGCCGGGACGATCGGCCTCTTCGGGCTGGTCGCGGGGCAGTCGCGGGCCACCGTCGGCGTCGCCGTCCTATTTGCGGGCCTCGGCTCGAGTTTCTTCGCGGCGCTCGATCCGCGCTTTCTCGACCAGTTCGGCGACACCGAACGCGGTGCCGGTTTCGGGCTCGTCCGGACGTGCTACACCGTCGTCGGCTCCGCCGGGTCCGTCGGTGTCGGCCTGCTGGCCGACCTGTTCGGCTGGGGAACGTCGTTTCTCGTCCTCGGCGGACTGTTCGCGGTCACCGTCTGTTCACTCGCCGTGAACCGAGCGTTTGGCCTCGGCTACTAATCGCAGAGTCAGCGCGCGGCCATCACGCGATTCGTCTTCTCCGTCGCCGCCTTCGGTGCCGGCCGGATCCTCGGCCTCGACGCTCGCCTCGAGACCGACGACCTCGGCGGCGAAACCTTCCTCGAGCGCTACCCGCGCCTCGAGTACCTCCTCGGCGAGGCGGCTCTTTTCGACCGGACGCCGAAACAGATATCTGAGCTGTAAGAAAGATATATGCGCTCTCCGCTCGAACGAGGGACTATGACGGATCAGCCCGGCCCCACCGAGTCCCCGCCCGAAGAGCGAAGCGGGGATCGGACGACGTTCCAGCGCGTCTACGACTGTCTCGTCGGTACCACCGATCCCGCGTCCGCGGGGGAGTTCGCGTCGCGGGCGGACTGTTCGGAAAACGGTGCTCGGCGAGCGCTCGAGCAGCTCGTCGAGATGGGAATCGCGGACCGATCGAACGAGCGGCCGGCATTGTATCGACGGAACCCGTCGTACTTCCGGTGGAAGCGCGTCGAAACGCTCGCGCAAGAACACAGCGCGAGCGAACTTCGCGCCCGCCTCGAGGAACTCATCGACGCGGATCGAGAGCGACAGGAGCGATACGGCCTCCCCGAGCCGGACGCCGTCGTCCCGGACGATTCGATCGAGGACCACGATACCCTCCACGACCGCTGGGAGGATCTCACGGAATGGCGGACGATCCGACGGGACATCACGCTCTTGAAACGAGCCGTCCGCCGTGCGGAATCGTCGGCCGACGATCGAGCACGGGTCTGAACCGTGACCGCTCGAGAAGAGGGGCCGAGCGGCCCGCTCGACGTGCCGACACTCGAGGTACTCGCGCGGCGTGCGACCACGCGGTCGCTCGTTTCGAGCTGGGAGTTTCGACCCGATTCAATCTCTCCGAGGGTCCTCGAACTCCGACTCGACGAGACGCGGTATCCGGCGAGCGTGACCGAGAGTCGGCTCGATGTTCGCTGGTTCGTCGGCGGCGACTACACGATTCACTACCTCGAAGCCGTCGACGATCGGACCTGGCAGTGTCGGTGGGATCGCCATCCGAAACCGACCGCCCCTCGTGAGCATTTTCACCCGCCGCCGGACGCGTCGTCGCCCGCCGAGTCCTCACCGCTCGAGGCCGACCATCACCTCGGTGTCCTCTTCAGCGTCTTGGAGTACGTCGAAAAGCGAATTCAAGAACGACACGAGTGATTCGACGGCGCAGTTCGAACTCGATCGCCGCACCCTGACACGACCACCGTTCGTCTCGGCCGAGTCGCTCACTCCGTTCGCGAACGCGGTGCTCGCGGGTCACTGCTCACGGCTTTCGCCGTTCGCTTCTCGAAACCCTCGCTACGTTCGGGCCTCGCATCCGTTCCCCGCTCGCAGTTCGCGGTTCTCACTTCGTTCGAACCGCGCTCCCCTCGCAAAATCTGTCTGGCGAGAGCAGGGCTCTCGCTGACCGTCGTTCACTCCGTTCACGAAGAGACCAAAAGGGCTACTCCGAGCGGTTTAGGGCAGTTCGAACTCGATCGCCGCACCCTGACACGACCACCTTTTGTCTCGGCCGACTCGCTCACTCCGTTCGCGATCGGCCTCGCAAAATCTGGACCAAAAGGGCTACTCCGAGCGCTTCAGGGCAGTTCGAACTCGATCGCCGCACCCTGGCCGAAGCCGACGCATTCGGTCGCGATGCCGCGGTCGACGCCCTCGCGGTTCATCTCGTGGACCAGCGTCACCGGCAGCCGCGCGCCGGAACAGCCGAGCGGGTGGCCGATGGCGATCGCACCGCCGTTGACGTTGAGCTGATCGTCCGGAATCCCGAGTTCGCGCTGGGAGTACAGCGTCTGGCTGGCGAAGGCCTCGTTGATCTCGACGAGCCCGTAGTCGTCGATCTCGCGACCGGCGCGCTCGAGCAGGCCCTCCGTCGCCGGCACCGGGCCGACGCCCATGATCGTCGGGTCGACGCCGGCGACGTAGCTGGTCCCGACTTCGGCGAGGACCTCGAGGTCGTTCTCGTCGGCGAACTCGCGGCTGGTGAGCATGACGCCGGCCGCGCCGTCGGCGATCTGGGAGGCGTTGCCGGGCGTGACGGTGCCGTCCTCTTTGAACACAGTGGGGAGTTCGGCGAGCTTCTCCGGGGTCGTGCCGGGACGGAGCCCCTCGTCCTCGTCGTGGACGCCGCCGTCGGTTTCGATCGGGACAATCTCGTCGTCGAATTTGCCTTCCTCGGTCGCTTCGACCGCGCGCTGCTGGCTGCGCGCGCCGTACTCGTCCTGTTCCTCGCGGCTGATGTCGTACTGCTCGGCGACCTTCTCGGCGGTCATCCCCATCTGGAGGTTCCGCATGCCGTACTCCTCGTCGAGTTTCGGATACATCTCGCCGCTGTCAGCCGCGCCCATCTTGACACGGCTCATACTCTCGACGCCGCCGGCGATGACCGCCTGGTGGCGGCCCGCGGCGATTGAGTCCGCGGCGCTGATGATCGCCTGCGCGGAGGAGGCACACTGGCGGTCGATGGTCGTCGCCGGCACCGACTCTCCGAGGTCCGAGAAGAGCGCGATCTGTCGTGCGATGTTCGTCCGCTGCTCCGAGCGCTGCTGGGCACAGCCCCACATCAGGTCGTCGA
>NZ_AOID01000008.1 GCF_000337195.1 Natrinema versiforme JCM 10478 | reverse complement strand
GAGATGTGTATAAGAGACAGCCTGTGCAGTTCTAACAGCGCTAACGATAACTGGCGTATTGCCTGACATTGTATGTCATCATTTTTCGGCGGCATAAATAACTGCTCCATCCGGTAAGGGATTCGGCGTTCGAGCGGAAGCCGAGAGCCCGCACGAGGAACTCGGCCGGCGGCGTTCCGGTTCCAGCCGCTCCCGTCAGCCCGTGACCGCTACTGTCCGTCGCGCTCGAGGGCGACGCCTAACTCCTCGAGCACGCCGAAGAAGCCGGGGAACGAGACGTCGACGTGGTCGGCACCTTCGATGGTGGTCTCGCCGTCGGCTGCGAGGCCGGCGAGTGCGAGCGCCATGATGATCCGGTGGTCGTCGCACCCGGAGACGGTCGCGCCTTCGAGGTCCGAGTCGCCGCCGTGAACCGTCAGCGAATCGCGCTCTTCGCTCGTCTCGACGCCCATCTTCCCGAGTTCCTCGGCCATCGCGCTGACGCGGTCGGTCTCCTTGTAGCGGACGTGTTCGGCGTTCGTAATCCTCGTCTCGCCGTCCGCGACCGCACCCAGCGTCGCGATCGTCGGCAGGAGGTCAGGCGTGTCCTCGACATCGACCTCGATGCCGGAGAGCGGGGCCGCCGAGACATCGATCGTTCCCTCGTCGCGGTCCCAGTCCACGTCGGCACCCATCCGCTCGACGATGTCGACGATGGCGCTGTCGCCCTGCGCGCTGGGGTGGGCTCCCTCGATGCGGACGCCGTCGCCGCCGTCGCCGGCGATCGCACCCGCCGCGAGCGGGTACGAGATCGACGAGAAGTCGCCGGGGACCGCGTACTCGCCGCCGGCGGGCGCGTACGATTGGCCGCCGTCGACGGCGAACCCGCTCTCCGTCTGCCGGGCCTCGACGCCGAAGTCCGCGAGCACCTCGAGCGTGATGTCGACGTAGGGCGCGGACTTGAGGTCCGTCTCGAGGTCGATTTCGATTCCCTCGTCGGTGACCGCACCGGCCATGAGCAGGGCGGTGATATACTGCGAGGACACGTCGCCGGGGATCGATACCTCACCGCCCGCGAGGGGGCCGGTGACGACCAACGGGGCCTGTCCGTTCCCGCGGGTGCTCTCGGCTGCGGCGTCGAGGGCGACAAGCGCCTCGAGCAGCGGCCCCTGGGGCCGCGAGCGCAGGGACTCGTCGCCGGTCAGGACCGTGGTCCCGTCGGCCAGCGCCGCCGCGGCGGTGACGAGTCGCATGGTCGTCCCGCTGTTCGCACAGTCGATGATGTCCGCCGGCACGCTGGGGCGGCCGCCGAAGCCGTCGACCTCGAGCGTGCCGTCCGCGGCTCGATCGACAGCGCCGCCGAACAGTTCGACCGCCCGCGCGGTCGCCTGCGTGTCTGCACTCCAGAGTGCGTCGCGGACGGTCGCGCCGTCGGCGTAGCCCGCCGCGAGGATCGCCCGGTGGGTGTAGCTCTTCGAGGGCGGTGCTCGAGCGGTCCCCTCGACACTCGAGGGCGTGATCGTGACGTTCATGCTCGCTCTGTGGAGTGGCCGCGCCTTACCGATACCGATCCCAGCAGTATCGACTCGAGACGAACCCGGACGGCCGCGTTACGGACAGCCGATCGAGGCCGCGATCTCCCGCAGCGGATCGTCCGTGACCAGACTCGAGACCTCGTAGCTCACGTCGCCGCAGTCCCAGAAGATGCTCTGAATCCGGCCGTCCCGGTAGTAGGCGGTTCGGCCGTCGATCTCGACCTCCTCGAGGAGAGACGGTTTGAACCGGGGCTCCTCGCGGACGACGATGAAGAGTTCGCGGGCGACGACGTTCGGATCGTCGTACCACAGCGTCGTCGTCGTCCCGCCGTACTTGTCAGCCCGCTCGACGACGGTGATTCGATCCGAGAGATACGCGCCGGGGAGATCCGAGTCCGGCAGGTCGTAGGGGACCGCGTCCTCGGCGTTCTCGATCGAGTCGAAGATCCCCGCCGGCTCCGACCCGTCGGTGACGACGTCGGCGTCGGCCGGCGGCTGGTAGGTGAACGTCTTCGGCTCGAGGTCCGCGTCGATCGCGAGGTCCTCGTACGTCACGGTCAGGTCGTAACGCGTCTCCTCGCCGTCGCGGACGGCGTTTCGTTCCTTGACCGGATACCGGTACTCGTCGTCGATCCAGAGCGTCCGCGAGACGTCTAAGTCCTCGAGATCGCCCGACGATAGCGGGACGGCGTAGGTCGTGTCGCCGACGACGAGATCGATCCGCCGCCCGGTCTCATCGAGTGGCGGCCGCGTCTCGACGACGTGGGCCTCGCGTCCGTCGACGGTCGCCGTCCCGCCGTAGCTGAGCCGGTACTCCGCGAGGAGACTCTCGAGTACCTGCAGCGTGCGATCGGCGTCGACTTTGCTCCCGTGAAACTGGACGTCTACCACGTCCGTCTGCGGATTGTACTCCCACGTGACCTCCCGGTTGGTCACGATAACCGAGTCGGCCGGTACGTCCGGATCGGTCGACTCGAGGACTTCGATCCGCTGTTTGGCCGGCGGCTCCCGTGCGACCCGCTCTGTGCGCTCGGCGGTGTCGTCCGGCGTTTGGACTGTCACGGTTCGCCGGGCCTCGAGGCTGGTCATGTGGCGGCGCGTCTCGATCGCATCCCGAACGAAATCAGCACTCGAGGGAGAGTCGTCGGCCGGCGAACTGACACAGCCGGCCAGCCCAATCGCGGCCCCCGCTGCCAGAATCCGGCGACGGTTCATATGCGGTGATTACCACCTCTATTGATAAGTTTGTGGGTTCGAATCGATCCGGCTGGCCGGGATCCCCGGGATTATGTGCGCCGGCGTCACAGATCCGTGCATGAACGTCGACGTAGACCTCGCCCCGCTTCGCGAGCGGTTCGCGGCCGAGGGCGGAGACGGCTATCTCATCGACGACGATGCCTCGGATTCGGACCAGCGGTACGTCTCCGGCTTTACCGCCCCGGACCCCTACCAGACGCTGGTGACCCGAGACAGGGTCCACCTGCTCGTCTCCGGCCTCGAGTACGGGCGGGCGAGCGCGGACGCCAACGCCGACTCGGTCACCCGGCGAGCCGCGTACGACTACCAGCACCTGGTCGCCGAACACGGCCAGTACGAGGGAAAAATTCGCATGCTCGCTGCCTTTCTCGAGGACCATGATGTCGAGTCGATCGCGGTCCCGCGGAACTTCCCGACGGGGACCGCGGACGGCTTCCGCGAGTTCGGTCTCGGCGTCACAGTCGAACGCGAGGGGGTCATCGCGACCATCCGCGCGACCAAAACCGACTGGGAAGTCGACCAGATCCGGGCGAGCCAGCGGGCCAACGAGGCCGCAATGGCGAGAGCCGAGGAGCTGATCGCGACCGCCGAGATCGAGGACGGCATCCTCGTCCGCGACGGCGAGCCGCTCACCAGCGAGCGCGTCACGGAGGAAATCGAGGTCACCCTGTTGCGCCACGGCTGTGGGTTAGACGAGACCATCGTCGCCTGCGGAGCCGACGGCGCGGACCCCCACGACCGCGGCAGCGGCCCGCTCGAGCCCGACGAACTGATCGTGATCGACATCTTCCCGCGGGACAAGGAGACGGGCTACTTCGCGGACATGACCCGCACGTTCGCCCGCGGCGACCCCGGCGAGGAGGCCCGCAGGCGCTACGAGGTCACCCACGAAGCGTACGAGGCCGCCCTCGAGACCGTCGAAGCCGGCGTGACCGGAGCCACCGTCCACGGCGCGGCCTGTGACGTGATCGAGGACGCGGGCTACGAGACCCTGCGGAGCGATCCGAACACCGAGACCGGTTTCATCCACAGCACGGGCCACGGCGTCGGCCTCGACATCCACGAGGAACCGAGCGTCTCGCCCGCCGGCGGCGACCTCGAGCCGGGCCACGTGATCTCGATCGAACCCGGCATCTACGATCCCGCGGTCGGCGGCGTCCGCATCGAGGACCTGATCGTCGTCACCGAGGACGGCTACGAGAACCTGACCGACTACCGGATCGGGCTCGAGCCGACGGCCGGAACCCGCTCGTAGAGAACGCCTGTCCGCTCACGATTATTATTCCGGCATCAGTACTGAGACCACGGCGTCAACGAGCCAGACACCGTCCGAAGGCGTGTGAAGGGAGGATATCGTGTCCGTAGCCGAGGGTATTTCCCCACCCCGAATGTGACGGCGAGTACATTCACCCGGTTCGAGGTAGAATCACCAGTAGAATGGCCGGAACTCTAGTGCAAGCGCTTTCGTACACGATGTTGGCGGTCGTCGCCGCGCTCGTCGGGGGGATCGCGGCGATCTACCGGACGCCGGGACCGCAAATGGAGAGCAACGTCCAGCACTTCGCGGCCGGCGTCGTGTTCGCCGCCGTCGCCGCCGAACTCCTCCCGGACGTCCATACGCGGGCTCCGGCTGTGGTCGTCGTCGGATTCGCGATCGGCGTCGCCACCATGCTCGGCATCCATCGACTCAGCAAGTACGTCGAAAAGCGGGGCATCGGCGGCAAGATGGCGGGTGCCGCTGGCCTGTTGATCACCGTGAGCATCGACATGCTGATCGACGGCGTCCTGATCGGCGTGACGTTCCTGGCGGAGGCGGCCACCGGCGTTCTCATCGCAGTGGCACTCGCGATCGAAGTCCTCTTTCTCGGCGTCACCGGCGTCATCGCGCTCCCGGAAGGGACGAGTACGCCGAAGAAACTCGCCGTCCCCGCCGGGTTCGGGGTGCTGCTGCTGAGCGGCGTGACTATCGGCGTCCTCGCGTTCGACGGCGTTACGGGCGCTCCGATCGCGCTTGTCCTCGCGTTCGGCTCCGCTGCCCTCCTCTACCTGGTGACCGAGGAACTCCTCGTCAAAGCCCAGAAAGTCCCGGAAACACCGACGTCGACGACGCTGTTCTTCGTCGGGTTTCTGCTCATCTTTCTCCTCGATATGCTGCACTGAGTTTCGGGAACTACCGCGGTCTCGTCTCGAGCCCTCGATCGACGAAAGCGCCTTCCGACCGAACTCAGCGATAGCCGCCGTCGGCCGGTCCGCGAGCCGCGTCGATCCGCTCGAACTGCTCGTCGCTCAACTCGAGGTCGACCGCGCCGACGTTTTCCTCGAGTTGGTCGGTCGTTCGCGCGCCGACGATCGGCACGCAGGTAACCTGGTCTTGTTCCATCAGCCAGCGGAGCGAGACCTGGGCGGGCGTCGCGTCGATCTCGTCGGCGACGGCTTCGACGGCCTCGAGGACCTCCCACGCGGTGTCGCTCGTGTAGCGGTCCTCGAACAGGTCGGTGAGACTGCCGCGAGCGCCGTCGGGCGCAATGACGGTCCCGTCGTCGGCCCGCTCGTACTTCCCGGTGAGGAAGCCGCCGGCCAGCGGCGAGTAGGGGCAGACGGCGATGTCCTGATCGGCACAGACGTCGAGGTAGTCGCTCACGTCGTCCGTATCGGCGGCGTTGAACATCGGCTGGGTCACGTCGAACCGCTCGAGGCCCTCGGCGTCGCTCGTCCACAGCGCCTTGGTGAGCTTCCAGGCGGCCATGCTCGAGGCCCCCAAGTAGTGGACCTTCCCTTCTCGGACGAGTTCGGTCAGCGTCTGCATCGTCTCCTCGATCGGGGTGTCCTCGTCCCAGCGGTGGATGTAGTACAGATCGAGGTAGTCCGTTCCCAGCCGCTCTAAGGTGCCCTCGATCTGGGCGCGGATGTGCTTGCGCCCGAGCCCGGAGTCGTTCGGTCCGGGTTCGCCCCGGCCGTCGAACGGGAAGTAGACCTTCGAGGCAACCACGAGGTCCTCGCGGTCGATATCGTCGCGGTCCGCGAGCCACTCACCGATCCAGCGCTCGCTTTTCCCGTTCGGATCGCCGTAGACGTTCGCGGTGTCGATGAAGTTGACGCCATGGTCCCAACAGGCGTCGAGGAGTTCGTGGGCCTCCTCGCGGTCGGTTTCGACCGTACCGTCGCTCTCCATGCCGAAGCGCCACGTGCCGAAACAGAGTTTCGAGACCGTCGTCCCCGTATTACCGAGTGTCGTGTACTCCATAGCAGGCGGTTCAGGAGCGAGGGTCAAAACGGGTTGGGAAGCGGCGAGGTGCTAGTCGGTCGCCGTCGTATCCTGTGCGAGGGTCCCGTTAGGAACCTTTCCGAAGCTACAAACCACTCGATAGTCACCTTCCGGTGATGAATCACTGGTGGCGGCGGATCGTCCTCTCCCTGGTCGCCGTTCTCGGTCTCGTCCTTGTCTACGCGTGGCTCTACCGACTGGGGATGGCCACGTTCGAGGGCGAAACGAGGACGTACGCGCAGGCGATCCAGACCGTCATCGAGACGCTCACGACGGCCGGCTTCGGCGGCGACGCGGACGACTGGCAGAGTACCCCGATGAACCTGATGGTGGTCGCGATGAACCTCTCGGGCGTCCTGCTCGTCTTCCTCGCCCTGCCGCTGATCGTCGTCCCGCTCTTTCAGCAGGCCCTCGAGGACCGGCCGCCGGAGTCGACCGACCTCACTGATCACGTCGTCATCTGCTCGTACACGCCCCGGTCGGACGTTCTCGCGGGGGAACTCGAGGCGGCGAACGTGCCCTACGTTTTCATCGACGACGACGCCGAACTCGTCGTCGACCTCAATAACAATGGCACGAACGCCATCTACGGCGAACTCGATCAGGCGGAAACCCTGCAAGCGGCAAACGCCGAGCAGGCGGACGCGCTCGTCACCGACATCGACGACGAGACCAACGCGATGGTCATCCTCACGGCGCGCGAGCTCTCGAGCGACCTCGAGATCGTGAGCGTCGTCGAGAACGACGAGGTCGCGAGCTATCACCGCTACGCCGGGGCCGACGAGATCGTCCGGCCGCGGCACGTGCTCGGACAGAGCCTCGCGGCGAAGGCGACGACGACAGTCTCGGCGGAACTTCGGGACACGATCGAACTCAGCGAGGACCTCGCGGTGACCGAACTGCTCGTCCAGGACAACAGTGACCTCGTCGGCCAGACGATTCCGGAGTCGGGTATCCGGGACCGGATGGGGATCACCGTCATCGGCGCGTGGTTCAACGGGGAGTTCGTCCCCGTTCCCGGCCCCGAGAACGTGATCGACGGCAACACGATCCTGCTCGTCGCGGGTCGCCGCGATGACCTCACGGAATTGAAATCGCGAACGGTATCTGCGCTTCGGCACAACCCGGATCGCGTCGTCGTCGGCGGCTACGGGGTCGTCGGACGGACCGCAGTCGAGACGCTGGCGTCCGGGGATGTGTCGACCTGTGTCATCGACCTCGCGGACGAGCCGGGGGTCGACATCGTCGGCGACGTCACCGACAAAATGGTCCTCGAGGCCGCCGATATCGAGGACTCCCAGTCGGTCATTCTCACGCTCGACGACGACGCGACGACGATCTACGCGACGCTGGTCCTCAAGCAGGTCGCCCCCGAGGTCGAGATCATCGCGCGAGCGAACGAGACCGAGAACATTCCGAAGTTCTACCGCGCCGGGGCCGAGTACGTCCTGTCGCTGTCGACGGTGACCGGTCGGATGCTCGGCTCCATCCTGATCGAGGACGAGGAGATCCTCACGCCGGAGACGCAGTTCGAACTCGTCCGAACGACCGCACCGGGGATCGCCGGCCGGAGTCTCGGCGACGTGGACCTGCGGGCCCGGACCGGCTGTACCGTTGTCGCGGCCGAGCGGAACGGGGACCTCCTGACCGACCTCGGACCGGAGTTCGTCGTCCGTCCCGACGACACGCTGATCGTCGCCGGGAGTGACGAGGCGATCAACCAGTTCGTTACGCTCGCCTGCTGAGACGGGCGGTCAATAACCGGCAGAGTCAGTCAAACGACGGCAACACGTCTTCCTCGTAGAGCTCGATCGCCTTCTCCTGTTCCTCGCCGATCTGGTGGACGTAGACGTGATCGTAGCCGGCGTCGATCGCCTGCTCGATGCTGTCGATGTGAGCCTGCGGGTCCGGGTCGGTGGTCGTGCCGGCCTCGGCGATGTCCTCCTTCTCGACCATCTGAGCAGCCTGCTCGAAATGGACCGGCGTCGGGAGTTCCTGCCCGAGTTCGCCCGGAATCGAGCCGTTTGGCCACTGCTCGAGGATCGTCTCGATGGCTTCGTCCTCGCTGTCGGCATAGCAGCCGTGGAGTTGCGTGTATTTCGGGCCCTCGCCGCCGGCGTCCTCGTAGGCCTCGACCGGCTCCGATTTGGGGCCGGAACACCAGAGCCCGTCGGTGGTCTCGGCGACCCACTCGGCCGTCTGCGGGCCGAACGCGCTCCCGATCATCGTCGGCTGCTCGTCGGGCACGGTGAAGAGTTTCGCGTTCTCGACCGTGTAGTGCTCGCCGTGGTGGCTCGTCGTCTCGCCGGTCCACAGCGAGCGCATCACGTCCATCGCCTCGTCCAACATCTCGAGGCGAACGTCGTGTTCGGGCCAGCGCTCGCCAGTGACGTGTTCGTTTAAGTTCTCGCCGGTGCCGACGCCGAAGGTAAACCGGTCGCCGAGCATCTCGTCGACGGTAGCGACCGCGTGGGCGACGTTGACCGGATGAATCCGAATCGTCGGACAGGTGACGCCGACGCCGACCTCGATCTCGTCGGTTACCGTCGCGATCCCGCCCAGCGTCGACCAGACGAACGGTGACTCGCCCTGCGCGGAAACCCACGGATGGAAGTGATCCGAAATCGAGAGGAAATCGAAGCCGGCCTCTTCCGCCTTGCGTGCGATGTCGACCAGTTCCTGCGGACCGAACTCCTCGCTCGAGAGGGTGTATCCGAGTTTGACCATTCTCGGCTCGCTACCACGAACCGGCCGGTAACGGTTGAGCCTGCGAGGGCAAGAGCGCGGGCGCGGTTCGGAGGTGCGCGGTTCGGAGATGCGCGGTTCGGAACGAGCAAAGCGAGTGAGAACCGCGATGCGAACGGTAATACCGTGAGCGAACGAAGCGAGTGAGAACCGCGGCGCGAACGGCGACGCCGTGAGCGGGATCCGTGTTCGAACGTGGACGACACCGTCTGTGAGTCCTTGCGAGAATCGAACCCCTTACCCACGATGCGCGGGAACCGCTCCGTATGGAAGCCGTAGTCGACGCGACGGACCTCGAGAAGCGCTACGGCGAGACGACGGCGCTCGCGGGGGCGTCGCTGTCCGTCGAGGCCGGTGAGGTCTTCGCGCTGATCGGCCCGAACGGGGCCGGCAAGACGACGCTCGTCCGCGCGCTGACGGGAACGACCGACCCGGACGAGGGGACGGCACGAATTCTCGGCGAGCCGCCGTCGGCCGTCGACCGCGACCTGCTCGGCGTGTTGCCACAGGAGTTCTCGCCACCGGCCCGGCTCAGCGCGCGTGAACTGCTGGCCTATTACGCGGGCCTCTACGACGACGCGCGAGATCCCGACAACGTGCTCGCAGATGTCGGCCTCGTCGACACCGGCGAGACGTGGTACGAGGACCTCTCGGGCGGCCAACAGCGGCGGGCCTGCGTCGGCTCCGCGCTGGTCAACGACCCCGATCTGCTCTTCCTCGACGAGCCGACGACCGGCATCGACCCCGCCGGTCGCCGCACCGTCTGGCGGCTGATCGAGGACCTCGCCGACGCCGGGACCACGGTGGTTCTGACCACCCACGACATGGCCGAGGCCGAACGCCTCGCCGACCGCGTCGGCCTGCTGGCCGACGGTCGCCTCGTCGCGCAGGGACCCCCGGAAGCGCTCGTCCGCGAGCACGGCGGCTCGAGCCGGCTCACGGTCGAAACGGCCGCCGATCCGGATGCCTTCGCCGACCTCGAGTACCCGGTCGAACGCCCGGAGCGCGGTCGGGGCCGCAATCCGGACAATGCCGTCGTCGTCCGGGACATCGACCCCGCCGCGATCGGCGCGGTGGTCGACTACCTCGAGGCGCGGGACATCGAGTACACCGAGCTCTCGTGGGCCGAACCCGACCTCGAGGACGTCTATCTCTCGCTGGCCGACACGGCCGAACGCGAGCGGACCGATCGTCTCGAGGGCGAGAACGAAGCCGACGACTCCGATCTCGCACGTGCGGGTGAGACGGCATGAGCCGGATGGGACGCGTCGGCGCAGAGACGAGCGCCGGGTGGCGGTCGTTCGTCCGCCGGCGGACAGCGGTCTTTTTCACCTTCTTCTTCCCGGTGATCCTGATCGTCATTTTCGGGGCGCTCATTCGCACGGACCCGACCGGCGAGGGGCTGTTCACGGAGCCGGCGGCGTACTACGTGCCGGGCTATCTGGCCGTCGTCGTCCTCTTTACGCCCTTATCGCGGATGGGCAGCGAGGTCGCGCGCCACCGCGAGGGCAGCCGCTTCGAGAAGCTCGCGACGACGCCGCTCTCCCGCGGCGAGTGGCTGCTCGCCCAGATCGTCGTCAACGCCGTCATCATCGGGCTGGCGAGCCTGCTCATCCTCGGGTTAGTGATCGTGCTGACCGGCGCGGAGATCGCGTTCTCGCCGTTTCTGGTGCCGTACATCCTCGTCGGCGTCGTCTGCTTCTGTAGCGTCGGCGCGATGCTCGGCAGCTTCACCGACTCCCAAGACGGCGCGGTCGCCGCCAGCAACGCGATCGGCCTTCCGCTACTCTTCCTCTCGGAGACGTTCATCTCGCTTTCCCAACTGCCCGGCTGGTTCGAACCGCTGGTGAATCTCTCGCCGCTGACCTACTTCGCGCGGGGCGTGCGGGCCGCGACCTACGCTGACGCGGGGACGCCCGCCGTCGCCGGCGTCGACCCCGTGCTCGCGAACCTCGGCATCCTCGCCGTTCTCGCGGTCATCGCCTTCGTGATCGGCGCATGGTCGATTCCGCGGACGGACTGACCGCGGGGTCGAGTCGAAGCGACGGGCAACTCGCCGCCGCGAGAACGAACCGATTTACGCCCGGCACTCGAATCGCCCGTCATCAGTATGCGCTCAGCCCACCCTACGGAGCAGGCCGTCGGTATGGACCACTACGTCAGCGAGACCGACGGCGTCGGCGGTCGCCTGCGCGAGGACGACGCGGACTTCCGGGTGCGCGAACTCGAGCGCTTCGACACCGAACCCGTCGACGCGCCGACGGACGCCTACCCCCACCTCGTCTTCCGGGCGACGCTGCGAGGGTGGGACACCAACGATTTCGCCTCGCGGCTCTCGGACGCGCTCGGGATCTCCCGCGAGCGAGTCAACTGGGCCGGGACGAAGGACAAGTACGCCGTGACCACCCAGCTGTTTTCGGTCTACGGTGCCGATCCCGCCGACCTGCCCGAGATCGACGGCGTCGAGATCGAGGTACTTGGCCGCGCGGGGCGGAACCTCGAGTTCGGCGACCTCGCGGGCAACGCGTTCGAACTGGTCGTCACCGATCCCGAACGACCCGACAACGCCGCGGCGATCACCGACGAACTGCGCGCGTTCGGGGGGCTCGAGAGCGGCGGTGGCGGGAGTGAGAGCAGCGAGTCCGCGACATCGATCGGCGTCCCCAACTTCTTCGGCCAGCAGCGCTTCGGGAGCCGCCGGCCGGTCACGCATAAAGTCGGGCTCGCGATCGCCCGCGACGACTGGGAGGGCGCGGTGATGGCCTACCTCGGGAACCCGACAGACGCCGAACCCGAGGGAACGCAGGAAGCCAGAGCCTTCGTCGAGGAGACGAGAGAGTGGCAGGAAGCCCTCGAGCGGGTGCCACATCGCCTGCGCTACGAGCGGTCGATGATCCACGCCCTCGCCGAGTACGACGGCGAGCCCGGTCCCGAGCAGTTCAGAGCGGCCCTCGAGCGGGTCCCCTCGAACCTCCAGCGGCTGTTCGTCCACGCGGCCCAGTCCTACGCGTTCAACCTGATGCTCTCCGAGCGCTTAGAGCGCGGGCTGCCCTTCGACCGGCCCGTCGCGGGCGACGTGGTCTGTTTCTCGGACACCGACGCTCCCGACGGGCTCGCACTGCCAGACACCGACCGGCTCCAGCGCGTCGACGAGCGCCGGGTCGACTCGGTGACCCGCCACTGCGAGCGCGGCCGGGCGTTCGTCACCGCGCCGCTGGTCGGCACCGAGACCGACCTCGCCGACGGTGAGCAGGGCGAGATCGAGCGGAGCGTTCTCGACGACCTCGGTCTCGAGCCCGCGGACTTCGGCCTTCCCGGCGAGTTCAATTCGACCGGCACCCGGCGGGCCATGCTCCTCCGGACGAATCTTGCGCTCGAGACCGAGCCGCTGACCCTCGAGTTCGCGCTGCCGAAGGGATCGTACGCGACGGTCGTCCTCCGGGAGTACCTGAAAGTCGATCCGGTCGATCTCGGCTGAGAGCAATGGGACTGACGCCAGTTTCCGGCGACCAGCACCGACGCGAGCGGCGACACGACACAATCTTTAGGTCGTTGTCACGAGTATCGACGCGACGAATGGACACCGCGACTCACCGCACGCCGAACCGAGTACTTTCTCGAGTATGATCGGCACGACCGGAGACCGCGAGATCGTCGACTGGCGGAAGACGACCGAGGACGGGGAGACGGTGTACGAAATCGAGTACGACGGCCCTGCGCCGACACTGACCGGGCGATCGAAGTCCCTGTTCGGCGCGAGCAGCGGCGGAACGGTCCCGGCCGGCGAGCAATACTACCAGCTTCCGGACGGCGAAGAAATCGCCGCGACCGAGGCGGCGTTCGAGGCCGACGGACACACGTTGCGGGTCCGTCGCCAGCGGTCGCTGGTGGCCCGTCTCAGGCGGTATCTGCCGTGGTGACAGGTACGACCAGTGTCGGCAACTCGCTGTCAGGATGGTACCTATGTTCGAACTAATCTCGATACTCATGTCGGCGCTGTACGTCATACAGGGGCTACTGGGCCTCTTCGAACAGCGGCTCTACACCGACACGCAGCGATCGCGCGCACCGCTGCTCTCGAGAGTCCACCTCCTCCTTTCGATCGCGATCACCGTCGTCGGCGTCGGCAGCGCGTTCTGGGTTCGCCTGCGCGGACTCCCGACGATCTGGTATCCGACGATCCTCTCGTGCGGGCTGTTCGTCCAGATCGTCGTTCAAGGACAGACGTATCGGGCGATGGGCGTCCCGCACAGCCCACTGATCGACCATGTGTCGGCACGCCTGCACTGACTGTCGCCTCGAGTCGTCCTTCTCAGAGGTAGGTTCGGAGAATCGCACCGAAGCCGGCAGCTCCGATACAGACCGCGAGGAGGCCGCCGATTCCGGTCACCGCGAGCGCCCCGCTGAGACACGCAGCGACCAGCAGCGGCTTCAGCCAGCCGTCGTTGCGACCGACCAGTCGGTCGGCGATGGCGAGGTAGGCGATCGCGCCGCCGATCGCCCACACCAGATACGCGACGAAGATGAGCGGGATGGCCAACAGGATGCCGATGATCGTGATGATCAGGAGCAGTATCACTAGGCCGAGCGCAAGCAGCGAGATGATCCCGTACGCGAAGGTTCCGACCGGGTCCTCGAGCACGTCCGCCATCATCCGCTCGGTAAATCGCCTCGGGATCAAGTGGTTCGAGAGACTTCGTCTCTCGTCATCACGGAAATCAAAGATTTCCGTACGACCCCGAGGCTTTCGCGTGGACTCCCGTTCTATGCCTCAACCGAGGCAGGGGGTACGTACTCCCCGCTCACGTTCACCGTCCCGCGATTCAAGCGCACATCTACGGGTGCGCCTCCATTGTCTGCGTTTTGCCGACGACGGAGATACTGCAAACCGATGTTCTTGGAAGCGTTGTAATCGGCGTGGTTCTCATACCCGCACTGCTGACACTCGAACGACTCTCTGTCACGGTTATCGTCGTGGGTAAACCCACACGTCGAACAACGCTTTGACGTATTGCGCGGGTCAACCTGTACGGCTTCGACACCGTGTTCTTCGGCCTTGTATTCGACGTACTCGTAGAGGCGTCGAAACGCCCAGACGTGTTGCCACGTCGCTCCGGGAATGTTCTCCCGAATGTGGGTCAAGTCCTCAAACACGATGTGCGAACAGTCGTTCTCGACGGCTTCCCCGATAAGTTCGTTCGCTACCGTGTGCAGGTGGATCTCGAACCGCCCGTCCTCCTTCTGTCCGACGCTTTCAATGTTTTCGTGGGCGTGACGGGACCCACACTGCTGGAGCGATCCACGACGCTTCTTGTACTCTCGACGCCAGTGGTTGAACTCGTCTGCCGACCAGAATCGGCCCGTCGAAGCAACGGCGAGATTGTTGACGCCCAAATCCACACCAAGGACTGTTCTGTGCTTGGATTTGGATTCCGACGGGGCCTCGTCTGCTTCGACTTTCCGCATTGAGGCGTGGAGATACCAGTCACCGTCGCGGTACTGCAAGTGCGCCATCCGAAACTCGAAGTCTTCGTCGGAGACGTATTTGGTCGGCGGTGTCTCCGAATCGTCGGGGAGGAGGTAGTCACACTCGACGCGCCCGTTCACGGTCGAAAGAGAAACGTGGTCGCGGTGGAACGTCGCGCTCCGCTTGTCGTAAACCGTACTGTCTGCCGAGAAGTGCGGTTGCGACGTGTTTTCACCACGTTCGAGACGCGAGACTCCGCTTTTGACGGCTTCGACCGCCCTGCGAATCCCTTTCTGGACGAGATTCGCGGTCAGGTCGGTTTCGTTGCGAAGTCGGTCGTAGAGGGCGCGTTCGGCTTTGGATTTCGAGGTGACGTGGTAGCCGTCGTCGCCATGCCAGCACCACTCACTCGCGGTGTTGGCGCAGTGTTTGAACTGCTCGACAGTCTCACGAAGGGAGGCGTCGGCTCCTTCGGGAGTGTCGAGTTTGATGACGGCGGTACGACGGTATTCCACTATATTTTCACAGATACAGAAAGTGCTAGTTATATGTTTGGGAGTTGGCCTGCCATCGTAGCGTGGTTTGTGTCATCGGTTGTCGACTTCCTCCCCAACCTCAAGGGTCGGGGCATCCGTCTCGTACCGCCTGTGAAGCCGGGGGCGACGGCGACCAAAATCGCGCCGACGACCAGCGTGGACAGGAACGCGCCGATCGCGCCCCCGAGGAGTCCGTTCGTCGTCCCGACGTCGACGTTGACGCCGGGGTCGGTCTGTGCGAGCAGCGAAGCGATCCGCGGCCAGTATTCGAAACCGATCATACGCCCCCTACGAACTACGGATACGTAAACCGGACTGTCACGACGCCCGTGGATTCGCTGACGGGATTTCGCCCGCTCGAGCCCTCTCGACTATGTACAAGCAAACGGCTGCAGCGGGAGATCGACGACCTCGTCGCGCGGGGCTGGACGATCGACGAAGAAACCCCCGACCGGGTCGTGATGGTCGACCGGGCGTTCGGCTCGGTGGGATCGCACGTGTTGGTCGCGCTCCTGACGGCTGGTTCTCGATGGGGGTCGGTAACGTCGTCTGGGGCGCGTACAACTACGTCTCGCGGTCACAGCGCCGGGTTCTGTGGGACGACGCCGTCGGCTGCCCGGTCTGCGGCGCGGACGTGCCGGCGTCCGCCGAGTACTGCCCGTCCTGTGGCGAGGGCCTCGAGTCCGCCGCCGAACGCGACCGGAGCGAGGGGGTCGCCTGTCCCGAGTGTGATGCAGTCGCCACTGCGGGGGCACGATTCTGTCCCGCCTGCGGAGCGACACTCGCGGGTGCGGACGGGACCGAACCCGTTGGGGACCGAACTGATACGTAGCTCGCCCGCGATCGGACAAACGAGCAATGGAACTGGATTCGGACCCCCACATCCTCCTGACGAATGACGACGGGATCGACGCGCCCGGGATCCGGGCGCTGCACGACGCGCTCTCGGCGGTCGGCACGGTCACGGTCGTCGCGCCCGACCGGAACCGGAGCGCGGTCGGCCGGTCGCTGTCCTACGGCCGGACGCGGTCGGCCGACGATGACGACGGCGCGCTGGACCTCGAGGCCGACTCGTTTACCTCGCTGGTCCCCCACGCGGACCACGACCTCGGCTACGCCGTCGACGGCACCCCCTGTGACTGCGCCATCGTCGGCGTCAAGGCCCTCGAGCCGGCTCCCGACATCGTCGTCTCGGGCTGTAACTCGGGGGCGAATCTCGGCGCGTACGTCTTCTCCCGGTCGGGGACCGTCAGCGCCGCGATGGAGGCCGCCTTCCTCGGGACGCCCTCGATCGCCGTCTCGATGGACACGCTCGGCCACGACGCGGACCTCGAGCCGGCGGACTTCGAACGAACCGGCGAAATCGCCGCGAAACTGGTCGACGGCGCGTCCGGGACCGGGCTGTTCGACCGCGTCGACTACCTGAACGTCAACGTGCCGCGGCCGGACCGCGAGCCGAACGGTGTCGAACTGACTCGGCCGACCGACGTCTACGAGATGGATGGAACCTTCGAGGACGGTCGGTTTCACCTGACCAAT
>NZ_AOID01000007.1 GCF_000337195.1 Natrinema versiforme JCM 10478 | reverse complement strand
AGGTCGTCGACACGGATGCCGTTCGAACTATCCTCGGCGACATTCTGTAATCGCAGTCACTCTCGATCCCGATTCTCTCGAGAACCCGACTAATTTAGATGGTCGGCTCACAAGGGGTAGATGACCAATCGATGTCGGACGGCAACCACTCCGCGGGAGACGACAATCGAGAGCGGGACCGGGAGCAGGTCCCCTCGAGTCCGACGGCGACCTCGAGATGTTCCTCAAGGAGGCGGCCGAGGAGACCCTCGACGACGTGCTCGAGGGGGTGACTCGTCTCCGTCGAAAACAGGCCTGTTTTACCTGTGTCGCCCCATGCCTCGATATGGAGTGTCGTCACTGCACGTCGCCGCTCGAGAAACCCGGGGACTTCTGTCTGGTCTGCCGGGAGGCAAACACTGAGGCGATCGTCCTCGAGGCGGCACGCGACAGGGCGACCATCACGATGCTCGCCGGCGAGCCCGACGACCCGGGCGAGCGAGACGCCGACGAACAGGTGCTCGGCGAGACGACGATCACGACGACGCCGGAAGACGGTGAGAACGAGCCGATCGAGCTCCGAAACTTCGCGGGGCTGATCGGCGACGAGATCCGGCGGAAACGCCCGGAAGAGGTCTACGCCGGCGGCGTGCGAGCGGTGATTCGCGCCGTTCGCGAGGACGTTCACCACCCGTTCTACCGCGTCGACGACGACGAGCCCGTGGCCGCGGTCCTCGAGCGCCGCGGGAACCGCGCGCTCGACGTGGTCGAGACGCCACCCTCCGAGAAGATCAGCGGCAGTCACTCGACGCTGATCGGCGGCCGAACGGGGATGCGGGCCATTCACGCCGTCGCGGACCACCCCCACGTCAAGAAGGTGATCCCGGGCCCCATCGACGCCGGCGGCAAGGGTTCCCAGTCCGGCATGCGCGCGAAGGTCACCCGCGCCGACGATGGCGGCAACGTTCGCATGCTCTTGCGGGACGGCTCGAGCGTACAGGAAAACCGCGTCGTGACGACCGCTCGCGACCGGGAGATGGGCGAGCGAATTCGAGACGACCTCAACGACGTGCTCGCAGAGGCGGAGTTCCAGTAGCCGCTCGTCTCCGCCAGCGACACAGACCGCTAGCCGTCGATATCGAGTTCGCGATCGGGAGACTCTCGAGGCAAATATTGTGTCGAGCCGATGGCAGTGACAGTTGCTGCTGGTTGTCCGAGCCTTATCGGGACGGCCGTAATTAGATATAATTAGCCATGCTCGAGCGACCGGACGCCGTCCTGACCCTGATTCCGCTGTTGGCGACGAGCGGTCTCGCGGTCCGGACGCTGCTCGCGGCCCCGAGTATCAGCCCGGGACTGCTTACCGCGCCGCTTGCGATCGCCGGCTACCTCGCCGCGCTAGGGCTCGTCTTTCTCGAACTGTTGGCGTGGCCGGTCGCCGAGCGGGTCGGCGGGTCGTGATCGGATCGGCGAGGGGAACGGCGGCCCGCGGGAGCCGTCACGACTCAACAGGTTTAAGAATCCGCTGGCGATAGTGAGCACTACTATGGCCAAGAAAGGACAGGTCGGTAGCGCTGGCCGCTTCGGTGCCCGCTACGGCCGCGTCGCACGACGTCGCGTCAGCGAGATCGAAGACGACATGGAAAACGCTGAAGTTGACGGCGACGACGTCACCCGCGTCGGAACCGGCATCTGGAAGAACGAGGAGACCGGCGAGGTCTTCACCGGCGGCGCGTACCGCCCGGAGACCCCCGCCGGCCGCACCGTCCAGCGCTCCATCCGCGCTGCCCTCGCAGAGGACGACGAATAACGCGTCTTCAGGTCCCGCATGAGTTACAAATGCTCTCGCTGTAAACGCGACGTCCAGCTCGACGAGTACGGCGGTGTCCGCTGTCCCTACTGCGGCCACCGCGTGCTCCTGAAAGAACGCAGCCGCGACGTCAAGGAAGTCGACGTCCAGTAACCGCGCGTGTCTTCTCACGACGCGACCCTCGAGTTCGACTACGAGACCGCGTCGCGCGCCGACCTCGTCGCCGAGAGCGTCGCCCGCGAAATCGGCGAAATCGACGACGAGCGCTCGCAGACGACTATCGACCGGGAGGGAACTCGCATTTCAATTGAGATCGACGCCGACGACATCATCGCACTCCGAGCGGCGCTGAACACGTGGTTTTCGCTGATCGATGTCGCGGAACGGACCGCCGACGTGGGCGCGGCCGTTCTCGAGTCCAAGTAGCTGAGTCCATCTCGAACAATCACGTCGACCCGACCCTGTACGGGCAGGCAGCGCGGTCTTCACCCTCGTTTCCGAACCGATAGTATGGCCGAACGGGAGGGACCGTGGCTCGGACTGCGCCGGGACGCCAAACCGCTGGTGATCGCCGGACTCGCGCTCGGGATCGGTCTGGGCGGCTTCTTCGACGGGATCGTCTTCCACCAGATCCTCCAGATCCATCACATGCTCTCGTCGTATCCCGACTCGAGTATCGCGACCGATCTGGAGCTCAACGTGATGGCCGACGGGCTCTTTCACCTCGCGACGTACGTGTTTACGATCACCGGCGTCGTGTTGCTCTCTCGAGCGTGGCGGTTCCATTCGGTCCCGAACTCCGGGCGGACGCTGTTCGGCGCGGTGATCATGGGCTGGGGCGTGTTCAACCTCGTCGAGGGGATCGTCGATCACCACCTGCTCGGCCTGCACCACGTCTGGCCCGCCGGCCCCGGTCCGATCATCCTTTGGGACGGAGCCTTCCTGCTCTGGGGCGCGCTCTTCCTCGTCGGGGGTTACCTCGTGATCCGGACCGACAGCGCCGCGACGCCGAGAACCGGCGACGACGCGGTCGCAACGGACGGATGCGGATCGAACTAAGGGCGACCCGACCGGCGGCCGGCTCCGCCGCCGACCGGAAGACAAAGCTGGTCTTTATCAGTCCGGAGGGCGACGGTCGAGATATGCAAGGAAACCTGCCGCCCGAGGCACAGGAGAAAATCGAGCAGCTTCAGGACCTACAGGAGACGGCACAGGAAGTCGCCGTCCAGAAACAGGAAGCCGAATCGAGTCTCACCGAGGCCCAGAACGCCCTCGACGAACTCGAGAACATCGACGAGGGAACGACGATGTACCGAAACGTCGGCGAACTCCTCGTCGAGACCGACTACGACCAGGCCGAAGACGACCTCGAGGACAAGGTCGACTCGCTCGAGATCCGTCTCGAGACCCTCGAGAAGCAAGAAGAGCGCGTTCAGGACCAGTTCGAGAGCCTGCAGGAGGAACTCGAGGACATGCTCGGCGGTGGCGGCATGGGCGGCGGTCCGGCCGGCCCCGGCGGCCCGGGCGCTGGCGGCGCGTAAATGCCGACTGACGAGCCGTCGGACGAGACCGTCGTGCAGACGGCGGCCGACGCCGCGGAAGGCGTCATCTTTTCACAGTACAAACAGTCCGCCGTGCGCGATTACGACGTGACCGTCGTCTTCGAGGATGGCGTCCTCGAGGTCGACGTCTACCTCAACGCGCCCGAGGACGACGAGGCCGATCCCGACCCCGAACAGGTCGCCGACGACGCCGCGCTCGCGGCGCGACACGCGGTCGACGAACTGTTCGAGGCATAACACGCGGTCCCGTTTCGAGTCGCTGTACTCCTATACTGTGAGCGGCCCGCTCGAGCTACGAGACCGATCTACCGGAAACGGCCGCTCCCGATGACTGCGAGCCCGAGGGCACCGGCGAATATCATCACGCTGAGCAGGATCTCTGGGAGGGGCCCAATTTGTTCGCCGACGACACCCACGACGACGAGCAGTCCGGCGACTGCGGCGGGGACCGGCCGCGCGACCAATTGCTGCCCGAAGGCGCGGAGCGACCAGTACCCCATCTCGAGTCTCGACGCGACGGCGGCCCCGAACGGCCGGTTTCCGTCCGGGTTTGCGGCCGGCTCGAACCCCTCGAGTTCGGCCTCTGAGACCCGCTCGAGGTCGCCGGTGTTGACTCGTCTGCCATCACCGTCCCCGACACGGAGTAGTGTCACGGTCTCTCCGCTCGTTCCGACGACGCGGTAGATTTCGTCGGCGTAGTCGCTATCAGTCGGGCGGAGATGGTCGTAGATGGATGACGAAGTCATTCTACTAACTGTGCGGGCCTGAGTTTCGCACCCTACCGCCGAGAATGACCGGGTGCGAGCAACTCGATCGGATGCGGAACCTCGCGCTCGAGCAGCGCCTCGAGCTGGTCGCCACACGACGTTCCGGACGCCACGACGGTTTCCGCGTCCTCGACCTGCGTCGCCAGCCGCTCGCCGACATCCATGCTGAGGTCGTAGTACTCCTGCTTGTAGCCGAACGAGCCGGCCATGCCACAACACTCGGCGTCGGAGGTCTCGGGCGCGTAGCCACAGCGCTCGAGGACGGCCACGGTGGGTGCTTCGAGGTCGAGCGTGCGCTGCTGGCAGTGTGAGTGGTAGGCGACCGGCTCCGCGCCGGCTCCGGTCGACAGCGCCGACGGCTCGGCCCCGTTCTCGAGCAGGCCGTAGATGTACTCGCAGATCTCGTAGCTGCTCTCGCGGAGCCGATCGAACGACCGCTCGGGGAGCAGGCGTTCGTACTCGCGGTGCATCGCTGCCAGATCGGACGGCTCGATGACGACCACGTCCCGGCCGGCATCGAGGACCTCGGCCAGCGCGCCGAAGAGTCGGCTGGCCTGCCGGTCGGCCGTCGCGATCATTCCTTGAGAGAGCGCCGCGCGTCCGCTCTCGGGCAGATCCGGAACCCGAACCGGGACGCCCAGCGCCTCGAGTGTCCTGACCGCGGCTTTCCCGCGCTCTGTGTCGACGTAGTTCGTGTAGACGTCCGGGTAGAGAACGACCTCGCGGTCGATCTCGCCCCCGCCGGCTCGAGCGGCCCGCGCTGCTCGTTGACTCGAGGCGGCCTCACCGCCTCGCTCCTCGAACCAGTCGACGAGCGATTCGCGCCGGAACGTCGGCAGGTCTCGCCGGCGGTCGATTCCGAGGGTGTGCTCGAGGGCCGCACGGACCGGGCCGGCGTCGGCGAGCCAGTTCGAGACGGGCGCAGTCGTGCTGGCAGCCTTTGCGACGGTTCCGATGTTACCGAAGAAGCGCTTGCCGGGGTCGAGCCCGCTTCCTTCCTCGTCGGGCGTGAGGCCGTCGACGAGGAAGTCATAGGACTCCGTGTCGCCGCTGCGGTTGATCCGGTCCCGGACGACGGTGTTGATCCACGGGATGTCGATCTTCACCGGACAGGCGTCGACGCAGTTCGTACAGCCGGTACAGAGGTCGTTGAACTCGGCCGCCGAGTCCTGTCCGTGGACGCCGGCCTCCCAGCCGGTCGCGATGCCGCCCGAGTAGGTCTCACCGCCGAAGCCGTGGCCGCCGACCGACTGGAAGTTCGCACATGAGTTCGAACAGGCACCGCAACGGATGCAGTACAGCGTCTCCCGGAGTTGGTCGTCCTCGCGCATGTCCGTGCGGCCGTTGTCCAGCAAGACGAGGTGGAAGTCGCGGTCCGGGTCTCCCGTGCCGTCCGCCGCATCCGGGCCGTCGCCGCCAGTGATCGGCTCGTCCGGCGACTCGAAATCGAGCGTCGGCGAGTCGGTCGGCGGGGACAGCATCGTCACGTACTGCGAGATCGGCTGGCCCGTCGCGCTCTTGGCGATCAGGTCGACGAAGGGCTCGAGGTCCGACAGCGTCGGGATCAGTTTCTCCACGCCCGCGATCGCGACGTGGGTGTCGGGCGTGACCGCGCACTTGCGGGCGTTGCCCTCGTTCGTGATGAGCGTGATCGTCCCGCTCTCGGCGACGACGAAGTTCGCGCCCGTGATCCCCACGTCGGCCTCGGTGATGATCTCGCCGAGGTGATCGCGGGCGAACCGGGTCAACTCTTCTGCCGTCTCGAACGGCTCGTCGGGGTCGAACCGCTCGTTGAACAGGTCGGCGATCTGCCCGCGATCGAGGTGCATCGCCGGGCCGACGATGTGCGAGGGCGTATCGTCGGCGACCTGCAGCACCCACTCTCCGAGGTCGGTCTCGGTGACGTCGATGCCCGCTTCCTCGAGTCCGTCATTGAGATCGATCTCCTCGGTCGTCATCGATTTGGATTTGACGACCGACGGCTCCGCGGCTGCCGCGTCGATATCGGCACCGCTCGCGGCCTCGCTCTCGACCACGTCTGCCACGTACGCGTTCGCGTCCGCGGCGTCGTCCGCCACGTAGACGGTGCCGCCGTTGGCTTCGACGGCCGCCCGGACCGTCTCGATCAACTCCGGCAGTCGCTCGATGGCGTCTTCCTTGATCGTCCGCGCGTCGGCTCGCAACGCCTCGAGGTCGTCGGTCCCGCCGTAGGTCTCCTTCCGGCGGTCGTTCGAGGCGCTCGCCTGCGCGTGGATCGCCGGCCCCTCGGTCTCGAGCAGGTGCCGGATCCGCTCGGCCCGCTCGGAGCGCGTTCGTTGGGCCATCTTATCGATCCTCCAGGACGATCACGTGGACCTCGCCGGGGCCGTGGACGCCGTGGACGAGGTCGCCCATGTCCGCCGTCGCGCTCCGCCCGGTCGCAAAGACGACGCTGTCCCGTCCTGCCTCGAACCCGTCCGCAAGCCGGTCGAAGCCGGCGCTGAGGTTCGGAACGACGTCGCTCTCCGCGACGACCGCGACGTGGCGGTCCGGGTAGACGGCGATCGGTTCCGCGCCGTCGGCCGTCGACTCCACGGCGACGCTGCCGTACTCCGCGATGGCGAACCCGACCGGAGTGACGCCCGTCCGTGCCGCCTCGAGTTCGGCGGTCGTCGGCTCGGTCGTCACCGCCTTGGGAAGCGAGACATCCTCGTAGGGAAGCGCCGCGCCGACGGCGGGCGCGTCGGCGACCGCGTCGATCCGCTCGCTCGCCTCGGCGGCTGCGACACGCTCGACCCCCACCTCGAGTCCCTCGAGCGCGCGTTCGAACCGGCCGATGGTGTCGACTGTCATCGTCACCCACATCCGGGCGGACGGGCAAGAGACTGACGGTCAATCGGGGACGTGGCGAGTCGCGCTGCTCGAGCGTTCGTTCGATCTCCGAGCCGCGGAAAAAGAAACCGGCTGTCGGACTGTCCTCACTCCGAGACCGTCAACTCGCCGTAATCGAACTGCTCGCCCATTTCGGAGAGGCTGTCGAGTTCGTCCTGCTCCTCCCGCAGCGTCTCCTCTAAGGTGTCCGCGACATCGTCCATGCCGAGCTGGTCCGCCATCGGGATGAGGTTCCCGTAGACGGCGATCTCGTAGTGCTCGGACTTCTGGCCGGCGGCGATGTTGAACCGGTCGATCGCCTCGTTGCTCGGGTCCTTGCCCATGAACTCCTCGTGGGCCTCGATCATCCCGTCGACGACCGGGTCGGTCTCGGCCTCCGCGTCGGCGTCGAGTTGCTCGAACACGTCTTCGATGCGCTCGACGTGATTCTGTGTCTCCTCGCGGTGCTCGGCGAAACCCGACTTGAGTTCCTCGCTCGAGGCGGTCTGCTCGAGTTCGTCGAGGGCCTCGACGAGTTGCTGTTCGGTGTAATACGCGTGTTTCAGGCCGTCTACGAAGAGGTCTTCGGTTGAGTCGATAGTCATATGCGCTCGTCCGAGTGGACAGCGCTGATTTCAATAAGCGGGCGGCTTGCAGGTGAGACGGTCACCGGCCGCCGCCAGCGGTCGAACCGGCGGCGCGGCGGGACCGGAACTACTGCGATTCGCAGATCGCCACGAAGTTCTCGAAGATCTCGTCGCCCTCCTCGGTGTGAGCGACCTCGGGGTGCCACTGGACGCCGTAGAGGTCGCGGTCGGTGTCGCTCATCGCTTCGACATCACAGACATCGCTTCTCGCGGTCAGTTCGAAGCCGTCGGGCAGTTCTTTGACCTCGTCGGCGTGGCTCGCCCAGACCCGGGTTTCGGGGTGTAGCGAACCGGTCAGCGGGTCGTCGTCGTCGACGATGTCGACGCTGACGTCCGCGTAGCCGCCGTACTCGCCGCCGCCGACGCGGCCGCCGAGTTCCGCTGCGATCAGTTGCATCCCCAGACAGATGCCGAGAACCGGGATATCGGCCTCGAGGTATGCGGCCGACGCGCCGATCCGATCCATGTCGGGGCCACCCGAGAGGACGACGCCGTCGGCGTCGATGTCTTCGGGCGGCGTGTCGTTGTCGATCAGTTCCGTGTCGACGCCGAGGTCGCGCAGCGCCCGGCGCTCCAAGTGGGTGAACTGTCCGTGGTTGTCCACCACGACGATCTTCGTCATTGCGTGCTCGTAGCGACTCACTCGGTAAAAACGGTCCGAAAACCGCGCTCGGCTCGAGCGCGAGGGGAACGAACGCTCTCGCCGCCCCGTCATAAGCGATGAACGACTCGAGGCGCGTGCTTTTCAGTGGTCACGACAATCCCGATGTAGAATGAATCGCCCGAATATCGATGCCGGCGATATGCGGTGGGGATGGACCTGTCCGCTGTGTGAGACGGACGTTTCGGTCTCGCGGGATCCCGGTTCCGAGACGTTCCGATGGGAGTGCGACGACGAGTCCTGCGAGGCGGTCGGCTTCGGATTCAGTTCGCGACGCGCGGCCAGACTCGCCCTCAAGGAGTACCGCGAGCGGTATCAGAACATCTACCGGTAGTCGACGGACGACCGGGTCGCTCGAGGACCCGATCGAATCCACCGATGCAACCCGTGAGCCCCCGTTCCGGTACGTTTATGCGTTCGTCGCCGGATGGACGTGACATGGCTGTCGATCTGAGCGAATTCGACCATCCGGCGTGGCTCACTGTGGTGGGAACGGGTATCGGCTACGGACTGATCCTCGCCGTGCTGACGGTGGCGATGTTCGTCGTGCCGTGGCTCGTCTTCTCGGCCCTGTAGCGACGAAATCACCAGCGGTCTCGCCTCGTTTTCCCGCTTTGTCACGACCGAACGGCCGACTCACTCGAGCGAGATGACGACTTTTCCCTGATGGTCGCCGGCCTCGACGTAGCGGTAGGCCTCGCGGGCGTCCTCGAAGTCGAAGACGCGGTCGATGACGGGTTCCATCTCGGTCGCGGCCATCGCGCGGTTCATCCGGTCGAACATCGCGCGGCTGCCGACGCCCATCACGCCCTCGACGGTGAGCGCCTTCTGGAGCATCAATCCCGGATGTACCTGCCCGTCCTGCCCGGCGAGCACGCCGATGAGGTGGACGTGGCCGTTGACCGCCGCGGCCTCGAGGGACTGCTCGAGCGTTCCCGGACCGCCGACTTCGATGACGTGATCGACGCCGCCGTCGGTCCGCTGTTGAACCTCCGCGCCCCACTCCGGGATCTCCTCGTAGTTGAGCGTCTGTGCCGCGCCGAGGTCGCGAGCGCGCTCGAGTTTGTCGTCGCTCGAGGAGGTGACGACGACCTCGGCCCCCTGCATCGTCGCGAACTGGAGCGCGAACGTCGAGACGCCGCCGGTTCCGAGCGCGAGGACGCTCTCGCCGGCAGTGAGGTCGCCGTCCTCGACAAGCGCACGCCACGCGGTCAGGCCGGCACACGACAGCGTCGCGCCCTGTTGGTAGGAGAAGTGCTCGGGAAGTACCGCGAGGCTCTCCGCGGAAAACGTCGCGTATTCGGCCAGCGCGCCGTCGACGTTCCCGCCCGTCGTCCGCGCCATCTTCGCTCGCGTCCCCTCCCCCTCGATCCAGTCGGGCGCGAACGGCGTCGCGACCCGGTCGCCCTCCGAGAGCCGATCGACGTCCTCGCCGACCGCGACGACCTCGCCGGCACCGTCCGAGAGCGGGACGACCGGTAGCGATGCACCCGGATAGGCGAGTTGATCGTTCGCGATCGCCAGATCCCGGTAGTTGAGCGAGGCCGCGTGAATCCGGACGAGCGCCTCGTCGTCGTCGGGCGTCGGCCGGTTGCGATCGGTTCGGACGACTCCCTCGTAGTCACTCGTGGCTTCCTGCACTTCGTAGCATTTCATCACCGGAGCAACGGGCCCGCCGGACTTCGGTCTGCCGCCCGGCGACCATTTTGCTGGCTCCCGGCGCTACCGGCAATCAGCTGTCCGGACTCGCCGCCCGCGAGCGCCTGCGGTCACGTCCATCGGTCCAGGCCCGTTTGCGTGACGCTCTCCTCGATGCGCTCGAAGCCGCGCGCGACCTCGTCGGCGTCGACGCCCCACTCGTCGGTGACGTAGGCCCTCGCCGCCTCGAGGTCCGGATCGACGCTCGCGTCGAACTCGTAGTCGTCGGTCACGTCGGGATCGCGGAACAGTTGCCGAACCCGGTCGCCGTACTCGACGTGGTCGCCCCGCGCCTCGAGCACGCTCCAGAGGTCGCCGTGTTCGGTGATCGCCGAAATCGCCGTCTTCGGCCCGATCCCGGAGACGCCCTCGTTGAAGTCCGTCCCGATGAGGATCGCCGCGTCGATCAACTGCTCGAGGGTCAGGTCGTGGTGGGCCAGCGTGGCCTCGAGATCCATCAGTTCGGGATCGCCCTTGCTCGTCAGTTGGCGCAGCGTGAGCGGCGAGCCGAAGAGGAGGGCGTCGTAATCCTCCGATCCCACGTAGTCGGCATCGCCCCGTTTGACCATGTGGGCGGCTTGGGCCTCGCCCTCCGCCGGCGCTTCGACGATCGGCACGTCAAGCAGTCGCAGCAGTTCGCGGCTGGTCTCCTGAATCGTCGGCGTCAGCCGCTGCGTGCGGGACTCGAGTTGCGCGATGGCGACCGAATCGCCCTCCTCGCGGGCGGTCTCGAGTTGTTCCTCGTAGCTCCGGCGCTGTTCGCGGCGGGACTCGATCTCGTCGTCTTTCAGTTCGGAGGGGCCGCCGTCGAAGACCATCACCGGGGTGATGTCGTGTTCGAAGAACTTGGGCAGCCCCTGGACGATCCCGACGAGGTTGGCGACCTCAGTCCCGTCCCCGGTCGTGTATTTCCCGCTGTCGGTCCACTTGACCGTCGTCGTCAGATAGCGGTAGAGCCAGTTGTGTGCGTCGACGGCGACGGTCCCCTCGATGTCGTCGAAGGGAATCTCCTCGATGACGGCGATGTCCCGAAGTGCGGCGTTTCCCATTGCGGGTCACTTGGGCGGACCGGGATTTGAATCGTTGGCTTCCGGAGTGGACGGCTCGGATCCATCGTCAGTCCGCTCGGGATGTCGTCCCTGCACTGCGTTTTTGCGCTCGGACCACCATGAGTGATTGAACGTGGATTCGAATCGCCCACACGGCCGACGGACTGTCCTCCGGACGATCGGCACAGCCGTCGGCGGGCTCTCGCTTGCAGGCTGTCTCGGAGTAAACCAGGACCGCGAGCCGGAGCTGTACACGACGCCGGCGGCCGACGAGTTCGAGGCGGTCGTCGACAGTATGTGGCTCGATGAATACTTAGAGGACGTCGAACTCCTCGATATCAGGGCCGAAGACGAGTTCGCGGCGGGCCACATCGCCGGGGCACACCGGCTTCCGGATACCGAACTGCTGCGCGATCACTACGAGGAGACCGCCGACGGCTACGAGGCGTCACCGGAGGTGATCGCGGACATCGTCGCCGACATCGGCATCGAGCCCGACGACGACGTGGTCGTCTACGGCGAGGGATCGAACCTGTGGGAAACCTACGCGATCTACACGCTTCGTGCGATCGGTCACGACGGAACTGTGTCCCTGCTCGACGGGGGGTATCCCGTCTGGGACGACGCCGGCGGCGACACCGAAACCGGGACGCCCGACCCCGCCACTGCGAGCTACGTCCCCGAACTCGAGACGGACGTGATCGCGACCCGCGAACGCGTCGCCGACAATGTCCGCGAGGACGGCGCGGATGTCCAACTCGTCGATAATCGGTCGCCCGCGGAGTACGTCGGGACCCAAAAGAGCGACGCGGTCAGTCGCCACGGCCACATCACCGGTGCGATAAACATCGAGTTCACGCAGAACCTCGTCGACGGCGGCGATCGGTTACGCTCGCCGGACGACCTCGAGCAGCTCTGGCTCGAGGAAGCCGGGCTCGATCCGGCCGAAGAGACGATATCGTACTGTTCGACCGCCGTCCGCGGCTCCGTCGGCTGGTTCGTCATGGAACAGCTCGGATGGGAGACCGTCCGGAACTATGAGGGAAGTTGGAACGACTGGGGCACGCTGTCCGAAGACGACGGCTACTACTACACGACCGGGGAGGGGACGGGAACGGTGATCGATCCCTTCGCGTGAAGATGGGGTCCTCTCGGCACTCCTCGGCGAGCCCGTAATTGAGCGGGCACGTCCGTTCGTCGCAGTCGAGTCGTCCATGGGATCAGGTCGCTGCACTCCACGTGATAACGGTGCTTTCCTTCTGCCGACCGATCGACTCGGTTCTCAGTCGTCGCGTGACTCGAGGCCGGGCGGCTCGCTGTCACGCCGCGATTCGAGGAACTCCTCCTCGTCCGCAGAAAGGTCGCGGTCGCGATACTCCTCGAGTCCCGCCTGATAGCGCTCGCGTTCGTCCCAGTTCGCATCGGCGTCCGGGGCTGAGTCCCCATCCGTGTCGAGGTTCGAGTCTGGGCTCGGATACTCGAGGATCAGTTCGGCGATGCCCGTCGTCTCGCCGGTATAGGCGAAGCCGCTCCGGTAGAGCGCCTCGTAGGCGAAGGGGTTGTTGACGGCGATCCGGAGCCGGTCGTAGCCGCGCTCGAGGGCCCGATCGCGGACCAGCCGGCAGAGCCGCGGGCCGATCCCCTCGCCACGGCGCTCGCGCTCGACGGTCACGTAGCGCAGCCACAGCGTGTCGCCGTCGGTGCGGTCCTCGTTGAACGCGACGGCCGCGACGATCCGGCCGTCCTCGGCTCGAGCCACCGCCTTCCCCGTGTTCGTCATAACGAACTTCCCGGCGTAGCTGAACCGTTCGTGATCGAGTCGGAGTTTGGGGCCATCGGGCGGCCACTCGAGCAGTTCGTACTCCACGGGAGCGCTTGGCGAGCGAGCCACTACAATGCACGGATCGGGCCGTTCCGCGTCGGCTTCGGCACGGCTCCGTCCCAGTTCAGTGACACCAAAGGGGTCGGCATAGTCGGGTCATTGCTGGAAAGCCGGAAATCAACGGAGAACAGGCTGTGGAGTGCGCAGACCGGGATTTGAACCCGACTGCGAGACGATCATCCTCGCGTCGCTCGGGTGCTGCGACTCGCGTACTTCAAATCCCTCTCGCGCATTTTCTCCTCGCGTGCGCTCGTCGAAAAGTGCGCGGACCGGGATTTGAACCCGGGCCATGAGCTTGGAAGGCTCAGGTCCTACCACTAGACCATCCGCGCGCATCTTCGGGTTTTCGTCCCACGTTTAAGGCTCTTCCTTTTCCACTCGAGTCCCCGCTCGCGATTCGGTCGGTATCGGTGAGCGGTTCGCGGCAAAAAATGGCGTCGCATCGAGTCGTGGACGGATGGGTGCGACTACGAGATGTCTGCGACAGGTCGGCGATCGGAAACGCTATCGCTCGAGCAGGGCACCTGAGGAGCCGACCACGATGTCGACGGAACCGGTGGCGACGGCTTGGAGGTTCTCGCCGACCGGCGTCGTGTTCTGAACCCACTTGCCGTCCTCGAGTTCGAAGACCGCGCCGCCGCTGCCGACCGTGTAGCCGGTGCCGGCGTCGGTCTCGATGTCGAAGAGGGCCGCGTCGCCGAGACTCTCGGGGATCCAGCGACTGCCGGTGTAGTCGAAGACGGACGCGTTACCGCCGCTGACGTAGACGTCGTCCGCGGCGTCGCTGTCGAGGCCGTAGTAGGTGACGCCGGCGTCCTCGATACCGATCGGGTTCCAGGTGACGCCGTCGTCGGTGGCGAAGACCTTCCCGTTGGTGTCGATGACGTGGCCCGCGCCGTCGGCGTAGAATTCGATGGCGTTCAATCCGGAGCCGCTGCCCGGCACCTCGTAGTTCCAGGTCCCTTCCTTGCCGTTATCGAAGCTGTAGTGGACGGCACCGGAATCGTCGGCCACGTACACGTCGGCCTCGCCCGCGGTTCCGGTGACGGCGATGTCGTTGAAGTTCGCCGTGTAGTCGTTGGGTGCCGAGCGGTCGATCAGGTTGCCAGTCGTCACGTCGTACTCACCGATCGCGCCGCTCGAGCCGACGAGCCAGAGGCGCTCGCCGTCGTCGGTGGTGTCGACGCCGTAGAGGTCGTTGCCGTTGCCGGTGGGTCCGCCCTGGAGGACGACCTCCCAGCCGTTGGCGGTGCGTTCGATGGCCAGCCCACCGCCCGCGACCGCGTGCGGGTTCGTCGCCGTGTAGGCGACGTCGTGGATCGTGCTGTCGACCGGGGTCTCGACGACCGTCCAGTCGGACTCGGCGGCGGAAACCGTCGCGGGAACGGTAGCTGCGGCAAGCGATGCGCCTGCGGCCTTCAGTGCCGAACGTCGGGTGAGACGCGTCATAGCGCATCCGGTGCTGGCGGCGAGACGATCATAAAAGCCGGACGTTCTTCAGACCATTCCATTCCATTCCGGACGTTTCATTCCATTTTACTCCGTTCTCAGTGACTGATACTCGGCCGGAGATTCGGTGCGTAACTGGGCTAAAACGCGAAAATTCTTTCCAATGGTGATTGGGATTGGTTCTCGCCGGGAAGACCAACACGTCCCGTGGCCATCAGCGGTACGGACACCGAAACGACACAGCGGAACCCCGCTCGAGCGAGCGGTCGACGCCGCGCGCGGAGCCCACACCGGCCGCGACCCAGCGCGCTACCGACCCCGTGATCGGTCGTCGCCCGCCACCGTCGCGTAACAGTTGCCACTCGAGAGTTCCCACTCGCGGAGTTCAAGATTGCTGTCTTCGAGATCGGCCTCGAACTCGTCGGGTGCGTAGATGTGGTAGAAGCGGTCGACCGGTTCGCCGCCGGGGAGGGTCCACTCGACCGTCGTATCGAACCCCTCGGTCGCGTCGAACCGGTCGTGGGCGGTCGACCACGCACTGACCAGCGCGCGGCCGTCCGGCGACAGCACCCGCGCGAGTTCGTCTAAACTGGCTCGGCGGGCGGCCCGCGTCGGCAGGTGATGCAGCGTCGCAACGTAGACCGCGACGTCGATCGCGTCGTCGGCCAGTGGTAGGCTCGCCGCATCGCCCTGTACCAGTTCGACGTCGAACTCGCGCTCGAGCGCACGGGTTCGCCCCGTCTCGATCAGCCCGCGGCTGACGTCGAGGCCGACGACGGACTCGCAGTCGGCAGCGAGGAGTTCGGCGTGTCGACAATTCCCACAGCCGAGATCGAGCCCGACGCCGCTGCTCTCGCGGTCGGTCGCACTCGTGACGAAGGATTCGACTTCGGGCCACGCGTACTCCCGCGTGGACGCGAAGTGTGTCGCGATCCGGTCGTAGGTGTCGCGCACGTCGTCTCGGCTGTGTGCTCGCTCCTGATCCCCGGCCATCGTCGGATTTCGTCGGGGTGTCCGGAAAAAGCGTTCGCAAAGCCGCTCGGATTTCCGCGAGTTCCCTCGGCGAGCGGCTGTTGTGTGTCACTGCTGTGGGTCTCAGAGCCGACGCGCTTCGTCGAGTCGGCAGCACAGGGCCCCTGTGCCCCATCGGGCCTCGAGACTGACGGTGGCGACCGGCTCGTTATATTGTAGACACACTGGCAGACTCGAGTCGGGGTCGCGGCGTGGCGACGAGAATGTGGGACCGTGACGGGGACTCGAGGAATTCGAGGGGTTTATCTATTCCCGACGGAAACTATAGGATGCGTACGAGGGCTCGTAGATCAGGGGTAGATCACTCCCTTGGCATGGGAGAGGCCCCGGGTTCAAATCCCGGCGAGTCCACTCGAAATTTTTCGTTTCAGGCCTTCTACTTGCTGAATTCCGTTCCCTAAGGGTGTTCTGACGGCTATCGATACGACAGTGCTGACAGCGGCTTGCTTGAGAGTCATGTTCCTGTTATAGGTCTTCGATGAAGTCGCGTCGCTGTTCCATCTTCTCACGGTCTGTACGGCGGTCGTAGTGGCGATCGAGAACTTCCGAGGACACGTCACAGCGGTCGCTGACGATTTTCTCGGGGATGTCCTCGCGGAGCTGGTACGTGATCGCCCCGCGCCGGATCGTGTGCGGCGAGAGACTGCTCGGGCAGTCGTAGTAGTGCCCATACTCCGTGGCTTCGCAGTCGTTCGGATCACGGTCGTGGGGACACCCCTCGATCATGCAGGGCTGTGTAAGTCGATATACCTCCGACCGGATCTGGCCGGAACTCAGCCGGCCCTGATCGCTCGTTACCAGCGGCTCGCGGCCGTGGTCGTCCACGACATCGTGGCGGTGGAAGCGGATGTACTCGTCGAGGACATCGCAGTAGTAGTCGTCGAGTGCGATCGCCCGCTCGGCCGGCTCCTGATTCTTGAGCGGCGTGTCAGTATCTGGCCGGTGGCGGAGCCAGAAGCACTGGTCCCCGGGCTCGTAGTCCTCGAGATCCACTGCTCGAAGACTTCCGAGGCGGATCCCCGTGTGCCAGAGGATCGCCATGATCACGTGCTCGCGGCTCGCGCGCTTGTACCGCTCGAGGTAGCCGATGATCTTGTGGGCACGATCGGCGTCGAGCATCTCGTCGCGCGCTTCATCACCGCGGTCGACGTCCGGCAGCTTCACTCGCTCGCGCATCCCCGGTTCGACGGCATCGATGGACGCACAGAACTCGAGGAACACGCGCAGCGTTGCGAGCTGCCCGCGGAGCGTGACGATGTTCACGTCCTGTTGTCGCCACACCCGGTAGCGGTGAAGATCCCGGCCGGTGAGTTCGTTGAGGTTGTCGATTCCAACCTCGTTGCACCACTCGACGAAGGCATTCAGACGGTACTTGTGGTTCTGCAGCGTCTTCGCGCTGATCTCGAGTTCGCGGTGTGAGACGTAGAGGTCGACCGCCTCTCGGGGCGAGATCGGCTCGAGGTCGTCGCTCATCGGCCACCTCCGTCGGTTCGGACAGCTACCTCATCGAGACCGGACTGGGCTTCTCCACGAAGATCCTCCGGTTGCGGTTGTTCCGCGTAGGGCGAGAACTTCCGAAGATCCTCGACCAGCTGAGCGGCAGCGCGTGCGGCGACGACCGACATCCGCTCTTTCCCTGGTGCGACATCGGTCCCGTTGGCGCTTTGGATCGGCGTCGAGTAGTCGATCGAATCGAGCAGTTTAGGATCCGTTCGGATCGCTTCGGCTATCGCATCCGTTGCGCCGTACCCGAGTCCGTGCAGGTGGACATCAGCACCAGCGACATCTCGAACGCACCGTGCGGCCTCGATTCGCGTTTCATTGCCAGCGTCTTTCACACCGCCGACAGCGTACACGTCGACCTGCCCCTCGAGTTCGAGGAAACACTCGTCGTGTGGCGGTTGGAGCGGAGCGATTACCTTCCCGTCGTACGGGTGGTCGTCGTAGAGTTCGATCCCCTCGAGGATCGCGGTGACCGTCTCGTCCTTGTCGTGCCAGACATCAGCGAGAACGACCATCTCTGCGTCCATCGCGTACGCCGTATCGAGTGCGTCCTCGTTAGTGATCGACTCGTCCTTGAACGATGAGTCAACGACGTAGCTCTCACAGGCGTTGCGATGGCGCTCGCTCGCTTCGTGGACGGGCTGCATCCGCCATGGCCAGTAGATACGAGCCCCGTCAACAGCGGACAGATACAGGTCGACGTGAGCCGCGTCGACGAGACGCCGCAGGTACTCATCACGGATCATGACTCGAGTACCTCTACGGTATCACAGTCGTCACAGAGGTAGCCAGCACCGAGGTCCTGGCCACACTCTCGACAGTGATCTGGATCGGTGGAATGTTGATCGTTCATGCTTCCATCTCCCCGAGTTCAGACTGATCGTCGGCGAGCCGGCGACGCCCTTGAGAGTTCTCCGGCTGAATGTTCCGGACCTCGTCGGCCCAATCCTCCAGCTGCCGGCGGACACGCTCGAGTTTGTCCTCGAGTTCGTCGACGGACTCGGCGCTCACCTCGGCGCGGATCTTGTCGCGATCGTCGGTCGACGTGCCTCGCGTGAGTTCGGTTGTGATCGAGATCGCGTCGTCGTCGCTCATGCTGTTACTCTCCGTGTCGCGTAGTTCTGGAGTTTGCAGAAGACGCCACCGCGCCGGAGTTCTCTGCCGTCATCGGTGTAGACGATGTGACCACCGGAATGACACTCGCTACAGCGGTAGCAGGTCGTGTTTGTCGAACCCCAGGTGGTTCGCCACGCGGTCGCGCCGCAGGTCTTGCAGGTGACCGTCTCGGGGTCGTCACGCATCGCCATCACCGTCCTCAACGATCAGGTCCTCGAGGTCGCTTCGATCGGCGGCGTGTTCCTCGTCTGCGAGCCCTTCGGTGAACGTCGCGACTTCGTCGCGGAACAGGCGGAAGAACTCGCGCGTGCTTTCCTCCGAGCGGACCTGCGAATGCTGCTTTGTGATCGAGGCGACCATCGACTCGAAGATCTGGTCTTCGTCCTCGAGCACGTCGATCCCGTCAGAGAGTCGCCGGTAGGCGAGCATCTTCTGGAACCCGCGGGTGTTGACAACGGCCTCGATCTCCTCGTCGGAGAGTGCCGTGACTTCGATCACGCCTCCTCACCTCCGTCGGTCGCGGCGATCTCGATCCCGCAGGCGTCCGCGCGTCGGTGAACGCTCTCCCCAAGCATCGCCTCGGCGTCGGCCGTCAGCGTGTAGCTGTTCGTCCGACCGTCGAGTTCGTCGCGCTCGAGGAGATCGTCGTCGATCAGTCTATCGAGGTTCTGGTACAGCCGGCTGTGACCGATCTCGCCGTAGTATTCCTGAAGGTCGTCTTTGATCGCGAGCCCGTAGGGGTCCTTTCCGACCGACTCGAGTCCAGCGATCGCCTCGAGAATATCGCGCTGGAACCCGGAGAGGTCGCCCCAGGCGATGCCGCCGTCAGCGACCAGTTCGGGCTCGGCTTCGTAGTCCTCAGCGAGTTCGTTCGCTTGCTGCCGACCTTCAGGCGAGCCCGATGCAGGGCCACCGTCAGCTCGGAGGTGCGCACAGGAGCGACAGACCGGTTCGTTGCTCCGAGCGTCGTAGCCGTCCGCTCGAGCACCGCAGGCGCAGCGAGCGTCAGACCTTTTGGCTATCGATGTCTCTTGCCGTTCGTGGGGCGCTGACCCCACGTGAGTTCCGCAATTCATTGTGGATTCCGGAGCTACCTTCTGGGCGGCGCGCCAACGCCGCCCGGTCTCACATACCAACAAGAGTCATCTTCAGCCGAGTTGGTAGCTCCGTGATTGGCCCAAAGAACGCTGATTACATATATGTAACGATGGAACTGATAAGGAGTACCACTCCTATTAAGCATAATTCCAAACAAAAAGGGGAATGTCGTACTAAGAGGAGGTAATGAGAGAGTCGGGGACATGGATGACGATCTGGGATGATCGCATCCTCGAGTACCTCCGCGAAAACGACGGAGCGACAGTTGGAGAACTAACCGATAGTGAGAGCATCCGAGTCTCGAACGCACATGTCTCTCGACGGTGCAAAAAGCTCGCAGAGCATGGAATGCTGACTCCGATCGGAAACGGTGCATACGTCATCACAGAGAGGGGAGAAGCCTACCTCCGTGAAGAGTACGACGCCGAAAACGAGACCTACCTCAACGGCGGCGACTCGAGAGATGGACCGAGCGCCAGTGGAACCACCCAACCCTAATGAGCCGAAAGCCCGCCTGCTGGATGTGTTCGCTTGATGAACGGATTCTTGAGCATCTCTCGGAGGATTCGTGGTCGACACCGCGGCATATGTCTCAGGCCGTCAAACTCACTGCATCACGTGGGCGGGTTGAAGAACGTTGCCAGCTCCTTTCTCAGGTTGGGTTGGTTGCCCCTATCTTCGAAGACAGTAATATGTACGAAATCACGTGGGAGGGGCAGGAATATCTGGATGGAGAACTTGATGTCGAGAATCGGCCAAAGCCATCCGCTCAAACTCTACATAGTTGATTGGAATCCAAGAATTCTGCTGAGGGACTGCCACTCGAGAAGGTGACTACCCCAATTAAACACTAATCCTGTGGTGAAGGCATCAAACGAACTTTCAGTAGTTCTCTATTTCCGCCCTCATCGAAAAATATAATGAACCTACCTTCTGGACCAACTCCAGATGCCTCTTCTAAGAAGAGGGTAAGAAGAAAACTATCTCGCCCTGGGGGAGAACGACCTTTTATCGTAGCCTTATCAACTAGTTCTGCTTCAGAAACCGTCGTCTGGATTGATCCTGGGTTTACTCCATCAGGCACCTTTAAATCCATCTGGAACTCGTCTATATGAGACCCAGTAGTTACATCTATATTTAAAGAGTATTTTCCATTCTCGTCTGGATAGGCAATATTCTGTTTTTCCTCACTGTATGAATCTATGCCAGACACTATTGTCGGTTTATAATCGCAATTCAGATTGAATGGGGAATTTCTATAAAAGTAATAACCAGATGGGGTGAAAAACACCCCAAGTATAAGCATACTGGTCCAAAAGGTTTCCACATTACCAATAACAAGGCCAATTATGGATGCAAAGAACGTGGTTAACCACCACCAGCTAGTCTCTCTGTAATGCCTTATAAATCCTCTAACCTCATAATCAAATTCATTGAAACTACTAACTGGTTCGAGTAAATACCAAACACAGACGTAAGATACTATTATTATGAGATACAAAAAAACAGCAAAGGCCACAGAGGAAGCGTGTGGGCCGATATTAATCCCGATACAATCTAAAATATCCTCGATCACAGTTCGTGATCATTCGACTGAAATAGTACGTCTCGTTCAAACAGTTGTAGCAGATATTCTTTTGCTATATCAATATCTGCATCAAGCTGTAACGAGCCACGCTTGAATGAAATCTCAGCCAGTTCTTTATTATACCAAAATCCAGCCTTAAATTCTTCAATAGAAGTCTCAAACCAGTCAATGTCTAATTCATGGATAGATTCCAAGCTTTCTGGCAGATCGTGCTTGTTGACTACGGAAATAAGTGCCTCTTTTTCAAAAGAGGAGAGATCACTTTCTTCGATTGTGGTAATCGGGTCTTCTCTGCCGACTAATTGGGGTAACAATGTAGCGTCATACTGACCCTCTGGAGCTCGGACTACAAGCTTGTCTATCACATCTGCATTGTCTAAAAACTCCCAAATAGAGCGGCGATCGAGGGATAGCGAATCATAGATTTCTGCTGACTCAGAAATGAAATTGTTAATATCATCAAACACCTCTCTTGCACGAGGACGATCTGTCTGGGTGTTCAACAAAAATAACCCTGATGCCGTCCTATATTCGTAATCGCCTCGCACAGTGTGGCTGCCTCCACGGCGACCGGGAAGATCATAGCTGAAGGTACCAGAGAGTTTTAACTGGCCTTCGTATGGGTAGCGTTTTACTTCTTGTAGGGATCGGATATTTTCTCGAGTTACAGATTCAATGTGGACGTTCGTCTCTCGCTGAGCTAGCAACTGCTCCGACCAGAACCGGTCAAGGTTTTCTGATCGGCCGAGTTTGCTACTTGACATGGTCGGAGTGGCGTGGATCGCTCAGCTTTTCCTTATCTATAGTTTGCGTCTGGATACTTAATTATGTGGTGTTTCAGGGTTTAACACCCGTATACCTAATCTTCTCGTTTGCCACGATATTCCTCTTTGATATTCTCAGGATCATATTGGTGATCCCAGCCTTCTTCTTCAGCAACATTGCTTAAGTCGTCGAAGAACGACGGTGGCGGATAACGATCGTTGCTTGGTAAGCCCTCCCAGACATTGTACAATCTAATCAACTCTGTCAAAAATTGAAGGGCTATTCCCATCCTTCTAAGATGGCTGAGACCACTGAGAGGACTATCGGAAACCTTTATATGGACTTTTCCACCATGCTCGATTTCCGCATTCACTTTGTGCTTGCCCATGAGGAAGCTTCCCTGAATTGCTTGAATCTTTTTCCCAGCCAAAACAGGAGCAATCAGCATAAGTGATCGGAGAATGTTCTCAGATCCCTCTACTCGTACCCTCTTCCCCAAATTATCTTCATGTTCACCGATTGTTTTCCCACGAGTGAGTTTTCTCACTCGAAGATCAGAGCTTAGGTCTTCTTTGTTGTATTTTTTATATAGCACCCACAAGAAGAAATCAAAGTTGAAATTAACCGGATCTAGATAGAGTGAACCTGACAGGCCTGCTTGAAGCGACTCGCGTTTGCGTCCTAAAAGCTGTTTGTCCCCCCGGAACATCATAATCTGGCTATCTGAATCCCAAAATATGTCTACTTCATCATGATAATCCTTGTAAAATATCTGTTCATTAGCATTTTCATCATATCCCCACTCTTCCACCCAATCTTCATCGACATATTTGAAAGACCTGATACTATTGGCAAAATCTTGGAAATCAGTCCCGATCTCACTCAGGTTCTGAAACATGCTTGGAAGATTTGTTCGCTCAAACCCAGCATCTGGATCATTCGGAGAACCACCTTCATACAGGGGAAAAGATCCAATAACATCTTCAATAGTTACACCGTCAGATACTACTTCAGTATTAAATAACTCATTAAAAACTAACCACCCATCATATGTATATTGGTCTTCAACAAAACTTTCATCTGTCATATCTGCCGTGTATGAGGTGAACTCACATAAAACACTAGCTGATATTGATAATATAGTCCAGTATATGCTCGTCAGATTGAGTTTGTAATAAGAGAATCGGGACCATTCTTTTCCCTACTTTCTCTGCCAGGTTTAGACAAATAATTTACTTTCCCACGCTCCCGCCGAATCGCCTCCGGCGAGAACTCACCGAGATAGTGCCGCCGGAACGTCTCCCAGTCGTCCCATCCGCCCCAGTCCATCACGACCGACGGAAGTACGCCCTGTTCGAGCAGATTCGTCCCCCATGTCCGCCGAAGGTCGTGGACGTCGAGGAATGACCAGCCGCGATCTCCGCTCTCGGCGTGGAGTCGTTCGGCAGCTCGCTGTACCCAGCGGTAGACCGTCTTGTCGGTAACGTCAACGATCGACTCGTCCGGTGCGATTCCGGCGGCGTCGGTGTGGGCGTCGATGTACGTCGCCAGCTGATCGGGGACCGGTGGCTCGCGGTAGTGTTCCTGTTTCGCAACGTCCTCCCAGACGCGCAGGTGCGTCCCGGTCGGCGTCTCGACGACATCGGCAGGCGTTATCTGGACGATCTCACAGCGGCGGAGTCCACATCGACCGGCGAGCAGGAACGCGATCATTTGGCGGTTATCTTCCGCCTTGTCGATCACAGCCTGCAGTTCATCTTCACTCAACCATACGCGCTTCCCTTCGCGTTGCGGGTAAGGTTTCAGCCTCATCGCTGTCCTCGATCCTCAGTTTTAGCCCAACAAACCATGAAGAATGGGGTTATCAGTACGGAAATCGGCCCCAATCTCGGAGTGAATTGTCCGCGAAGACCGGCTTCGAGGACATAGTCGAAGATTCTGCCATAGGATGAACCCGACAGGAAAGTATGAAGTTCAGTGAACCGAGTGGAGGTCTATGGAAGGACTTCCGTTCGAGATTGGGCAGGCATACCACCGGGTCGAGGATATTCACGAAAAGTTCGGCGGAAACAGATATAGTGGAATCGCACCGTGTGCGGATCATCCGTACGTATTCATCTTTTTCGGCGAATCCGGGGAATGGCACGGGTACGATGACGAACTCCTCGATGATGGGAGGCTACTCTATACCGGAGAAGGGCGGGATGGAGATATGGAGATGGACGCCGGAAACGCAGCTATCCGGGATCACGCAGAAAATAATGACAAGATCCATGTCTTCGAAAGCGGCGAAGGCGCGTGGGAAGTGTCCTACGTCGGCCAGTTCGAATATGAGGATCATTACTGGACGCGTCTCCCAGACCGGAGCGACAATATGCGCGATGCAGTTCGATTCGAACTCGTCCCCGCTGGTGGTGTAGAAATCGATACTGGGGTCACGAGCCTGGATGATATCTCCGTGGACGAGCTATACGATCAAGCCGAGGCAAGTGTGAACGGCGAAGGCCGAACGACAAGCGAATCACAATCTCGCACCACGTATCCGCGATCGGAGGTCGTTAGGAAATACGCGCTTCGAGTCGCTGACGGTGTCTGTCAAGGCTGTGGCGACGATGCTCCGTTTCTTACTGCCGATGGAGAACCCTTCCTCGAGGTGCACCATCTTCGCCGACGCAGTGACGGTGGGGCAGACCACCCAAAGAATGTGATCGCACTATGTCCAAACTGTCATCAACGGGTCCACCAGGGACGTAATGGAGACGAATTCAATCAGAAACTGATCGGCAGAGTAGAGGAATTACACTCGAAGTAGTCGATTGTCCTCGAAGAGTGGATTCACGGACATCTCGTATCGAACCATAACTACCACTGATGCACCCGCTTATGGTCACAATTTATTTGTCGTGAAAAAACTGGCATTTGGCCGGAATGACGTTACCATTATAAACATATCAGAAGTAAAGTGGAGTATGGAAAAGGAAGAAAGGTTTTCATACGAGGGGTATTTGATATTCACCGAATTATTTGACATACCAGAAGAATTAGAGGGGAATATAGGGAATTTTTTGCCAGAATACAATCCAGAAACACCAGGTGATGGATTCGAGCAGATTAACCTTCGTGACTATTACTTGCGATCCCCTCGTATCCTCGATATAGATGAATCTTGGTTATCAGAGACAGAGGCTTACAGATATTCATATGAAAATCTTATAAAAGCAGATGCATATGTGGATGGAGAATTAAGAACAGTCGATATTCCAGAGAGGAAGACGGCTGATCTCTACTCTTCATCTGGATACCTGTTCGTTCGTGGTGATACGAAAACGACTACTAAACTTAAGAATAGAATTCAAGAAAGCCTATATCCAGAAAAACTAAACTCAATTGTGTTTGAGCCAGACTTTCTATTATGGTTATTATATCAGCACTATAATGGGGAGGGACTTGACTATCTAAGCATAAGGCAACTTACTGATGCGAAAGTCAGTGGTTCGGAAGATAACTTTGGCGAATTCAATAGTATCTCTGGATCAAAGAACCTTCTTCGATCTGCACCTATTTTAGAAGGAATTCTCACTGGCAAGAGCCTACAGATGGTTGGAGGTCACTTCTTGGCTGGTGATCACCACATCCGTGCCAGTTTGTCACACGACAAGATCCATGTGAAGATAACAGATGAAATGAACGATTTAACGGATATTGAACGAGTGGTATTATCCATTAAATTCGTTGACAGAATATGCCAACTCCATAGTGAATGGCACGAATTGAATCCAGATCACAAATATCCACCAACATCATTCTTCAAAGAAATAAGAAGCATGCTACAAGAGGAAGGTTTCTCGGTTAATTATCCTGTAAAGAGAACAATTGAAGAGTATAAGGAAAAAAGAGGAGGTGAATCCTTGTGACGGATCTCCTAGAAACTGAACCGTTTAACCTCTCTTCTGAGGAAGTTAAAGATCTCATCTCCAGAGAGCCAGGTGAACAGAATGAATTTTTTCCAAGTGCCTCTGCAGACCAAGAGTTAGCGATTACAGCAGGTGCAATGGCAAATATCGGTGGTGGATACATCNGGATACATCACTGTTGGTGTAACAAAGTCAGGAGAAGTCGCTGGATTAACTGAACCAACATTAGTTGATGAAATCGTCTATTCTGAAATATTTGAGTATATTGAGCGGCCAGACGACCTACTTCTGCGGAAGACATCATGTAAGATCGATGGAGATGATATTGTTGTTATTAAAGTCAGTGAGTTTGATGAACTTCCGGTCACCGTCCAAGGGCGGTTTTACACAAGGGCTGGGAGACAAAATAATATATTGAAGCCACCAGACGTACGCGATAAGATAAGAGATATTTTAGAGAACTCAGAAGAGACTTCCGGCTAGCTCGCTTACAATATTCGCCCCAAAGGAGAGCACTAGCAAAGATACTAAAATAAAAATAAAAAGGAAAGATAGATAGACGGTGTTCCTAATCTTTATTAGAACCATCACAAGAATCGCTCTTCGAGCAATACCCTTGCGTTTAGATTCAGTGTGGATTCTATAACCACCATCATTCGTTTGTGGACAATCACTCAATATATTTTCAATCATCCTATGTTGTCCTTGAGAAATAAACCCCAAATAGTGTGTATCAAAATCTGAAGAATCGAATTTAATATTGCCGCCTGATTTAGCATCTACATGGATGCCTCTATAATGTGAGAACAACACATTCCGTTTCCCCACCCCCTTTTTTATGCTGTTTACAATATTCAGAACGATTTCTTTCTTACTCATATCTGTAGATGGTCATTCAACCAGTATTATCATACCGGAATCTCATTCCAGATGTATCGCGAGCGCTTTAAAATACGGCTCTATTTT
>NZ_AOID01000006.1 GCF_000337195.1 Natrinema versiforme JCM 10478 | reverse complement strand
ATCGGCTCCGAGTGGATCTACTCGGACGATACGACCCTGCAGCGGATCGACTCGCGTGACTGGGCTCTCGAGAGTACACACTACGGCAGTGATCGCGTTCGGATCAAACACCCCTTCGACAACTAATCAGATGCGCACCGATGTCACGCTCCGTGGGAGTAAGGCTGATCAGTTCGAACGGATACAGGACCACCTCGAGAACCGACGCGGTCACGAACTCTCGCGAACGGCTGTCGTCGGAATTCTGATGGCCGAGTTTGAGCAGAATATTGATGGAAATAATACTGTTTCTAGTGAGATTCTAAGTGGATGATCATTGAATATTTGTAACTATTCAGCCTAAAAGAGAGAATCTACATTGTCGGTACCAGAAACAGATGCTGTTCTTTCTATTAATTCTGAATAATGTTCAGAAGAAATTTGGCCATTCAGTAGCTGACTACACCATATTGGGTCGATTTCAAAGTCAATAATAATGTCATCAGTAGTTGTCAAGCTAATCTCCCCATGAGAAATAGGATATGAAGAGCGAGAAACGAAAGAGCAGAATGAGACTGCAATCCGGTTAATGTCTTCACTCACACCCTTACTGTATTCGTAATTGACTTCACAGTCGATTCTAAAGGCTCCTCCTTCAGCTGGTTCATAAACTAAATTAGTAATTGATATGTTTTCAGAATTAAGCAATATGATGAAATCCTCAGACAATTCCTGTATCTCATGGTCGAATTTATCTATTTGGCTTATATCCGGTAGAAGTTCCCGAATAACACCATAGACGATTAACGCAACAAGTGTGAATAGTAACACTCCACCAACAAAGTCAAGCTCAAATCGATATCGATAAAGGCTATAAACAGCAATCAAAAACATTACTGAAAATAAGAACTGAAATATTCCTAGGGCTGCTACTATCGCAACCCAAAATTTAGACTGCATTTCGCCTTCTTCCAACATTTCTCTTGATGAGTTAGCCGAATACTCAGAAGGTTCTTTATCTCTATGAATTAATGTACCTAAGCGCCGAATTTCCTTTACCTCACTGAGTTCTGACTTTTCTTCACCACCAGGCCCATACAAAGCTTCACCTATACCATGACGGCTGGCTGCACCAAGTAGAGCTATTAGAGCAAAAACCAGATTGTATCCTCCACCAATCTGGTGAAAGATATATACAAAAACAAGAGGCACGATATAATATAGTTTATAGTTCGCTTCCGACTGTGGTATCAGTGGTATTGGATTCACTGTTGGTGTTAGCTAGTCTCAGTTATTGAACCTAAATGAAAAGCACGATCAGTTCTGGGGAGATACAATGAGATATTCTATCCGAAGATGTACCTAAGAACTACGTGGTGCAGTCGCTGTCAGTTGAAATCGTGACGGCAATCCGCGGCAGAACAACGCAGGTTGATGTCATCTGCACAGTCTGACTGCGGATCTAACGCGCTCTTATATCCGAATTCGGCCGATTGGTTGGACTCGCATGGCAATGAATTTCGATCAGGCCACGCAGGCCCTGACTGACAGCGACGTGTGGATGGATGTCGGCATGGTCGCGGGCGGCTACCTCGCTCCGTACCTTGTCGACACCGCGACTGGCACGATGCTCCCGTCCGAAATCTTCGGTATCGGCGGGATGGCCCTCGGCGAGATGGTCGTTAGCAACCGAGCGTTCACCCTCGGCTCGGGCGCATTCGTGGTTCGTGAGGCCGCCGAGCGGTTCAACGCCCAGGGAATGATCAATGAGGTGCTGGCGTAGATGAGCCTCTCGCTGTACGCTGCGCTCGGTGATACCTCGAAATACATCTCGACAGACACGAACATCACCGATCAGCTGACGCCGGTCCTCACAATCAGTCCGAAAGACGGTATCGGGGTACTCATCCGGAACGCCGTCAGCGTAGGTGACAAATCCGGACTCCCGATCTACGGCAAGTTCAACGACTCGAACGGAAACCCGCTCCCGGCAAACACTCGAGTCGCGCTCGGCTACAAGGCTCCGACCGACGAGAGCATTCAGGTCGTCTCGGATCCGAAGGCCACG
>NZ_AOID01000005.1 GCF_000337195.1 Natrinema versiforme JCM 10478 | reverse complement strand
CGAAGCGTACATCCTCGTCGATTCCTCCGAGCAGATCGACCACGCCCAGAGCGAGATCTACTTCGAGGAAGCCGCGCTCGCGGAGGTGGACCTCGAGTAATGGCGATCAAGAACAAACTCAAAGCGGCCTCCTGGGTTCCCGGCAGCGTCACCCTCCGCGAGTTCGACACCCAGGCGGGCACGTCCGGCGAGGCGAGCGTCGTCGCCGAGATCAAACTCGGTCGGCCGCTCCAACTTCGCGACGATCACGACAGTGAGCTGCGTCTCGTCCTCCCGGCGCACGAGCACTTCACGACCAACGGGTCCGCCGACGAGCAGGAGACGTTCGAACTCGGGCACAATCTGATCGAGAGCCCATCGACGCAGGACTTCCTGCTGTGGGAGGATGGTTCGGTCGTCCAGCCCGACAGCATCGACTACGACGCTAACTCCTTCGACTACACGTCGGCAGGGACGGAGACCGATCTCGACGTCTTCTACGTCCCGCGGGATCCGGCGTCGGTCGAGATTCGCAAGACCGCACCGGGAGCGGGCGGGAAGGTCAACCAGACGCTCAAGGAGGCACAGACAGCGATCCTGCACACCCGCGATCAGGCCCAGCAGGAGATCCAGTTCGGCTTCGATCGCACCCCGCTGCAGCCGTACCTCCCGCGGAAGTTCAAGCTACAGGTCGTCGTCGACGCGCCGTACAAAGTCGCGTTCGAGGCTCCCGAGCGAGCCAACGGGACGCCTCGAGCGCGCAACGCCCTGCTGTCGCTGCCGCGGTTCCAGACCGAGGCCCGGATCGAGGATCTGGGCGCAGCGGTCAAGCAGGACATGATCGGAGTCCGGGGGTGATTCCCCGTGCAGGGCGGCTTATCCGACGGTACCGAGCCCGGAGAGTTAGCGGTGACGACAGCCTCGTCGTCAGCGTCGACGACCTCGAGCCCGGCGAACCAGAGCCAATCCCAGCAGCCGCCGGAGAGTCCGACGGCGCGACTCGTCTACGGGACCCAGTGGACGCAGGACGACATCATGATCGGCCTGCTGGCGCTGCAGGCGGTGCTGCTGGTGTTCGTCACGATCCGATCATGAACGCACACNCAGTGGACGCAGGACGACATCATGATCGGCCTGCTGGCGCTGCAGGCGGTGCTGCTGGTGTTCGTCACGATCCGATCATGAACGCACACACGCAGGGGCTCACGAGCCCCATCGACGGTATCGACATGGAGGTGAGCTAGATGCCGGGACCCGCGGCAGCACTGGCCGCCGGCGAAGCGGCCGACAAAGCGGGCGACGCGGCCGGCACGGCGGCCGACGCTGCGGAACCGGCAGCGGAGGCAGTGAGCAACATCTCCGACAACATCGGTGATGCAGCCCAAGACAGCAAGGGGTTCAACGTCGCGATGGTCATCGGCGCGATCGCGCTCGCGTTCATCGTCTGGCGCGTCGTTCAGATGACGCGCGGCCCCGGTCAGACAGCCGACGGCATCGGCGACGCGGTCGGGAACATCGTCGGCGGAACGACTAACGCGGCCGGTGGAGCCGGCGAAGCCGCTGGCGGGATCGGTGGCGCGATCGGCGACGTGTGGGGCGGCTCGACCGACGCGGCCGGTGGGATCGGCGGCGCGATCGGTGACGTGTGGGGCGGTGCGACCGACCTCGCCGACGGAACGAGCGACTTCGGTGGCGATGTCCTCGGCGACACCTGGGACGGAGTGACCGATGCCACGGGCAGCGTCGGCGACGCTGTGGGCGACACCTTCGGCGGCGTTTCCGACGCCGGCGGGAACCTCTTCGGCGGTCTGATGGGTGCCGGTGACGACGCGGCCGACGCCGGCGGCGACGCCGTCGACGGGGCGACCGACGCCGGCGGCGCGACCGATGCCGGTGGCAACGTGATCGACGGAGCGACCGACGCCGGTGGGAACCTCGTCGACGGCGCTGGCGACCTCGCCGGGGGGCTGATCTAGCATGGATCCCGTCGCCTTGCTCAACAGCTTCGGCTTCCCGACCGTCGCGTTCCTGCTCATGTACCGGCTCTACCGGGAAGAGCGCGACGAACGGCGCGAGGAGCGGGGCAACTGGCTCGAGGCGATCGAGGAACACACGGCCGCCGTTCGCGATCTCCGCAGCGACGTGCGAACGGTCGCGACCGACGGCGGCGAGCAGGAGGGGGATACCTCGTGATGGGCTCGTCGACGATCGGGCCCGACAGTCCGATCGAGCGCGTCCTCGAGGACTACGGCGTCGGTGCCTCCTCCTGGAGCGAGGACCTTGTCGAGAGCGACACCGAGCGGCTCCTACTCGCGCTGCTGCTCGAGCAGCGCGGGGAGAACGCCCTCGAGGCGCTCGATACAGAGTCAGAGGACAGCCAGGAAGCGGGATACTTCGTAACCGAGGAACCGCTGCCAATCACGACGGCCGAAGAGAACCGTCTGAAATGGGGGTTTCCGGCGAAGTCTGTCACCGTCTGGGGGTTCGACGCGCCAATTTACGTCGCCTTTCGCTCCGAGGGCGACTATCGAAAAATCCCACTCGACCCCGAAGATGCCCCGTTCTCGGTATCGCCTCAGGGCGGACTCGGAGCCTCGATGGCGCGACTCCGACTGCCCTCGAGCGAAACGGAGAATACGCAGGTGAAAATCCTCGCGATGGAGTAAAACAATGGCATTTGAAGACCAAGTTTCAGCAACGTGGCAAGAGGCGTTCGACGCACTGATCGACAACCTAACCAGCCTGAACGGATGGGCGATTAACGCCGACTACCGGGATACAGTCGACGAAGGCGGGTATTACGGACACGTCGAACTACAGACTCCGAACTACGCCGATCACGACGAGCGTATGGCGTTCCTGTCGAGCTACTACGACAGCGGGGCCAGCAGCGGGAGCAACTGGGCCGAGAACGGTAGCGACGGCTTCCAATGGGGATACGGCAAAGGCGAGTTCATCCAGAGTACCACCGACAACAACGAGTACACCGCGAACGAGTCGAACTGGTGGCTCGACGCGTCGGTCGGCGGGCAGCACAACGACAAGAACCCCGGACTCTCGAGCGCGCAGGACGCCGGTCAGTACTGGATGTACTACACCGAAAGCGGTTTCGTCTGGTACTGGGAGCGTACGGAAGACTCGGGCGGGAACTCGGCGGTCTGGTGCGCGTATCAGGACGTGAACCCGTACTTCGACTACATGGCCGACGAAGCGGATCAGACGCTCATGGCCGGGTGTGTCGGCGGCGATCCGTTGAGCTACTACCAGACGGCCCCCGACTTCAGCCTCGAGACGTACAGCCCGCAGGATCAAGACGGATACATGGGTACCGGGTGGGGCATGGTCAATCAGGCCAGCGAGAACGACGACTTCGTTACGATGCCGTTCGTTCTCTACGGCGCTACCTACGAACACCTGGACAACAACACGCAAATGCCGATCGGGGAAGTTGACCACTGGCTACGCGACAAATCCGGCACCGGCCTAAGCCACGGCGACGTAATTCAGGATTCGGGCGGTACGAACCGCTGGATGATCCTACGCGAAGGAACGGGCAACCCCATCTGTATCAAAATGTCGTAGGTACTGATCCATGAGTACCTACTCGCTCGGTGTGGCAGTGCGGCTCGAGCGGTCGTCTACCTCCGCATATCCCAACAAAGAGGAAGACGTCGGGCGAGAGCGATCGGGACTCGACGCGTTCGGTCGATCGACTCCGAACCTACTCGAGAACCGGACACTCGACGACGGGCGCGTACATCAGGCGCTCGACGAGTTCAGTCGACCGGCCCCGAACCTGCTCGAGAAACGGACACTCGACGACGGGCGCGAGAAGACGGGAACCTTCGCGCTCGAGCGCTCGAGCCCGATCGTCGACGGAACCGGCGTTCCGGTCGGGGGCTTCCGGCTGACGAACATCGTTCTATTCGACGGAGAGGGCGAACCGCTAACTCGAGCGGAGTCGATAACTGCTCGCGGGTCGTTCCCCACTTCCGCGCCGGTCACGATCGACGAGCAGGGACGAGCTACGGCGCAGTTGTGGCTCGTTTCCGGAGAGACGTACGACTCGTTCCATGTCGTTTCCGAACCCGGAGACGACGGAATCTCGTACGTGTGGCACGGGTTAGAAGAAAACGCCGCGATCGACGGCTCGGAGTCCGTCGTTCCCCTCGCTTTCGACGTGAAAGAACCGGAGGGGAAGGTAAGCGGCGGGTTGAGTGTCGGTCTTGGGGTACAACTCGGGTGATTCGGGCGTGGTGACGCTACCGCTCCCGTCGCTCGAGATGTTGGCCGCCGTCGTCGTCGCGTTCCTCGCCGGCGCGTGCTGCCCGACGTACTACGCTACCGAACGCCTGCGCGGGTTCGGCCGGGCGACGTTCGCGAAGATCCCATACCAGCCCCCGCCGGGGATGGACCGCGAGGAAGCGATGTAGGCTGCCCTCGAGAACGCGAAGGAACACGACGCGGAGAAGCCGACCGAATCTTGACCGGTGTCCAGCCAGTCAGGTCCTCAAGGACGAGTTTTCGGTCATCTAGAAACAGAACGGTAAGAAGAGATCGGGTTATGCGACTGCTTTTTCTCCCGCGTCGACGATGTCTTCACCGTCGGTGTAGCGCATCGGCGGCACGATCACCCAGACGTGTTGGTTTCCCGCCCACACCGAGACGTAGCCCTCGCTCTCGAGGGGCTTGATGATCTCATCGAGGACGGCACTNGCACTCTTCGGTGTGGTGTTGTCGTAGAGCTTGTTCTTCGCGGTCTCGAGTTTCACGCGGCGCTTGCTCTTGTGGCGAGCAGACGCTCGCTCGTGGAGCATCCGGTACGCCTCGGCGAGCCGTTCGTCGTCTGGAAGGACCGGTTGAGGTTCATCCAGATCCCCTTTCGCCTCGACCTCCTTCTGGACCAGCTCGCGAAGCTTCTCGCTCCGATTCTTGTCCTCCCGCTCGGTGATCTCATCGAGCGTCTCGAGCAGTTCGTCGGGACAGCCAAACGAAACGCGGCTCGAAGGATCGTGATCCATCCGTCCCATCAGCGAGTCACCCCGATTTGCATATCCCGTGAATACGCAGACGGCGTCGGGCTTCGCAGTTCGTATGCAAGGGGGGTGGGGATGCCTACGGAGGCGGCTATCGCGCGGGTGTGCGTGCGCGTCATGCGCGATCCTCCACTACTTCCCGCTCGTAGTCGCGTGACCGCTCGATCGCGGTGTCGTGTGGCTCACCCTCGAGCGCCTCGTTGGTCGCGTGGCGCATCTCGTGTTCGTCGTCGAGACTGCCGTCGGTCGACTTCACGTCTATCAGCTCGAGGAAGGCAGCCTTCCGGAGCGTGCAGAGATGGGCGCACGGGCCGTCGTGGTACTCCCAACCCTTGCAGTCGCATCGACCGAGGTACTCGCCGTCCTCAAGGCCNGTAGTGGACGCTCTCGCCGTCTCTGAGCGTGACCTTGTAGCCGAACCGACCGAACGACTCGATCAACGCCTCGCGTGGATCCGCTCGAGTCCATGACTCGGTGTCTGCGTCGCGTTCCTCGAGGAAGTCGATGTCCTCGCCGTCGGTCGGCTCTGGGAAGGCGCTCATCGGCCTCGAGCCACCTCCTGCAGATCATGTGGGCCGTTCTCACAAACGCGACGGGGGAGGCCGCCAGTCGAGGTTTCAGTGATCATCCGACCACCGCAGTGCGGGCAGTATCGGGTCACGCTCCGACACCTCCGCTGTACTGCGATTGATTACGACCGCGGATTACAGTTGCCCGCCCGGCGAGTCCACTTCTCTATCACTCAGTTCCCGAGGACCCACAGTGCTAGGTTTGTAGCTGTAAAGCCATCCCTACTCCTCGAGCAGAGCGGATCCGCGCTAAATGAGACAAGAGCAGTTCAGAGACGGCCACAAACCCCTCCTCGAGCCATCCTCAGAAGAGGCCTCTGAAGAGATACAGTGCGACCCCGGAGAGGACGATGAAACTGAGGAAACCGACGAAGATGAGTCCTGCTTGGCGTCCGGTGAGCGATTCCCCGTCGAGGAATTCGTCTGAAGGCATGATTGCTGTCTTCGCAACTCGGTCGCTTAAACATGATGGTCCGGCTAGGCGGACAGTCACGGCGGAAAACGGGCCGATCGATCGGTTGGAAACGCACTACTCGAGGCGGTTCTCGACACATCGATCGGCCGCGAATCGATGGCGCGTCGATGCTCGAGTGACCGACGAGAAATAGACGGTTACCCGTCGTCGGTCCCCACCTCCGGATCGTCGTCGGAATCATCGACGAGTTCGAAATCGGTCGAGCCACACGAGCAGCTTTTCTGGCCGATAACTCTGATTTCGCCATCGGGCCACTGTCGGGCTGCATAGATCGATCCGCACGCGGTGCACGCTGCAAGCACCCGTGTTACGTCATCTTTGTGTGCCATCCCCAGTGAAGAGATAGCAAAACTCCGGAATGAACGTTTCCACTTGGATGAAGTTCATTACGGAAATCGACCACGACGCCGATCGAGACAGTGGAGGTATCAGTCTCGGTGAACGATGTACCCGCGCGCCTCGAGTTCCTCGATCACCGCATCCGGGGCGGTCGACTCCGGGCCGCTCGTGTCGTCGTAGGCGAGTTCGTTCTCGCCGTCGACCGCGAACGAGTAGTCGGTGCCCTCGTAGTCGACGACGACTTGGGCGTCCTCGATCGTGAGTTCCATCGGAATCGGCTCAGGCTACGCCGACGCCGGGCAAAAAGGTGGGCCGAGAGATGGCCGGGTGGCGTTCGCCGGTGGGAGCCGCCCGCGTGCAACGCGGGAACCGCTGCTAACCGCTTCTGGGTACCGACCCTGGCCAAGCCCGTCGCTCTCGAGTCGGAATCACTCGGGTAAAACCGTCGTCGCCGTTCGCAGGGACGGGTCGGATATCGGGGTGTTATTCGTTGAGATGGCCGCGGTAGCCCTTGGGTTCGAAGCCGCGCCGGCAGATCACGCGCTTGCGGCCGACGGTGATCGCGCTGACTTGGTCGTCGTCTTCCATGCGGTCGATGACGTCCGCGAGGCGATCCTGGGACCAGCCGGTTTCCTCGCGGACGGTCGATTGGTCGACGCGGCCGCCGCGTTTGACGAGCAGTCTGAGAACCTTGTCCTCGTCGGGCAGCTCGCGTTCGTCGACGCCGTATTCGATGTCTTCGGCGTAGCTCAACGTTTCGTCGTCGGTTTCGTCGATCGGTTCCTCGGCCGCCGTCGACGGGGACTCGTCCGATGGGGACTCGTCGGTCGAATCGGTCCAGAGAGACGAGAGGCGAGTCCAGAGTGTATTGAATACCATCTATTGGTCACGCTCCGTTGGGACTATCACAGCTTGAACGCCCACCTACCTTGATTTTATGTTTTCTATATGACATTGTTGCGATCCGTCGGTTACGTTGTGACTATCGTGACGGTGCCGTCGGCGAATAGCGACTGCCTTGCGACCCGCAAGTCAGTTATCACTTTCAGCGACCGACAGGCTCGCCGATACCCCGGCTCGAGCGATCCGGATACGTACCACGCGCTCAATACTGCCGTAGTCTCCGATTTCTGCGGCTCGGGTCCCGGTGCGATCGACGATCCGTGTCCGTGAGCGCATCGAGCGGGCACCGTCTCAGTCGCTCCGATAGGCGTCGGCGAGTTCGTCGAGCGCCTCGTGGTGGTTCGTCGTGTGCGGGGCGGTCAGCGGCGAGACGCTGATGCGGCCCTCGACGATGGCGCGGCGGTCGGTCCCCTCGGGGTCGGGCAGCGACTCGGGGTCCATATCGTCCCAGACGCGGTCGTGAAGGGTGACGTGACCACCGTTGCGCTCGGCGTCCATCTCGTAGCGCTTCGAGGGGCGCGTGATCTCGATCGGTGCGGGCTCGCCGTCGGGCAGCGGGACGTTGACGTTGAGGTACGCGGCGTGATCGAAGACCCCCGCCTCGAGCGCGTTTTCGGCGAGATAGGAGGTCACACGGGTCGCTTCAGCGTACTCGTCGGCGGTCACCTCGGTCTCTTCGAAAGGCGTGTCGTCGACGGGAACGTACAGCGACGTCGCGATCGCGGGGACGTCGAAGAAGGCGGCCTCGACGGCCGCACTGATCGTTCCCGAGCGCCCGAGGACGTACTCCCCGAGGTTCGCGCCCTTGTTACAGCCCGCGACGACCAGGTCGGGATAGGGGCCGAGTTCGGCGAGGCCGGCGACGACGCAGTCCGCGGGCGTGCCGTGGACCGCATACCCCAGCTCGCGCTCGTCGACTTCGACTTCGTGGGAAAGCGACCGGCCGCAGGCGCTTCGGTCGTCGGCCGGGGCGACGACGGTCACGTTGGCGTGCTCGGAGAGGGCGTCGTGGAGCGCCCGGATACCGGTGCTGTCGATCCCGTCGTCGTTGGTCAACAGGATCTCGAGGTCGTCGCTCATGTCACGGCGGTCGGGCGGCGGCGCGAAAAGCCCACCGCTTCCGCGACGGGTACCGTCGGCTGCCGGTCTCAGGCGAGTCGGTCGACGATCGTCTCCTCATCGACGACCAAATTGTAGGCCTCCTCGTCGTCGTTCCAGAGTGCGAGGATTCCCTCGAACGAACAGATGTCGCCATAGTCGGCCTCGAGCAGCGGGCGGTTGAGCGCGGTTTCGGTCGTGACGACCGCGTAGTGGTCGATCGCTTCGCTGCCGTCGCTGATCTTGAACAGCGGGTTCGAGCGCCCGCCGCCGCGCCAGTCGTTCCCGCCGTCGGAGAGCGAGCGGCTGAGCTTCGCCGCGACGAGGTCGATCCGCTCGGTGACGTGGCGTTCCATCTCGGCCATCTTCGCCCACTGGCTCGTCTCGAGGGCCATGTCGATCCGGCGGCGGCCGTCGAGGCGGAGCTGTGAGTACGAAAACTGCACGTCGACGTTGACGAACTCGCCGGGGGCGTGCTCTTCGTCGTCGGCCGGCGCGGCCTCGTCGAGTCGGCGCTGAACGTCCGGGACGGCCAACTCCGGCTGAACGTCGAACGACCAGCCGCGATCCGAGGGCCGTTCGCCGGGCCAGAGACGGACGGCGGGGCCGTAGACGGTCACTTCGCCGCGGCGGTATTTCTCTGCGTCGCCGGCGCTCTCATCGTCGAATTCCACTGTCGTCCGGTCCCAGAACCGTTCGTCCTCGAGTTCGCGTTCGACTGCGCGCAACTGCACGCTCGTGTTCTTGTCGGCGGGTGCCATCGCGAGGAAAGTTCCGTCGGGCGCGAGCGTCTCGAGATATGACCGCGCGACGGCGGTCGGGTCGTCGAGTTCGCTCAGCACGTTGCAGGCGAAGATCAGATCGAAGCCGTCGTCGGGCGCAGTGGGATCGAACTCGTCGCCGGAGCCGTCATCGCCGCTATCACCGTCACCGCCACCGCCGTTGACGGCTTCGCTCGGATCGAACGCCTCCGCGGTCTCCCGGTGGATCGTCGCGTGGACGTTCCGGCCCGTCTCCGCGAGCAGGTCCTCGAGGACGTCCGCGGCCGCGCTCGGCTCGACGGCGTGGTACTCGAGCAAGGCGTCGTCGGGGAGGTAGTCACAGAGGCCGAGCGCGGGGCCGCCGACGCCGGCCCCGATATCGAGGACCCGAAGGTTGCGACCGAGCAGCCCTCGGTCCGCGAGGTCGTCTAACGCATATTGGATCGCCGCGTAGTAGCCCGGCAGGTGATAGATCGCGTAGCCGGCCGCGACGTCCTCGTCGTACTCGACCGACCGGCCGTCGAGGTAGTCGGCCTTGAATCGGCGGATCGTCGACCGGAGCAGGTCCCCAGAGACGCCCTCCTCCCAGTCGGGGCCGTAGCGCTCGACGAGCAGGTCCTCGAGTCGACGTTCGTATTCGGCGGGGAACCGCTCGACCGGCCCGCGCCGCGGGGAGACCGGCTCGTCGTCGACGGGGACGAACGTGCCATCGTCTCGCTCGATCAACCCCAGCAGCGCGGCGTCCTCGCGGAGGTGCTGTCGGACGACCGCCGGATGTGGGGTCCCCTCGACGTATTCGCAGATCTCCTCGGGATCGATCGGTCGGACGTTGCGCAGGTACTTCGCGTTCGATCGGATCGCTTCTCGTTGGTCGCTCACGTTGGTTCACCCCCAGTATCGTGCCGCTCGTCGCCGCCCGCCGTCTCGCCGTGCCAGTTCGCCGCCGCCTCCCGGTACAGCGCCTCGAGGTCGTCGGCGTCGGCGGCCGCGATCTCGCTCGCGGCGTCGGCGACCGCGTCCGCGCCGTCGAAGGTCGCCTGAATGTCGGCGTAGACCCGCGGCGTGCCCGCGGTCACCTGTTCGGCGAGCCGTTCCAACCCCTCGTAGATCGGCGTCTCGAAGCCGTCCGGGACCGACTCCGCCGCCAGCGCGAAGGACAGGACCGCGGCGTGGGTCGCCGCCTGGACCGTCTCCATCGCCTCGTCGTGTTCCGTCGCCGTCGTCTCGAGTAACTCGTTGCCCCGGTCGGCGAGCACGGCGAGCAGATCGTCGGTCACCGGTCCCGACCGGTCCCGGACGACGGCGATCGAGCCGGGTGCCCGCTCCGGCGCGAAAAGCGGGTGCAGGCTCACTCGCTCGCGGTCCGGCGCGGCCCGCTCCATGGCCGCGATCGCGGGCTCCATCACGCCCGAGACGTCGACGATCGCCCGCTCGGCCCGGTCGGCCTGCGCGGCGATCGCGTCGCGTACGTGCGTCATCGGCACGGCGAGGCAGACGACGTCGTAGGTCCGCTCGCCCTCGAGGTCGGCGACCTCGCCCCCGACCCGCTCGGCTGCGGCGGCCGCCGCGTCGCGGTCGACATCGGCGAACGCGACTCGGGCGTCGATCGCGTCCCCGAACCACGTCCCCATCGACCCCGCGCCGACGATCAATACGTCCATCGCCCGCTCTTACCCGCCGGCGTCGCAAAAGCCGTTCGATCCGCCGCCTCGCGAGACCGTCACTGCGGTCGAACGGTCACGGGGCGGCTCGCGTTCGGATCCCGACTGGCGACTCAGTGCTCGTGATCGCTGCCGTCGCTGTGGCCGTGGTCGTGATCGTGACCGGCCTCGGTGCTACTCTGCCCATCCGGCCCCGCCTCGAGCACCGCGCGAACCTGCTCGTTGTACCGCTCGAGTCCCTCGACGGCGGCGTCGGGGCGGTCGTCTGCTGGCGTTTCCAACCCGGGTTGGCCCTCGGGGTCCGGCCAGCCGACGACGACGGTGCCGACCATGCCGTCCCGCTCGTGGGGCGCACGGACGTAGTCATAGATCCCCTCGATGTCGAACGTCCGCTCGAACGTCGCGCCCTCGTCGCTCAGATGGTCGCTGGCCCACGGCTCGGCCTCGTCGGGGATGCGCTGCTGGCCGTTGTACACGTCCGGGTGGTACGCGGTGGTGTCGTGGGCCCCGCGTTTCAACACCCACTCAACGGTGCCGCCGGGTTCGACGTGAACGACGTGGGGAATGAAGTGCTTGCCCTCGTCGTTCGTGATCATCTCGACCGTGATTTCGGACACCGGCTGGCCGATTTCGTGATCGGTGTCGTGGTCGTGGTTGTGAGAGCCGTGCTCGTGGTCGCCGCCTCTCTCGTTGCCCGCGCCGGTAGTCTCGCCCTCGGGGTCGTCTTCGTCTTGGGCGGCGGTGTCGTCTCTCCCGCCGAGACAGCCCGCGAGACCGATTGCGAGACCGCTACCGCCGGACGCCAGTAGTCGCCGTCGCGTCGGATTCGGAAGATCCATTTTCTCGAAACGATCACGGACCCGAAGAAAAGCGTTCGTGACTATCACAGTTCCTGAACCGTTCGGCAGTCATCGTCGGCACAACCGGCAATCGAACCGCCCCGTGCTCGGATTCTTGAGGGACCGCGCCCGAGGGATACCCATGACCCGAATCGGGATCGTCGGCGCAGGTGCGGCCGCCGCGGCCGCGGCGTCTACCCTCGAGGAAACGCCCGCCGAAACGGAGATCACGGTACTCGAGAAGTCCCGCGGCCTCTGTGGCCGGGCCGCGACACGGCGACGCGACGACGTCGTCTACGACTACGGCGCGAACTACGTCAAATCCGACGACGAGCGGGTGGTCGAACTGTTGACCGAAACGCTGGACAGCGAGGGATTGGTCGACGTGACGGACCCAGTCTGGACGTTCGATAGCGACGGCACGGTGTCCGAGGGCGACGACCGCGACGGCCACAAGTGGACCTACCGGCAGGGGCTGACACAGATCGCGAAGCGACTGTTCGCTCGTACCGATGCGACGATTCACCGAGAGACGCGGATCAAGACGATCGTCCGGAGCGACGGCGCTGTGGACGGGAGCGGAGACGCGGGCAGGCGCGGAGACGCAGGTAGGCACGGAGACGCAGACGGCGTCTGGCACCTCGAGGACGCCGACGGCACCCGCTGGGGTCCCTTCGACGTTCTCCTCCTAAACCCACCGGCACCCCAGACAGCCGACCTGCTGCGGTCGGCCGAGTGGGACGCCGACGCGTGCGACGACCTCGCCGACGCCGTCGACGAAGTTCCCTTCCGGACGATCTGGACCGCGATCTTCCACTATCCCTTCGAACTCGAGCGGCCCTACTACGCGCTGGTCAACACGGACAAGGCCCACGAGGTCGGCTGGATCGGCCGCGAGGAGTGCAAGCCCGGTCACGTCCCCGACGGCGAGTCGCTGCTGGTCGTACAGGCCAACCACGAGTGGTCGGTCGATCGCTACGACGAGCCGGCGGCCGAGAACCGCGAGCGACTCGCCGATCTGACCGCCGACCTCATGGGAGACGAGCGCCTGCGGGAGCCCGGCTGGGCCGACCAGCAGGGCTGGCGATACGCCTTACCCGAGGACGGCGTCGCCGCCGATCCGCTGCGCCGCGCCGAGCGCGAGGGACTGTACTGTCTCGGCGACTGGGTCGCGGGTGAAAGTCGGCTCCACGCGGCGCTCCGGAACGGACTCGAGATCGGCGAGCGGATCGGGCAGGAGAGCGGTGTCGACGGCTGAGACTGAGGCTGCGTTACAGCGCCGCGGTAACCTCGTCCAACACGACCGTGTCGACGAAGACGACGACGTGATCGCCCCCATGGACGACCGTCTCGCCGCGTGGCGTGATCAGGTCGCCGTCGCGGCTGATCGCGCCGATGACGACGCCCTCGGGCAGGTCGGCGATCGCGTCCTGAATCCGCGACTCGAACAGTGCGCTGTCGGCGTCGATCTCGATCTCGAGGACCTCCGCGCGGTCGGACTCGAGCATGGCGACGTTTTCCGCGCGGCGCTTGCGCGTGAATCGGGTGATTTCCTCGGAGGTGACGAGCCGGGGGTTGACGCCGATGTCGATCCCGACCGTCTCGAAGAGGTCGACGTACTCGCCGGACTCGACGATCCCGATGGTGCGCTCGACGCCGAGTCGCTTCGCCAACAGGGAGACGAGCAGGTTCTTCTCGTCGCTCTCGAGGACGGACACCACGATATCGGACTCGTCGACGTGTTCCCGGACGAGGAAGTCGATATCCGTCGCGTCGCTCTCCAAGACCAGCGTCCCCGGCAGTTGCTCGGCCAGTTCCCGCGCCCGGTCCGGATCGCGTTCGACCAGTCGCGGCTCGAGCCCCTCCGCCTCGAAGAGCCGCGCCGTCTGGTAGCCGATGTCGGTCCCGCCGACGATGACGATCTCGCGGGCGTCCTCGAGGGTCGGTTCGGGCGTCAGCGAACTCGCGAAGGCGCGGACGCTCGCTTTGGATCCGATGACGACGACGGCGTCGCCCGCTGTAATAACCGTGTCACCGCGCGGAATGATGACGTCGTCATCGCGCAACAGGGCCGCGAACGTCAGCGACTCGAACCGGTCGGCCTCGGAGACGGTCTCGCCGGCGATGAGGCTGTCGGGTTCGACCTCGAACTCGGCCATCTGGACGAGCCCGCCGGCGAAGGTCTCGACGTCGTGAGCGCCGGGCAGGCCGGCGATCCTGACGATCGTCTCGGCGGTCTGTAAGTTCGTACTGACCATGAAATCGACGCCGAACGCGCCCGTGGACTGCTCCCAGGTCCGGAGGAGGTTCGTCTTCTTCACACGGGCGATCGTGAACGGATCGCCGACCGCCTTGGCCGCGCCGCAGATGACGATGTTCGTCTCGTCGATATCGGTACTCGCGATCACCAGATCCGCGTTCTCGATACCGGCCTCCCGCAGCGTCCCGATCGCGGTGCCGTCGCCCTGGATCGCCAACACGTCGTGAGAGTAGGTGATCGAATCGATGCGATCGGGATCCGTATCGATGACGACGACGTGATGATCGTCGTCGAGGCTCGCGGCGATGTTCGACCCCACCTCGCCCGCACCGACGACGAGGACCCGCATCAGACACTCACCCGCGGGCAGCGAGGAGATGGGTCGGGACAGCGTCCGCTCATGTCAGCAGTGTCGGTCTTCGAGCAGTAAGTGGGTTTGCCCTGCCAGCGAACCGGTCACAGTGGGTCTCCGCTCGGCTGTGGAAGCGGCGCGGGCGCTACGGCATCTCATGCACTGTCAGCTCCACGTCCCGCGGTTGCCCCTCGATGTCCGCGACGAGCCGTTCGACGACGGTCTGGGCCTCGCCGAGCAGTTTCGGCTCGACTTTCCGGACGACCCAGTCAAGCGAGACGAATCGCGGCAGCGAGATGGCGTTTTCGTCGGCCGAGTAGGGGTCATAGCGCGCCTCGAAGTAGATCCGGCTCGCCGTCTCCGCGTCCGCCGGGGCGGATTCCGGCTCCGACTCGACCCGCCACTCGCCGCGGGCATCGAGGTCGTTGACCAGTTCCCACGTGAGCGACTCGGGGGGCGAGATAGCGGTCACCTTCGAGTTGGCGGTGTAGCTCAGCTTCCACCACGCCAACTCGAGGTCGTAGACGGAGCCGACATCGCCGTCGCCGGTGACGCGGACGGACTTCAGGTGGTCCGTGTACCGCGGGTAGTCGGTAAAGGAGCGCACGTACGGGAAGACCTCCTCGGGCGACCGATAGGCGAGCGTGCTGAGGAGAATTCTGTCCACACCGGTCGTACAACGGGTCCGAAAGTAAGGATTGCCATACTGTCAACGGCGAGTCCCGGCTTGAGCAGACGGCGGGGCCGGAGCGCTACACGATATCGACGATCGGCCGGTCGGCACGCAGCTCCGCGAGGACGACCCGCGGAACGTCCGCCCGCTCGTGGATTTCGTCGGCGACCCGCCGCGCGGTCGCCGCGAGCGCCTCGTCGTCGACCATGTTGAGGAGCGGAATTACCGTCGCGCTCTCCGGAACGTCCTTGCGGCCGCCCCGGTCGCTGGCGAGGACGGTCGCCACGTCGGCCGGCCGGATCTCGTCGCCGGGCTCGAGCCCGGTCAGTTCCGCGACCCGCTCGACCCGGTGGACGCGCTCCTCGGTCAGGGGCTCTCCGACGACGTGTGCGCTCCCGATCGGCACGACCGTGTCCGCACTCGAGGGCAGCTGTGGCTCCCGATCGTTCGGGGCTTTGAACCGACGCATCCGCGCGCCGTCGGCTTTGACGAGGACCGGAACGTCGAGCCCAGCGAGGGCGTCGACCGTCGCGCGGTCGTGGCCCAGATAGCGGTCCTCGCGTTCCCGTTCCGGAACGACGCCGAGCGGCCAGTCGGCTGTTTCCGCGACGGCCGTAATCGGATCGTCCGTGACCGCGACCCGCTCGACCCAGTCGTCGAAGATGGGGATGCGGACCGTGGCGGTGACGACCGCGCGCTCGAGGGCCGCCGCGAGCGTCGCCATCGCCGTCTTCTTGCCGCCGGCCCCGACGACACAGGTCGTTCCGCGCCGCGCCTCGAGGGCCTCGACAACGTCCATACCCGAACACACCGTGCGATCCGTGATAACGGTTTCACTCCGTAGCGTGGCGGGGGCGGCGGTCGTGTTCAGAGCGCTCGTCTCCGAGTGACCAAGTGAGACGGCGTACAAAAGAGATCGTGAGATTCGGACCGGGGCACTCTGATCGCGCTACTGACTCACCGTAACTCCATGTTCTCGGCGCGTTCGGCAGCGAGGTCCGCGATCTCCTCGACGGACATATCGGAGCGGTCCGCGAGCACGCGCGTCAACATCCCGAGTTGAATCGCCGCGGCCTCGCGGAGTTCGGCCGCTTCCTCGGTGTCGTTGCCGAAGTAGTACTCGTGGCGGCCATCCTCGTGGACGAGCCCGGTGTACACCGAACGGAGGTCCTCGTCCGTGATCGCCGCGGCGGCTTCCGTCTTGACTTCCTCGAACTGCGGATTCGCCATACTCGAACGCCGTTCCGGAGAGACTAAATCGGTGTGGTCGCGCCTCCATCGTCACCCTGATCGCCGACCAGATCCCGAATAGCGTCGGGACCCCGACTCCGTTCCGGTCGGCCGAACGGGACCCACCGGGATCCCCGAGCACGTCGGCCCGGGAGACGCGATTCTCTCCGTCAACGAGACCGCACTCAACCGCCACCTCGAGACGCTCGGATCGGAGACCGACAAGCGGTGTTGCAGACGCCGGACGTCGGTGCCAGTAGCGGTCCGCACGTCGCCAGCGACGACTGAGTCCTGCCTCCGGCAGGCTCCGTTTCGGGGCCGCGACGGACGACAACCTTCTATACAGGCGACGCGCAACCGAGAGGTATGCGAGACGTCTGTATCGTCGGCGGCGGCGTCGCCGGCCTCGCCGCGTCGATTTTCACCGCTCGCGCGGGACTGGACACCCTCGTCATCGACGGGGGCGAATCCATCCTCGCGCGCAACGCTAGCCTCGAGAACTACCCCGGCTTCCCGAACGGGGTCGACGCCCGTCGGTACCTGCAACTGACCCGCGAGCAGGCCCGAAACGCGGGCGTCGAGTTCGAACTCGGCCGCGTAACGCGGGCCGAACCGATCGAAGCGACCGATCTCGAGGAGGGCTTCGCCCTCGAGACCGAGGGCGGGGACCCCCTCGAGGCCCGGCGGCTCATCGCGGCCTCGTGGTCTTCCAGCGACTACCTCGTCCCGCTGGACGTGGGGCGGACCAAACGGGGAAGCAAACGCTTCGTCAACGTCGATACCGGCGGGCGGACGGCCGTCGAGGGCGTCTACGCCGCGGGTCGGCTCGCGGACGAGCCCCACCAGACGATCATCGCCGCCGGCCACGGCGCGAAGGTCGGCCTCGCGGTCGTCCACGACTCGGACGCGAACTTCTATCACGACTGGGTCGTCCCAGAGGGCTACTTCACCGGCCGCGGCCGCGAGGTGCCCCCGGGCTGTGAAGAGATCGACGACGAGGAACGGCGAAAGCGCGACGAGCAGGCGAGAGAGTCGATGCTCGAGGCGTTCGCGGAGCCCCTCGACGAGGAGCCGACGATGCACCCGAGCGTCGAACAAAACTGAGACGCGTCCCGTTGCATCGTTCCGGGACCGGAAATACCCTGTTTCGTTCCGACTCGGTCCGCTGTCCCGTTCCATCTGTGCAACGGTTCGACGCCCGCTTGGAGCCCCCGTTCACCGGACGATGCTATTATATGCATTCGGCATGATAACGCACAGCATGAATGGTGTTCTGAACGAGACGACGAACAAGATCCACAAGCACGAATCGGGCCAGTCCGACTTCCAGACGGCCTGCGGCGCGACCGCTCACATCGCTCACGAACACCTTCGAGTCGTTCCCGTCGAGCAAGCGGTCAGCGACGGTGAGGCGAACCGGTGTGGTCGCTGTTTCACCGACGGCGGCGGCTACTGACGACCGGTCGAGACGGACTCACAGCACCCGCAGTTCCGTTGTCCAGAACGACCGAACGGCGTCCTCGAGCGCCGGCTTCGGGTCGCCAGTCGCGTCGACGGCGGCCGTCGCGGCCGGCTCGAGGGACGATTCCTCGACGAGCGCGTCGACGATACCGCGCTGGCCGACGAGAGAGAGCGGCATGTCGGCGGCCTCGCCGCCGGGTTCGTACGCGGCGAGGGCGTCTCGACAGCGCTCGAGGTGGTCGTCGATCTGGCCGTCGCGGATCCGTTCGAACCGGGCCTGAGAGAACCCGCCTTTCGAGTGGCTTCCCTTGACGTCGCTCTCGAACCCGCGGTAGTCGACGCGGTCCGCCCCCTCGTAGACCCCGAGGGCGAACAGGTCGGTCCGGACGAGCGCGACCGCGTGGCGACCGGTCGGCAGGAACCACTCGCGCTCGAGGGCGAACCGGTCGCGCCACGTCGCGTCCTGATCGGGAACCACCGGCGGCGCGAGTGTCACGGCGAGGAGTCCCGCGTCATCGACACAGCACAGACACGGCGCGGCGTCGTCGACGAGTGCAACGCGATCGCCGAGGACGGACTCGAGTTCCCCGCGGGTTGACTCGGAGAGTCCGTCGCGGTCCACGCCGACGGTCAGCGCCCCCTCGGGACCCGTCCGAAAGGTCGTCAACCGGTCGAGTACCGACTCGAGACGGGCACCCCGCAGTTGCTCGCGGTGGCGGACCGCCATTCCGGTTTCGGCCTCCTCGACGCGCTCGAGTTCGCCCTCGAGTTGGGCGATCCGGTCCTCGAGTCGGTTGAGCCGCTCCTCGGCGTCCTGTCTGGCGGTCGCGGCATCGGCCCGGCGCTCGGATTCGGCCTCGTACCGCTTCCGTAACCGCTCGTTTTCGTCCTCGAGTTCGGCGATTCGGTCCTTGAGCGATGCGCGGCCGAGCAACTCGTCGAACATCCGGGCGAAAACGGGAAGCGAGCGTACTTCTAGGTTCCGGCGTTTCGCAGGTCCTCGTCCGGCCGGTTGCCGGCAGTTTGCCGCCCACCGGTGAACGCGAGCAGCTGCCGGGCGCGCTCCCGCCGAGCGAGGAACACCTCCCTGAGCGACGGCGGATTCCTGATCTCGGCTCCTTCGACCATCGATTCCGGCAAGGCGAGCGTATTCGTCGGGATGTCTGCCGCCCCGTGAACCGGGAAGTGCTGGGACTCGAGTTTCATCACGAGCGGGGTATCGAGGCGCTCGAGCCCGTCGCCGGTGGCGTACACCGCCTCGTTGATCCGCTCGTGTTGCTCGCTGTGCATGAGTGCGTGATCCCCGTCGGTGGGGGTCACGTAGAGACGTCCGAGATAATAGCTTCGCGAGAACACCTCGAACATGGTAACAAATACCAGGGTGCGGAGCGACATAACTGTTTGCAGATACGTTTAAGTCGTCGCGCTATCAGACCGATCTCCGACGGCGGTTTCGGGGCCAGTTGGGAGTCATCGCCAGCTTCAGGCACGGCTTACCGGAGTCGGCTGTCCGTGTTCGCGGCCGACCCGTTGCGTTCGGAACGGTTCGTAGCGTGTGATTGCGGCGGTCTCGGCCGACACAAACGATTCGAACGGTGCAAACGAGCGCGGGTCGACTCGAGGCAGAGCCCAACTGTGACTGGGTCGGATCGCGACCACTGCGGCCCGCTTGAACGCTCGGAACTGATCTCGAGCGTCGATCGAATTGAGTAAACGGTACGAACGAAGGTCCGTCTTTTTAGTATATTCGGGACAACGACAGAAGCGATGACACCCACTCGGTCGGTCACGCTCCTCGTGACCGCACTGGTCGTCGGGCTCACGGTCGCGCCGCTTGCAAGCGGTGCCGTCGCGAGTTCGTTGACCGCGGCCCAAACGAGCCAATCCGACCAAACCGAGACGGCATCCACGAACGCATCCGTCGGGACGTTGATGCAGGCGAACGCGGCCGAGACGAAGAACACGGTCGATTCCGAACTGTTCGACGCGAAGTACGACACCGCGGACAACGAGAGCCGCGACGATGTCGTTCGGGACCGGACGGGCGAACTCGAGGCCCAGTTGACCGACCTCGAAGCCGAACGCGCCGAACTCCGGGCGCAACGCGACTCGCTTGATCAGGGCGCGTACCGCTCCCGAATGGCGACGCTGACGGTCGATATTGCCAGCCTCGAGCGGTCGATCGAACGAACCGAGCGCCGCGCCGCCGAGGCCGGCGTCGACGAGACCGAGCTCTCGGACCTTCGGGAGAACGCCTCGCGGATCCGGCAGAACGCGTCGAAAGACGCCGGTCCAGGGACCACGGCGGTCGCCCGCGGACTGTCCACCGGCAACGGTAACGGACCGCCCGGTGCCGGCGGCCCGCCGGACGACCGCGGCCCGCCCGCCGAGAAGGGGAATCAAGGACCCGATGACGCTCCCGGGAACAGCGGGAACGCGGGGAACGGTGACGCGCCGGGAAATAGCGGTGATGCAGGGAACGGTGATGCACCCGGTAATAGCGGCGATGCAGGGAACGGTAACGCACCCGGGAATAGCGAGAACACAGGCAGCGGTGATGCGCCGGGAAATAGCGAAAGCGGGGAGAACGGTGACTCCCCCGGGAACAGCGAGAGCGCAGGGAACGGCGACGCACCGGGAACTAGTGGAAACGACGGAAACAGCGACGACGCCGGAACCGGCGGAGACGAAGGGAAGAGCGATACGTCCGGAAACAACGGTAATGGATCCGGAAACAGCGACAACGGAAGCAACAGTAATGCCTCCGGAAACAGCGACAACGGAAGCAACAGTAATGCCTCCGGAAACAACGGCAACGGAAGCAGTAGTAACGGCTCCGGAAACGGGGGCAACGCTGGATCAGGGCAGAACGCAGGAAACGGCCAATCGTCGGGGAACGGAAACGGCAACTAACTGACGGAATCCGAGCCCGGTGAGTTATTCTCTCAAATATCGACGCAACTACGGTCAGCACCCAGCACGGTCGACGATCGAGGCCGTCGCCGGGTCGCGATCGTCGCCGCGAGTCCGGCGAGCAGACACCCTTTTCAGCGGCGATCACTAACCCTCTCTCGATGGACTCCGCCGCGTTGTTGGATTTACTCGGGAACGAAAACCGGAGACGGATCCTTCGGTTGCTCGCCCGCAAACCCTGTTATGTCACCGAAATTTCGGAATACCTCGGCGTGAGTCCCAAGGCGGTTATCGAGCACCTCCGGAAACTCGAGGAGGCGGGCTTGATCGAGAGCCGCGTCGACGACCAGCGGCGAAAGTACTTCCATATCGCCCGCAACGTCCGCCTCGAGGTGAACGTCTCGCCGTACGGCTTCGCGAGCAAGAGCGCCTATCCGGCAAACAGCAGTTTCGATATCACGACCTGTCGCCACCTCACGCTCGACGTCTCGTGGGACGACGACGGTGATCTCGACGAGCAACTCGGTGCCCTCGAAGAACTCGAGCGCCTCGAGAACGAACTCTCCTTAGCCCAGCGGTGGGTGCAAGGCCAACTCTGTGACGTGCTCGATTCCATTTCCGAAGACATCGGCACTGGCCCGGAAAGCCGGATCTACGCCGACCTGCTCGCGAGCGTGCGTTCGGAGCCAAAATCAGTTGGCGAACTCAGCGACGACATCGACGCGCCCCGCGAGGTCGTCGCCGAGTTACTCGAGGTGATGGCCGACAACGGCGTGGTCCGGCGAACCGAGCGCGGCTGGGAACTGACGACGAACGGATAACGAAGGGGGAGAACGGCGAGGCGACCGGAGGCTGACTCAGTCGATATCCCGAGCGAGACCGTCGCGCAGATCGCGGCCGAAGTAGTAGCCGACCACGGACGCGAGCAGCCCCACGGTCGCGCCGACGGCGACGAGCGTTTGCCCGGAGCCGACGGCCGCGAGGACGGCATTGTTGAGGATCGCGGCGACGCCGCCGACCGAGACGCCGGCGACGCTCAGCTCGAGGTAGCGCCGCTTCGACGCGAGGAGGCCGACGGTGAACGCGACGCCGAACATACCGATCACGCGACCGGCGATCGGCAGCACGGTCGTGCCGGCCAGCAGGCCGGCACTGAGGACGAGCACCAGCGCGAGAAACTCCTTCGGCGAAAAATACCGCCCGAGCGAGAGCCGTGACGTGAGGGGAGCGAGCCACGAGCGCGACGAGCCGGAGTCGGACTCGCCGGCTGCTTCACCGGCCGGTTCGGACTCGGGTTCCGGGCCGCGATTGATTCCAGTGGACAGGTCCTGCAGGGGGTCACTGCCGGACGCGTCCGACGGATCCGCGGATTCGGGCGTCGCGTCGCCGGTACCGCCGCTCGACCCGGAGAGCAGTCGATCCGTCTCCTCGAGGAGGTCGTCGGTGGCGGGGGGGTCTCGGTCCCGACGCTCGGTCACCTCGTCAGAACGGTCGCTCATATGTCACCTGAGGTCGGCCTGTCTCATGGACCTTTCCCTGCGACGGCCGCAGGCTATAGGGGGGTCGCCGTCCCAGCGGACCTATGACCTGGGCTGGGCCGGCCGTCTTCGGGCTGTTCGCGGTCGGTACCGGTGCGTTCGTCTACGTTCTCGTCGCGAACCTCGAGCCCCAACCCGAGTATCCGGAACTCATGACCGATCTGCTGCGGCTGCTCGGATTCGCGATCGCGGTCTGTGCGATCGGAATCGGGCTCGTCTTTCTCGTCGCCGCCGGGCGCGCCTACGCGTGGTGAGGTTGGCTGAGAGTCCGGCCGATCGGTTCAGGCGCGTCGCTCGAGGCTGTGACTGAGAACGAGACGGAGTCGGCCGAAAATCACTGCGATTCCACGATAAAAAGGCCGTGTGAGACGAGTTAGCGAACCGAGTCCAGCAGGAGCTTCTGTTCGACGCGTTTGACCTCGTGTTGAACGTCGCGGACGGCGTCGATGTTCGCGGAGATCGACGTGATGCCCTCGTTGGCGAGGAACTGGACCATTTCGGGCTTGGAGCCCGCCTGCCCGCAGATACTGGTGTCGACGCCGTGTTCGCGGCAGGTCTCGATAACGTCGCCGATCAGGCGCAACACGGCGGGGTGGAGTTCGTCGAAGCGGTCGGCCACGTGCTCGTTGTTCCGATCCACGGCGAGCGTGTACTGGGTGAGGTCGTTGGTGCCGAAGGAAGCGAAGTCGATGCCCGCCTCGGCGAGTTCCTCGACCGACAGCGCGGCCGCCGGCGTCTCGATCATCGCCCCCCACTTGCGTTTTTCGGGGTCGATGCCGGCCTCTTTCATGCATTCTTTGGCCCGGTAGACATCCTCGGCGTCGTTGACCAGCGGCAGCATGATCTCGACGTTGTCGTAGCCCATCTCGTAGAGCCGCCGGAACGCCTCGAGTTCGTGGGCGAAGACGTCGGTTCGATCGAGCGACCGGCGGATGCCCCGGTAGCCGAGCATCGGGTTGTGTTCGGCCGGTTCGTCCTCCCCGCCCTCGAGTTGGCGGAACTCGTCGGTGGGGGCATCGAGGGTACGGACGCGGACGGGCCGAGGGTAGAACTCGTCGGCGACGCCGCGGATGCCGTCGACGAGTTCCTTCGTGTAGGCGTCCGTGCCGTTTTCGTCGATGAACTTCTCGGGGGTCTGGTTCAGCGAGAGGATCATGTGCTCGGTCCGGAGCAGGCCGACGCCGTCGGCCCCGGTCGCGGCCGCGCGTTCGGCCGCTTCCGGAATGGAGACGTTGACCTTCACCTCGGTCGCGGTCATCGGTTTGACCGGCGACTGCGGGCGGACCTCCTCGACCGGTTCGGTCTCCTCGTCGGGTTCGACCGCCGCCCCCTCGAGGACCGATCCCTTGTCGCCGTCGAGGGTGACGACCTGGCCGTCCTCGAGGACGGTCGTGGCGTTGGTGGTGCCGACGATGGCGGGGACGCCGAGTTCGCGGGAGACGATGGCGGCGTGGCTGGTCATGCCGCCCTCGTCGGTGATGATCCCCGAGGCCCGCTTCATCGCGGGCACCATATCCGGCATCGTCATCTCGGTGACGATGATGTCGCCCTCGCCGACCTTGGCCAGATCGTCAAGTTTCGTGACGATCTTCGCCGGCCCGCTGACCGTGCCCGGGCTCGAGCCCAGGCCGTCGACGATGACCTCGCCCGAACTCGAGCCGGACCCGCTCGCGTTGGCGGTATCGGCGCTGCCGGCGTCAGCGGCTTGGACGCTGCCGCTGCCGTCGGTGACTCCCTTCGTGGGATCGACGCCTTCGGCATCGGCGGCGTCGCTGCTCCCCTCATCGATCGTGGTGATCGGGCGGGACTGAAGCATGTAGACCTCACCGTCGACGATGGCCCACTCGACGTCTTGGGGCTCGCCGTAGTGGTCCTCGACGCGCTCGCCGAGGTCCATGAGATCGTCGATCTCGGCGTCGGAAACGACTCGTTGGGTGCGCTTGTCCTCGGGCACCTCGCGCTCGACGGTCTGGCCGGTCGCCTCGTCTTTCTCGTGTTTGACCTTCTTCTCGGCGATGGTGACGTTCATCGACCGGTCTTCGCGGTCGATGACGTAGTTGTCCGGCGAGACGGCACCGGAGACGACGGCCTCGCCCAGTCCCCACGCAGCCTCGATGATCATTGTCGGATCGCCCGTCGACGGGTGGCTCGTGAACATCACGCCGGACTTCTCGGCGTCGACCATCTGCTGGACGACGACCGCGATGTTCACCGCCGAATGATCGAAGCCCTGCTCTTGGCGGTAGTAGATCGCTCGCTGGGTAAAGAGCGAGGCCCAACACTCCCGCACCCGGTCGAGTAGGTCCTCTTCAGTGACGTTGAGGAACGTCTCCTGCTGGCCCGCAAAGGAGGCGTCGGGCAGGTCCTCGGCCGTCGCCGACGAGCGGACCGCGACGAACGCCTCGCCATTGCCGACCTCGCGGTAGCTCGCGACGATCTCCTCGCGCAGGTCGTCGGGGAAGGGGGTCTCGAGGATGAGTTCCTGTGCGCGGTCGGCGGCGTCGGCCAACGCACTCGAGTCGTCGACATCGACGTCGACGGCCTCGAACAGCTCCTCGTCGATCTCGGCGTCTTCGATAAACGATCGATAGGTCCCGGCAGTCACGACGAATCCCGGTGGAACGGGCAGCCCCGCGCCCGTGAGCTCGCCCAAAGAGGCACCTTTCCCGCCGACCTTCTCAAGGTCGCCGGCACTGATCTCGTCCAGCCAGAGTACAGCCATCTCTATTGAGGTGGTCACTGGACCGAATAAAGAAGGTTGCGAACAGTAGCGCCCAATCGCAACTCACAAGTGAATGAGTTTCCACCGCAGCGGCGGCAGACGGACGCCGCGAATCGGTAGCCGCCGAATGGAACCAAGCGACGACACGAGATAATGATCGATATGAGCCCGTTACAGTGCCGGATCTCGACACTATTGTCGTGTCGTCCACAGCGATTATACTATTTCGGAGACTGTTCCCGATATGGGACTTCGAAATCCGTTCAAGTGGACGCTCGTCTATCGCGCGATCACGGTCGGGGCACTCGGGCTCGGACTGGCGCTCGTCGCCGCGGGATTCCTCGCCGGCTTCGGCGGCGCGATCACCGGATTGCTCGCCGATCCGCTGAATCCGGGGCCGGCGATCGAGAGCGCGAATCCGATGATTACCCTGCTCTTCGCCGCGCTCGGCATCGTCGTCTGGCAACTCGGGAAGAGTTACGCGCTGTTCGTCACGCTCCCGCGCGCGGCGGGCCGAGCCGCCGGTCGCCAACTCGACGCGAACCGACTCGCGAGCGAGGTCCACGACGGACTCGACGACCGCCTCGCCGACATGGAAGCCGAGCTCGCCGAGACGCGCCGGGCTGTCGAGGCGCTCGAGGAGGGCGGTCGGACCGCGACCTTCGACGAGCGCGAGCACCTCGATGACGACGCGGCGGCCGGCGACACCGCAGCGGCCGCCGAGTTAACCGAGTCGAGCGACGGGGCCGTCGCATCGGCGACTCGAGAGGCAGAGCTGGAACCGGAGTCAGCGTCGGAACGAGAGCGGGAGCGGGAAACGGAATCGAAATCCGAGCCGCCGACCGGCTCGGCCGGACAGGGGCCGTCGCCGCCCTCGAGTCCGTCGGATTCCCCGACGGAGAGCCTCGAGAGCGATAGCAGCGGCGGCGGTGAGGGACGTGGCAGCGGTGACGACAGTGACAGCGACGGCAACGGCGGCAGCGACCCGCTCGCCTGAGCGCGGCCGTGTCAGCGGACTCAGGCCTCGAGAATCTCGTCCTCGTCGGCCTCGGGGACGACGAGAGAGCCGTCGAGGACGGTCACGCCGCGGCCACCGACTCGCACCGCGTCGTCGAGGCGAACGCGGACGATCCCCGGCCGGTCGACGTAGTGACCCTGCTCGAGTCGAAGCTCGTCGGGGAGGTCGTCGTCGAACGCACCGAAGCGGTCGAGGTACGCGCCGACGGCCCCGCTCGCGGTGCCGGTGACCGGATCCTCCGGGACGCCGGCACCCGGCGCGAACATGCGGCCGTGGACCGTCGACTCGGGCTCGAGCGCGTCGAACGTAAAGAGGTAGACGCCGGCGGCGTCGACCGCGTCGGTCAGCGCCTCGATCGCGGCCATATCGGGCTCGGCGTCGCCGACGTCCGAGAGGTACGTAATCGGCGCGATCAGGAACGGGAGGCCCGTCGAGGACACCGCCAGCGGGATATCGGCGCTCGCGCCCTCGAGGGCGGCCTGATCGACGCCGAGCGCCTCGGCGACGCGGTCGTAGCCGATATCGACCTCGCGGATCGTCGGCTCATCCTGGGTCATCCAGACCGTACCGTCGTCCGCGATCTCGATCTCGAGGGTCCCGACGTTCGTCTCGAGGGTCGTCGTTCCAGTCGCGAGGCTCTCCTCGTGGAGGTGTGCGAAGGTCCCGATCGTCGCGTGCCCGCAGAGATCGACCTCCTGTGTCGGCGTGAAATAGCGGATTTGACGGTCGGCGGTCTCGCTCGAGCGGAGGAAGGCCGTCTCGCTGACGGCCATCTCGTCGGCGATCGCCTGCATCTGGTCGTCCGAGAGGTCGTCCGCGTTCGGCACGACCCCCGCCGGGTTCCCGGTGAGCGGTTCGTCGGTGAAGGCGTCGACCTGCAAGACCCGAATCGTCTCCATACGACGTGGGTCGGGCGACCGGCGTATGAATCCTCGGTCCATCGGTCGACCGACCGGCGGCTCGGCCCCCGTCGATCGGCCGCGTTACAACCCGTCGATCCAGTCGGCGAGATCGGTGACGACCGCCTCGTCGACGTTGTTGCGAACGGCGTAGGCGAACTCGACCGATTCCCCCACGCCGGGCATGAACAGGTGATTGAGCCCGTCGTAGGTCTCGAAGTCCGCCGACGAGTCTCCCTCGAGTTCGGACTGCCACCGTGCTAAGTCGTCGGCGGCGCTGACCTGAAAGTCGCGCGTCCCCTGCAGGAAAAACAGGGGCGTATCGATCTCCGCCGCGGTCCCCAGGTGGTCGTAGGACTCGAGGCTCTGCCAGAACGCGCCGGGTTTGTTGAGCAGCGTTTCGTCCGCCTCGTACTCGCCGGACCGAACCCGTTCGATCTCGTCGGTCCACGTCTCGTAGACGCTCGCCAGATCGGCCCACTCCTGTGACCCGACCGACACCTTGTGCTCGAGTTGGGCGAGTGTCAGGTCGTGGAACGGCCGCGCTGGCGCGGCGAGGCCGACGACGCCGGCGAGGGTCCCGTCTCGAGCGGCGATCCGGGGCGCGGCCCGTCCGCCGAGGCCGTGGCCGACGACGGCGATCCGATCCGAGTCGACGCCCTCGACGCTCCGCAGGCGCTCGACCGCGACCAGCGCGTCGTCGACGGTGACGCCGTCGAGGGTGTACTCGGTGCCCGTGACCTCGCAGGCAGGCACGCGCTTGTCGTACCGAAGGGTCGCAATCCCCTGCGTGGCGAGTCCCTCCGCGAGGTCCGTAAAGAACTGCGTGCCGCCGCGTGCGGTGTCGGCGGTCACCGGTCCGGAATCGTGGACCAGCACGACTCCCGGCGCGCCGTCGCCGTCGACGGGTGTCGTGACGGTTCCGGGGAGCGAGCAGCCGTCGGCCGAGAGGGTCAGGTCCTCACTGGCAACCGCGCTCGAGTCGACGTACGACGGGCGCTCGTACTCGTCGGTGACCCCGCAGTCGACGATCCGCAAGTCGGTGTCGACGACGACGCGGCAGTCGTGATCGCTGCGGGCGAACGACAGCGTCAGGTCGACCGCCGACGCGCCGTTGCCCGTCTTCACGTTCGTATCGGCGATTTCCTCGAACGAGCCGCCGACCGCGCCGTATCCCATCCAGAGCCGCTCGAGGCGGCCGGGGTCGCCGTACCGGTCCTGCTCTCTCGAGATAAATCGCTCGCTCGCCCGTTCGAACTCCCCATTCGCGAGGTTCTCGACGAACGCCGTCGCGACGCGTTCGTCGCTCGCCGGGCCGCTTCCGTCGTCTTCGTCGGCGAGCAGGTCGGCACAGCCGGCCGCTGCCGACGCCGTCGCCGTCGATACCGCCGCCAGTACGGTCCGCCGTCGAGGTGCCATCGATACCGAAGCGACCACGATCTATCGGATAAAGACACGGTCGATTCTCTGTGACTGTGCTCGATTTTGATATGCAAAGGCACACGGCTCTCGAGCCCTCGAGTCTGCGACTTCGCGCGATCGTGAACCCCCGATCAGTCGTCGCCCGTCTCCTCGAGCGGATCGGTGTGATCGTGGTCCGCCATCGGCGGCAGCTCACCCGACTCGTGGGTTCCCACGGGCGGTCGGTTGACCTCGGCGGCGGGCGAGGACTCGAGGTCGGTGCGTTCCTTCCCCTCGATGGCCTTCATCTCGCCGTCTTCGCGTGCGTCCTGATCGATCCGCATCGAGCAGAACTCGGCCCCGCACATCGAGCAGAAGCGCGCCTCCTTGTAGTTGTCTCCGGGCAGCGTCTGGTCGTGGAACGACCGGGCGCGGTCGGGATCGAGCGCGAGGTCGAACTGTTCGCGCCAGTCGAACTCGTAGCGGGCCTCCGAGAGCGCGTCGTCCCAGTCGCGTGCACCGGGGCGTTCGTTCCCGACGTCGCCGGCGTGGGCGGCGATCCGGTAGGCCGCGAGGCCGTCGCGAACGTCCTCCTCCTCGGGGAGCCCGAGGTGTTCCTTCGGGGTGACATAACACAGCATCGCGGCACCGGCTCGGGCCGCCATCGCCGCACCGATGGCGCTCGTGATGTGATCGTAGCCCGGCGCGATGTCGGTCACCAGCGGGCCGAGGACGTAGAAGGGGGCGCCGTCACAGACCTCCTGCTGGCGCTCGACGTTCTCGGCGACCTTGTGCATCGGAACGTGGCCCGGCCCTTCGACCATTACTTGCACACCGTGGTCCCAGCCGACGCGGGTCAGTTCGCCCAGCGTGTCGAGTTCGGCATACTGGGCCTCGTCGCAGGCGTCGGCCAGACAGCCCGGTCGCAGGCTATCGCCCAGACTGAACGTCACGTCGTGTGCGGCGAAAATTTCACAGATCTCCGGAAAGACCTGATAGAACGGGTTCTGCTCGCCGTTTTCTTCCATCCACTTGGCCATGATCGAACCGCCCCGCGAGACGATCCCCGTCTTCCGCCCGTCGGTCAACGGCAGGTGCTCGGCGAGGATGCCCGCGTGGATCGTCATGTAGTCGACGCCCTGTTCGGCCTGCTTCTCGACGATCTCGAGCAGCAGGTCTTTCGTAATGTCCTCGGGGCTGCCCGCCTGCTTGACCGCCTCGTACAGCGGCACCGTCCCCAGCGGCACCGGCGAGTGCTCGACGTGGGCTTCCCGGATCTCGTCGAGGTCGCTGCCCGTTCCGAGGTCCATCACCGTGTCCGCGCCGTAGTGAACCGCGGTGTGGAGTTTCTCGAGTTCCGTCTCGAGGTCGCTGGTCGTCTCGCTGTTACCGATGTTCGCGTTGACCTTCGTCGCGAACTCGCGGCCGATGACCATCGCGTCGAGTGCGTCGTGATTGACGTTCGCCGGAATCACCGCCTGTCCGTCGGCGACCTGCTCGCGGACGAACTCGGGATCGCGGTTCTCTCGCTCGGCGACGCGTTCCATCTCCGCCGTGAGCCTGCCCTCGCGGGCGGCCTGAATCTGTGTCTGTGCCATCGATAACTATGTTGTATTACTAGATTATAAACCTCCGGCGGTTCCGGTCGCCGACCGTCGGGCCGCTGGCGGACGCGATCCGTTTCAGCCGACTTAAGGGGACCGCGCTCGAGACACCGGGTAGGTGGCCATCAGATGTCCGACTTACCGGACGATTTCGACTGTACGATAACCAACTGGGAGTATATCTACGGCCTGTGTCGGGACGTGAGCGACGAGATCCGCGACGACGAGTTCGAACCGGACGTCGTCGTCGCGCTGGCCCGGGGCGGCTGGTTCGCGGGCCGATGTCTCTGTGACTTCCTCGGCCTGGACGACCTGACGAGCCTGAAGATGGAACACTACGTCGGGGCCGCCCAGACCTCCGGCGAGCCGACCGTCCGCTATCCCATGCCCGAGGGCAGCGTCGAGGACAAGGACGTCCTCATCATCGACGACATCGCCGACACCGGCGGCTCGATCGAGCGCGCCTACGAGTACGTCGATGACCGCGACGCCGGCGAGGTCCGCACCGCGACCCTGCAACTGCTCGGCACCAGCGAGTTCCGACCCGACTACGTCGGCGAACGCTTAGCGGAGTGGACGTGGGTCGTCTACCCGTGGAACTTCATCGAGGACATGGTCGATCTGATCTCCAGCGCGATGGAGAAAGCCGACCAGCAGTCCTTTACCGAAGAGGAGATCCGCCACTACCTCACCGAACACCACGGCATCGAGCGCATCGAGATGGAGATCGCCCAACCCGACCGCCTGCCGGAGGTCCTCCACGAGATGGAACGGCGCGAGGTGCTCGAGTCGACCGGAACCGACGAGTGGGCGCTGGCTGAGTAACGGCGTCTCATTGGGTCGTTTCTTTCTTCGAACGCGAGCCCGGTCTCGCTTCCGACTTCGGGGTAGCGTTACTTACGGGAATCCGGAGTACTTACGCACACGGTTATTGTAGGAACGCCCACACGATGCCCGCCGAGGATGAGTTATGGTATCCGTCCGTAGACGACATCTTGTTGCTTCATGGCGATATTGTCTCGGAAGACGACGAGGCCAGTACTGGCGTTACCGATCCGGACAGGATCGGGTTTGCTATCGATTACGTTGATGGCGACGAAGCAATATCGGAAAATGGCAGCTGACGAAAGCGCCTCCGAGGGTTCGCGGAGTAACCTGCTCGAGCGGCTGCTTGAAGACGTACGAGAACAGTACGTCGAAGAACACGGCGAAGAGCCGCCGGAGAAAGTGATGCGCGACGCTCGCCGGGATCTACTGCGGTCGTTAGCTAAAAAGGGACGCGACGAACGCCGGGACGTGTACGATGCGCTGGCGGACGAATAGCGCTGTCGTCCCGTTCTCAACTCACAGCTGCTCAATTCGTTTTTCAGGAAACTATCACCGGTTACAGACAGTTCACTACACGGCACTCGCTTTACCGATCCGATCGAGCGGGTAAACATCCCGTGTATCGGCTCGAGTCGATGACGTTACTCCGCGACGGAGTCGGTGTCGCTCGAGTCGGTCGTCTCTGAACCCGCCTCGCCCTCGTCGACGAGCGCGCCCGTCCACGTACCGCGGCTGAACCACGCGACGGCGGCGACCGCGCCGACGATGTCTCCGATTACGACGCCCGTCCAGATACCGGTGGGACCCCAGTCGGCGACGAAGATCAGGTAGTAGGTGACGGGGACGCGGACGATCCACAGCCCGAGTACGGCGAAGGCAAGCGCCGTCTTCGTGTTCCCAGCACCGCGGAACGCCCCCTGTACCACCTGTAACACACCCATGAAAGCGAAGCCGATCGCGGCGAATCGGAGGTAGGTCACGCCGTAGTCGATCGTCGCCTGCTTCCCCGCGGCGTCGGCGGTGACGAACACCGAGACGAACGGCTCCGGAAAGAGGGCGACGAGTCCCCCCGCCGCGATCATGACCGCGCCGATCACACCCGCCGCGAGCTGGACCGCCCTCGCCGCCCGGGCGGGTTCGCCCGCTCCCAGATTTTGGCCGACGATCGTGTCCGTCGCCTGCCCCATCCCCAGCGCGGGCAGGAACGCGAGCGAGATCAGCCGATTCCCCAGCCCGTAGGCCGCGACCACCGCCGGCGGGAAGGTCACGACCATCGCCGTCATCGCGACCAGCGCCAGCGCGGTCATCGACTGCTCGAGCGCCGTCGGCACGCCCAATCGCGTGATCTTCGCGACGTACTCGCGTCGCGGCCGGAGGTGCGAAGGCTGGATGTCGGGACCGACGTCAGTGTAGTACAGCAGATAAAAACCGATCGCCGTCGCGATCCCCCGAGAGATGAGCGTCGCGACGGCGGCTCCCTGCACCTCGAGCCGGGGGAGGGGGCCGACACCGAAGATGAGCAGCGGATCGATCGCGACGTTGATGACGACACTGACGAGCATCACGCGCATCGGTGTTCGCGTGCTGCCGTAGCCGCGCATGAGCGCGACGAAGACGAAGAAGCCGAAGAGGAAGGGGAGTCCGAGGAAGAACACCCGCAGATACGCGGCGGCGAGGGGGATAATCGCGGCCTGGGTTTCGGCATCGGCGGGCAAGACGGCGAGCATCGGTTCGGTCGCGACGAAGCCGAGGGCGCTCAGTCCGATCGCGACCAGCGAGACGAACGAAAGCGTTTGGCCGGCGATCAGCCCCGCGTCGCCGCTCTTCGCGCCGGTGTGTTGGGCGATCAGGATCGCACCGGCAGTCGTGAAGCCGCCGCCGATCGCGATCAGCAGGAACAACAGCGGAAAGGCGAGGCTCACCGCGCCGACCGCGTCGGGCGAGAGCGCGCCGAGCCAGAAGGTGTCGCCGACGTTGTAGGCGACCTGTAACAGCTGAATGACGATCAGCGGCCACGCCAGCCGAATCATCGGCCGGACGAGGGGACCGTCGGTGAGGCTGCCCTCCGACGCCTCGTCGTCCGTCATACCCGACAGTGGGCGCGACGGTACTTGGGTGCTCGTGACCCATGATAGCGACGGCCACCGGTTCGAACCGCACAACGGGGGTCGGCGGTAGCCATCCGCACTGCAGAGCCGACCGATATCCGCGCGTTTAGGGTGCTGCTCGACAGACGTCCGTGCATGACGATCGGCGTTATCGGCGGCAGCGGTATCTACGACGCACTGCCACTCGAGAACACCCGTAAAAAAGCGGTATCGACGCCCTACGGCGAACCCAGCGAGGCGGTTACGCTCGGCGAACTCCACGGAAAGGAGGTCGCGTTCCTCCCGCGCCACGGTGCGGACCACCAGCATCCGCCGACCGACGCGGCCTACCGCGCGAACATCTACGCGCTCAAATCGGTCGGCGTCGATCGAGTCATCGCAACCAACGCGGTCGGGAGCCTGCGTGAGGATCTGCCACCGCGAACGCTGGTCGTCCCCGACCAGATCTTCGACCGTACGAAACACCGCTCGCCGTCCTTCTTCGGCGACGGCATGGTCGTCCACATGGGCTTCGCCGATCCCTACTGCCCCGCCTTAGCCTCCCACCTCGCGACCGCGGCCGAGGAGGCGACCGACGACACGAAAACAGAGGAGGGCGGCACCTACGTCTGTATCGAGGGCCCACAGTACTCCACCCGCGCTGAGAGCGAGTTCTACCGCGATCAGGGCTGGGACATCGTCGGCATGACCGCCATCCCGGAGGCCAAACTCGCCCGCGAGGCCGAACTGAGCTACGCCACCGTCGCCGGGGTCACCGACTACGACGTCTGGAAGGACGACAACGAGGTCACCTTGGACGAAGTCCTCGAGAACGCCGCGGCCAACCGTGAGGCGATCAACGCGATCGTCGAACACGCCGTGCGAACGATGCCCGAGGACTTCCACAGCGAGGCCTGGAACGCCCTCGAGGGCACGATCAACACGCCACAGGAGGCGATTCCCGAGGACACCCTCGAACGCGTCGATCTCCTCGCCGGCGACTACCTCGACTAGTTACTCGAACGCGCGTCTGAGTTCCAGCGCGGTCGTCTCGTCGCTCCGGTCGACGCGGCGGGCGGACTCGAGGCGACCGGCGCTGGGGTCGACGTGCCTCGTGGCGGCCGACGGCGCTGTCGGTCCGCGGTTTCGGTTTTGGGTCTGATTCCGATCCCTGTCCCGACCTCGACTCCGCTCCCGGTTCGGGACCGTCGACTGGGTCGGCGTCGGGTCCGGCCCCGCGGCTCGGTCGGCCTCGGGGCTCGAGCCGACGCCCTCGGCGAGCCCGATACAGTCCGCACAGAAGTCGTTGTGCCCCCACTCGAGGGTGTGCAGCGGCACGCCGAGGACGACGAGCTGCTTGGCGTAGCGGCGGTGGGTGCCCGATGTCACAAGCGTCTCGCAGCGAACGCACCGTCGGCGGTCGGTCTCGAACGGCTCCTCCTCGAACCGGTATTCGATCCCGAACGTATGGGCCGGATACAGCGGCAGGCGACTCACGACGTGGAGGCCGATCAGCACGAGCGAGACGCCCAGCACCGAGAGCCACACGCCGGTCGTCGGGTCAGTGACGGTGATCGGCCCGACCAGCGCTCCCGCGAAGAGTGCGATCGGCAGGCACCGCCGGATCAGCGCGAACGTCTCGATCCGGGTGCGAAAGAGGACATCGTCCGGCCTCGTCATCGACCCGACGTTTCGCCGGTGCGGGCTAAACGCTTGTGGGCGCTCGAGTCGAGCGGGTCCGGAACCGCCCTATTTTGTCGCAGAATAAACGGCCCGCTCGAGTCTGTGGAGTGGTCCTGACGATAGGAGGTACTCACTCAGCGACCGCTTCGCTCGCGTCCGACGCCACCGTAGCGTCTTCGATCCAGAGATCGCCGAACAGTTCGTCCTGCTCGAGGGTGACTCGACCGCGGTGGGCCAAGAAGAGCAAGGCGAGATAAGTCATCACCCGCGTGCCGCCGACATCGTCGATTTCGGCGTACAGCACCTCGTCGCGGCCCGCCTCGTAGTTGGTTTCGAGTTCCGCTTCGACATCGTCGATGACGGACTCGATGTCCTCCTCGTGGGTCGTGTGGGTAACGTCGTCGCTGGTCGGCTCGTCGTCGACCCGGAAGTCGTCGCCGGAGTGGTAGTTCAGCTCCTGCACACCGCGGTCGTACCCCTTCGGCGAGTCGCTCGTATCGTAACTTCGGGACTCCTTCCACCACGTGTCGCGCTCGGCGGTCCGCAGCTCCCGGACCAGTTCGTCCAGCGTCTCCGGCTTCCCGCGGGCGTGTTTGCGCTCGAGGCGACGTTCCATCTCCTCCTCGAGGTTCTCGACGGGATCGAAGCCGGGTGGGTAGTCCCGCTCCTCGTCCTCGGGGTCCATCGGCCCGTCGTCGGCGAAGGGCGCTTCCCACGGCGGTAGTTCCTCCTCGTCGGGGTCGTCGGTCGCGAACAGTTCGTCGCTTTTCATCCGCAGGAGGACGCTTGCGTAGAACAGCGCCCGGCCCGACGTCCGCAGGTCGACGTCCTCGATCGCCTCGAGGAACTTGTCGGTGACCGCGACGATGTCGATGTCCCACGGCTCGATCTCGCCGTCTTTCGCCAGTTGGACGAGCAGTTCGACGGGTTCGACTTTCTCTTCCTCGTCCCCGTCCCCGTCCGAGGCCGTCTCGACATCCGTGAACTCGAGGACCGAGTCACCCTCGTCCTCGCCGGCGGGGTCGTCGGTGCTCGAGGCCGTCTCGGGGCTCGAGGGAGATTCGCCCGGCGGCTCGCGGTCCTCGTGTCCGGTGATGTTCAGCGGGATTTCCTCGCCGCCGTCGGCTCGTAGTTCGCTCTGTTCGCCGTCGCCAAGCGGGTCACCCGTCTGCTTGCGGGCCGCTGGCCTGCCCCCACTGTTGTCTCGCGGGTCGCTCCGCTCACGGGTCGCTTCGCTCCCCGTTCGCATTCTCGAGGGTTCCTGCGTCGCCTTCGGCTCCTTGGAACCCTCGCTAGTCATCAGCAGGAACCTCCCCACTACTCAGATCGATCCCGGTCACCGCGCTCACGTTGTCCTGTTGCATCGTCACGCCGATCGCCCGCTCGGAGCGGTCGAGCATCGCCGAGCGGTGGGAGACGACGACGAACTGGGCCTTGTCGGAGAGCTCCTCGACCATCTCGCCGATCCGCTCGGCGTTGACCGCGTCGAGGAAGGCGTCGACCTCGTCGAGCGCGTAGAAGGGAGCCGGGTTGTGCCGCTGGATCGCGAAAATAAACGCCAGCGCGGTCAGCGACTTCTCGCCGCCGGACATCGCGTCCAGCCGCTGGATCGGCTTGTCGCCCGGCTGGGCCTTCATCGTCAGCCCGCCGTCGAACGGATCCGCCTCGTTCTCGAGGTGGAGGGTCCCGGTCCCCTCCGAGAGCTTCTCGAAGATCTCGGTGAAGTGGGCGGCGATCGCGTCGTAGGCGTCCATGAACGTCTGCTTCTTCTGGGTCTCGTACTGCTCGATGCGGTCGCGGATCCCCTCCGCTTCCTCGACCAGCGTCGCCCGCCCCTCCTCGAGGTCGTCGAGATCGCTGCGGACCTCGTCGTACTCGTCGATCGCGAGCATGTTCACCGGCTCCATGGCCTCCATGTCCGCCTGCAGGTGTTCGATCAGCTCGAGGACGGTGTCGTGGTCCGGCACGTCCTCGGGGTCGTAGTCCCCGACTTCCGATTCGAGGGACTCGATTTCCCACTCCAAGCTGCTCGCCCGCTCGCTTGCGTCCTCGAGTTTGCTCTCGACGGCGTTGACCCGGTCTTGCTGCTGATCGCGTTTCGTCCGGGCCTCGGAGAGCTCCTCTTTGAGGTCGCTGCGCTCGGCTTTCAGCTCCGTGAGCTCTTCCTCTAGCTCCTCGACGGCGGCCCGCTTCTCGTCGAGTTCCTCGCGCTTGCCGGCGATTTCCTCCTCGTAGTCCTCGATCCGCTCCTCGTGTTCTGCCGTGCGGTTCTGGGCAGCCTCGATGTCATCGTGGAGGTCCTCGATGGCGTCCTCGGCGTACTCCTTCTCGAGGCTCAGTTCGTTGAGTTCGTTGTCGAGTTCCTGAATGCGGTCCTCGCGCTCGTCGATCTCGGCCTCGAGTTCTTCGATCTGGTCCGTTAGCTCGGGGATCTTCGAGTCTGCGAGTTCGCTCTCGAGGTCCGCGATATCGGCCTCGAGTTCCTCGACCGCCGCGGTCTTCGCCTCGATCTCCGCGGAGATCTCGTTCATCCGCTCGTCGACGGACTCGCGTTCCTCGCGGAGCTCCTCGAGGTCGGCCTCGAGCGTTTCGATCTCACTCTCGACATCGTCGCGCTTCTCGTCGAGCCCCTCGAGTTCGGATTCGATCGAACGGACCTCGTCGGCCGCGTCGCTCTTGCGGTCGCGGGCGTCGTCGAGGCGCTCCTCGACGCCGCGCAGGTCCTCGCGGAGGGACTCGCGCTCCTCCTGGAGCTCCGTGATCTGTGTCGCGACGCGCTCGAGTTGGCCCTCGCCGCCGCCGGTAAAGGAGTACCGGGAGCCGCCGCCAGAGCCGCCGGTCATCGCGCCGCTTTTCTCGACTAAGTCGCCGTCGAGGGTGACCATCCGGTAGTCGCCCATGTACGAGCGGGCGGTCTCGATGTCCTCGACGACCAGCGTGTCCCCGAGGACGTAGGAGAAGACCCCCGCGTACTCGCTGTCGAAGTCGACGAGGTTGTACGCGAAGTCGACGATTCCCGGATCACTCGGAGCCGACGGCAGCCGGCGCTGGCTCATATCCGTCAGCGGCAGGAACGTCGCTCGGCCCGCGTTTCGGGACTTCAGATGCTCGATACACTGCTGGCCGATGACGTCGTCGTCGACGACGACGTTCGCGAGCCGGCCGCCCGCGGCGGTCTCGCAGGCCACGGCGTACTCGCCGGGGACGGTCCCCAGTTGGGCGACCGCGCCGTGGACGCCGTCGATTCCCGAATTGAGGATCGTCGTCACCGCACGGCCGAACGAGGAGTCGCCGCTCTCGCCGGCGTTTGCCTCGAGTTCGGCGTACTCCTGCTGTTTGGCCTGAATCTCGTCGTCCAACTCGTCGACATCGGATTGGAGCCGTCGCTTCTCGCCTTTCAGGTCGTCGACGACCTCAGCGATGTTCGCACGGTTTCGCTCGGCCTTCTCGAGTTCGCGCTCTAAGTCGCCCCGTTGGCTCTCGATTTCGGGGATCGCCTCGCGTTTGTCCTCGATCGTCTGCTCTTTCTCGCTGATGTTGTTCGACCGCCGCCGGGCCTCGTCGAGCAGGCGGTCCTGCTCGCGCTGGAGGTCGTTCCTCTCGGTTTTAGCCGCCTCTAACTCGTCTTTGCGCTCGGCGAGATCTGCCTTGAGTTCGTCGAACTCGGTGTCGACGGCCTCGATCTCGGCCTCGAGGTCGTCGCGTTCGGCCTCGCGTTCTTGGATCTCGCTCTTGATCGAGGCCTTCTCAAGTTTGTGCTCGCGCATCTCGTCGGCGAGGTCGTCGATCGTCTCCTGCTTGCGGTCGATCTGGACGAACGCCTCCCGGCGTTCGGACTCGGCGTCCTCGATCTGTTCCTCGCTGGCCTCGATCTTGTCCTCGAGCCGCGAGATGTCGCCTTTGATCTCCTCGATCTCGCTTTTGATCCGGAGCTGTTCGTCCTCGCCCTTGCGCTCGATTTCGGCGTTTAAGTCCTCGAGGTCCTCTTGGAGTCGGACGACCGCGCCTTCGCGCTCGTCGAGTTCGCGCTGCAGATCCTGGAGTTCGGCTTCGAGGTCGTCGACCTCGCTCTCGACGGATGCGAGTTCGTCGCGTTTCTCCTCGAGTTCGCTGGCCTTCCGGTAGCCCTCGTACTCCTCCTTCTCGCGGCGGAGCCGGCGGTAGCGCATGGCCTCCCGCCGTTCGTCCGCGAGTTGGTCGAGGCGGTCGCGTTTCTCCTCGATACGGAGTTCGGCCTCGTCGATCCGTTCCTGGACCGTCTCGAGTTCGCCGAACGCGTCTTCTTTCTTCGCGTCGAACTCCGCGACGCCCGCGATCTCGTCGATGATCTCCCGGCGGGCGTGGGGAGTCATGTTGATGATCTCGGTCACGTCGCCCTGCATGACGACGTTGTACCCTTCGGGCGTAATTCCGGCCTGTGCGAGCAGGTCCTGGATGTCCGAGAGGTTGACCGAGCGGTCGTTGAGATAGTAGTAGGAGTAGTAGTTGTCCTCGGTCTCCTTGACCCGGCGACGGATGCGAATCTCGTCGACGTCGCCGACGTCGTCGCTGCCCGCGGCGTTGACGACTTGCGAGCGCTCGAGGGTGCCCTCGGAGTTATCCAGAATGACCTCGACGGTCGCTTCGCGGGGCCCGCTCGAGTCGCCGCCGTCCTCGTGACCGGGGTTGTAGATCAGGTCGGTCAGTTTTTCGGCGCGGATCCCGCGGGTGCGGGCCAGTCCGAGCGCGAAGAGGACGGCGTCGATGATGTTCGATTTCCCGGAGCCGTTCGGGCCCGTGACGACGGTGAAATCCTCGTAGAACGGGATCTTCGTCTTTCGGCCGAAGCTCTTGAAATTGTCGAGGACGATCGCCTTGATATACATTCTTCTTGCGAGACCTCCGTACCGCAACCGGCCGTCGGAGCGGGCGAGGACCGCGTCTGCGCTACCCACCCACAGCGACGGCCGCAGTTATGCGACAATGATGTCGTCGCTACCTGAGTCTTCCGCTTCGTCGTCGGTCGATTCCGTCTCCGTCTCGGCGTCGGCCGCCGCTTCCGCGACATCGTCGGGTTCGGCCTCAGGCGTTTCGTCGCCGGTGTCCGCCGTCGTTCCGGTTTCCTCGTTCCGTCGTTCGGGCACGCGCGTCGGCGTGTCGGCATCGAGTTCGGCCTCGAGGACGCGGATTCGCTCTTTGGCCTCGATGAGTTCGTCCGTCAGCCCTTCTACCGTCGACTCGAGTTCCGCAACCGTCGATTCGAGCGTCTCGACGCGGTTGTTCGACATATCAGCTAGGGATCCGCCTGGCCACATAAACGTACGTCAGACGACTATAATTTATATTACAATTGGCGTGCGGTACGCGGCCAGCGAGCCGTGACGGGAGCCCTTTACTTCGCGGACTCCGCCGCGGGGAGCGTAAACGAGAACGTCGCGCCCTCGCCGGGTTCGGACTCGACCCAGATCTCCCCGCCGTGGCGTTCGACGATCCGCTGGCACAGCGCCAGCCCGATCCCGGTGCCGGCGTACTTCCCGCGGCTGTGCAGGCGCTGGAAGACCTCGAAGACGCGGTCCCGATCGTCGGAATCGATCCCGATGCCCTCGTCGCGGACCGAGATTACCCACTCTCCGCCCCGCCGACGGGCATCGACCGAAATCCGCGGCGGTTCCTCGCCGCTGTACTCGATCGCGTTCGACAGCAGGTTTTGGAACACCTGCCGCAACTGATTCGCGTCACCCTCGACGCGGGGTAGGGCCGCCGTCTCGATCTCGGCACCGCTCTCCTCGATCCGAAGTTGCAGATCCGTCAGCACGCTCTCGAGGACCGAATCGAGATCGGTTGGCTCGAGCGGGTCCCCCTGTGTCTCGATCCGGGAGTATTCGAGCAGGCCATCGATCATGTTCCGCATTCGCTCTGCGCCCTCGACGGCGAACTCGAGGAACTCCTCGCCGTCCGCGTCGAGCGCGTCGGCGTAGCGGCTCTCGATCAGTTGGAGGTAACTCGAGACCATCCGCAGGGGCTCTTGGAGGTCGTGGGAGGCAGCGTAGGCGAACTGCTCTAAGCGCTTGTTCGACTCCTCGAGCCGGGCGATCGTCTCCTCGAGTTTGCGCTGGTACTCCTTGCGCTCGGTGATGTCGTGGGCCATCGTCACCCCGGCGAAGACATCGCCGCGGGTATCGGTGATCGGGACCGCGTAGATGGCCCACTCCCGGCCGGCGTACTCGACCTCGACCTCCCCTTGCTCGCCCTCGAGTGCGCCTCGGAGCGCCGGCTCGAGCGCCTCGCTGATCTCGGCGGGCCAAGCGTCGCTGAAGTGTTCGCCCTCGAGATCGGTCGGCTCGACCGGGATCTTCTCGAAGCCTTGGCCCGCGACGAGCGTGTACTCGAGGTCGTGATCGAACAGGGTGACGATCCCGTTCGGGAAGTGCTCGGCGAGGGTCCGGTAGCGCTGTTCGGACTCCTCGAGTTCGCGTTCCCGTCGCTTCCGCGCCGTGATGTCGCGGTCAGAGACGAAGATCGAGACGACGTCGCCCTCCTCGTTCGTGACCGGCCTGAAGACGCCGTTGAGCGTGTACTGGTCGCCGTCCGGCCGGGTGAGATCGGTCTCGAACTCGACGTACTCGCCGGCCGCCGCCCGTTCGGTCCACTCCTTGACCGCGGCCCGAACGTCCTCGCCCTCGCCCCACCACGGCGTCTCCCAGAACGGCTCGCCGGTCACGTCCGCGAGGTCGGCATCGACGTACTCCATCGCGGTTCCGTTGATGTCTAAGACCGTCCCGTCGGGCTCGAGTAAGCCGACGAGGATGTTCGGGTCCTCGAAGATGGCTTCGAAGCGGCGCTCGGTCCGCTCGAGTTCCCGCTGGCGCTCCCGGCGCTCAGTGATGTCGCGGAAGTACACCGAGATGCCGGTCTCGGAGGGATAGAGGTTCGCCTCGACCCGGAAATCGAGCGTGTCGTAGTAGAGTTCGTAGCTGGTCGGCTCCTGCGTTTCGAGGGCCGTATGGAAGGCGTCCCAGACCTCGTCGATCTCGTGGAGATCGGGGAACACGTCCCAGAGCCGCTCGCCGAGGAGTTCCTCCTCGGAGCGCTGGAGGAGTTCCGCGGCACGGTCGTTGACGTGGGTGAATCGAAACTCGTCGTCGACCGCGTAGAAGGCATCCGAGATCCGGCCGAGAATGCGCTGGAGTTCGCTCTCGAGTTCCTGCTCGCGCTTCCGGCGGTCGGTCATATCACGGGTCACCTTCAGGTAGCCCTGCAGCGTGCCGTCGTCGTCCCGGATCGCCGTGATCGTCACGTTCGCCCAGAATCGCGTGCCGTCCTCGCGGACCCGCCAGCCTTCGTCCTCGACGGACCCGGTCTCGGTCGCGGCCTCGAGGTTTCGCTCGGGGACGTTCGCCGCTCGATCGCTCTCGGTGTAGAACGTCGAGAAGTGTTCGCCGACGATCTCCTCGCGGTCGTAGCCCTTGAGCTTCCGTGCGCCCTTGTTCCAACTGATGACGCGACCGTCCGTGTCAAGCCGGAAGATCGCGTACTCCTCGACGGCGTCGACCAGCGACTGGAACTCCGCTTCGTTCTCCTGTAAGTCCGCTTCGGACCGCTTCTGGTCGGTGATCTCGTAGTAGAACTCGACCCGTCCGCCGGCGAACTCGCCGGATTCGATCGGCTTGCTCTGATAGGTGAGCCACCGCTCCTCGCGGTCCTCGCCCGCAGTGACGCGACACTCGAGGCGGTCGATATACCGGTGCTCGTCGTACGACGAGATGAGCGTCTCCGCGAACGAATCGGGGGCGGCGATCTGGTCTCCGAGCGTGTCTTCGATGACGGTGCGGTTGTTCCGGCCGATGAGCGATGCTCGATCGAGGCCGAAGTACTGTTCGATGGTCTCGTCGACCCACGAGATCGTTTCGTCCTCGTCGAGGACGCAGACGCCGATATCGGCCGTGTCGATGATGCTCGTGACCGATTCGTACGACGCCACCGCCGATGCGAGCGTCTCTTGCCGCCGTTGCTCCTCGGAGCGGTCGCGAGCGACGCCGATAGTGCCCCGAAACTCGTCGTCCTCGATCAGCAAGTTGACGCGCAGTTCGCAGGGGAGCGCGTCGCCGTCGGCGGTCCGAATGGCCAACTCGAAGGTGGCGATCTCGCCGTCTCGAGCGGCGATCTGGCTCGCGACTTCGCGTTCGATGCGGGCGGTGTCGGCGTCGTCGAGGAGGACCGAGACGTGCTCGTCGAGCAGTTCCTCGCGCTCGTAGCCGGTCTCCTCGAGGATCACGTCGTTGACCGCGACGAAGCAGCCGTCGGCATCGAGCTGGTAGATCCCGTCGTCGATCGTGTTGATCAGGGTCCGATAGCGGTGGAGCGCGACATCGTCGGCGGCATCGCCCCAGAATGCCCCGTCGTTCGCGCCCGCTCGAGTACTCATGGTATTCCGAACGCCGTAGACGGGGAAAAAACGCTCGCCGTCTCGAGCCGAGCGCGACGACGACGCGACGGCGCTTCGATCGGCGACGGACCCGGAATCGGGGTCGCTGTTAACATGTTTACGTTCTCCTATTTGGATTGGTAGCGAGTCTCATATATATGGCGCGACAGGCACGCGGTGCATATCAGCTATGACGACTGGACCAACCACAGCGGCTGACTCTGGCGGCATCGATCGACGAACGCTCCTGAAGACCGTCGGCGGCTCGGCGCTCGCGGTCGCACTGGCGGGGTGTACGGAACTGCTCGAGGACGGGGAGGACTCGCTCGCGGACGCGGACGTACCGGACGAACCGATCGAGTCGGGGCTCCAGACGTTCACCGAGGGTGCGCCGTCGGTACTCGGCGTCCAGGCCCAGTACGGTGCGGAGACCGCTGTCCGGCGCATCAATGAAAACGGCGGGATCGCCGGTCGCGAGATGAACCTCGACGTCGTCGAGGAAGGCGGCGCGTACCTCACGAACTACCAGCAGTTCGTCGACGAGGGGAAAGACGTCACCTTCGGCCCGATCTCGAGCAGCGGGCACGCGGAAATGGTCCCCGAGATCGAGGCACAGGAGGTCATTAACGTCTCCACGGACGGGACGGTGACGACCCTCTACGAGGAGGACTTCCCGGACGTGACCTACTCGTTCCGGTTCCAGAACCACGACGTCATGGAGGCGCTTGCGGCCGTCATGCAAGCGGTCGAAGTCCTCGGTGCGGACTCGATCGACACGTACGCCGGGATCAACCCCAACTACGCGTTCGGACAGGACGAGATGGACCTGTTCTCGCGGGGGATCGAGGCGCTCACCGGCGCGGAAGAAGTCTACAGCGGCTTCCCGGATCTGGGGACCGGCGACATGTCCACCCACATCACCGAGGTCAACGGGGAGGCCCCCGACGTCGTCTTCTCGAGTTGCTGGGGCGGCGACGCGACGCTGTTGCTCGAGCAGGGCCACGCCAACGGCATGTTCGACGCCGTCGACCTGCTGGTCGGGCCGGTCCTCTACGGCTCGGCCAACGACCTGAGCGAAGACCTCGTCGACGGACCGATCTACTCCGGATCGCGCAACTTCTACTGGGGGGAGCCGTCGACCGACCAGTGGAGCCCGGCCGCCGACCTCGTCTCCGAGGTGGAAGACGAGTACGGCGTCGTTCCGACGGCCCACTTCATGAGCGGCTACGGCGCGGTGACGGCGTGGGCCACGGCCGCCGAGAAGGCCGTCAGTCTCCTCGGCCGCTGGCCAGAACAGGAGGAACTCGCGACGGTCCTCGAGAATCACGGCTTCTTCACACCGGCGGGCTACCACACCATCGGCGCGGACCATCAGGGCTACTCCAACGCACACTTCGGCGAACTGACGTGGTCGGACGACCACGACGCCGCGGCGCTTTCGGATGTGAACGTCTTCGCCGCGAAGAACGTGTCGCCGCCGCCCGGCGAGACCTCCGCCGACTGGATCGGGAGCTGGTGACGCGTGTGTGATGGGATTCAGTAATCATGCTCGAACACGTACTCAACGGACTCTACTACGGCTCGATCCTGTTCATGATCGCGTCGGGGATGACGATCATCTTCGGCGTCCTCGGGATCCTCAACCTCGCGCACGGGGAACTGTACGCGCTGGGGGCGTTCTGTGCGTTCAGTATCGTCGGCTTCGTCGCCGGGCAGGTCGCCGCCCCGACCGGCCCCGCGACGACGATCGTCTTCGGACTCGTCGTCCTCGCCGGGTCGCTCGCGGCCGCCGCCGTGTTACTGCCGGTCGGCGGCGCGCTCGAGGCGGCGTTCATCAGACCGATCTACGACCGGGACGAGGTCTACCAGCTCCTGTTGACCTACGGGCTCTTGCTGGTCCTCACGGACGTGATGAAGTTCGTCTGGGGGCCGTCCCCGGTCGACGTGGGCGTCTTCAGCGCCATCAACGAGATTCCGACGACCGAGCTGGTCGGGTTCAGCTATCCGTCGTACAACGTGCTCGTCATCCTGATCGGCGTCGCGGTGTTCGCCTGGCTCGCCTGGTTCTTCGATCGGACGAAGACCGGCCGTATCGTGCGAGCGACCGCGATCAACCGGGAGATGTCGACGGCGATCGGCGTCAGCACGGACCGCATGTTCACGCTCGTGTTCGCCATCGGCGCGTTCTTCGCCGGTTTCGGCGGCGCGATGGTCAGCATCGGCCCGAGCAGCGCGTCTCTCGGCATGGGACTCAGCTGGCTGGTGCTCTCCTTCGTCGTGATCGTCATCGGCGGGCTCGGGAGCCTGAAGGGAGCCTTCGTCGGCGCGCTCTTGGTCGGCGTCTCGAGTCGCGTCGTGACGCCGTACTACCCGCAACTCGAGCTGGCCGTGCCCTTCCTCCTGATGGTGCTCGTCTTGCTCGTCAGGCCCGAGGGCCTCTACGGAACGTGGGGTGAGATCCAATGAGTCGCTTCCTCGTCGAACGGGATGGCCAGACCCGCGTGCGGCTCTCGGAGGGGATGGAGCTGACGAAGAGCCAGTCGGTCCTCGCGGTCCTCGGACTCGTGGTGCTCTTTGCGGTCCCCGATATCACGCGACTGACCAGCCTCTCGTTTCAGGCGATCCACCGCGGGATCCTGTTCGGCCTCGCGGCGGTCGGCCTGAACCTGTTGTTGCGCCACACCGAACTCGTCTCGTTCGGCCACGCGGCGTTCTTCGGCGTCGGGGCCTACGGCGCTGCCGTCCTCGCGTCGCACTTCGACGTCTCGAGCGGCCTCCTGTTGCTGGTCGGGAGCGTCCTGGCGTCGACGGCGATCGCGGTCCTGATCGGCTACTTCGTCGCCGGCTACCTCGACATCTACTTCGCGCTGCTGACGCTCGCGTTCAACCAGGTCCTGTACGCGTTCGTCCTGCAGAGCGGCTACTTCAACTACAGCGACGGGCTCAGCGTCCGTCCCGACGGGCTGAATCCGCCGACGCTGTTCGGTCTGCAGTGGACGTCGTCGGGGTACGACCTGATCCTGTACTACTTCACGGTCGTCGTCCTCGTCGTCTCGCTGCTGGCGATGTGGAAGCTCGTCAATTCGCCGTTCGGCCGGGCGCTGGACGCGATCGGACAGGACCGAACGCGGGCCAGATTCGTCGGGATCCCCGTCGAGAAGTACGTGTGGATCGCGTTCGCGATCTCGGGCGTCTACGGCGGACTCGCCGGCGGGCTGTTCGCGCTCCTGCAGTTACACGTGAGTCCGGAGCCGACCCTCTACGCGTTCGTATCCGGCGAGATCCTGTTCATGGCGATCCTCGGCGGGTTCGGGACGCTCGTCGGCCCGGTGATCGGCGGCGTCGTCCTCGTCTACCTGCTGATTCAGGCGCCGTTCTACGTGGAGTACTACAACGCCCTGACCGGGCTGGTACTGATCGCGGTCGTCCTCTTCCTGCCGGAGGGAATCCTGGGGTCGATCCCGAAGATCGGCACCGGGCTGGCGCGACGACGGAGCGATCCCGGCCTGCTCCGCGAGGACGTTGCGACGGTCGGGTCGTCGCTCCGTCGGGGCGTGAGTCGCGCCGTAACCACCGTTCGAATCATCGTTTTCGGGGTAAACTGAGATGCTCGAAGCACGAGACCTACGCAAGGAGTTCGGCGAACTGCGCGCCACGGACGACGTCTCGCTGGAGTTCGGGAAGACCGACGGCGAGATGGTGTTCATCGTCGGCCCCAACGGGGCCGGCAAGACGACGCTGATCAACCTGTTGACCGGGCTCCTCGAGCCGGATCAGGGGTCGGTCGTCGTCCACGGCGAAGAGAACGGCGCTCCCGTCGAAGACGACATCACCGGGATGGCCCCCGAAGAGCGGGTCAGACGGGGGCTCGTCAGGAGCTTCCAGATCGTCCACGTCTTCGAGGAGATGACGGTCCGCGAGAACCTCCGCGTCGCGGTCCTCTCGCGCTACGACAAGACGCTGAGCATGCGATCGGTCGACGACAGCCACGAGGAAGTCGAGACCGAAATCGACGGGCTGCTCGAGCGGTTCCGCCTGACCGATGTCCAAGACGAGGTGGCCGAGACGCTGCCACACGGGGACCGCAAACTGCTTGACGTAGCGATGTCGTTCGGGCTCGATCCGACCTACCTGCTGCTCGACGAACCGACGGCCGGCGTCGCGACCCGTGAAAAGGAGTACGTCATCGAGACCATCGTCGAGGCCAGCGAGGCCGACGGGGTAACGACCGTGACGATCGAACACGATATGGACCTCGTCAAGGAGTACGCCGACCGCCTCGTGGTCCTCCACGAGGGGGCGGTCTTCCGTGAGGGCGATCCTTCGCTGCTCGAGACCGACTCGGAACTCCGGCGCGTCCTGCTGGGGGTGAACGAATGAGCACCCTCGGTCCCGGCTCCGATACCGGACGCGGGTCCGACCCACTGCTCGAGGTTTCGAACCTCACGGCGACCGTCGAGGGGTTCGAGGTCACTCACGGCATCGACCTCGAAATCAACGAGGGCGAAGCCGTCGCGCTCGTCGGCCGCAACGGTGCTGGAAAAACGTCGACGTTCCGGTCGATCATGGGTCTGACGCCGGTCGCGAACGGGTCGATCAGGCTGCGCGGCGAGGAACTCCTCGAGATGCGGCCCGAACTGATCCCCAAGCGGGGGATCGGCTACCAGCCGGAGAGCCGCGACCTCTTTACCGGGATGACCGTCGAGGAGAACTTCCGGCTCCCGATCTGGACCGCCGGGGAGGCACGCGGCATCGAGGATGAGGACGCCGTGGTCGAGGACGTCTTCGATCTCTTCGAGGAACTCGAGGGGCGGCGTGACGCCGAAGTGCAGAACTTGAGCGGCGGGCAGGGAAAGATGACCGCGATCGGCCGAGCGCTCGCGCTCCGTCCGGACCTGCTCATCCTCGACGAACCGCTCGAGGGGTTGGCTCCGGTCGTCGTCGAGAACGTCAAGTCCTACATCCGCGAGATCATCGATCGGGACATCTCGGTGTTGATCGCTGAATCGAACGCGAGCCACGTCCCGGAGATCGTCGACCGAATGTACGTGATCGAACGCGGCGAGATCGTCGATAGCGGCGACCCCGAGGCCCTCTCTTCCGACGAGGAGATCCAGCTGCTGATGCAGGGCGGCGGGGAGTAAGGCGTCGCTGCGCCGCGTTTCCGTTCGACCGCTCGCAGTGCTACCGAGTTTTAGCAGTGAGTGACCGGGGACGGCTCCCCGAAGCAGCGGAACAGACGTTTTCGCCGTCCCGCTCAAAACTGGTCGTCGTTCATCCGCTCGAGCACGCCCAGCGCCGACTGGAGCACTTTGCGCTCGCTCCGGCGCAGGTTCATCGAGACGGCCGTCTTCGAGACGTCGAAGTGATCCGCGAGGTCGTCGAGCGTCGTCCCGCGGGGCGTCTCGTAGTACCCGTGCCGGAACGCGACTGCGAACGTTTCGCGTTCGGTCTCGGTCAGCGATCGACAGCCGTCGAGCAGTTCCATCGCGCTCTCGGCGTTCTCCAAGAGGTCGAACAGCCTCGACGGGCCGAACTGGTCGCGGTCCTCGACGCTGAACTCGTTGTGGCGCTCGAGTTCCGCGAGGGTCCGATCCTCGTCTTCGTCGGCGTCGAAACCGATGTGCCACCGTTCCCGGCCGTTCTCGATCTGAAACGGGCCGGTGATGTAGCCCCCGTTCCGTTGGATCGTCTGCATGGCGTTGGTCACCTCGATTTTCGTGCCGATCTCGGCGACGGTGTCGCGCTTGGAGAGGATATAACAGTCCGTCATGTTCGAGTGGGTTCGGAGCGCTCGAAGCCCGTCCTCGAGCGCGTCCCTCGAATCCCCCTCCGCAATGAGTCGCGTCTCGAGTCGTTCGGCGCTGGTATCGAGTTGCCACTGGACGGCCGAGAAGGCGATGTCGACGTCGTCCGTCGTGTCGATGAACGGACAATCGTACTGCCGCATATCGATATCGAGGTCGATCATCGCTAGGAAGATAATGACTCCCATACAAGGTCTTAATAGTTGCTATTATTCACACTCACTAGTCGGTTACTGCCGGAATAGACACGTAGTTATGGGGTTTGATCTGCGATAATCGTTCGATCAGCTACCCCGAAAACTACACGCCGTCTGGTCGTCCGCGCAGTCGTCGTTGATATGTTAATGGCGGTGCTTTAGGATGAGCCTCGATAACAATGAACTGTGTACAATGGTTCAAGATCAGGTCACAGCGCCCACCGTCTCTGCTGAAGAGATATACCGCTTCCCCGACGACTCCTTTACCGAGCGCAACGTCTGTCTCGTGACCGGCGCGGCCTCGGGCATCGGCCGGGCGACCGCGCTGGCCGCCGCCGGCAACGGCCTCACCGTCGCGGCCACCGACGTCGACGAGGACGGCCTCGCGGGAACGATCGACCGCGGCGAGGAACTCGGTCTCGAGGGGACCATCGAGTCGGTTCCCGGCGACCTCACGAACGACGACGATCTCGAGCGGATCGTCGACGAGGCCGCCGCGCTGGGCGATCTCAAGTACCTCGCGAACGTCGCGGGGATGCAACACATCGATCCGATCGACGAATTCCCGATGGAAACCTACGACCTGATGCATAGCATCATGCTCCGGGCACCGCTCTATCTCTCGAAGCTCTGTATTCCACACTTCCGGGAGACCGACGACGGCCAGGGCTGTGTCGGCAACATGGCGTCGGTCCACGGCCACTACGTCACCAGTGACAAGGTCGCCTACAACGTCTCGAAGTTCGGGCTCCGCGGGCTGACCCAGTCGATCGCCGCCGAGGGCGAGGGAAAGATTCGGGCGTTCTCGCTCAGCACCGGCTACGTGAAGACGCCGCTCGTGACCGCCCAGCTAGAGGACACCGCCGAACAGCGCGACATCTCGGTCGACGAGGTGATCGAGGACGTCATGCTCGGCCAGTCCCGCGTCACAGAGATGATGGAGCCCATCGACGTCGCAAACCTCTTCCTGCTCGGCTTCTCCGAGCTGGGCCGGCATCTCGACGGCGGCGACCTGTTGTTTGATGGTGGCATGACCCTAACCTACGAGTAACAATGTCCGGGAACACCAGCCCCAGCCTCGAGGACATCGACGAGATCGCCCACGAGCCGAGTCGAGAGTTCGTCGAGTCGACGAACGTCTTCGAGTTCATGCAGGCGTACGGAATCGACGACTACGAGGAACTGATCGAACGGACGACGACCAAACTGGCGGACGAACCGGAAAGCGGCGTCGACTGGTTCTGGGACGAACTGGTCGACTACCTCGGGATCGAGTTCTACGAAGCGTACGACGAGGTCCGGGACGACAGCGAGAGCGAGGCGCGAAGCGCCTCGGAACAGAGAGCGGGGAGCAGTGCGACCCGCGGTGGCCCGCAGTTCACCGACTGGTACCCCGGCGGGGAACTCAACATCGCTCACAACGTCGTGGACCGCCACGCCGCGGTCGACGAGGAACGCCGGAACAAAGTCGCCACCATCTGGGAGGGCGAGGACGGCGAGGTCCGCGAGGTCACCTACCACGAACTCCACCGGCAGTCGAATCAGGTCGCGAACGCGCTCGAGGCCCGGGGTATCGGGACGGGCGACACCGTCGGCCTCTACATGCCGATGGTACCCGAGGTCGTCTCGATCCTCTATGGCTGTTTCAAGGTCGGCGCGATCGCGGTACCGATCTTCTCGGGATTCGGCGTCGACGCGGCCGCGACCCGAATCGCGGACGCGGAGTGCTCGGTACTCTTTACCGGCGACGGCTTCTACCGCCGCGGCGACCCGGTCTTCCTCAAATCCGCGGCCGACGAGGCCATCGAAGAAGCGGGTCACGTCGAACACACGATCGTCTTCGATCGACTGGGGTCGAGCGACGAACGGAGCGAGCACGAAATCCCGTGGGACGACGATCGCGACGAGTGGTGGGCCAACGCTGTCGAAATGCGGGACGACGACTACGAGACGAAATCGCTGCCCTCGAGTCAGGAATCGATGCTGCTGTATTCCTCGGGGACGACGGGCAAGCCCAAGGGAATCGTTCACACTCACGCTGGCGTGCAGGTCCAGTGTCCCAAGGAGGTCTACTTCGGGATGGATCTCAAGCCCGCGGATCGGTTCTTCTGGGTCTCGGACATCGGCTGGATGATGGGGCCGTGGAGCCTCATTGGAACGCATACCTTCGGCGACACCGTCTTCATGTACGAGGGCGCTCCGGACTACCCCGATCCGGACCGCTTCTGGGAGATGATCGACCGCCACGACCTCACTCAGTTCGGCATCTCGCCGACCGCGATCCGCGCGCTTCGCAAGCACGGGGACGACTGGCTTGAGGGCCACGACCTCTCCTCGCTCCGGGTTCTGGGTTCGACGGGCGAGCCGTGGGACCCCGAGTCCTGGCACTGGTTCCACGAGCGCGTCGGCGACGGCGAGTGCCCGATCATCAACATCTCCGGCGGGACCGAGATCTGTGGCTGCTTCCTGATGCCGATGCCGACCGAACCGCTCAAGCCCTGTACGCTCGGCGGCCCCGGCCTCGGGATGGACATCGATATCGTCGACCGCGAGGGGAATTCGGTCAAAGAGGACAACGAACGCGGCTACCTCGTCGCGCGTGACTCCTGTCCCTCGATGACGAAATCGCTCTGGTCGGGCGACGAGCGCTACCTGAACGAGTACTGGTCGACCTTCGAGGACCCGCCGCTGTGGGACCACGGCGACTGGGCCCAGAAGGACGCGGACGGCTTCTGGTTCCTCCACGGCCGGGCCGACGACACCCTGAACGTGGCCGGCCGCAAGGTCGGCCCGGCGGAGGTCGAAGGGGCGCTTATCGACCACGAGGCCGTCAATCAGGCGGCCGCCATCGGCGCGCCGGACGATACCACCGGCACTGCCGTCGTCGCCTACGTCGTCCTCGAGGACGGCGTCGCGGAGTCAGACGACCTCCGCGAGGAACTGCGGGCGCAGGTCGGCGCGGAACTCGGCAAACCGTTCCGGCCGCGCGAGGTGCTGTTCGTCGACGCGTTCCCCAAGACCCAGTCCGGCAAGATCATTCGGCGGGCCATTCAGGCGACCTACACCGGCGAGGACTTAGGCGACATGAGCAGCATCGAGAACCCAGCGGCGTTGGAGGACCTCGAGGACGCGAGATAAACGGCGGGTCAGTCGCCGCCCGCTGCAGTGTCACTGCCGACCTCGAGGCCCCGAGTCGGATCGACCCGAATCGACTGCCGCTGGTGGCCGTCTCTCCCAGTTATTTGTACCGCGAATCGCTCACGGGACGTATGGTCTCCCGGAGACAGGTCCTCGCGCTCGGTGGCGGACTGAGTACGGTGGGATTGTCAGGCTGTGCGGCGCTTGGTTCCGATACCGATACGCTGACCGTGATCCTGCTGAACTTCGATTCCGAGCCGCACACCTTCGACGTCGAACTGGCACGTCCGAACGCCGACCGCTACTCCGAGGCGATCGTCTTACAGGAGCAGTACGACCTCGAGACGCCGCCGGACGACGCCGTCGCGGCCGAGCACCGGGAGCCGGACGCCCTCGAGAACGACACGTATCACGTCAGCGTGCACCTCGCGGACGCTCCCGCGACGCGCGAGACCTATCGGTACTATCCCGGCTGTCCGGACGACGACGAGGCCGACTCCCTCTACATCGAAGTCCGAACCGAGCGCGAGAGCGACGAGCGGTATGTCCAGTTCCGCCAGGACCGCTGTAGCGGCAGTTCGGGGTGGCCCTGAGTCGGGAGTCGTCGCCGTTCGGACTGTGGCGGGACTGCCGTCCGCGACCGCTGGTTGCCGCCGACCGCCAGTCGTTACGCTTTACCCCCACGGGCCCGAATCGGGGCTCAATGACTGCCCAGACCGCCCAGCAGGGCGACCTCGTGACCGTCATCGGGCTCGAGGTCCACGTCCAGCTGGAGACCGACACGAAGATCTTCTGTGGCTGTTCGACCGAGCCGAGCGACGAGCCAAACGACAACGTCTGCCCGGTCTGTCTCGGGCTCCCGGGAGCGCTGCCGGTGCTGAACGAGGCCGCCGTCGAGGCCGCCGTCAAGATCGGGAAGGCGATCGACGCCGACATTCCCGAGGAAACCCGGTTCCACCGGAAGAACTACTACTACCCCGACCTGCCCAAAAACTTCCAGATCACCCAGTACGACGAGCCGATCTGTGCCGACGGCGAACTCGAGGTCTCCGTCGAGGGCACCCGGCGCACGGTCGCGATCGAGCGCGCCCACTTGGAAGAGGACCCGGGGAGCCTGCAACACGTCGGCGGCGGTGGCGGGATCGATTCGGCCGAATACACGCTCGTCGACTACAACCGCGCGGGGACGCCCCTGATGGAGATCGTCACGGCCCCCGACTTCCGCAGTCCGAGCGAGGTCCGGGCGTTCCTCGCCGAACTCGAGGAAGTCCTCGAGTACCTGAGCGTCTTCGACGCCGAGCGGGACGGCAGCCTGCGGATCGACGCCAACCTCTCGATCATCCCCGAGGAGGAGATCGACGGCGACGACACCGACGAGATCGGGATGGACGCCCTCGAGGCCGCGAACCGCACCGAGGTCAAGAACATCTCGAGTCACAAGGGCGCGGAGAAGGCGCTGGCCTACGAGGAGACCCGCCAGAAGAACGCGATCCAGCGCGGACGCGCGGTCGAGCAGGAGACCCGCCACTGGGACGAGAGCCGCGGCATCACGGTCTCGATGCGCTCGAAAGAGGAGGAAAAAGACTACCGCTACTTCGAGGAAGCAGACCTGCCGCCGTTGCGGGTCTCGGGCTGGAAAGACGAAATCGCGATCCCGGAACTCCCCTCGGCCCGCCGCGAGCGGTTCCAAGACGAATACGACCTGAGCGAGGAGGCGGCTTCGAAGCTCACCTCGACCAAGCAGGTCGCGGACTTCTACGAGGACGTCGCCGGCGAGTTCGACCCCGATCTGGCCGCCACGTGGGTCGCGGACAACCTGCTGGGCGAACTCAACTACCGCGACATCGAGATCACCGAAATCGAGGGCCGACTCGAGGAGATCAAACGACTCGTCGAACTCCTCGCCGAAGATGAGATCACGGCGAAAAACGCCCGCGAGACGGTCCTGCGATCGATGCTCGACGACGGCCGAACCCCCGACGAGGTCGTCAGCGAGGAGGGGCTGGGCAAGACCGGCGAAGACGAGGTCCAGCAGGCCGTCGTCGAAGCGGTCGACGAGAACCCCGACGCCGTCGACGACTACGAGAGCGGCGACGACGGCGCAATCAACTTCCTGGTCGGGCAGGTGATGCAGAAGACCGGCGGCAGTGCGGACCCGGGCGACGTGAATCAGTTGCTTCGGGCGGAACTCGAGGACTAACCGGCGCGTTCGACGTTTTCTTTGTTCTGTATCAGAATCGCGGCTCTCGCTCTCCCATTCTCGAGGGAGCGACTGTTGCGAATTGCGACTATCGTGGAATCGTTTCCACACCGGTCCGATATCCGTCTCCTTCCGCGACCGCGTGAATTATGAACTGTCGACATGTTCCTAGCCGGCATGGACCGCATTACGCTCGGCAACGAGGAGTTCGAGGGTCGAAACAACGCGTACGTACTCGCTGACGAGGAGACGGACGAACTCGCGCTCGTCGACACCGGCATCGCCACCGATCCGGTTCGGCGGGATCTCCGCGACGGCCTCGCCGACCGCGGCTACGAGTTCGCCGACGTCGACGACATCGTCCTCACGCACTTCCACGTCGATCACGCCGGATTGGCTGGCGAGATTCAGGCCGAAAGCGACGCGACGGTCTACGTCCACGAGGCCGACGCCCCGATGGTCGCACAGGACCCGGACGCGATCGCGGCCGTCGAGGAGCGGCGTCGAGACCGCCTCGAGGAGTGGGGCGTCCCCGAGGACGCGCAGTCGGAACTGCTCGAGTTCCTCGAGTCGGCCGAGATCGACGGCCCACCGGCCGAGCCAACGCCGATCGAGGACGGGGAGATACTCGAGGTCGGCGGTCGAACCCTCGAGACGATCCACGCGCCGGGGCACGCAGCCGGGCTCTGCTGTTTCGAGACGGCCGACGGCGACGAGGCGTTCGTCGGTGACGCCGTCCTCCCGGTGTATACGCCGAACGTCGGCGGCGCGGACGTTCGGATCGAGCGCCCGCTCGAGAAGTACGTCGCGACGCTGCGTCGGCTCGCCGACCGCGACTACGAGCGGGTCTGGCCCGGCCACCGCGATCCCATCGCGGACCCGACCGATCGGGCGCTGACGATCCTCGAGCACCACCGCGAACGGACCGAAACGATCCTCGAGTTGCTGGTCGACCACGGCCCGGCCGACGCGTGGACGATTAGTGCCCACCTCTTCGGCGACCTTGAGGGGATTCACATCGTTCACGGGCCGGGTGAGGCCTTTGCCCATCTCGATCATCTCCGTCACGAGGGAGTCGTCGCGTTCGAAAACGGCGAGTACCGGCTGCTCGAAGACGCGGTGTCGCTCGACGACCTGTTCTGATCGGTCGGCGGTTTCGCGGGGTAGCGTAGTCCCCCTGTAGCCCTGCTAGTGGCAACTCTAAACACGTACTTCGTTCACAAGATACGTGGTAACTACCCTCATCTTTATTAACAGGGGATCGGAAGTAGGGTGTGAGAATCGGTAACTCAGTGACTCATAATGCCTAACAAAGATAACAATATTCTCGGAACGGGTAGATCTGGAAAGGGGCGCGTCGGACGACGGAAATTTCTGGGGGCGGCTGGTGCCGGTGCCCTAACGACGACAGTGGCCGGCTGTCTCGGCGGCGGCGGCAGCGACGGACTCACGATCGGCCACCTCGCACCGATGGGGAACGTCCTCGGTGTCGGCTCCAAGCGAACCGCGGAGATGGCCGTCGAGGAACTCAACGAAGACGGCGGGTTCAACGGCGAGGAAGCGGAACTCATCACGAAAGACACGCGGACGGACCCCTCCGAAGCACAGAGCGTGACGGAGGAACTCATCCAGCAGGAGAACGTGGATCTGCTCGTCGGGACGTTCAACTCCGAGACGACGCAGTCGATTTTAGACCTCACCTCGGAGTTCGACGTCCCGTTCATGATCACCGGGTCGGCCGCACCGAGCCTGATCACGGATTCCGTCGGCTCGGACTACGAACAGTACAAGAACGTCTTCCGTATCGGCCCGATCAACTCCGATTTCCAGGCGGAGTCGATCGCCGATTACTGTGCCTATCTCAACGAGCGACACGACTGGAGCCGGGTCGCGTTCCTTCGCGATCAGGCCGAGTGGACGACACCGTTCGGCGATCAGATTCCGGATCTCCTCTCGGAGCGCGGACTCGAGCTCGTCTACGAGGACGCCCTGTCGATCGAGGGGACTGATTTCGGGCCGGTCATGAGCGACATCAACGACTCGGACGCGGACTTCGTGTTGCGGTTTTTCGCACACATCGACGGCGGCGACATGCTCACGCGCTGGCAGGAAGGCCAGTACGAGTTCGGCATCGAGGGCGTCCACGTGCCCGGGATGCACCCGTCGTACAACCAACTCTACAGCGGCGCTGCGACCTACGAGACGACTTCGCAGTCCGGTGCTGCCGGCGTCACACCCATTACGGAGCGGACACAGCCCTTCGTGGAATCGTACGCGGAGCGCTATCAGGACGCGGAGGACGCACCGATTCAGGCACCGATGTACATGGGGTTCAACACGTACGACGGCATCTCGGTCTTCAAGGAAGTCGTCGACGCGATGGGGACGACGAGCACGCGGGACAACCTCGACGACTTCGTCGGCGAGATGCTCGACGTCGACTTCACCGGCGTCGCCGGACAGGTCAGTTTCTACGGCGAGGGCTCGGAGTACCCACACGACGTCCAGGAGGAACGCGGCGGCGACGACACGATCACCAACTACCCGGTGACGCAGTGGGTGTCGGAGACGGAACTCGAGTGTGTCTACCCCGAACAGCACCGCACTGCCGACCACCAGATGCCGACCTGGATGCAGTGAGCAATGCTCGGAGATATCGGGACACTGGTCTTGCAGGGAACGATGATCAGCGCCGTCTACGCGCTGATCGCCATCGGCTTTACCATGATCTTCGGCGTCGGCGGGACGCTGAACCTCGCTCACGGCGCGTTGATCATGGGGGGTGCCTACGTCTTCGCGCTCCTCTCTCGATCGGTCCACGCCGCCGTCGCGTTCCCCGTGACGATCGCCGTGATCGCCCTCCTCTCGTGGGGGCTGTATCAGGTGCTCGTTCGCTGGGTCGAGGAAAACGTCGTCATCACGTTTCTGGCGACCGTCGTCGTCGCGATCGCGTCGACGGAGTTCGTCCTCTATCAGTTCGGCGGCTCGCCGATCGGCATGACGCTGATAAGCGGTGCCGTGAACCTCGAGCCCTACGGGATCAACGCGCGGACTCGCTACGTCCAGTTCGTCGGCTTCGTCGTCTCGTGGCTCGCGATCGGACTGCTGTGGTACTACATTACCCACACCGACGACGGCCGATCGGTCCTCGCGGCCTCGATGAGCGAACGCGGGGCCCAGTTGACCGGCGTCGATCTCCACGCGGTGCGGTCGAAGACGTGGCTCATCGCCGGGGCACTCGCCGGGACCGCGGGCGTCATCCTCGGCTCGACCGGCGGTGCGACGCCGCTCATGTGGCTCAATCCGCTGGCGCTTGCGTTCATCATCGTCGTCATCGGCGGCATCGGATCGATCAAGGGGTCCGTCATCGCGGCGTACGTGATCGGATTCCTCGAACAGTTTACGGTCACGTTCGTCGGGCACGGCTTCAGAGGTATCCTCTCGCTGGTCGTGCTCGTGGTATTCCTGCTGTACATGCCGCAGGGACTCTACGGGAGGGAGTTCGCCCATGATTAGTACGATCCTACTCCTCGGAACGGTACTCGCGACAGTAACGGGCCGACTCGGCGACGCCGCCGGCACGGTACGACAGCAACTCCTGCTACCGATCGGGCAGGCCCTCGACCGACTCCTCGCGCCGATCGACCGGGGACTCGAGCCCGCCGCGAACGCCTACAATCGGTCGCTCGGGCGGTATTTCGGCACGATGTCCGGGCTGCAGTTCGCGCTGATCGTCGGCAGCGTCGTGGCCCTGCTGACCGCGGGCGTGTGGGCACCGATGGTCGGCCCGCTGGTCGGCGGCGGCCTCTTGCGGACGCTCGCACTCGCCAGTATCTGGGCCATCTTCGCGATGAGTTGGGACATCCAGAGCGGCTACACCGGGTACATCAGCTTCGGACACTCCGTGCTGTCGGGGGCGGCTGGCTACACGACGGCACTGCTGATCGTCCACGTCGATCCGGGGCTCTCGATCTGGGTCACGGCGTCGGTGTCAGTGCTGGCGGCGCTCGTGGTCGGGCTACTGGTCGCGCTGCCGACGCTCCGACTCGAGGGGCCGTACTTCTCGCTGATCACGTTCGTCGCCGTGCTCCTGTTCTACCGGCTGACGACCGCGTTCAGTTCGCTGGGCGGTATCCCCGGATTCGGACAGCCGGACGTCTTCACGTGGGACCCGGTCATGCGGTACTACTACATGGCCATCCCGATGTTGCTCATCGCGCTCGGGCTGACGTTCATGGCCCGGTCGAACCTCGGCATGATCCTAGTCGCGATCCGCGAGAACGAATCGGCGGTGTCGGCCGCCGGGATCAACCCGACGAAGTTCAAGATCTGGTCGTTCGCGCTCAGTTCGATCCCGATGGGGATCGGCGGGGTGCTGTTGGTCGGCTTTACGGGGAACGTCGACCCGGATACCTTCGTCATCGTCGACAACAGTATCGAGATGATCGCGATGGCCGTCATCGGCGGCATGAGCTCGATCCTGGGGCCGCTCGGCGGCGCGTTCCTCTTCGAGTTCCTCAATCACCAGCTCTTCCACGGCTACTCGACGCCGGTCCGGTATCTGTTCCTGTGGGGGCTGGTCTTGCTCGTGCTCGTGTTCGCGCGGGACGGGCTGTTCAGGATGATCTGGCACCGGCTCGGTGCCGTCGGAGGTGAGTCGGAATGAGCGTCCTCGAGGTCGACGGACTCACCAAACGGTTCGGCGGGCTCGTCGCCGTCGACGACTTCTCGCTGGATATCGAGGAGGGCGAAATCGTCGGTCTGATCGGCCCGAACGGATCGGGCAAGTCGACGGTGTTCAACTGCATCATGGGCAGCTACGACGTGACTGAGGGATCGATTCGGTTCAACGGCGACGACATCACGGCCGATTCGACCCACGAAATCGTCACCAAGGGGCTCTCGCGAGTCTCACAGGAATCGAATCCGATCGATCTCTACTCCGTCGGGGGCAACATCAAACTGTTTACCCTGCCCAACAGCATTCGTTCGCTCCACGGCGGCGCGAGCGACGAGGAGATCTACGAGTACGCCGCCCGCATCGACATCGAGGACAAACTCGAGGAGATGCCGGACGAACTGCCCCACGCGGACGTCCGCCGGCTCGAGATCGCCAAGGCGCTGGCGACCGAGCCGGACATGCTGCTGTTGGACGAGCCCTTCGCCGGGATGAATCAGGCCGAGATCTCGGAACTGTCCGCCCAGATCGAACGGTTCCGCGAGAACGGCATGACGATGGTCGTCGTCGACCACAACATGGGCGGCCTGATGGAACTCGTCGATCGCGTCGTCGTGCTCAACAACGGCGACTTCCTCGCGTCGGGCAGCCCTGAGGAGATCGCCGAGAACGAGCACGTACAAGAGGCATACCTCGCCGGGGAGGGACTCTAATGACAGATCCGATACTCGAGGTCGACGACCTCAACGTCTACTACGGCAAGTCACACGCGCTGAAGGGCGTCTCGCTATCGATCGACGAGGGCGAAATCTACGGCGTGATCGGGCCCAACGGGGCCGGCAAGACGACGATGCTCAACGCCATCGCCGGCTTCGTCGAGTACGAGGGATCCATCCGCTACGACGGGGCGGACCTCGCCCGCGTGAGCCCGCAACAGATCGTCAGGGACGGCCTGATCTACTGTACCGAGGACCGGGACCTGTTCCCGTACTTCTCGGTCCACGAGAACCTGTTGATGGGCGCGCAGTTCCGCGACGACCGCGATGCAGTCCAGGACGACCTCGCGATGGTCTACGAGCTGTTCCCGCGGCTGGACGAACGCCGCGAACAGGAAGCCGAGACCATGAGCGGGGGCGAACAGCAGATGCTCGCCGTCGGCCGAGCGCTCATGAGCGACCCCGACGTGTTGATGCTCGACGAGCCCACGCTCGGGCTCGCGCCGGTCATCATCCAGGATATCAGTGACGCGCTCGAGCGGCTCTCGGAGCAGGGGCTGACGATCCTGCTCGCCGAGCAGAACTCGACGTTCGCGCTGCGCCACGCCGAACGGCTCTCGCTGATCGAAACCGGCGAGATCGAACTGGCGGGCACGTCCGCGGAGTTCCACGACAACGAGTACGTCCGCGAGGCGTACGTCGGCGTCCACTGAGACGGGCTGTCGTACCGATTGACCGGAGGCCGCGAACGCCCGCGGGTCTCCGGAAATGACTTCCGGCAGTCCGGATGGGAACCCGATTGCTGCGGGCGCTTTTCCAATCGTGCCGGCAACGGCGAGCGGCCAGTACTGTGAATGCTTGCCGGCCACATACGTGTCGCCCCGTCAATGCTATCGTATGGTCAAACTCTCGACGATCGTTATCGTCGCCGGTATCGTGATGCTGTTCTTCCCAATTCCACCGGTCGCGAGCGCGCTCGGCGGGGTCGCCGTGATCCTCGCCGGCATCGTGCTTCGGTTGGTGGCGGGGAAGTGAGAGCGTCGGGGCGCTCGGCGTTTGCCGACGGACCCGTCCGCGAAGCCGGCTCGAGCGGTCAGTTCTCCGGCGATGCGAGCAGGTCGGGGCTGTCCAGGTATTCCTGAATCCCCTCCGCCGCGCGGAAGGCGAGCGCGCCGACGGTCCCCGTCGGGTTGTAGCCGCTGTTGTGGGCAAACGCCGACGCACCGGGAACGAAGAGGTTGTGTGCGTCCCAGTTCTGGAGGTAGTTGTTCACCACCGACTCCGACGGGTCCGAGCCCATAACCGCACCGCCGGTGTTGTGCGTCGACTGGTAGGGCGTGATATCGAAGCTTCCCTCGAGGCTCGTGCTCGCGTCGACCGTGTCGGCACCCATCTCCGTCACGAACTCCTCGAGTTGCGGGCCGATGTGTTCGACCATGTTCCGGTCTTGCTCGTGCCAGTCGAAGGTCATCCGCAAGAGCGGCTGGCCGTACTGATCGGTGTAGTTGGGGTCGAGATCGAGATAGTTGTCCCGGAACGGGAGCACGGCTCCCTGTGCAGCGACCGAGATCGAACTGTGGTAGTTGTCGATGCTCTGGGCCTTGAACTCCGACCCCCACGACTGGGTCCCTTCGGGAACCGGGTTGTTCGCGATGGGCCGGTCGCCGGTCTGGTTGAGGGCGACGTTCCCGCCGTGGAGGAAGTCCAGATCCGAGTGGTCGAAGTTGTCGCCGTTGAAGTCGTCGATCGACGCGCCGAGCGCGCCGGCACCCATGTAGAGGTTCCACTCCTCGTCCTCGAAGAAACCGGTCGCGCTGGCCTGGAAGTTCTGATAGCAGTAGTTCTTCCCGACGGTCCCCTCGCCGGTCTCCGGGTCGTAGGGCTCGCCGATGTCCGACAGCAACAGGAGCCGGACGTTGTTCAGCACGTAGGCGGTCAGCGCGACGACGTCGGCCGGCTGCTCGTAGACCTCGTCGGTCTTCCGGTCGACGTACCGGACGCCCTCGACTTCCTGTTCGTCTTCGTTGTACAGCAGTTCGACCACGTCCGAGTGGGTCCGCAGTTCGAAGTTGCCCGTCTCCCGTGCGGCGGGTAACACGGTGGTGATCGGCGAGGCCTTCGCCCCCCACTCGCAGCCAAAGCGTTCGCAGTAGCCACAGTACTGACACTGGCCCTGCTGGACGCCGTCCGGATTCGTGTACTGCTCCGTGAGGTTCGCCGAGGGTGCCTGAAACGGTTCGTAGCCCAGTTCCGCGGCCGTCTCCTTGAACCGCTCGAGGACCGGCGTCTCCATCATCGGCGGGAGCGGGTACTCCCGCGACCGGGGGCCCTCGTAGGGGTTGCCCAGCTCCTGAATCTCGCCCTCGATGTTCCCCGCCTGACCCGCGATACCGGCGGTGTACTCGAACTGATCGTAGTAGGGCTCGAGTTCGTCGTAGCTGATCCCCCAGTCCTGCAGCTGCATGTTCTCGGGGATTTTCCCCTCCCCGTACTCGTCGATCGTCCGCGATCGGATCTCGAAGTCGTAGGGGAGGAATCGCCAGGTCTGGCCGTTCCAGTGGACGCCCGCGCCGCCCTCGCCCGAGCCCGGCAGGAACGCGCCGTAGCGGCGCATCGGCAGGGCGGTGTCGTCGACCGCGTTCCGGAACGTGATGGTCTCCTTCGAGAGGTCCTGCATCAGCTTGTACCGGAGCGCGTAGCCCAGCTCGTCGTGGACCGTAAAGAAGTTCTCCGTCTCCCGCTCGCCGCCGCGCTCTAAGCTCACCACCTGGTAGTCCTCCTGAGTGAGTTCCTTGGCGATGATGCCGCCGGTCCAGCCCGCGCCGACGGTCACCACGTCGACGGGGTCGAGTTGTTGGGCCATCAGCGCTCACCCCCGTGATCGGCGGCCTCGTCGTCGAGATCGGCCTGAACCGACTCGTCGTCGGCGTTTCCGCGAGCGGCCTGCTCGTCGACGATGTTCGGGTAGTCCGCTTCCGCCGCATCGTGGACGTGTGCGTGGCCCTCCTCGCTCTGTTCGTTGGCCGGCTGCTCGTTCTCGGCGTCGACCCCGAGCGACTCGACGTCGTCGGCCAGTTTCCGGTAGTCGCCCTCTTCGAGTTCGACGTACTCGCCCTCCTGCAGTAGTCCCCGGTAGCTGCCGAGCGCGCCCGGCGTGCCGGGAAAGCCCTTCAGCCGCCAGCCGATCATCTCGCGGTTGCCGCCGTACATCGGATCGCTGAACATCCCCTCCAGGGTGTTCTGGCGAACCATGAGGAAGAACCCCTCCGGGTCGATGTCGGTGTCCTCGAACGTCCCCACCTCGCCCGCCTCGAGCGCCTCGATGACCGCGTCCTGCTGGTCGTCGTCGAGACCGGTGAACGTCTCGGCGTCGTACTCGGACTGGACGTACTCCTCGACGGCCGCAATGCCCTGATCGTAGGCCTCGTTTGGCGTGAGCGCGTACTGCCAGCCCTGCGTCTGGGCCGGCGTCGTTTCCGCCCACGGGACTTCCTGCTCCTGTTCGACATCGGCCGGCTGCTCCGGATCGTCCTCGAACGGCCCGCCCGGGTCCTTCCCCGCAAACGGCCCCTGCATATACCATCGCTCGCCGCGACCCCACGCCGAGTTCATCTGGTTGTCGATGAAGTAGACCACGCCGGCTTCCGGCGCACCCGGCCCGTTGTCGTCGGAGGGATAGATCCGCGCCGTCAGGTCGTGGACGACTCGCGCCTGCTGGATCGTGAAGTACTCGAGGCCCTGTTCCTCGACCTCGACTTCCTCGAGTTGCTCGAGCGGCGTCACGTCGAACTGCTCGGGATCGAACCCCTCCGCCGTTCCGGCGATGCCGAACACGGCCAGAGTGCCACCGGCCTGCATCACTTTTCGCCGCGAGAGATCGCGCGTGAAATCGAACGCTGGCTCGTCATCGTCTGCCATATAGGCGACGGACGCCGAGATATCGAATAGTGCATTCACCTGCGAGTGCTTGTCTCGCATGCCGTTCGAACGCGAATCGGCGACCCCCTGACCTGTCAGCGATCGAAAACACCTGCATTAGTGGCCCGACGATTTTATCCGCCGCTGGTCGATGTCCACCCATGCAGTCGACTCCGCGGGTACTCGTCGCCGGCGGCGGACTGGCCGGACTGGTCGCCGCACGCCACCTCGCCGGCGGCGGCGCAGACGTGACGGTGTTCGAACGCCGAGACCGGGTCGGCGGCCGCGTCCGGACCCTCGAGCGCGGCGGCTACCGATTCGATCGCGGCTTTCAGGTCCTCTTTACCGCCTATCCCGCGGTGCGGCGGGAACTCGATCTCGCGGCACTCGAGTTGCGCCGGTTCGCGCCGGGAGCTACCATCGCCGGACCCGACGGGCGATCGGTGCTCGCAGACCCGCTTCGGGAGCCCGGAACGATCGCAAAAACGCTGTCCACTCCGTTCCTCTCTGCCGGCGACGCGTTTCGGGTCGCCCGGCTCTGGTGGGACCTTCGACGAACCGATCCGGACGACCTGTTCGCCGGCGAGGACGGCCGGATCGACGACTTCCTCCGCGACCGCGGGTTTTCGGAGCCGTTCATCGAGGGCTTCGTCGCGCCGTTCTACGGCGGGATCACGCTCGATCGCTCGCTCTCGACCTCGAGACACGTCTTCGAGTACACGTTCAAGACCCTCGCGGCGGGCGAGACGGTGGTTCCGGCCGCCGGGATGGGCGCGGTTCCGGCTCAGCTCGCCGCCCGCGTTCGCGAGGCCGGCGGCACGATCGAGATCGGCGTCGATGTCGAGTCGGTCGCGGCGAACGGCAGCGACTCGAGCGAGGTAGGCCTCGACACCGACGGCTCCGTCACGATCGAGACCGACGAGGGGACCGTCGCGGCCGACGCCGTCGTCATCGCGACCGATCCGCCGACCGCACGCGACCTCACCGGCGTCGAGTCGATCCCCACCGACGCGCGGGGCTGTACCACCCAGTACTACGAGCTACCGGACGATATCGACCTCGAGACCGGGCGGCGGCTCCTGTTGAACGCGACCGATCGGGGCCCGAATCACGTCGTGCCCCACAGCGCGGTCGCACCCGAGTACGCCCCCGATGGGGAAACGCTGGTCAGCGCGACCTACCTCGGCGTCCCAGACGAGAGCGACGACGCCTTGGCCGACCGGACGCGAGCGGCCCTCGAGTCGTGGTATCCCGATCGGGAGTTCGACGCGCTCGAGACGCTCCACACCGAGCGCGTGCCGTTCGCGCAGTTCGACCAGCCGCCGGGCTTTCGCGATCGACTGCCAGACGCTCGCGATCCCGCGGGCCCCGTCTATCTGGCCGGCGACTACACGCAGTGGTCGTCGATCCAGGGTGCGATGGAGAGCGGCCGGGAGGCGGCGAAAGCCGTGATCGACGACCTGTCACGGTGATCCCCGCGGCGGCCGACTCGAGTCGCCCCGTTCGATCGGATCGACCGGCTGCGGAGGGGAGCAGACGCTCTCGAGACCGTGACAGTCCCGCGAGTAGCGGAGAACTATTAAGCGCCGGAGCGCCGTTACTCGAGATACGGAGATAGTACAGCCATGGCTCTGGACGAACTCCTCGAGGGGACAGCGTTGACCGGGCGGCAGGCGGCGATCATCTTCTTTAGCTTTCTCTGCCTGATTATCGTCGCCGGGCTGATCCTGATCACGTTCAGCGACTTCTTCAGGGACCTGTTCATGCTCCGCGACGCGGCCGGGGTTCGCGTCGGCGTGCTGGCGCTCGTGGCTGGGCGGTCGACCGTCGGATACCTCGATTCTTGAGTTCGATTTTCGCGGCGGTCGCCGATCGCTGCAGAACACCGCCTCACAGCAGCCGTCGGCACCGCCCCAGCGGCGGGAACCAGAGCGTCTCGCCGCTCGCGGCGTCCCTGACCGCGGGATAGAAGGCGTCGGGGGTGGGGACGAGCGGCGTCTGGAAGTCCCGACCGGACATCCCGTTGACCGTCGACCCGGCGGCGAGGCGGGTAAACGCCGGGAGGACGAGTACGTCCGCGCCCTCGTACTGGTCGGGTCCGTAGAGGAAACAGGGGCGTTTGCGCCCCTCGATCGACAGCGCCGGGTGGTCGTGACCGACGATATAGCGGTCGGCGGCCGCGTCCGGGCGCTCGTGACCGTGACAGACCACCGTCTCGCCGTCGCCGACCGCGTACTCGGCGGTCGTCTCGCCGTCGAATACGTCTTCGAGCAGCGCGTCGTGGTTGCCGGGCGTGACGATCAGTTCCGCACCGGCTCCCTCGACGATATCGGTGAGCCGATCCAGATCGCGCTCCACGCCGTGTGGAATCCGCGAAAACGAGTGCAGCAGGTCGCCGGCGACGACGACGGTTTCCGGGGTGGTCTCCACGAGGTGGCCCCGAAGCCGCTCGAGGCTATCGCTCCCGTCGTCGATCGGCGCGTCGACGCTCGAGGCGGCCGCCTTGCCGAGGTGGACGTCGGCGAGGACGAGCGTCTCGGCGGCGGGAAGGAAAATCGCCCGATCGCGGACGGAAAACGGAACGTCGATCTCGACGTCGGGGTCGGTCATCGCTCCGAGTCGGTGTCGGCTTCGGACGCGGCGTCGGACTCGGCGTCCGTCGCCGCTGGCTCGGCCGCCGGCTCCGTCCCGGATGCTGTCGTCGTCGCGCCCGCGCCCCCGTCGGCGCGCATTTCCTGCCCGAGAGCGTCCGAGAGGTCGTACTCCGTCCCCGTCAGGATGTAGAGCACGTCCTCGAGGGGCTCGAGGACTTCGGGGAGCATGCGGACGACGAGGTAGGTGATCCCCAGCAGAGCGACGATCGACAGCGACTGGGCGATGAAGTTGTGGGCGACGATATAGGAGGTCCGGTCGACGGGGGCCCCCATGAACTCCGTGACGACGTAGACGAAGGCGTCCTGCTGGAACCAACCCCACGGCGAGGCCAGCCCGATGAAGACGTTCCGGATGAGGTTGAGAAACCAGATGACGCCGATCGAGAGCACAAAGGGGGCGACCTTTCGCTTGATCGGTGCCTTGACCGCGCCGATGAGCCCGCCGAAGATGGCCATGCTTCCGATTCCGGTACAGGACATGATGATGTAGGTCGTTCGACCGGTCACCGTCTCGTCGGAATCGAACGCAAAGCGGCTCTGATACCCGTTCAATCCCGTCTCGATGCCGGGGCTGTGGCCGAGCAGTTCCATCCCGAAGTGGGTCTGGGCGGCGGTCGTCTCGATCAGCCACGTGCGGACGACCGGAATCGTCTCGGCGGGCAGATAGATCACTCCCATGATCGCGACCGCTTTCGAAAGCAACAGAAGCGACTCGCGGCCCCGAACAAGCAGATATCCGGTGTAGACACACAGCGGCAGCGCAGCCACCGTCAACAGCGTCTCGATCGGGCTCTTGACCTCGAGGTAGTAGTGGGGGGTAAGCGTGACCCAGAAGACGCCGAAGACGACCCATGCACCCGCGGCGAGATACCGCGCCGGATCGACGGCATCGAGCCACTCGAGGACCATTGCGGTCACGAACGCGCCGATCGCGAGCCACGCGAGCGCGTCCGACAGGGCGATTGAACCGATACTCGCGAAGAGAAGCGTCGCGGGGTCCGCCACCGCGACATCGGCGACTGTGTCGGGGATCGCGGTCGCCGCTGATAGGGCCGACATACTCACGTGAATCCGACGAACTCTCTCGCTATCAACTTGACGCCTCGAGACTATCGCTCGCTGTGAACGGAAGTACCGCCGAGTCGGCAGCCGGCAGTCGCGCATTCGGGAGCCACGACGGAAGCGCGCGACCGCGTACCTTTTTGCAACGCTCTCGAAAAGGCTAGCCATATGGTCGACGTCCTCGACAACAAGCGGGCCGCAACGCGATTTCGGATCCTCGTCCAGATCGCCGAGCGCCAGCCCGCGGTCAGCCAGGGGGAGATCGCCGGGGAAGTCGGCGTGACGAGTCAGGCAGTCAGCGAATATATCCGCGAACTCGTCGACGACGGACTCGTCGAGAAGGAAGGCCGCTCGCGCTATCGCGTCACCCGCGAGGGCGTCGACTGGCTCTTTCGGGCCGCAGACGACGTCCGGCGGTTCGCAGATCACGTCACCGGGGACGTCCTGGGTGCGATGAGCGAGGACGCATACATCGCGTCCGCGGACATCGAGGAAGGCGAAACCGTCTCGCTGTCGGTCGAGGACGGTCTGCTCCACGCCGTGCCGGGCAGCGAGGGGCCCGCGACCGGGATCGCGACCACCGACGCCGCGGCCGGCACCGACGTGGGCGTCACCAGCTTCGAGGGCGTCATGGAACTCGACCCCGGCTCCGTCACCGTCCTCCAAGTCCCCTCGATCCGAACCGGCGGGAGCCGCGCGATCGACGACGACACCGTCACCGAGGCCTGCGACGAGGCCGACATTGTCGTCGCCGCCGGCGTCGAAGCCGTCGTCGCCTGTCGGCAGGCCGGCACCGATCCCGACGTCACCTTCGCCGTCGGCGACGTCGCGGCCGACGCCGCGAACCACGGCCTCGAGGTGACCGCCGTCGCCACGACCGACGCCGTCGGCCGGGTCACCGACGCGCTTCGGGATGCCGATGTCTCCTACGAAGTGCTCGAGGGGTAGCTGCCGCCGATCGCTGCCGAGACGCCCCGCCCTCGAGGGCGTACAACGGCAGTCACTGTTCGATAGCGTGCTCCCGAACCGAAACCCCCCACAGTTCGGCGTCCGACGGAGTGTCGACCCATCGCTGGCCGAGCACGGTGACCGAACCCGAACGGGCCGCGACGAAACGTGAAAAACGAGACCGTTAGCCGATGTACCGCAGATCGTCGTCGGTCGGCACGTCCATCTGCTGTTGCTGTTCCATCTCTTGGATCTTGCCGATGACTTCCTCCATCTCGTCGGCCCGCTCGTCTAACGACTCGTAGTCGAGATCAAATCCGAGGACCGCCTCGAGCACCTCGAGGACCGCGCGGGCGCTTTTGGGATCGACGAGGTAGCCGCTGGTCTCGCCCATCAGGCAGGTGGCTTCGAAGCCGCGGCGCTCGCCCAGTCCGAGCAAGAGCCCGGAGACGCCGACGATGCCCCCCGCCGGCTCGTCGTCGCGGAACTCGACGCCCGCGTCCTCGAGTGCCTCGAGCAGCGACTCGTCGCTGACGGCCCCGACGACGGCGTACTCGTCGATGAGTTCGCCCGTCGGAACGCCGCCGAGCGCGTACACCTCGGTCGCGCCGAACTCCTCGGCGACGTCGAGGAAGGCGTCAGTCAGCGTGTAGTGGCCCTCGTTGCTCTGGGCCTGATGATCGCCGGTCAGCAAGAGGAGGTCACGGCCGTCCGGAACCTCGACGGCGTACACCTCCGCACAAGTCAGCGTCGAGACGCCGTCTTCGACGCTCACCTGCGGCGGGAACTCCCGTGAGTAGATGCGGCGTACGAGCGTGCTCTCTCCCTCGAGTTCCTCGAGCAGGTGCTCGACGGCGAGGTTGCCGACGTGTCCGACTCCCGGCAACCCCTCGACGAGGACGGGGTCGTCCAGTTCGACCTCGGCGACTGCGTCGATCTCGAGTTCGTCCATACCGTATCAGCGGCGGCGACGTTTAAGAGCGCGTCGGTACTCGCCGTACGGATCGTTCGGATCGAACGGAGCGGGGGCGCTGTTTGCCGTCTCGGCACCGCAGTCGGGACACGTCCCAGAAAGGGTATACACCGGGCTGTCGTGGGCCTCGCGCCACGCCGAGCAGACCCGGATGTCGGATTTCATTATTCGTCGTCGGTCCGGCGCTCACGGTGGTACTGTCCAGAGCCACCCTGGTCCGTGATCGCAGCGACCGCTCGCTGTGCGCTCTCCTCGAGCTGGGATTCGGCGGTCTTGTAGTTGGGTGCCTGGACCGTGATGCGGTACTCGGGTGCGCCGACGTAGCTCACTTCGAGGTCGACTTCCTCGGGTACCTCACCGTTGCCCTCGGCGGCTTCCAGCGCCTCGCGGATGCCGTCGACGCCGGTGTCGGTCGGGTTCTCGAGGTCGACGTAGCCGGTGACGTTGACATAGGGCACCGAGACGTTCTCGCGGGCCGTCTCGACGATGGCATCGATCTCGTCCTCTTCGAGGTCGGTGTCCTCGAGCGCTTCCTCGCCGTGGATCGCGGCCTGCTTGAAGCCCTCGTAGAGGCCGCCGTGGATGGCGATGAGTTCGTTGGCGATCGCCGTGTAGTCCTCGTCGACGATCTCCTCGCCGAAGGCGAGTTCCATCCAGTTGTCGGCCTTCTGCTCGTTTTTCCACTCCTGAATCTTGTCGGAGCGCTGGTGGTCGTTGACGTCTTTCAGCGAGAGGTCGATCTGCTGGGACTCCTCGTCGACGTCTAAGACCTTACAGACGGCGATCTGGCCCTCGCGGACGTGATCGCGAACGTTCTTGATCCAGCCGCTCGCGACTTCCGAGATGTGGATGAGGCCGCGCTTGTCCTCGTACTCCTCGAGATCGACGAAGACGCCGAAGTCTTCGATTTCGTCGATCTTGCCGACGACGAGTTCGCCGGGGTCGGGCCAGCCGCTGTACTTCATCGTGACTCGACTGTCTCGAGGATCTCGTGTTCGATCTCGGCTTTCCCGCCGGTCGGTCGCACGAGCGTCGTCCCGCAGACGGCGCAGGCGACCTCCGAGGAGGCCTTGCCGAAGACGGTCTGTTCGTTCTCGCAGTCACTGCATCGAACGTTGTAGAAATTTCCTGCCATTGGAATCACTCCTGGAACTCGAGGCGGCCGGTACGCCATCCCTCGCGGAGATGGGCCTTGCCACACTCGCTGCAGCGGTATTTGAGGTCGGTCTTCTTCGTCGGCTTCTCGCCGACCGGCACCTTCGAGAAGCGACCGGAGTTACCGATGCTCGAGGTGCTCCGCCGGGTGCGGCGAGCGTCCCATTTGAGACCACTCGAGCGGCCCGTTCGGGACTTTTCGACTTCGTGTTCGTGGTGTTCGTTGCAGTGCGGGCAGTACGTATTGAATCGGCGTGGCATCTGCATAGTTATCTCACTTGCCGTGGGCTAAGATAGCGCTGTTTAAAACCCGTTTGGTTCGTCGTCGTCGTTCACGCCGGCTGTCGTGTTGGGTAGCTCTCCAGCGGTCGTCGCTGTCGCTCGCTCCGAAGCGTTTAATCCGCTCTCCTGTGAAGCGTAGGCCATGAAGCAGCTCATCATCCACGGCGATCCCGGGATTCGAAACGGGGCGATCATCCGGTACGAAGGGGAGGAGGTGGTCTGTTTCGGGATCAACAGAAACGGCGAGTATCACGGTCCCGAGCGGGTGCAACTCTGGTGTACCGTCGGTGCCGAGGACGAGTACGAGGATTACGAGAAACGAAACTTCACGCCGCATTTCCTCGACGTCGACCGTGCCGACGCCGAGGACGTCGACGTCGTGCGAGCGAAGAGCGATCTGGCGATCTAACGGCTGATTTTCGAGCGAATACGCGGCTCCCACGCACCGATTCTCCGACCCACCCTCGAGCGAAGTGCACCTTCTGAGCCCCATAGGGCGACCGTCCCCCGTCGAACCACCCGTTGTGAACAGGACGGATATATTACATTTAAATACAGCGACCGTAAGAGCGAAACCGAAGCCGAGGACAGTGGTCGATACGCTCGAGATCGAATACGACGATGAGCAACTCCCTGTCAGAGGCCGTTCGAACGCGGATTCGTGCGCTCCGCTCGACGGCACGGTTTAGCCAGTTCGTCGGCGTCGGGACGCTCGGGGCGACCGTCGACAACGCCGTCCTCTTCCTGCTGATCCGAGGCACGGGGCTCGGTCTCTGGGGCGCGAAGCTCATCGCGTGGGAACTCGGCATCGCAGTCATCTTCGCGGTCAACGAGCAGTGGACGTTCTCGAGCCACGGCGAGAGTGGGATCGGACCACTCGCGCGGCGATTTGGCCGCTCGAACGCGGTTCGGTTCGGCGGGCTACTGGTCACCCTCGCGGTACTGACGCTGCTGACCGAGCGATTCGATGTCTGGTTCATGGCAGCGAACGTGATCGGGATCGGCGTCGGCTTCTTCGTCAACTACACCTGTGAGAGTCTCTACACGTGGCAAGTCCATCAGGAGTAGCGGTAGAAACCCGCATACGGCGACCGAATCACAACCCTTAACTAGCACACTCGGGTATGATGTGATAGCGGGATGGGATAGCCAGGAGATTCCGGCGGGCTCATAACCCGCAGACCGGTAGTTCAAATCTACCTCCCGCTACTTTTCAGGGATTCAACGACGAACGACGAGCACGGCGAGGAGTGAGTCCTGAATCCCTGAAAATACGACGAGTAGATTTGAATCAGGGAGCAGTTTCGCTGCGACCGTGGTTCAAATCTACCTCCCGCTATGTTTTGGCGCAATCAAATCCGTGAGCGCCATCCATAGCATGATTGGAGTTTGAACCGGATGGCACCCGACCGACGTGAGGGTGACAGCGTGGTTCAACTCTCCCAGACTTCTCGACGCCAGTAACAGTGGAGAACGGAGCGATGAGTACCGTATATTCTCCGTCTAGTCTCGAGACGGGATGGAGCCAGAACGGCCCGTGAGATGAGCGACCGGACGAACACAACCCTTTACCTCACGATTTCGATCTCGACCCGATCGACGAGTCCCCGGTCGTCGGCGTCCGAACGGGAGATCCCCGCGCCGATCGTGTAGGTGCCGGGATCGACGGATTCCCACTCCTCGTCGGTGACCTGAATTCGCTGTGGCCATTCCCGGCGAAACCGCTTGCGCTCGCCGCGAGCGAAGGAAAACGCCGCCGGGCGGTCGGGAACCGCTTGCGGAACCCGCGAGGCGTTCCGCAGGCCGTCGACGGTCCAGTACCAGCGGTTCGGCGACTCGGTTCGGATACGGATCGGGAACGGGAACCGATTGCGAAATTCGACGGTGATTTCGACCGACTCACCGCGCTCGTACCGCCGTTTATCCGTGGAGACATCGACGCTGATCCCGCGGTGACGAATCGCCAACGGAGTGAATGCGTGGCTGAACGCGGCCCAGTCGATCGTTCGCGGTCCCGGCTCCTCGCCATTGTCACCCTCCGGAGTGAACGGATCATCGTCTGCGCGCTCGAGCGCGCGTGACTCGTAGATCCGTCTCATGGCTGGCTCCCTCGCGCGAATCGGTCGTCGTGCTCGATCGAGGCGTCGGTTTCGGCGTCGTCCAACTCGTACCGGTCGTCGAACCGGTGGCAAGCGATCGGGTGGTGGTCCGGACCCGCCGATAGCGCCGGCTCGCTCGTCTCACAGGGCGTTTCGAACGCCGAGGCGAGGCGCTCGCGTGCGGCGTCGAGGTCGCCGGCCGCGGCGCTCTCGAGCGCGTCCGAAAGCGCGGCCTCCGCGTCGGGATCCTGCAGTCGTCGGGGGATGTCGTAGGCCTCCCTGAGTGTCGCCGTGAGATCCTCGCTCCGGTCGGGCCGAGAGCACAGCGCCTCGAGCCCCGCATCCGGGTCCGCGTCGGCGAGTCGGGTTCGAAGCGTCATGATCGCGCGGAACGCGTCTTCCTCGAGATCGTATTCCGCGGGCGGGATGACTCGCGGACAGCGAGTGTGGAACCGACAGCCCGAGGGCGGGTCGGTCGGTGACGGGACGGTTCCCTCGAGGACGATCCGGTCGCCCGCCCAGCACGGGTCGGGTTCGGGGATGGCCGACAGCAGCGCCTCGGTGTAGGGGTGGGAGGGCGAGTCGAAGACCTCGGCAGTCGTCCCGGTTTCGACGAGTTTGCCGAGATACATCACTGCGACCCGATCGGAGACGTGTTCGACTACCGAGAGGTCGTGGGCGATGAAGAGATAGGAGAGCCCGAGCTGCTCCTGCAGGTCCGACAGCAGATTGAGGATGCCCGCCTGGACGGAGACGTCAAGCGCGGACACGGGCTCGTCACAGACGATCAGTGACGGTTCGACCGCGAGCGCGCGGGCGATGCCGATCCGCTGGCGCTGGCCGCCCGAGAACTCGTGGGGGTACCGGCTCGCGTGCCCGGCCCGGAGTCCAACCGTCTCGAGCAGGTCCCGAACGCGCTCGTCGCGGCGCTCCGGCGGAACGATATCGTGGACCGAGAGGGCTTCGCCGACGATTTCGCCGACGGTTAGTTGCGGGTTCAGGCTGGCCATCGGGTTCTGGAAGACGTACTGGATCTCGGTCCGCAACTCCCGCAGTTCCGCTCGAGCGCAGTTCGTCAGTTCGGTATCGCGGTACGTGACCGTGCCGCCGGTCGGGTCGAGCAGTCCAAGCAGCGTCCGGCCGAGCGTCGTCTTCCCGCAGCCGCTCTCGCCGACCAACCCGAGCGTCTCGCCCTCGCGGATCTCGAGGTCGACGCCGTCGACCGCCCGGACCGTCTGCCCGCGGCCGAGCAACCGATCGAGAAAGCCGTCGGCGGTCGTGTAGTGTTTCTCGAGGTCGGTCGCCCGGAGGAGCGGCTCGTCGTCGCTCGCGGTCATCGCGTCTCACCGCCGCGGTCTCGGTCGGATCGGTCGGCCGGCGGCTCGTCTCGGACCTGCACCTCGTAGTCGAGTCCGTCCTCGAGGTCGCCGGTGTACTCGAGACAGGCCGCGAGGTGCGCGTCGGGCGCTGTCTCGGCCGCCGGCGTCTCCGTGTCCGCCTCGACAAGCGGCGGACTGCGTCTGGCACACGCGTCCTCAGCGTAGGGACAGCGCGGGTGGAACCGGCAGCCGGTGGGCGGATCGACGAGCGACGGGACCGTGCCAGGGACTGTCGGAAGCCGCTCGCGGTCGTCGCCGAGCCGGGGGATCGAGGCCAGTAATCCGACGGTGTAGGGGTGTTTCGGGTCGTAGTAGAGGTCTTCAACGGGCGCGCGTTCGACGATCTCCCCGGCGTACTGCACCAACACCCGATCGCACAGCTCCGCGACGATCCCGAGGTCGTGGGTGACGAGTTGGATCGCCGTGTCCGATTCCCGCGCGAGGTCCTCGAGCAACTCGAGGATGCCCGCCTGCACGGTGACATCGAGCCCGGTCGTCGGTTCGTCACAGACGAGCAGGTCGGGATCGCAGGACAACGCCATCGCGATGACGGCCCGCTGTTGCATCCCGCCGGAGAACTCGTGCGGGTAGTCCGTGTACCGCGCGGCCGGCTCCGGAATGCCGACCCGCTCGAGGAGGTCGATTGCTCGGTCGCGAGCCGCACGGTCGGACACGTCCTCGTGGACGCGGATCGCTTCGGCGATCTGTTCGCCGACGGTGTAGACCGGGTTGAGCGCCGCGTCGGCGTCCTGAAACACCATCGCAATCTCGTCGCCCCGAATCCCCCTGAGTTCGTCGGTCGAACACTCGAGGAGGTTTCGCCCGTCGAGGCGGATCTCGCCGCCGACGATCTCGCCGGGCGCTCGAATCAGGTCCAACAGCGCGAGGCTGGCGACGCTCTTGCCGGCCCCGCTCTCGCCGACCAGCCCGAGCGCCTCGCCCCGGCGGATCTCGTAGTTGATGCCGTCGACCGCCCGGACCACGCCGTCGTCCGTGTAGAACTGAACGGTGAGATCCTCGACCTCAAGCAGCGCCATCAGCGCATCCGCCTCCGGTCGTCGCTCACGTCTCGATGGGGATCGAGCGCGTCGTTGATCCCGTCGCCCACGAGATTGATCGCCAGCACGAACAGGAAGATCGCGAGCCCGGGGAAGGCGGTGATGTGCCAGTGGCCCTGTGCGAGCGAGTCACGGCCCCGCGAGAGCATCGCGCCCCACTCGGCGCTCCCGGGCTCGAGTCCGAGTCCGAGAAAGCCGAGCGCCGCCGCGGCGAGGACGACCGTGCCGACGTTCAACGTCGCCTGCACGACGACCGGCGCGACGGCGTTCGGGACGACGTGTCGCCGGATGATTGTCCGGTCGGGGACGCCGAGCGCGCTGGCGGCCGTCACGTACTCGCGTTCGCGGACCGAGAGGATTTCGCCGCGTAACAGTCTGGCGTAGCCGATCCAGCCGGTAACGACGAGTGCAACCACCACCGTCCAGAACCCCTCGCCGAGGACCGGAATCGGCTCGAGGATCGGAACGATCGCGATCGCGAGGACCAGAAACGGGAAGGCATAGAGCACGTCGACGATCCGCATAACGACCTCGTCGACCCAGCCGCCGAAATACCCCGCGATCGCGCCGAGAGGAATTCCGACACACAGCGCCAGTAGGACGGCGACGAGGCCGATTCCCAGCGTGTAGCGCCCGCCGACGAGGACCCGGGCGAACTGGTCTCTCCCGGCCCAGTCGGTCCCGAATGGATGCTCCAACGAGGGCGGCGCGTTCGCTGGCCCGACGGCCGGCTGGTGGGGATCGTGCGGAACCAGCGAAACGGGCTGGATCGCGATCGTGTACTCCGCTGTCGAGACCTCGATCGGCCGGGCGAAGACCGCGAGCACCGCCATGACGACGATGACCGCCAGTCCGACCATCGCCGCGCGATTCCGGCGGAAGCGGTGCCACGCGTCCGCGAGGCGGTGGCGCTCCGTCCCCTCGAGTTCGGTTTCCACCGGCTCCGCCGCTCCCGTTGCCCCAGTCGCTCCCGTCGGTGATTGGGGTCCGGCATCGGTCCGCTCAGGAGAGCCGTCACTGTCGCGCTGCGACGAGTCCGCGTCGTCGAAGCCGACGATGCGAATCCGGCCGCGTTCGGTGGTGGGTCGTCGGTCACTCATGGGTTAGTATCGAATGCGGGGATCGAGGACGGCGTAGACGATGTCGACGAGCAGGTTCACGAGGACGATCGAGACGCCGATGACCAGTACGGCAGCCTGAATGACCGGATAGTTTCGCTGCAGGATCGACTGGACCATCAGTCGCCCCATGCCCGGCCACGAGAAGATCTGTTCGACGACGACGGCACCATCGACCAGAAACGCCAGCTGGAGGCCGGCAACGGTCACGACCGGGAGCAAGGAGTTCCGGAGGACGTGTTTCAGAATTACCGTTCGCTCGCGGAGCCCCTTCGCGCGTGCGGTCCTGACATAGCCCGCCTCGAGTTCCCGCAGCATCGACGAGCGGAGCAAGCGCGTGACGAGCGCGGCCGAGGCCGTTCCGAGCGTGACCGTCGGCAGGAGCATGAACTTCGCCATCGCGAGGCTCGCGAGCGGCGCGTCCGGCGGGATCACCCGGAACCAGCCCAGCCGGACGCTGAAGACCAACAGCAGCACGAGGCCGAGCCAGAAGTTCGGCGTCGCGATCCCGGCGAGTGCGGCGACCCTGCTGAGTTCGTCGGCCGGTTCGCCCCGCTTGACCGCGGCGACGATGCCCGCTGGGATCCCGATCGCGAGCGCGAGCAGCCACGCGGCCCCGCCAAGCGCCAGCGTCGCGGGGAGCCGCCGCCCGATCGTCGCCGCGACGCTCCGCCCGGTGACCGGCGACCGCCCGAACTCGAGCGTGAGCGCATCCCGCAGCCACAGCAGGTACTGCTCCCACACCGGGCGATCGAGGTGGTATTCGGCTCGAATCGAGGCCTCGGTCTCGGGGCTCACGCTCTGGTAGCCGATGATCGCGTCGACCGGATCGCCCGGCAGCGCGTGCAGAAACGAGAACGTCAGCACGGTCACGCCCAGGAGGACCGGAACGGCGACCAGCAGTCGCGTGAGGACGTATCTTCCGAGGGACATGTGTGAGTCAGTCCGGACGGACGTATTCGTCGGCGATCCGCTCTCGAAACTCCTCGTCGGCGTAGGTCTCGAGCAGCGGCGAGATCGGCGTGTAGGCCGGTTGCCCGAGGCCGTGATAGACGTTTTCGACGATCGTTTCGCGGGGGATCAGCATGTTACAGCCCCGGCGGACCTGCGCGTTGGAAAACGGCTCGCGATAGAGCGGATAGATCACCAGATCGAATCCGCCGCCGACGTGCCGATCGACGCCGTACGCGGCGTCGCGCTCGAGGTCCGCGAGACTCGCCGACGGCACGCCGTCACTGAAGTCGATATCGCCGGCCTCGAGCGCGCCCTGTCGAGCGGCCGCTTCCGTGATGATCTCGAGGGTCACGGTTTCGATCGGTGCCGGGGCCGGGACCGTCTCGTCGCCGTCGAACCAGTAGTCCGCAAACCGCGTCAGCCGCCAGTGGTCGCCCGACTGGTAGTCGTCGAACCGGTAGGGACCGGTGCCGACCGGCCGCGACGCGAGGTCGAGGTCGCCGTCGATCGCCGCCATCGGGACGATCGGGAGGTCGAACAGTCGCTGTTCGAAGGGGCCGTACTCCCGCCAGCAGCGGACGTCGATCGTGTAGTCGTCGACGATCTCGCTGCCGTCGTACCAGTCGGTGACGTCCGACTCCCTGGCCTCGCCCTCGTAGCGTTCGAACGAGCCCGCGACGTGTGCGGCGGTCAGTTCCTCGCCGTTGTGGAAGCGAACCCCCTCCCGAAGGGAAACCCGGTAGGTCGTCGGATCGAGCTGTGTCCAGTCCTCGGCCAACACCGGCCGGACAGTCCCGTCGAAGTCGACGCCCGTGAGGCCCTCGTAGACGAGTTGCGTCGCCCGACTCGAGGCGGTGTCGTTCATCGAGACCGGATCGGTGGCCGAAACGTCGCTACCGAGGGCACCGACGAACTCGTTGCCCTCCTCGAGGTCGGTGTAGACGCCCGCCCACGGCGCGTAGATCGCGAGGTAGGTCGNATGTGTATAAGAGACAGTCCCAGACGTGTGCCGCTTCGCTCACGCGGACGAACGATGCCGGGGAGTCGACGACCAGTTCCTCCTGTAGCTGCTGGTAGATGTCGACCCGTTCGTCCGGGGCGGTCTCCTCGAGCCCGTCGTCGATGTAGTCGTCGACGGTCTCGTTGGCGTAGTGGTTGATGTTGAGCCCGGTTGGCGTGTGGTTGTCCGAGTGAAACAGCGTATTGACGTAGTCGTCGGGGTCCCAGCCGCCGGTCCAACTGACGATGAAGAGGGCGTTTTCCTCCTCGTCGGCCGCCGCGGTCATCATGTCGAGATAGGTCGTCCACTCGTATTCGCTGATCGAAATATCGAAGAACCCGGTGTCGTCGAGTTCGGTCGCGAGGAGCTGTGCGAACCGGCTTCGCTCGGTGTTTTCGGTGATCGCGATCGTCGTCTCGAACGGCGGCTCGACGCCGGTCACCTCGAATCCCGTCTGAATGAGTTCCTCCGCCGGGCCGTCGGCTTCGATCTCGGTACTGCGAACACAGCCCGCCAATCCGGCGATGCCGGCCGTGCCCACACCCTTCAGCAGCGACCGCCGACGCAATCGATGGCGGTCACTCGGCCCGACGCGATTCCCTGTCATCGGTACGAGGTTCAAATCGTGACGCCATATTCCTTGTGTTGGCTCGACACGGTCCCGAACGGACCGCGGAGCCGTCGGTCGAAAATGGCCGTCTGTACGGCGTGGCCGATCCAGCTTCTACGGAACTCGAGGACGACCGAAATCGAAGCTGGAGTATCGACGGAACTGACTGTCAGTGGTCGCCGTCCTCGTCGACGATGACGACCTCGCCGTCGACGACATCGACGTTGATCAGCGTCTTGACGTCGTAGCCCGCGTCGTCGACCTTGTTCTCGCCGCCGACCTTCTTGATGACCGCAACCGTGTCGACGACCTCCGCGCCGATCTCGTCGAGGGCCGTGAGCACCGCCGCGAGCGTGCCGCCGGTCGAGAGCACGTCGTCGAGGACGAGCACACGTTCGCCCTCGCGTACGTCGTTGATGTACATCTCGTTTTCCGAATAGCCGGTCTTCTGCGAGATCTCGACCTCGTCGTCGAGGCCGTACTGGCGCTTGCGGATGACCGTCAGCGGGATGTCGGTCATCAGCGAGACCGCCGTCGAGATGTGAATGCCCATCGCCGCGGGCGTGACGATCCGGTCGACCTCATCGAGTTCGGCCTTCCGGATGATTCGGATGACGATCTCGCGCAGGAGGGTCGGATCGAGTTTCGGAACGCCGTCGCTGATGGGGTGGACGAAGTAATGGTAGCCGTTCTTCTCGATGATCGGGGCCTCGAGGAGCGACTGCTTCAGTTGATCCATGCCGTGGGTCGGTCGGTAGCGGAGTAAAAGTTGACGATCCGAGCGACGTGCAGTCACCTGCGAACGTCCCACATTCGGAGCGGCGACTCGATCGATCCGAAGTCGGTTCGTGCGGTACACTCGAGTCGGCGTCGAACGCCGCCGATCGACCGGTCGACGTGCTCGAGGCCGTCAGCGCTACTTGTCGGTCCCGTAGCTGAGTTCCGGCGGCTGATCGCCGTGGCCCAGACGCATGTTCCGTTCGTGGTAGACGTGTGCGACTGCGGTGAGCGTGAACGTGGCCGCGACGATGGCCGTCCACGACAGGTTCGACAGGACCGTCAGCGGGTAGATCCCCAGCCAGAGCGCGGCGACCAGCGCGCAACTGATCGCGCCGAGCGAGAGGTACAGTTCCCGCCACGCGAACTCGCGGCCGGGAACAATCTCGAGGTAGACGCTGATGTCCTGCGTTCGCTCGGTCCCCTCGATGACGCCCTGATCGGAGTCGAAACAGAGGATGCCGGCGGCGTCCATTTTCGGGAGGTGGGTCTGCTGGAGGGTCGTATAGACGCGTTTGCGCTGTGCCGGCGTCACACCCTCGAGGGTCGTGTCGTACTCCCAGGCGGCGACCTGTTGGGCTAGATCGCCGAGTTCGACCGGCCGGTGGTCCTGCTTGAGATACTGGAGGACGTAGCGCCGTCGCTGATTCCGGAGGACTTCGAAGATCTCGCCTTTGGAGAGCGATTCGTCGGTGTCGGCCTCGGCGTCCGGGGTGTCGGCCTCGGCATCGGCCGCGTCACCCTCGCCGGCCGCGGTGGCGTCGTCGGAATGCTGTCGTTGTGCCACCTCGATCACCTCGAGTCGCCGGCCGCCGCCGTCGCATACAAACCCGCATCCGGTCGTCTATCCATTACGTCGGTCGGATGAACCCCACCCATATAATTCTCCTGACGGCCCGCTCGCTCAGTCGGCCGCCGCGGAACCGCACACCGCGGCGATCGAATCGGCGATTTCGCCGCCCAGCCCCGCCTTCGTCCCCTCGTAGCGGGCGGCGTCGGTCGCGTGGACCAGCAGCGCTTTCGTCGCGTCTGCACCCATCACGCTCGCGTCGTTGGCGACGACGAAGGCCAGCCCGGCCCGCTCGAGGGCCTCCCTCGCCCGCTCGATCATGGCTCCCTCGTCGCCGGACGTTTCGGTCTTGAAGCCGACGATGGGGAGGTCGGGGTACTGGGAGCGGATCTCGTCGATGAGCTTCGGCGTCGGCTCGAGGTCGAGCGTGAGCCGCTGTCCCGAGCGGATCTTCTCGGCGCTCTCCTCGACGGTGTAGTCGCCGATCGCGGCCGCCGAGACGAGCGCGTCGGCCTCGGTACAGGCCTCCCGTGTCGCCTCGAGCATCTCCGCGGCGCTCTCGACCGCGCGGACGTCGGCGTAGGGGACATCCGACCCGTCGTGGACGAGCGTGATGTCTGCCCCGCGGACGTAGCAGGCTTTCGCGACCGCGCGCCCCATCTTCCCCGACGAGCGGTTCGTGATGACTCGAACCGGGTCGATCGACTCGCTGGTCGCCCCGCTGGTGATGACGACGCGCTCGCCATCGAGCGACCGGTCGCCGGCCGCGCGGGCCGTCTCGCAGACGATCGCCTCCTCGCTGGCGATCTTGGCCTTGCCCTCCTCGAGCCGCGGGTCGACGAAGTCGACGCCCCATTCCTCGACGGTCTCGATTGCCTCGAGCACGCCGGGGTGGTCGTACATCGGTTCGTGCATGGCCGGCGCGATCACGACCGGCGTCTCGGCACCGAGCGCGGTGGTCGCACACGTGGTGACCGGCGTATCGTCGACAGCGCCGGCGATCTTGCCGACCGTATTGGCCGTCGCGGGCGCGATCAGGAACACGTCCGCCCAGCCGTCGTAGCCACAGAGGTCGACGTGTTCGACGCTGCCCGTGATTTCCGTGACGACCTCGTTCTCGGTCGCGAACTCGACGGCCCACGGGTGGATAATTCCCTGTGCGCTGTCGGTCATCACCCCGCGAACCGTCGCACCCTGCCGTCGCAACTCGTGGGCCAGTTCGACCGTCTTGACGGCCGCGATCGACCCCGTCACCCCGAGCGCGACGTTGACTCCCTCGAGCATTCAGTCACAGTTCGCGCGTGGCCGGTTTATCAGTACCGCCATCGCTATCGGCGTCACCGTCGGCATCGACCTCGGCCGTCGACACAGCTCCGGCGGCCGCCGGCGATCGACCCGGTTGGCCACGCGCCCGAAGACGATCGCCCCCGGTGCGCCGATGCTCGCCGCCGTTGCAGCCAGCACGCCGAGGTGGACCGGCGACGCGCCGAGCAGGACGATGTAGAGCGGCACCAGTAGCGACGCCCCCCGAACGCGACCGAGCCGAGCCCCCACGCCGTCAGCCAGCGGTCCGTCATGTCCCACCGCTCCCGCGCGAACGGGTAAACAGTGGTGATCTGTCGACCGAGCCGCGGTCAACTCGCGCTCGAGTCGGGAGCGTCCCGACGCCGCGTTAGAGTACCGCCGCGAAGCCGCCGACCACGCCCAGCGTGACGACGAGCCGGCCGAGGCTCCCGAGGAACGTCGCGAGCGCGAATTTCGGATAATCCTTCTCGAGGATGGCGAAGGCGTATATCGAGATCGTATCTGGGAAAAACGGAACGGAAAGGGCGATCGCGAGCCCGCCGTAGCCGTACTGCTGTGCGAGCCGCACCGACCGGGCCTCCGACCACGCGAGGACATCCCACCGGGACTGGCGCAACCACCGCGTGATCGGCCCGGATTGCTTGACCTCCTGTCCGAGATGAAACGCGACCACGCTGCCGGCGGCCTTGCCGGTCGCGCTGACGAGCATGATACTCGAGAGGCGGAGCCACGGCGGGAAGCCGAGGTCGAGCGGCGCGAGGAGGACGACTTCGCTGGGACCCGGGAGCGCGAACGCGATCAGAAACGAGTAGCCGAAGACGATTCCCATGCCGGGCCAGCCGGTGGCGGACTCGACGAGCGCTTCGCCGCTGCCGGCGAGGACGCCGCCCAGTGCGTCGAACGCGAGTATCGATGTGATCGGGAGTGTGGTGAGCATTATCGAAGTTTCGGTCGGTTCGCGGGTTGCGGTCGGTTCGCGGATCGTGCGGCGTCGGTCGGAGGTCGGCCGGTCCGGTCGAGCGATGCCCCGGCCATCACTACCCCCACGTCCAGCGGGCGTCGAGTACGTACCGGTATACTCCGCTGAGGACGATTGCGAGGGCGTTTGCGAGCAGGTACGGGATGTTTCCCCACTCGACGAAGCCGAAGAGGACGCCCAGCTGGATCGGGATCGCCGTCCCGCGGACGACGTTCGTCTTGAGCAGGCCGACGAGATACTCGCTGGTTCCGGTGTTCCGGCTCGCTTGGAACGTCCACGCGTTGTTCAGAACGTACGAGAGGACGATCGTCACCTCGATCGCCAGGACCGCACCGAGCAGGTAGTGCAGGCCGATGCTGTCGACGAATGCCCACAGCAACACCAGTTGCACTCCGGCGGCGATGGCCCCGACGATGACGAACCGACGCAACTGGCGTGCGAACGGGCCGTCGACGAGACCGCGCAGGAACGAGCGGATCATCTAGCGGTAGCCGAGTGCCGACAACCGGGCCTCGAGGTCCTCGTCGACGTCCTCGTCGTCGGGCGTCGCTTCGGCGTCTCGTTCTCGTATCGTCTTTGCATGGGCAGTAGCGATCGGCTCGAACGATTCGATAACATCCTGTTGATCCGGGGTCGGATCGGTCGCGAGATTCGTCTGCTGGGTCGAATCGTCCGGACGGGAGTACAGTTCCTGGTCACCCGTGTCAACGTTTTCGATGTAGGTCCAGTCCCGATCCCGAACGCTGACGAGGAGATCGCCGTCGGCCAGCGACCGCGGAATCGGCTGTTTCGTCACCGATTCGCCGCGGACGGTGACCGAGACGACCGGCTCGTCGGCCGGCTCGTCGCCGTCGCGGACGCTCGGCACGAGGCTGTCGCCGGTCCACGAGTCCGGGGTGTCGGCATCCAGCAGGTCGGTAATCGTCGGCGCGATCGAATCGAGCCCCACCTGCCCGTCGATTCGTCCGCCGTCGGCACCGGGAACGTCGACGATGAGCGGCACCTGAATCAGTTCGTCGTAGAGCTTCGGATAGTGGGCGAGGTGGCCGTGTTCCTGAAACTCCTCGCCGTGGTCGCCGGCCACGACGACGGCCGTGTCGTCGTCGAGCCCGTTCGACGACAGCGTCTCGAGGAGGCGTCCGATGCTCGCGTCGACCTGCCGAACCGCCGCCTGATAGAGCGTTCGCAGGTCCGAGCGGGTTCGGTCGCTGACGTCCCACCCGAGCCCGGTCCGCGTGTGAGCGAGCAACATCCTGTGGGTGCCGAGGCGATCGGAGGACACCTCGCGGATGTACCGCGGTGCGGGGACGTACGGCGTGTGGGCGTCCATGTAGTGAACCCAGAGGAAAAACGGGGACGACGCCTCCTCCATAAACGAACTCGCGGCGTGTTCGACGTCGAACATCCGCGAGGTGTCAAGGAACGGTCGGTCGTCGGTCTCGCGGCGGAGCCACGAGCCGGCGCGACGAACCGGCGAGGCAGCCAACTGGAGCCACGCCTCGACAGTCGGGTGTGTCGCGAGGTAGCGACTGTAGACGCTCGAGCCCACGTTCGCGACGAACGAGTCGAATTCGTCGAAGCCGTCGTCGTACCCCCAGTGGGTCGTGAGGAAGCCGTTAGCGGCGTTGAAGCCCCCGGTCTCGATCTCTTCGTCCGACAACGCCTCCGCGAGCGTCGTCGATTCCTCGACGCCGATCCCGCCGCTGTCGGCGAACACGGGCCGCGAGGAAAGGATCGACGGAAACGAGAACGGGGTCCAGTTTCCGGTCGCGAAAGCCCGATCGAAGACGGTGCCACTGTCGGCGATCGAATCGATCACGGGCGTGTGCCGGTCGGCGTCGTACGGGCTAACGGCGTCGGCCCGTAACGAGTCGACCGTGACCAGTACAACGTTCGAAACTTCGTTCGTAGATGACATCTTTGTTCGGTTCGTCTCGTCGAACGGCTCCGGACCGATGCTCGAGCGAGTTCCACCGAGCGCGACAGAAGCGTCGAGCAGGGTCCCCTTCGCCGGCCCGTTCGCGCTGATGGAATAATACGATACGGACGAATCAGTGTGATATCGAAATGAGAGTTTCGGTATTCGTGAGTTCGAGACTGTCAGTTGACACGACCGGTTCTCGAGTCGCGCCGACGGTTCGGTAGTCGGGAGAACGGCGGACTCTCCCGACGCGAATCCCCCGCCGGGACGGGTCTGTAGCGTTAAGTAACCCCCACACCATGTGCCGGTATGACCGTTGCAATTCTCGCTCACGAGAAGTTCCCGGACCGGGCGAAGACCGCGCTCGGCGTCCTCAGATACGCCGACCACGACGTCACCGCGGTACTCGATCGGGACACCGCCGGACGACGCGTCGCCGATTTCGTCCCCGACGTCCAGGACGCGCCGATCGTCGCCGGGATGGACGACCTCGAGCCCGACGCCGTCGACACCCTCCTGATCGGGATCTCGCCGATCGGCGGCGAGTTCGACGAGAGCTGGCGCGACGACGTTCGGACGGCACTCGAGCACGGCTGTGACGTGATCTCGGGACTGCACTACTTCCTCGCCGAGGACGAGGAGTTCGCGCGGCTGGCGGCCGAGAACGGCTGCGAGATCCGCGACGTCCGGAACCCGCCCGCCGACCTCTCGGTCAGCGAGGGGATCGCCGGCGAGGTCGACGCCGACGTAATTCTCACCGTCGGCACGGACTGCTCGGTCGGCAAGATGACGACGACGATGGAGCTGGCCCGCGACGCCCGCGCGGCCGGCCACGACGCCGCCGTGATCCCGACCGGCCAGACCGGCATCATGATCGAGGGCTGGGGCAACCCGATCGACCGCGTCGTCAGCGACTTCACCGCGGGCGCGGTCGAGGAGATGATCCTCGAGAAAGGCGACGAGCACGACTACCTGTTCGTCGAGGGGCAGGGCAGCATCGTTCACCCGGCGTACTCGCCGGTCACGCTGGGTATCCTCCACGGCTCGATGGCGGACAAACTGGTCCTCTGTCACGAGGCCGGGCGCGAGGCGATCCACGGCTACGAGTCGTTCTCGCTGCCGTCGATCCCGACCTACGTCGACCTCTACGAGAGCGTCGCCGCGCCGGTTGCCGACAGCGAGGTCGTCGCCGGCGCGCTGAACACGGCCGGGCTGGACGACGCGGCGGCCCGCGAGGCCGTCGAAGACTACGCCGACACCCTCGGTGCGCCCGCGACCGACGTGATCCGCTTCGATACCGACGACCTGCTCGAGGAACTGCTCTAGCATGGCCCTCGAGACCTCGTTCGAACGCCGCTCGCTCCCGCTCCTGTCTCTTATACACANACCACCGAGACCGAGGCCGTCTTCGTCCGGATCGAAGACGGCGACGGAACGACCGGCATCGGTGCCGCGACGCCCTCGTCGCACTACGGCGAGACCGCCGCGACCGTCGAGGCGGTCCTGCCGGACCTGCTTTCAGTCGTCGAGTCCGTCGGCGACCCCCACCAACTCGAGCGGATCGAGCGCCGCATGCGCGAGACGGTCCGGGGGAATCCGGCCGCCCGGACCGCGGTAAGCATCGCCCTGCACGATCTCGTCGCGACGCAACTCGAGGTCCCGCTCTATCGCTACTGGGGGCTCGACCCCGCAGAGACCCTCGAGACTTCCTACACGATCGGGCTCGACGACCTCGAGACGATGCGGGAAAAGACCGAAACGGCCGTCGATCGGGGCTACGGCACGCTGAAGGTCAAACTCGGCACCGATCGCGACCTCGAGATCGTCCAGACGATCCGCGCCGCCGCCCCCGACGTCCGGCTGTTCGTCGACGCCAACGAGGCGTGGACGCCCCGCGAGGCCGTCGCGAAGATCGACCGCCTCGCCGAGTTCGACCTCGCGTTCGTCGAACAGCCCGTCCCCGCCGAGGATCCCGAGGGACTGCAGTTCGTATACGAGCGCTCGAGCCTGCCGATCGCCGCCGACGAGTCCTGCGTGACGCTCGCGGATATCCCCCGGATTGCGGACCGCTGTGACATCGCGAACCTGAAGCTGATGAAATGCGGCGGGCTGCGTGAGGCCAGACGGATGATCAGTACCGCTCGCGCCCACGGCCTCGAGGTGATGTGTGGCTGCATGACCGAATCCAACGCCTCGATCGCGGCGGCCTGTCACCTCGCGCCGCTGCTCGACTACGCCGACCTCGACGGCTCGCTGCTGCTGGCCGACGACCTCGCCGACGGCGTTCCGATGTCCGACGGTCGGATCGACCTCGCGGGCCTCGAGCGCCCGGGAACGGGTGCGGTTCTCGATGGCTCGCTCGACTAGAGTAGCCACTGAAGGTCAATGCGTACCTGATCGCCGGATTACATTGCGATCAGTGTTCAAATCGTATCAGTGGCTACTCTAACGCGGTGATCGCCGCGTACCGCCGAATTTGACAGTCACTCTCGGCGGCAACGTGGTTTCATACCCGCAGTCGGTGTGGGGATGCTGGCATGTACGACAGCGACAACGACGACGATCCGATCGTGTCCCGGCGGGCGCTGTTGCAGGCGTCGGCCGGAACGGTCGGGCTTTCGGCCGTCGGCAGTGTCCGCGCCGACGGGGCCGACGGCGGGACCGAGGCCGAGGTCGCCCGACAGTTCGATCGGGACTGTCCGGACGCGACCATCGAACCCGGGATGGCCCACTGCGAGGGGACGACCGCAGAGGGCTGTACGGACGACCATCCCGCGACGACCGAGTTGCAGTCGGCAGTCGACGACGCCCTCGAGAGCCAGTATCCCGACGTGGACGCGCTGCTCGACGCGGGGTACAAACCGTACTTCGACACCCTCGAGAGCGGCGACGACAGCTGGTCCCATTGGCTCAGCCCGGAATTCATCGGCGACGACGAGGTCCTGGCCCCCGAGCGGCCGGAATCGGTCCTCGTCGACAACGACTCGTGGCGCTCGATCGGTGTGATGTTCATCGCGACGCGGGACGGGGAGTCAGTCGAGCCCCCGGCGGTGTACGGCGAGGACGAGGCGGCGGCCGAGGCGCGGTGTTCACCGTGGCACGCCCACACCGGCCTCCCCGGGCGGTTCGCGTGGTGGTTCTACCAGCAGACCTACGAGCAAGACTATCGGGAGGGCGACCTCGAGTTCCCCTGTCAGACGCCGTGTATGCTCCACGTCTGGACCGTCGATCACCCCGAGAGTGTCTACGCACACGACGCGCCGCCGGCCGAGTCTCGAGACCTGCCGCCCGCCGACGACCCCGAGTTCGACACCGACGCGGTCCCCGGCGAGGACGAACTCGGCTGGGACGTGCTGCCAGACGAGGTCGTCCCCGATCGAACCCCCGACGAGTTCGGCCTGCCCGAGCCGTTCGGTATCGGGTTCTGAGACACCGCTGACAACGCGACGGGAAGGAATTGCACCCTCGGCACACCCGTGGCACGGGCGTGTGTTACGCTACACCACCGTCGCACTCACTGCAGGCGGACTATCGGCTGCATATGAAAAAGTTATATTCCGACTACGGTACAGAAGCGAGCCATAGCAGTTCGTTACCCCTCGAGCCAGCCCCCGATCGCGGCCGCGATTCGAGCGGCTGCCTCGTCGGGTCCGCACCGATCAGTGTCGATCTCGCAGTCGGCGTCGGGTGCCTCGAACTCCCGGTAGACCACGTGGACTCCCTGCTCCTCGATCGGGTACGCACGCGTTCGATTCCGCTCGAGGCAGGTCTCGAGGCTCGCGGTCACGTGGATGAACCGAACGTCGTCGAAGGCTCGGAACCGCATCTGCCACTGCCGGCGATAGAACGTGCCGTCGACCAGCGTGACTCCCGTTTCCGGCGCGTCCCTGACTCGCTCGGCCAGTCGATCGTAGGTGCGACTCGAGAAGGAATCGGAGTGAAACGACCGGACCGGCACCGCTCGGGTCTCGAGTCGGTCGCGAACGCGGGCCGTGATGGTGGACTTGCCAGCCCCCGGCGGCCCGCAGATGACGACGATCACGACCGAGGGTAGCGGGCGGGGCTATACCAATGGCGTGGATCGCGACCCTGAACCCGAGGCCGCTCCGGCGTTCAGAGCACTGCGGACTCCGAGCCCGTCGGCCCCGAGGGAAGTTCCGCGAGACACTGTCGACAGTAGGTATAGAAAACGTCGTTTTCAGTCCGGCAGACGCGGCACTTCTGTGTGGTCGTCGTGTCGGATGCCGTCGACATGGCCGTCGGTTCGGTCCGAGAGCCAAAAACCGCGAGGCTCACGTCTGCAAGCACCCGCGGCTCGCAACCCGAAACGGCGCGATCACTCCCAGTCGATCTCCTCGCCGCGACTCGACTCCCGGAGGATGAACGGTCCGATCGCGAGCGTCCGTTTGGCCATCGTCGCGACCCGCAGGATGAACGCGATCAACAGCAGGAACGGCGCGACGGCGATCGTCGCCGCCGCGGCCACGATCCAAACGAGGATGTCGACGCCGAGAAACACGCCCGTCACGGCGTTCGCGTCGAAGAACAGGAGCATCGACATCGTGACCACCAGCGCCGGGACGGCGACGTACATCATCGCCCGCGAGAGGTTGATCAGTTCCCACTGGAAGTACAGCGTCTTGAAGTGCTCCCGAGCGAGGCCGAACAGCTTCAGCGACTCGAGGACATCGTCGTAGGCCTCGCGAGCCTCGTCGGTAAAGGAGTCGGCGTGGACGTTTTGAATCCGTCGGGCGCGGAAGATCTTCCACGAGTAGTTGTAGTCCAGCGCCGCCTTGAGGACCTCGTACGTGCCGAACTGGGCGTCCTCGAGGTCGTCGCGGATCGCGTCGGCGTGGGTCGTGACGTTGTCGACGAAGTCGTCGACGCGCTCTTTGAGATCCTCGTCTTGGCTCTCGGAGACGGCCTCGCGGAAGTCGTGAGCCCGGTCTTCGGAGGCGGCGATGACCGCCCGCAGGAACGAAGAGGGTTCCGGCGGGCTGATCGGTGCGTCGATCGACTCCTCGACGTCCCGCCGGAAGTCGAGTGCCCCCTCGAGGCGCGTGCGCTGGTCCTCGACGGCCCCGAGCTCCTGGGAGAGCACCAGCGAGTTGATGGTGACCACGAGCGTGACCCCGGTGATCAGTGCGGTCGTCAGCGCCTGAAAGAGCGTCTCGACCGGGTCCTGGCCCCCAACGAGTGCCCTGAAGGAGATCGGATTGAGGCGGGCGACGGCGAGGAGGCCGACGAAAACGAACAGCATGAGTCCGGCGGCGACGACCCACCGGTTCGCGTTCAACAGCAGGTAGTGTTTCCACGTCGGGTCCGTGCTGCGCTCGACCATCGTGTCGCTGGGCTGGGACCCGTCGCCGCTCATCGTTCGATCCGGAATACCAGACCGTCCCGGAAATAGCTACGGCACGCACCAGCGGACCGAGCGCGGCGATACCGGCAGCGTTAGCCGAGATCCTCGTCGCGCTCGGACTCCCGCAGGATAAAGGGCCCCATCGCGAGGGTCCGCTTCGCGACGGTGGCGATCCGGAGGATGTAGACGATGAAGACGACGAAGGGTGCGATGCCGATGACGAACCCCGCGCTGGTCAGCCAGACGAGGTTGTCGACGGTCAGCGTCGTCCCGGGGAGGGCGGTGCCGTCGACGTACATCATCAGGAGCCCCATTACCGCCAGCGCGGGCACTGCGATATATAACAGCGCCCGCGAAAGGTTGATTAGCTCCCACTGGAAGTACAGCGTCTTGAAGTGCTCGCGGGCGGGGCCGAAGAACTTCAGGATCTTGATCATCTCGTCGACCTCGGCGTCGGCTTCCTCGGAGAGGTCGTCGCCGTGGTCGGTACGGATCTTGCGCGCGTCGTGGATCTTCCGCGAGTAGTTGAAGTTCAGGGCGTTCCAGATCACGTCAAACGTGCCGAACTGGGCGTCCGCGAGGTCGTCCTTGACGACTGTCGCGTTCTCGGTGACGTCGTCGACGTAGTCGGCGACTTTCCGCTGGAGTTCGTCGCCGTGATCGGCCGCTACCGTCGACTCGAACTCGGTGGCCTCCCGCTCGATCCCGTCGACGAGTTCGTAGAGAAACGCCGCGGGTTCGGGAGGCATGATGTCTTCTTCCTCGAGGGTGTCCTCGATATCGCCGCGAAATGCCATCGCCTCTTGCATTCGATCGCGTTGATCGCCGACCGCGCCGAGTTCCTGGGACAAGACGAGTTGGTTGATCGTGACGACGATCGAGGTGCCCGTGATGATCGCGCCGATGAACGCCGAAAAGATCCAGAAGGTGCCGTTGTGCTGGGCGACGATGAGACGCAGCGGCGTCAGTCCGAGTTTACTGGACGCGACCAGCACGCCGAACACGATCACCAGCACGGCCGCCGTGAAGAACCACCGGTTCAGTCGAAGCAACAGCCACAGCCGCAGCCCACCGACGCCGGCCCGCTGGCCCAGGACGCCGCTCGAGTCCGAATCGCTCATTGACTGTGGAAAAGGGACAACGGCGCGGGGTAAAATACTCGCCCGGGAGTGAGCAACCTCGCGGCTGTTCGACGGTGTCCGTTCGCGATCGAGACCCACCGCATCAAGTGGCATACGAACTACGAACATAGCACGATACTCGCTTTACGAACGCCGTCTCGTCGGAGTCGGCCAGTTCGGCCTCGGCTCCGTCGTGACGCTGTTCGAACCCGACCACGTTTTCTGACATAGACGCTGGCGAGCGGCCCGTTCGTCCACCGGGAGACCGATCACGGAGCCGACCGAACTGGAGGATCACCGATCCTCGCCATAGGTCACATCGAACGGCCCTTCGTCGGGGTCCTTCTGCGGGATAAACGGACCGACCGACGCGGTGCGTCGCGTGACGGTTGCGGTCCGGAGGATGTAGGCGACCAGCAGGGCCAGCGGCGAGAGGATGACGACGATCAGAACGGCGACGACGTAGGGCAACGCGGCGACGTTGAGGCTCGGCCCGGCGAAGTCGGCGTAGAGGAGACCGATGAGGATCGCCGACAGGATCGACGGGACGCCGCAGTAGATCGTCAGCTGTGAGAAGCGAGTGAGTTCCCGCTGGAGGTACGTGGTCTTGAACTGTTCTCGAGCGATGTTGAACAGCTTCAGGGACCCGATCAGTTCGTCGAGTTGCTCCGTCGCGGCCGGCGAGAGCGACTCGTGGTAGTCGTTGCGAAGGTGGGTCGCGACGTACAGCTGCCAGGCCTCGTCGTAGTCGATCGCCGCCGAGACGGCCGAGAAGGTGTCGAAATCGGACTGTTCGAGCGTGTCCTCGACTCGGTCGGCCCGCTCTTTGACGCCGTTGGTGTACCGGACGACCGTTTCCCGAACCTCGTCGTCGTGATCGGTGACGAGGTCGGCGAGTTCGACGGCATCGTCCCGGATCGTCTCGATGAGCAACTCGAGGACCCGCGTTGGCGCGGCCGGCGCGGCGGGGACGGCGGCCTCCTCGGCGACATCCTCGCGGAACGAGACGACGCCCTCGAACCGGTCGCGGGCCTTCCCCGCCGCGCCGAACTCCTGGGAGAGGATGAGCTGGTTGACCGAGACGACGAGCGTCACCAGCGAGAACGTGCCCGCGATCATGCCGCTGGCGACGCGGGTGACGGAGTTCTGGTTGACGAAGTTGATGACGCCGAGTTCGTACAGGCCGACGATCAACGCGAAGATGACGGCCGAGAGCAGCGCCGTGACGGCCAGTCGATTCCCCTGAATCAGGAACCACTCGTGGAACCGCGTTAGCGGTCCTCCTGGCCCGCCCACGTCGGCCCCGTAGGACTCGAGCGTCTCGTCGGTCTCGGAGGGCATGGAGACACGTTCAATCGACCCGACAATAAGCGCCTGCGTTGCACACATCGACCAGCGCCGTTCCACACCGTCGCGGACCGCCCTCGAGACCGACGGGCCGGGCCGCGGCGAGACACCAAGCGGATCGAACGCTGTCGCTTCAGGGCCTACACTGAAATGCGTCCGTGGTGTCCTCGGAGACATGTTCGGTACCGGAATCGACGCGCTGACGAGGAGCAGGTCGCGATGACGCGCTCGGAGTCGACGAGCCGGCGGCGACTGCTCGCGTCGCTCGGCGTCGGGATCGCGACCGCGGCCGCCGGCTGTACCGGCAGCAGCGGGCTCGGCGGTGAGCCGACCTACGAGAGCGGTAACGTGGGCCAAATAAACGCCAGCAACGCCTCGAGCAGGAACGCGACAGAGATGTCCACGGCCTCGTCGCTGGCCCAACAGCAGCCGACCAGTTCGGTGACGCCGCTCGATCCGCTGGAGCTGGTCGACCACGAGTTCGTCGTCGAGGACGGCTATCTCGGCTCGACGATCCAAGGCACCGTCCGGAACACGGGCGGCGACCGGATCCAGATCGTCGAGGTGCGAACGCGAGTCTACAACGACGCCGGCAACCTCCTCGGCCGGTATCTCGCCAGCACCGGCGACCTCGGGGCCGGCGAAACCTGGGCGTTTCAGGTCGTCGTCCTCGAGGCCCCCTCAGACATCGCCGACTACGATATCACCGTGTTGGGAACGCCCTCCTGAGACCGATCCTGTCGGCAGCCCCACCCGGCGCGAGCCCCGTCCGCCGCGACGCGACTCAGTCGCCGGTCCCGTCCAGAAGTTCGTCGTCGACGCCGTCGTAGACCGCGTCGGCGGTCACGGCGAGTGCGTACGCGGGCCGGCCCTTCCCCGTCGGCGACGTTTCGGTTGGCTCGACCTCGTCGACGAGCCCCTCGTCCTCGAGTTGGTAGAGCGACCGGATGACATCCGCTTCGGTGATCGTGCCGACCACCTCCGTGTCGACGGCGGAGAGCTGTTGCTTGCAGTGTCGTCGGAGGTCGTGGGTCTGGACCGGCGTCTCGTCCTCGCGGGCGAGCTCGGCGACACCGAGCAAGACGACCTGTGCGGTCAGCGAAACGGATTCGAACGGTGACTCGTCGCTCATAGTACAGATATATTCATAGACGATGGTAATCGTTTCTCTGCCTCACAGCACTGGAAGCGGGAAATAATTTCACGCTGACAAAAATATGCGGACTCACAGCCGTCCCGGTTGTCGTTCGACTGCGGCGGCTCACGTCGTCTCACGGCGAACGAAAAATCCGGCTTCTCCACCACGCCGTTCGGGAAGTCACTCAGCGGTGAAAATCCGAATCCGCGCTCCGAAAACGGACTCCTGTGCCGACGCTGTCAGCACCCGATATCTATGCGTTCTCTTCGTCCTGTAGCTCCGCGAGTTCGGCCTCGACGTCTTCCTGATCGTTGCCCTCGAGGTCCGTAAGTTCCTCCTCGTCGACATCGGCCGCGGCTTCGGACTCGGACTCCGCTTCCGGTTCCGCGTTGCCCCCGCCCACGTCGGACTTGAGCGTCTCGAGTTCGGCTTCGACGCCGCTGTCGGTCTCTAGCTGCTCGAGTTCGCGGTCGATGTTGTCCTTGTCCGAGAGGACGTCGTCGAACGCGCCCGACTCGTGGAGTTCGTCCATCGCGGCGGCGCGGGCCTCCATGTCCTCGGTCTGTTCCTCGGCGCGTTCGATGGCGCGACCGACGTCTTCGAACTCCTCGCCGGTGGCCGTCATGGCCTCCGAGACCGTGGAACTGGCTTTGGCGGCCTCGTGGCGGGCCTTCATCGTCTCCTTTTTGGTACGGAACTCCTCGATGCGGCTCTGGAGTTCGTTTTTCTGCTCGATCAGCCGATCCTGCTGGTTCTGCAGCTCCGAGATCTGGCGCTCGAGATCCTCGATCTGGTTCATCTTCGTCTTCTTCTTCTCGAGGGCGCGTCGCGCCAGATCCTCGCGGTCTTGCTGGACCGCGGTTCGGGCCTGATCGTTGTGTTTCTCGACGTTGTCCTCGAGCCGGCGTTTCTGCATCTCGAGGCGCTTTTTCTGCGTGGTGAGATCGGCGATGCCGCGTTTGACCTGCTGGAGTTGGTCCCGCATCTGCTCGTAGGAGTAGTCCAGCGTTTCGGTCGGGTCCTCGGCCCGGTTGAGCACCGAGTTGAGCTTCGACCGGATGACGTAGGAAGTCCGAGAGAGGATGCCCATACTCGCAACGTATTGCTCCTCGGCCTTAAAAATGTCACCTCAGAAATATCCACTGCGAGACGACGTTCCGCGGAGTTCCTGCCCGGCGTCGGCCAAGCCGTGACTAGCGCTCGATATCGACCGAGCGAACGGTCAGCGAGTCGTCGACGACGATCGTGGCCGTCCCTGCGTCGCCGGCGACCGAGAGCGCGAGCCGCAGCGGGTCCCGAGCGTCGACCCGCGCGGTCGGTGCGGGGAGTTCCCAGTCGGCACGCTCGAGGTCGACACCAATATCGGCGAACGCGCCGGCGACGCGGCCGTCGAACAGCAGCGGCGGGAGTGGCCCCATGCCGACGAGAAACGTACAGGTCTCACAGGCGATTTCGACCACCACGTCCTCGGATTCGCCGTCTTCGTCGCCCCACCCGTCCGCATCGCTCTCGAGGTGGACATCGACGGCCGTCTGGCCCGCACAGAACGGACATTGGCCCGTCCGGGCGAGTCCGGCGTGGTATCTCGCGCGACGAGCGGTCGCCCGCACGACGGCGTCGGGATCTCGCCCCTCGATCCCGTTTTTCGGGAACGGGTAGGTAAAGCCGGGCCACTCCTCGCACGCGGAACACTCGACCGTGACGAACCCCCGTTCGTACCGCAGGACCGCCGCCCCCTCACAGCGCGGACAGGTCGAGTCGATCGTCGTCCGGTCGAGCGCGAGGCGGTCGGTCGGCCGATGTGCCAGGACGGCCCGGTACAGCGCCGTCACCGCCGCCGTCGGCACGTAGCCGTCCTCGACCTCCCGCACGTAGACGCCGCGAAGCTTGTCGAGGTGGTAGTTGAACTTCCCGCTGTCGCGCATGCCGACCGCGTCCATCAGCTCCGCGTACGACCGCGGCTCGGTGTAGACGGCGCGCCAGTCCTCGAGCAGGGCCAGCAGGATCTCGAGGCGAATCTCGTGATCGAACAGGGAGAAGGCGTCCCGAACCGCGGTCTCCGACTCGTCGTCCGGCGTCATGCCTCAGCGTTGGTCCGACATCACATTGATCGTTCCGGACGTACGAACCTGTGTGTTGTATGTTAACTCTGAACGTGAATTGCAGTTCACAAAGCGATTACGTGGTGCTGGCACGATCATTGTCTCGATGAGCGAACGGACGCGTTCCCTCCCGACCACGCTCGCTTCGCGGCTTCGCGGCCGCCTCCGGTCGTTCGAGCCGATGTACCTCGCGCTGTTGGGGCTGCTCGCCGTCCCCAGCTACGTCTTCGACTCGCTGGCCGTCCTCGAGGTTTTCGAACTCTTCTTCCTCTTTTTCCTCTGGCCGTTCGTCTCGCCACTGGTGGATCTGGCGTTGCGACGCGGGGCCGACGAGGAGAGCGAAGGTCCGATCGACTGGATCGAGATGGGGAGTTGGCAGACGTTCGCGGCGTGGATTCTAACGATGCCGTTGACGTTCGTCAATCCGCTCCTGCTGGCACAGGATCTCTCGCAGTGGCTCGGGACCGCCGTCGCGTTCGTCCGCCACCGCGGGACGTTCCCCGACGCCGAGACCTACGACCAGCAGGCCTCGTACCGCCTCCCGTTCGACGGCACGTGGACCGTCGTCAACGGGAGCTACGACCGCGATTTCTCTCACTCGTGGTTCCCGGCGACCCAACGGTACGCTTACGACTTCGTGATCACCGACGACGCGGGCCGAACCGCCCCCGAGGAGTCCGGATCGGCCGTGGACGGCTACTACTGCTACGACGAACCGATTCTGGCCCCCGCCGACGGCGTCGTCATCGACGTCTTCGACAGCGATTTCGAATCCCCCCGCGGCGGCGGTCTCTCCCACCCACTAAAGCGGGACATCCGCGGGTGCTACGTCGTGCTCCAACACACGCCCGACGAGTACAGTTGTCTGGCCCATCTCGTCCCCGGCAGCACGTCGGTCGCGCCCGGAGAACGGGTGCGCCGCGGGCAGGAGATCGGCCGCTGTGGCCACTCCGGGAACTCCTCGGAACCGCACCTCCACTTCCAGTTGCAGGATCACCCCCGCTTCGAGATCGCGGCGGGGCTCCCGATCGCCTTCGACGACATCAACGCCGAGTGGCCCGGTGCCAGCCCGTCGATCGCTGATCCCCGCCCCGGCGCGGACGACGGAGACGGCAACGAGCACGCCGATAGTGATCCTACCGACAAATCGCTCGAGGACGGGGGCGAGAACAGAAACGAAACCCGGTCGTTCCTCTCCGCCGGCCAACGCGTCACCCACGTCGATCGATTGGACGGGGACTCGGAGCCGAATCGGACTGACAGGGACGAGCAGCCGGCCGAACGCGACGCGGACCGAGCCGGATCCTCGAGCGGCGACAGTGCCGGACTCGCCACGCTGTCCCGCGTCGCGTTCGGGACGTGTGTCGGCGGTGTCGTCGCGTTTTTCGCGCCGATCGTCGTCGCCACGTCCGCCGTCGCGCCCCTGCTGATCGGCGGAGCCGCACTCGCCGCGGGCTGGCGGGCTCGAGTCGTGATCGGAGGGGACCGCTACCGACGCCGGCCCGGCGGCCTCGGTATCATCGTCGGTCTCGGACTTGTCGCGGCCGCTGTCTGGGACGGCGGACTCGGCTCGAGTCTCGGCGTTGGAGTCCAGAATCTGGGCGCGCTCGCGTTCGCGGTCGGGTTCGTCGGCTACGCCCTCCTCGGGGAATACGATCGGCTCCGCTTGCGCGAGGCGTTTCCCGACCCGGCAGTCTCCCCTGAGACGGGTCGAGTCGGCCACGCCGCGCTCGAGGGCGACGGGGATTGATTACCGCCGCTTCACAACGGTTGTCTATGAGCGATGTCCTGATTCCCGGTGGCCGCGACGTTCGCGGGACGCTCGAGGAACCGGCCGGCGAACCCGACGCGATCGTCGTCGCATGTCCGCCCCATCCCCAGCAGGGCGGTTCGCGGAGCGATCCCCGCCTCGTCGCGGTCTCGGAGGTACTCTGCGAGTCGGGGATCGCCTGTCTCCGCTTCGATTACGGCCCGTGGGACGAGGGGTGCGGTGAGCGAGCGGACGTTCGCAACGCCGTTCGGTGGGCCCGCGACGAGTACGCCGCGGGCGACGACCGCCGAGTCGGCATCTTCGGCTACAGCTTCGGCGCGTCGCTCGCGCTGCTCGCCGCGGCGGAGACCGACCCCGACGCCGTCGCCGTCCTCGCCCCGACGGCCCGACTGGCAGACGACCTCGACGCGCTCGAGGCGCTGTCCCGACTCGAGTCCCCGTTCCACCTGCTGTACGGCGAGCGGGACACGACCGTCGACTGGGAACCCGTCGTCGACCGCGCGAGAGAGCGCGGCGACGAGATCACCGCGCTGGCGAGCGATCACTTCTTCCTCGGGAAACACGACGAGATCGGGACGACGGTCGGCTCGTTTTTCGAACGGACGCTGTGCGAGTCGACGTGAGGTGGCCGCGCGTGCGGTCGCTGCTCGTCGATCGGTTCACGAATCGCTGGACACGGTCGGTGACAGACTCCGCTGCTCGGACAGCAACGTTGTGACGATCCGCTTACTGGCTTCGGTCACGGCCGCGCCGTTTCTCGCCGTCGGATCGCTGTGTCTGGAGGTCCCACTGGAACTCCTGCTGTTGCTCGCGGAGCCAGTCCTCGGCGTCCGATCTGTTATCGAACATGTGCGACGTGACGTTCGATCCGACCTCTTGGACGAGATCGTCGACCGAGAGGTTCGTGACGACGCTCTCGGGCTGGACGATCGCCATGTACGAGAGCGAACTCTCGAACGCTCGCGGGTGCCACACCTCCTGAGTCCACTGTTGGTCGTCCTGCGAGAGGGTCCCGAGATCCCGCAAGTCCGCGAGCCAGTTGGTCGCCCCCTTCTGGATCGCCAGATCGAGGCCGGTGTTCAGCCCCTTACGGTACGTTTCGCCCGTCCGAAATCGCGCCGGTTCATCACGACCGCCTCGAGCTCCGTGTCCCATTCGATAGTGAGTACGTCGGCTTCGTCGTGTACCATCGGGCGGACATGCGTCTCTCGCTATCGTGAGGCTGCTCATCGGTATCAGACAGCGACTATCATCGCGGGTGGACCGAGATACCGTTTTCCGGTCTATTAACTCGTCGTCCAACAGGCATATCAAACGGGCAGCGGAACGATCTACTCATGAATCTACTCGAAGAGAAGGTCGCCGTCGTCACCGGTGCGGGGTCGGGAATCGGACGGCAGACAGCGAAGACGTTCGCCGACAACGGTGCGTCCGTCGTCGTCGCCGACATCGACACCGACGGGGGACAGGCGGCCGTCGAATCGATCGTCGATGCCGGCGGCGAAGCGACGTTCGTCGAGACGGACATCTCTAGTCCCGACGACGCCCAAGCGATGATCGAAACCGCCGTCGACGAGTACGGCGGGCTAGACGTGCTGTACAACAACGCGGCCATCGAGGGCCCGGTCGCCCGCCTCGACGAGTACGAGAACGATGCCTTCGAGCAAGTCATCGAGGTGAACCTGAAAGGCGTCTGGTACGGCCTGAAATACGGGATCCAAGCGATGCTCGAGGACGGCGGCGGGTCGATCATCAGCGCCTCCTCGATCGGCGGCGAAGTCGCGGTCCCCCAGTATAGCGGCTACGGGGCCGCGAAGGCGGCCGTGAGCCAGCTCACGAAGTACGCGGCGATCGAATACGCCGATGACGATATCCGCGCGAACGCGATCGCGCCGGGGATCGTCCGCACCGAGATGATCGAACGGAGCATCGAGGACCACCCCGAGATGGAAGAGCAGTTCTTAAACACCGAGCCGATGCCGGGCCTCGCCGATCCCGAGGAGATCGCGAACGCGGTGCTCTTCCTGGGCTCCGACCTTTCCTCGCGCGTGACCGGGGTTACGCTGCCCGTCGAGGGAGGCTACCTCGCACAGTAACGTCGGCTGCCAGCCTCGCAGGAACGAACCCAATTCTGCCAGCGATTTTGATCGATTCGACTGCGAGTCAACTACCCCACCCTAAGCGCCGTCGGCGCTTTGAGGGTGGGGCTTGTCCGTGGACTCGGCATCAAACCCTTCCGGGTGAGCGGTGAATCCGCCACTCGGCGTTCACGAGAGCGAGCTCTCGTGCAGCCCATCAGGTTTCTACGAAACCTGAGGACGTCACAACCCCAGACTTCAGGGCAAGCTGACTGTTGCCCGTCCGCCGAGACGACTGTTGGCCCCGACGGACATACCGCATCCCGATGTTCTTCGCTGCGTTGTAGTCTGCGTTCGCTTCCGACTCGCACTTCACACATCGGAACTCAGTACGAGTCGGGCGATTCTCGTCAGCCGTAAATCCGCACTCGGCGCACCGCTTCGATGTGTCCGCCGAACCCACTTGCTTCACCGAGATACCGTCCGCTTCGGCCTTATACTCCACCTGTTCGTACAGCGTTCGGAACGCCCACTTGTGACCCCACGACGCTCCCGTCCGGTCGCGGATATGGGTTAAGTCCTCGAACGCTATCACGTCGCACTCGTATCGGAGTGCTTCATCCACAATCGCGTTGGACGCGTGGTGGAGTACGTCGCGGATGTATCGAAGCTCACGGCCACTCGACTGTTCGAGTGTCCGATGGGCGCTTCGCGTCCCGGTCTGGTGGAGTCCGGCGCGTACCTTCTCAAAATCGCGGAGGTCGTGTGTTACCTCTCGCCCGCTGAAGAAGTTGGCAGTGCTTGTGACAGCGAGGTTTTCGATACCGAGGTCAACCCCGAGGACCGTTCCGTCCTCAACGGTGTTCCGCTCGGTGTCGTTCTTGGGTCGGCGGAAGCCGATATGCAAGAAGTAGTCGCCGTCACGGACGGTGAGCGTACTTTCCGTGACGCTCCACGTGTCCGAGTCGAGGTACTGCCGTTGGTAGCCATCGTCGGCGTCGGGCAGAGCAAGTTCACACCGGACACGACTCTTCGTGGTGGAGAGAGACACTGTGCCGTCATCGAACAGCGACATGGTCCGAGTGTCGTACTTCACCGTGGGTGCGGTGAACGTGGGCTTGCTGACTTTCCTGCCGTTAGACCGGCGCTCGATACAGCCAGTGATGGCTTGTGCGGCTTGGTGGGTGGCGAGAATCGCGTGCTGACTACCGAGATCGGTGTGTTCGCGCACGTCGTCGTAGGCGAGGGGCTGTACGTCGCTTTTTGTGTTACAGTTGCCCCACGCCATGTCCGTGGCGAGTTGGCAACCACGCTTCCACTCGGAGATAGTTTCCTCAAGCAACTCGCGTTGCTCACCGTCTACCGAGAGGCGGGTGATTGCCGTCCGACGCACGTAGTCGTCTGCCACATATTTAATGTAGACAGGTGGCTACTTATAAAATGGTGTTTGTGCCCTATACAAACGCGCTCCTCCCCTCCCTACTCACTCGCTTCGCTCGTTCCTTGAGGAAGGGGACTCCGCGCTACCGCATCAGTTGAACCGGCTGTGGTCGCGCTGTGAGAGTAGGTTGGGCGGGGTTGTTTGATCATCTGGGTGAATGCGCATCTTATACGCATGTGGTTCCGTCTGTTTAGATAGAGATCTTTTCCCTGTCGCCTCCCCGTAGCGAGGAAGGCGATAGGCGGAATGGGCGTGGAGCGGCCACAGGAATACCACAGAACCGACACTCAAGCAACTCACCATGTCAGACCGCACCCCCCGAACGAATCCTGCAGTCGCAAACGACAGCGTCCGTATCGAAGACAATTCTGGCGATATGGAGCAGGTATGAACGCTCAGGAGCTTGCGGCGCTCGTTCCGACGGCACTCGATACGCTCCCGATCAACGTCGCCATCCTCGGTGATGACGGCACGATACTGCATACGAACCAGGCATGGCAGGAGTTCGGCGAATCGAACGGTGTCGATCGTCGGTCGGATCTGATCGGAACCAACTATCTCGAGATCACCAACCAAGCGGAGTCGGAAACCGGACAGACTGCCGCCGTTGGGTTATCCGAGGTTCTCGCGGGCGACCGGGACCACTTCGAATTCGAATATCCGTGTCACTCTCCGAACGAGCAACGCTGGTTCCTCATGCGGGCGGCATCGTTCACCGACGGCGATCGGCGATACGTCGCCGTCGCACATTTCGATATCACCGAGCGCCACGAGTACCAGCAACGGCTGGAGACATCAAACGAGCACTTCAAGCAGTTCGCCTACGCGGTTTCTCACGACCTTCGGGAGCCGTTACGGATGGTGACGCGCTATCTGCAACTGCTCGAAAGCCAGTACGGGGACGAACTCGACGAGGACGCAGGCGAGTTCATCGAGTTCGCCGTCGACGGTGCCGAGCGGATGCGCGAGATGATCGAGGGACTACTCAAGTACTCGCGGGTCGAGACACAGGACGACCCCGCCGATTCGGTCGATCTCGAGGCAGTGCTCGAGGACGTACTACTCGACCTCGAGATGCGGATCGAGAACGCCGACGCCGAAATCACCAGCGAACCGTTGCCGACCGTCAGGGGCGACGCCAGCCAGCTCCGGCACGTCTTTCAGAATCTGTTGGCCAACGCGATCGAATACAGCGGCGAGCAGGCGGCGCGGGTACGGATTTCCGCGACGCTCGAGGAAGAGGAGTGGATCATTTCGGTCAGCGACGAGGGGATCGGCATCGACTCGGCGGACACGGACCGCGTTTTCGAGATGTTCCAGCGACTTCACAGCTACGAGGAGTACGCCGGAACCGGGATCGGGCTCGCGCTCTGTAAACGCATCGTCGAACGGCACGACGGTGATATCTGGATCACGCCCGATTCGGGAGACGGAGCGACGTTCTCGTTTACGATACCCGCGGCACGCGGTCGTACTGAGTGACAATCGTCTCGATCAGTCACGCGCTGCTCCGAACGAGAGCAGCGCACGCCGAATCTGTGCTCGTGTCAGCATGACTCGAGGTTCCGATCGCCGAGAGGCGCTCAGTCCCGCCCGTGACGAGTCAGACACTTCGGCAGCCCGATGAGTTCGACGGGCTCCGAGTTGTCGGGCGAGTAGACGACCATCTGACCTTTCTCCATGTAGGGGACTTTCGACTCGAGGTTGCTGGGGATGTTCACGCTCTTGATCGCGTCCTCGTCGCCGAGGTTGAGCACGACGGTCGTGTTGATCTGCTTGAAGACGGCGTCGTGGATGTCCTGTGGGTCCTGCGTGATAAGGAAGAGGCCGAGCCGCTCTTTCCGGCCCTGTTTGGCGGCTTCGGTGAACTTGTTGATGACTTTCCCCGCCTGCACGGAGTCCGCGTCGGTCAGGAAGTTGTGGGCCTCGTCCATCCCGAGCACGAGCGGGGTCTCCTTGATCCGGTCGTAGGCCGGGTCGTTCGAGAGCTTCTGATCGATAATCAGCGAGGAGACCGCGAGGACGATGGCCTCGGTCGCCCGGCTATCGTTGATGTGATAGGTCGGCACCACGGTCAGCCCGCCGGGGCGGACGAACTCGTGGACGAGGTCGGTGATCGGCCGGGCGTCCTGATCGAAGACGTGGCCGAAGCCGAGCACGCGCCGCCGGACCGCGTCGAAGGTCGCCTCGTGGACCCGGCCGGACTCGTCGAGTTCCTCGCGCAGCGCGGGGTCGTCGAGGAACGTCGTGAACTCCTCGTAGGTGCCGGCGTCACTGTACTGCTTTCGGAACCGTGGCAGGAGGACGCTCGTGAGCGCGCCGTACTGGTTGTCGTTTAACCCGCTGCCCGCGACCAGCCACGGGTTGTCGTAGACCATCGAGAACGGAATCGTGAACTCGACTTGCTCCGCGCGGTGGTGGCCCGCGGCGTACGACGCCGACCCGACTTTCGGGACGAAGGCGGTCGTGTCCTCGTGACCGCCGTAGGCGATCCCCTCGCGCTCGAGGCGGCGCGCGAACTCGTCGTCCAGGTCGGGGTTGTCGTCGTGCATCTGGGCGTACTCGTCTTGGGGATCGAACTGGATGACTGCGGGGCGGACCTCGCGACCGTCGTCCATCGGATACGTCCGCTCCTCGTCTAAGTACTGGCGCAGGATGTTCTTCGCGCCGTGGGTCTTCCCCGAGCCCGTCCCGCCGGCGATCAGGGAGTGCCGGAAGACGAGCGGATCGCCCGCGTCGTAGTCGTCTTTCAGTCGGTAATCGATCGTCGGCGGGGTGGCCGCCGTCCGCACTTTCTCGCCGCCGACCGAGAGGTGGCCGAGGAAGACGCCGTCTTCCGGCATCTTCAGCCCGGTCTTGATCTCCTCGGTGTCGTCGGCCTGCCGGATCACCGTCTGGGGTTTCGGCACGCGGTCGGTCATCCGCCGTTTCAACTCGCCGTCGTCTCGCGGGCTCCGCCCGCTCGAGTCGTCCGCGGAGCGTGGCTCCGCGCTGTCCTCATAGAGAATCGCAACCGGCTCGAGTTCGGCGACGAACTTGTAATCGGACTCGTCGATCTCGTCGGTCCGCATCGCCCGGCGGGCGTGGATCTCCGTCGCGTCGTCGGCGTGGTACTGCTGGGCGTACTCGAGGCCGGTGATCCGGCAAAAGAGCGTCTCGCCGTCGGGGTAGGGCGCGAGCAGATAGCTCCCGATGCGGATCGAGGAGCGATTGCCGCGGGTAACGTAGGCCCGGAGCGCGGTCTCGTCCCCGTCTTCGGCGACGCGCAGGCCCTGCGAGACGCAGATCGTCCCGATACCGACGTCATCGCCGCTGGGTTCGACGGGCGTCGGTTCGAACTCGTCGCGTTCCTCGTCGGTCGTCGAACTCGCGCTCGCCGCCCGTTCGGCGTCCGAATTCGACGGCGACGTGTCCGCTGTCTCGGCGTCAGCGCCGTCGCCGGTATCGGCGTCGGCGTCGAATTCGCCGAAGTCTCCCAGATCGGTCATATCACCCCAATCCGGCCCGTTCCTCAAACACGTTTCCCTCCACCCGTCGGGACTGGCTAGGAGCGGCGACCGTCACGACCGGCCGCAAACCGAGCCACGGCGAGTACAACGGCGAGGAGAGCAATCTCGAGCGTGAACCCCGAAACCGGTTCGTCACCGTCTGTGTCGGCCGTCCCGTCCTCGCTCGAGGCCGCAGCCTCGCGGTCGATCTCGTCGGGATCGGGGTGGTCGAACGCCTCGAGGGACTCGTTGCCGCCGTCGATCGCGACCGTTACGGGCTCGTCCATGACGGCCGAGGGGTAGTCCCCGGTGAGTTCGACGGTACTCTCGCCGAACGAGATCGGTGTCGTCCCGGCCTCGGCGTCCTCGGCGACGCTAACCGTCAGGGTCGCGATCGTTCCCCTCCCGGTCGTGCCGCCGGCGGCGGGCTCGCGGCGCTGCTCAAGGATCGTCGTTCCCTGCTCGCGAGCGACCATTTCCGTCGTGTTGATCTCGGTCTCCCCGCCCTCGAGCCACGGTCCGCGCTCGATATCGGTGACCGCGAGGTGGTCGGGGTGATACTGGGCCACCAGTTCCACGGCAGGGACGCCCTCGCCGCCGTGGCCGCCCTGACTCCGGAGCGCGACATCGATCTCGAGCGTCTCGCCGGGCGCGGCCTCGACCTGTGTCTGCTCGGGCGAGAGGATCGCGACCTGATCGATCGCGGCGGCCGTCCCCGCGACGACCGGAATCGCAAGCGAGAGGGCGAGGACGACGGCGAGCAGGCAGGCGACGACGCGATCGCTGTCGGGTCCGAGCCCGTCGACCCGGTGGTCGCCGTCGGGTAGGTCGTCAGTTCGCGACACGTTTGCCCGTAGGTCGGTACGAACTTACAGTTTGGCGATCGCGGGTCAAAAGAGAAGCCGATGCGGGCGCGAGTGATGGACGGACGGCGGGTCGGACAAACGAGACTCGGTCGACGAGGCGGTCGGCCGGACCCCGAGCGGCTATTGGACGATCGAGGCGACCTGCTCGTATCGCGTGACCTGCTTCGACTCGGGGTCGTAGCTGACGACGCCGAGGTCCGCCATCGCGGGCAGGTGCGAGTGATGCAGCGCGATCTTCGCGCGCTCGGCGTCGTCGAATGGCCCGCCGTTGGGGGCGCTGAGCGCGGCGGCGAGACGCTCGAGCGAGACCGGACCGTCGTCGGCCTCGAGCAGCGAGAGGAGTCGCATTCGAACGGGCTCGACGAGCGTCTCGAGCAGCATCTCGGCGTTCTCGCTGTCACAGAGATCGAGGAGGATCGAGATGTCGGCGGGGTGGACCGGCGGTTCGTCGACGAGCGCGACGCCGTCGTCGTCCCAGTCGACGATGTCGTATGCCTCGAGCCGGGGGAGGTGGTTGTGGACGAGGCTGATCCGCAGCTCGTGGCGTGCCTGTCCGTCGGCGTCGGTCGTCGACGTTCGGTCGAGCAGCGCCGTCGTCAGCTCCGACAGCGGGAGCCTGGTCTGCTGACAGCCGAGTACTTCGAGCAGCCGAAGCCGTCGCGGGTGGCGGAGTATCTCGTAACACTCTGTGGGAACGGTCGCGAGTGGGTCGGGCATGTCGCCGCCGAGGTGAGCGTCCGAACTCATTACTCACACCAACCCCTGCAACGGGGATAAGGTCGTTTCCAAAACGATTTGGGCCGAAAATTCGTTCGTTACTCCCGTAATCTCGTCGTAACCGGATGACACGCCTGATACCGGGGTATAGCGGTAATTCTGCCTGGAAACATGTGTATCAGGAGCCGCGACTCTCATCCCGTCTCGAGTGAGTATCTGCGCTGATCGTCAGTGCTGCCGTCTCGTACTCCCCGATTACTCTCACGAGAGCTGGCCAAATGATGGCAATGGCCTTTCCAAATCGCCGGTAGTTACCAGATATCGGTGGTCGTCCGGCGAGTAACCGCCGCGCCCGACCGTGAGTCGGCGGGGATCCCCCGCGGATGACCGACCCCGGATCGGCACGGTTTCGCACGCATCGGGCGATGCCACGAGGTTTTTGCGTCCGCGAACCCTAGATAGCGTTATGCTTATGGTACGCGGTCGCGCGGGCGGGACGGAACTCACCGGGACGCTGTACGAACGGGGTGAACGGGCCCCCTCGTTCCGCGGTGCACCCGACGAAGACGCCGCGTACGTCTGGGTCTGCGACGAGTTCTACGAGGTCGACAGCGGCGGCTCGACCCAACTGGTCGACGGCCGCGAGGTCAACCTCGCCTTCGAGTCGCCCATGCCGCGGGGCTTTGACACCCGCGAGCAGGCCCTCGAGGGAGCCAAAGAACACGTCCGAACGCAGTTCGCCCGGATCGGCGTCGATCCGGACGACGTCGACCTCGAGGTCGAAAAGAACGACGGCTAGTACGGACAGCGAACTCTGTGGTTCTTTCCTGCCGATTCGATTGCTCCGTTTTCCCGCCGATCGACCAGCGTAGCCACCACACTGGCGATGGCTAATACGGCTGTTCGTCCCACCGGTGGTCGTCGTAGGTCCGATCCTGTGCCGCGTCGAATCGCTCCTCGAGGGTCTCCCGGAGCGAGGCCTTCTCCGCGTTACTGATCCGGGCGAGTTCGTCAGCTTTCTCGACGATCGTGGGCGGGCCGTGGGCGATGGCAACGTCCTGGAGCAGTTGCATCGTGAGTCGCTCGCGGGTCTCCGGGTCCTTCGTGAACGCGTAGGGGGCCTCGATCCGATACAGTAGATCATCGCGCGGGTCGTAGATCACGAAGAAGGTGACCTCGTAGGCCTCGCGCTCGAGGCGACGGTCGACGCCGAGCGCGTCGCCGTCGGCCGACAGCGGCCGGTCGACGCCGCCCCGTGACCGGAACCAGTTCGTGTAGGTTAGCGCCGACGTGTCCCGCTCCCAGCGGTCGCCGTCGATGTCGTCGACGTACTCGCCGCGCTCGAGCAGGCGGGTAAACAGGGCCGAATCGTCGCTCCACGGAATGCTGACGTCGACGTCCCGTTTCGACTTCAGCGTCCGCGTGAGGACCCGCGTCGCGGGGTTTTTGACGAAGCCGACGAGGGGAACGTCCCGCTCGACGAACTCCTCGACCAGCCGGACGTAGTTCTCGAGGACCGTCGTGGGCCGGGGGTCATCGAGCAGGAAGTCGGCGAGATCGGGGTGTTGGTCGGCCCAGCGCAGCAGGCCCCGCGGGTACAGCGGCCCGTCGAGGACCAGCAGGTCCGACACCGTGTCGGCGTGGTCGCGGGCGTGCGTGCTCTCGGCGAGGTACAGCGCCAGCGCGTGGACGACGCCCTCGGCGAAGCGCGGCAGCGGCGGGATCTTGACCGCGCGACTCCGGCTGTAGCCCTCGTCGAATTTGCCCCACGTCTCGTCGACCATCATCGTCTCGTCGTTCGAGTGGACCGTCATCACGGTCGTCCGCGACCGGTGGAGATCGAGATCGCTCGGGGTCGCGCTCATGGCCGCCTGCGCGATGTCGATGACGAGCCCGTTCTTGAACGTCGTCGGGTTGATCGTCCCCGCGTCGAGGCCGTGTTCGGTCGGGAACTCGCGGTCGCGCAACGCGACCGCCTCGCAGTCGACCACCCGGCGGGCTCGCTCGTCGATCGGCTCGAGGACCGTCCGTCCGTCGTGGACCAGCGGGTCCAGGAACTCCTCCCAGACGGTCTCGGCGAAGGCGCGCCGGTCGCGCTCGTCGGTCCCGTGGTCGATCCGCCTCGCGAGCCGCGCGATACCGTCGAAGTGGACCGGATCGAGCGTCATGACAGGGGGCACCCACCCGACTCGCAAAAATCCAGTGGTCGTCGGCTCCGGACGTTAACTCGAGGCCGGGTAAAAAACTATCAGAAAACGTATATATGGGCGTCTCGAGGCTGCTAGTATCTCGATGTCCGAGCGAGAATCGGCCGCTATCACCCGCGACGATCGTGCGATCAACTGGCGACAGGACAGTTCCAGCATCACCCTCTACGAGGAAGACAACCCCGACGCCTGGATCCGCGCCGACTTCGAGGCCGGGGTCGCACCGAAACACCGCCTGTTCATGATCTGTGACGCGTGCGGTGCCGTGTTCGCACAGCGTGTTAAGCCCGGGAAGGGGACGACCTGTGGCGACTGTGGGACGACCTTCGAACACGACGGGGACGCGACGCGACCGTCGCACTGAGATCTTCTCGACGCGGGAGAATCGAGGCCGCTCGAGGATTTGCCGCCGGCCCGCGTCAACGGGGAGACGACCGGCAAAAGAGACGTTTCAGTATACACCAAACTTACGCCGGTCGATACGAGACCCGAGAGCGAACACGAAGACGATGGATCAGGTCCTCCCCAGCGACGCGCGGCATCGACTGACGACCGCTCTGGATAGCGCCTCCCGAGCCGTCCACCGACGGTTCGAGATCGATCTGCGAGCGCTGGCCGCCTTCCGCATCGCGGTCGGGCTGTTGATCATCACGGATCTGGCACTCCGCGCCCGAAACCTCAGGGCGTTCTATACGGACGCCGGCGTCCTCCCGCTGCGGGCACTGTTCTCGGACTACTCATCCGTGTATTCCATCCACGCGATCTCCGGCGAGCCGTGGGTGCAGGCGGTCCTGTTCATCATCGCCGGTTGCTTCGGCCTCGCTCTGACCGTCGGCTACCGGACCCGCGTAGCGACGGCCGTCTCGTGGTTCCTCTTGGTCTCGTTGCATATCCGGAATCCGATGGTGCTCAACAGCGGCGACGTGCTGTTGCGAATGCTGCTGTTCTGGGGCGTCTTCCTCCCGCTCGGCGAGCGGTGGTCGATCGACGCGCGCCGGATCGATCGGGACCGGTCGACGGTGGCGTCCATCGGGACGATAGCGATTCTGTTGCAGATGCTGCTGATGTACGCGACGAACGCCATCCACAAGACCAGAAGCGACGTGTGGATGAACGGCGACGCGCTCGTCGAGATTTTCCAGGCCGACCACCTCACGGTCCTGCTCGGGAACGTCCTCGCCGAACAGTTCCTCCTGTTGCGCGTCGCCGCCTACGCCTGGATGGCGCTCATCCTGCTGTCGCCCCTGCTCCTCGTCCTGACCGGCTACCGGCGGGCGATGTTCGCGTCCTGTTTCGTCGGGATGCATCTCGGAATGCTCGTCATGCTCAAGATCGGGCTCTTCCCGCTCATCGCCGTCGCCGGCTTGCTCCTGTTCTATCCGACGGTCGTCTGGGATCGGCTGACCGCGCTGGCGACTCGAGCCGGCGTCGCGCCCGACCTCCGCAACGGGCTCGCGCGGCTCCAGCGGGGTGCGCCACGACTCGCCGTTCCCCTGCTCCCGACAGCTCGAGCGGCCGTGCCGTCGGCCGCCACCGTCACGAACCGCGGTCGGGTCCTGTTCTCGACGGTCGTCCCGTGGCTCTTCCTCGCCCTCGTCATCCTCTCGAACGCCGAGGCGGTGGCTTACACCGACGTTCCGGACCCCGCCGAGGACGTCCTCGAGACGGCACAGGCCGAACAGAGTTGGCGAATGTTCGCGCCGGAGCCGACCTCCGACGCGCGGTGGCTCGTGGTGCCGGGCGACCTCGAGAACGAGTCCGAAGCCGACGTCTTCCACGGCTCGGCCGTCAATTGGGACAGACCGCCGTCAGTCGACGAGACCTACGAGACGGCGCGATGGCAAAAGTACGTCTCGAACATGCGATACGCCGATAACGAGAACCACCAGTCGTACTTCGCCAACCACCTGTGTGGCCGCTGGAACGAGACCCACGAAACCGGCGTCGAACGGGTCACCGTCTACGGCCTGACCGACCGGGCCGCTCCGTACGACGAGCCGGACATCGCCGAGTACGAACTGCTCGAGTACGACTGCTCGGGCGAGTTCATCCAGAACGACTGACCCCGTTGCGTCGATCCAGCCGGCTCGAGCCGGGCGGTCGGAATCACAACAGGGGATACCGGCTCGCGGCGGACAACGATAGCTAAGTAACCCCGGCTGGAAACCGGAAACACATGGACGCTGCGCTGATCATTCTCGACGGCTGGGGGCTCGGAAAGGGCGGACGAGACGCGGTCAAAGCGGCCGAGACGCCAGTTTTCGATCGGATTTCTGACGCGGGGTCGTACGGCCGACTCGAGGTCGCAGGCCGGCGCGTCGGGCTGCCCGAGGGCCAGATGGGAAACAGCGAGGTCGGCCACCTCAATATCGGCGCGGGGCGGGTCGTCTATCAGGAGTACACGCGGATTTCGGACTCGATCGCGGACGGCTCCTTCCGGGAGAACGATGCGATCAACGCGGCCTTCGACCGGGTGCGGGAAAACGACGGCCGCGTGCACTTCGTCGGCCTCGTCAGCGACGGCGGGGTCCATTCTGATCACGAGCACCTGCACGCGCTGATCGAACTGGCGGCCGACCGCGACGTCGAGGCCGTCACCCACGCAATCACCGACGGCCGGGACACCTCGCCGACCGGCGGCCGGGAGTATCTCTCGACGCTCGAGGACGTGATCGACGACCACGGAACCGGCGACGTGGCGACGGTCTCGGGCCGGTACTACGCGATGGACCGCGACCAGAACTGGGAGCGGACCAAGCGGGCCTACGACGCGATCGTGAACCGCGAGGCCGAGTGGAGCGCCGAGTCGGCCGTCGACGCCGTCGAGGCGTCCTACGACCGCGGGGAGACCGACGAGTTCGTCGAGCCGACGGTCGTGGAGAGCGAGGCGCTACGCGCCTCGAACGGCGAACGGCGAAGCCGTGAGCAGGGACAGCCGGCACTCGAGGACGGCGATTCGGTCGTCTGGTTCAACTTCCGATCAGACCGCGCACGGCAACTGACGCGAATGCTGGCCGACATTCGGCCCGAGGACTGGGCGGACGAGGTCGAGACCAGTCCCCCCGACGCCGAGGTCGTGATGCTGACCCAGTACGACGAGACCTTCGACCTCCCCGTGGCCTACCCGCCGAACCAGCCCGAGCAGGTGCTCGGCGAGGTGCTTTCCGACGCGGGCCGAACCCAGCTCCGGATCGCCGAGTCCGAGAAGTACGCCCACGTCACCTACTTCTTAAACGGCGGCCGCGAGGTCGAGTTCGACGGCGAGATCCGGAAGATCGTCGAGAGCCCCGACGTGCCGACCTACGACCTGCAACCCGAGATGAGCGCGCCAGAAGTCACGGACACCGCCATCGACACCATCGCATCGGACGACCCCGACGTGCTCGTGCTCAACTACGCCAACCCCGATATGGTCGGTCACACCGGCGACTACAAGGCCGCGATCGAGGCCGTCGAAACCGTCGACGCCCAACTCGGTCGCCTCGTCGAGACGCTCGAGGACGCCGGGGCACACGTCCTCGTCACCGCCGACCACGGCAACGCCGACGACATGGGAACCGAAGCGAACCCCCACACCGCGCACACGTACAACGAGGTCCCGCTGGTCTACCTCGCTCCTGACGGGACCGACGGGGGCCGAACCGTCCGCGAGGGCGGCACGCTCGCGGACATCGCGCCGACGATCCTCGAGGTCATTGACCTCGACCAGCCCCCCGAAATGACCGGCGAGTCGCTGCTCGAGTGAGCGACCGGGCCGGCCGCGAGGCCGACTCGGCCCAGCGGGCCGACTCGGGCCGGAATCGGAACCGACAGCTATCGTCGACCGCGTTACGGCGGCGAGCCGAAACACCGAAGTCGCTGTGCTGGGACCCTGCGTAGCATGGTGACGGTTCCGTGGCCGGCAGCCGGGTCGATCCTGTCGGGCGTCGGAACGCTACTGTTGCTCTCCTATCTCCGCCGGTACCGCGGGAGGCCGGGCGCGAACTGGTTGCTCCTGACCTTCGTCGCGCAGGCGCTGTGGTGTTTCTCCTACGGCGCGTCGCTGTTCGTCTTCGATCCCGCGCTGCGGTGGGGGTTCGAGGTTCTGACGTGGACCGGCATCGTCTGGACCGGCGTCCCGTTTCTCGCCTTCGGCCTCGAGTACACCGGTCGCGGGAACCTCATTCGGACGCCGTGGTTCGGGTTATTAGTGCTCGTTCCGATAGTCACGACGGTCCTCGTGGTAACGAACCCGTTGCACGAACTCGTCTGGAGCGGCTTCCGGATCGAACCGGTCTACGGCGCGGCGACGGTCTCTTACGATCGCAACGCGTGGGCCTTCTTCGCGATCATGACCGGGGCGGTGTTCGCCGCCTCGGGGACGTTGCTCCTGTTCGATACGGTCATCAGTTACGGCCCGCTCTACCGCACGGAAGCGCTCGCCGTCGGGTTCAGCACGCTCCCGCCGGGGATCGCCCTGCTCGTCTGGCTCTTCGAACTCGGCCCCGTCCCGCAGCTCAACCTCTCTGCCGTCATGTTCCTGCCCCACGTGGTCCTCGATACCTACGCGTTCGTCGGCGGACGGATGTTCACCTACAGCCCGGCCGTTCGGCGCACGGCCGACCGCTCGGCGATCGCCGACCTCGAGTCCCCGTTTCTCGTCGTCGACACGGACGAGCGGATCGTCGACTACAATCCGGCGGCCGAGACCCTGTTCAACGCCGCGCGATCGGCGGTCCTCGGCGAATCACTCGAGGCGGTGACGGATGTCCGCGTCGACGCGGAGAACGCAGTTCTCACGCGGACCGACCGGGGCGATCGGCGGGAGTTCGCGGTGTCGACGTCCCCGCTGCGGGACGGCTCGGACCGGACCGTCGGCCACACCGTGATCTTACAGGACATTACCGACCGGCGCCGGCGCGAACAGCGCCTGGAGATTCTCAACCGGGTGTTGCGCCACAACCTCCGGAACGATCTGACCGCCGTCCGCGGCTACGTCGGAATCGCCGCCGACCGCGTCGAGGACGACGACCTCGCCGAGATGCTCGAGACGGTCGGCGACGATGTCAGCGGGGTTCTCGAGACGAGCGAAAAGGCCCGCGACTTTGAACGAGCGATCGAAACGGGGGCCCGCTCGCCGGCGACGCTGTCCGCCCGCGACGCCCTCGCGTCGATCGCGGCCGACCTCGAGGCGGAGCTGTCGGGAGATATCGACGTAGCCGTTCCCGAGACCTGCCGGCTGCAGACAAACCGGGAGCTGTTCGACCTCGTCTTTACGAACCTCGTCGAGAACGGGCTCGTCCACAGCGACGCCGCGACGCCTCGCGTGACGATCGAGTACGACGGCAGCGCCGAACAAAGTGCCGTCTTCACCGTCCGCGACAACGGGCCGGGGATCCCGGACCACGAACTCGCCGTCCTCGAGCGCGGCGAGGAGACGGCCTTGGAACACGGAAGCGGGCTCGGACTGTGGATCGTCTCGTGGTCGGTGACGGCACTCGGCGGCGACATCGCGTTCGACACGGACGAGACCGGGACGACCGCGACCGTTCGGCTCCCCGGCGTCGTCGAGACGGACGCAGCAGCGTGATCGGGAACCGGAGTACGGGACCCGAAGGCCGGTCGCCGTCGCGATTACCTCTGCGATCCCGTAACGAGCTCATGCGTCTCTGTATCGGAACGGCGGGTTCTCGAGAGATATATACGCCACATACGAAGGTTCAATACTGCGATAGGACTGGGTTCGGCTGGACCCGTTCCACCATGTCCCAGACCACAACCGGCCCCGACACAGACGAGTCGATCGTCGACGCCTACGTTCTCGACGTCCGGATCGTCGAGACCGACGCGGCCGACGGCGACCCGCGCTACCGATTCGAAGCGCCCGAACACACGGATATCGCGTTCGACGACCTCGAGGACGCGCGGCTCTACGCCGACGTCTACTTCGATGTCAACGGCTTCGTCGAGAAAAACACCGGCGAGCGCGGCGTTCCGCCGGAGGTCGTCCAAGCGGGTAAAGACACCCTTGCCGCCTATCTCATGACGATGCCGTGGGCCGACCGCGGCTGGGTCGCCTCCTTCTACGGGTCGACGCCGACCGAACTCGATCGCTACCTCACGTGGGTCCGTGACCGCGCCGAAACGATCCGGACCGACGTGGAAGAACAGGAACTCGACTGACGGCTGCGTCGGTGGACTCGACGCTCACCGTCTCCGTCACATTTTCGTCACGGTCATCGCTTTGCAGGTCTGGAACCGCGATACTTCGTGGTACCGTCCTGAGCGTACGGGCGAGTCTCGAGCCGGTTGACTCGCGCTGAGACGCGTCGATCACCGCTTCCGTGCCGCCACCGACTCCGATCCGTATTCTCAACTATCTAGCGTTCAATAGGTGTCAGAGTGCTCTGTCTGCTATGTTCTGTAACGTTCCCTCTCTTGTAGTACATTATAATAAGTCCAAATATTATAAAATCTAATTAATTAGTCGGGGGTTGATCCGTTTGCATGGTCGAATTTACGAGGCGAAAGCTGATGGCATCGTCAGCGGTAACGGCAATCGGAGCGGGAACGGTCGGCCTTGTGGGGGCAGACGAGGATCCGGAGGAACACGACACGCTCGAGGCGCCGTATATCGAGGGGAACATCGATCGGTTCTCGACGACGGCATTCGGCGCCGAGGTAACGGGGCCGTTCGTCTTCGACACGGGGGAACTCCTCTACAGCCTGCAGGGGCCCCACGACGGCAACCTCGAGCCCTTTAACACGGGTGGCGTCGGCGTCTTCGACGATTTCCGGTTCACGTTCAACGGCACGAACGACGAGTTCGACGAACTCGAGCCACCCCGAACTGACAAGGAGGAACAACAGGTCCTCTCGGCAGCCGGCGAGTACCGACTGCTCGTGCAGACGGGCGACAAGATCAATGGCGGGACCGAGCGGTTCAGCCACCCGCAGACGCCCGACGGTCGGCCGCTCGCTGAGATCACCGAACCGTGGTACGAGGGCGTCGGCGACCAGGCCGACATGAACTTCTTCGTCTCGACGGACGAGGAGGGCCTCGAGGGCTATCTCTTTACAAACAACGAGACGCGACCGGGTGCGATCACGCGCACGCCGCTCTACCGCGACGAGGAGGGCTACTTGCAGGCCGACCTCGAGAACGCGATGGAACTCGAGAATACTGAACCGTTCCGCGAGATCGGCGGGACGAAGGTCAACTGTTACGGCGATCTGAGCCCGTGGGAGACGCCGCTGTCGGCCGAAGAGGAGTACGGCCATCCGCGCGTCGGCGGACTCGCGACGGTCAGCGACATCGTCGAGGCCGGAAGCGGTGTCGGCCTCCGCGGCAGCAGCGAGTTCTGGAACCGGCCCAAGATTCTCGGGGTCGAGCAGTCGATCGAGGACGTCTTCGGCTCCGAGGACAGCTGGTACCCGATGGGGCTGCATAACAATCGGAACACCGAGAAGATGGCCTATCATCTCGGCGCGGAGCCGATCGATCAAGCCGGTCTCGACGAGGAGGGAGTCGAAATCGACGATACGCCCCAGCCCATCGGCGACGAGGAGTTCCCGAACCGCTACCGCTACGGGAAAATCGTCGAGATCACCGAGCCGACCGCCGACGTGCCGACGCCGGTCAAACACCACGTCTTCGGTCGCGCCGCGTGGGAGTGTCCCGAAGTACTACCCGACGAGCGGACGGTCTATCTGGCCTCCGACGGCGGCGCGAAGGGCATCTACAAGTTCGTCGCCGAGGAGCCGATTCCGGAGTACGACAGCCGGATGGACGTCCGCGGCACGCTGTACGCCATGAAAGCCGCCGAGATCGGCGAGGGACCGGTCGCAGAGACCCCCCTCGAGATCGAGTGGCTCGAACTGGGGACGGCGAGCAACGCCGAGGTCGACTCCTGGATCGCCGACTACGACGACGTCACGCAGGTCGACTACCTCGAGACCCACGCCGAAACCGACTGGGAGGCCGACCTCGAGACCGCGCTCGCGGAAGCCGACGAGGCGGTCGCGATCAACGGGAACCAGGACTACATCACCGACGAGGAGGTCGTCGAGTGGGCAACGCAGTACGAGGAAAACGGGCCGGACGGCGTCGACGAGGCCCTTCGCCGGGTCCCTTTCCTCGAGACCCGCGCCGCGGCCAAGGAGATCGGTGCCAGCGTCGAGTTCAACAAGGCCGAGGGGATCGATTCCCATGACGAGGCCGAACCCGGCGACTTCATTTACTTCGGTATCTCCTCGCTCGGCGGTGCCATGACCGATGAGAACGGCGACATCCGATTCGATGAGGTGCAGTCCGGCGTCCTCTACCGGGCCGAACTCGAGGCGGACTACAACGTTTCCCGGCTCGAGCCGGTCGTCGTCGGGCCGAACGAGAGCGATCCCTCGTCGGTGCTCGACGAGTCGCTCATCAACGTCGACAACGTAATGGTCATGGACGACGGCCGGGTGCTCCTCTGTGAGGACAAAGGCACCTTCGGCCGCACGTACGAGAACGATGCGCTGTGGGTCTACGAGCCCCCAACGTCGCTACACGTCGACTCCGTCGCGATCAGCCACGGTGCCACCGGGACGGCCGACCTGACGCTCTCGTCGGTCCCGGAGGGGCTCGCCGGCGGTCGCGTCACCGTCTCACTCGCCCACACCGAGATCGCCGAAATCACCGGCGCGGACTACCACGACGCGCTCGAGCTCACCGCCGGCCCGGCGATCAGCGACGACGGCTCGAGCGTCGAGTTCCAGTTCGCCGACCTCGAGGAGGCGATCGAACCGGGCGCGATGGACGTCACGCTGGCCTCGCTCGAACTCGAGGGTACCGGCACCGGGACGACCGACATCACGGTCGACGTTCACGCGCTGGACGACGACGACGGGATCGCCATCGAACCGCAGTCCCGACCGGGCGTCGTCGTCACCGGTCCGCCGGCGGTCGGGGGCGGCCCCGGCAGCGGCCGGACGCCGACGGACCCCGATGGCGACGGGATGTACGAGGACGTCAACGGCAACGGTCGACTGGACTACGACGACGTGGTCTTGCTGTTCGATTCCATCGAGGACGACTCGGTCACTCTCAGCGCCGACTACTACGACTTCAACGACAACGGTCGCATCGACTACGACGACATCACCGAACTCTACGACGAAATCTGAGCCGATGGCACGCCACGACGCCGATCCGGCAGTCAGCGAGGCGGGCCGGGGACGCACACCGATGGGCGAATCGGACCGGGGTTCGACCCCGTCGCGACGGTGGAAACGGACCGCCGCGGCGCTGCTCGTCGCGCTCGCGGTCGCCGTGGCACTCGTCCCGATCGCGTCGCTGGCAGTCGCCGATGCGGGAGCCACGACGGCACCCGCGACGCAGACGGCCGCCGGACCCGGCCTCGTCGTCGGCGATGCGTCCGTCGAATCGGGCGAGACGGCGACTCACCGGATCGCGCTCACCGACGCGCCGGACGGGCTCGCCGGGTTCGAACTCACCGTCGAACTGTCCGGTGACGAGGGAACCGCGACTGTCGCGAACGCCAGCTATCCCGACCGGTACGGCCCGACGACCGATCCGATAGTGAGCGCCGACGGCCAGTCGGTCACCGTCGAAGCCGCCGACCTCACCGACGAGGTAACTCCCGGCGCGAGCGACGTGACGCTCGCGACGATCGAAGTGAACGGCACCGACGCCGGCTCGACCGCGCTCGAGGTAACGGACCTGCAGATCGACGCGGACGGCGGCGACCGCATCGACCCGTCGCTCGAGGCGGGGACGCTCACCGTCGACGGCGGGTCAGCGTCGCAAAACGAGAGCGGCGACTCGGGCGACGAGACGGAGTCCGACGGATCGGACTCGGTCCCCGGCTTTACGGGCGGCGCAGCGATCACGGCGATCGCTGCACTCGCGGCCGCGCTGCTGGCACGGTCGCGCTGACGCCGGTCGACCGTTTTTTCGGCCGACGAGGTGCGTCGTATTGGTCGGTTTTCTTCACCGTAACGCACCCAGAGGATAGTCAGGGACGTTTACACGTCCGGGCGATAACGGGGACGTATGAACCGAGACACCGACGCTCCGACGGGCGACGGACCGCGGACGACCGCTCCGAACCGGTTTCGCCGGCGGGCCGCCGACTCCCAGCGATGATCGATATCCTCGCCTTGCTCGCGCTCGCCGCCGTCGGGACGGCGGTCGTCTGGAAGGGCAGCGACTGGCTCGAGGAGTCGGCAAACGGGCTCGCCGCCGCGTACGGGCTCCCGTTGGTGGTTCAGGGAGCGATCGTCGCCGCCGTGGGCTCGAGCACCCCAGAACTGGCGAGCGTGTTGCTCGCGACGTTGCTCCACGGCGAGTTCGAACTGGGCGTCGGCTCCATCGTCGGCTCGGCGGTGTTCAACCTCCTCGTGATCCCGGGGCTCGCGGTCCTCGTCGGCGGCGGGATCGACACGACGCGAGAACTGGTCTACAAGGAGTCGCTGTTCTACATGCTCGCGGTCGCCGCGTTGCTGTTGACGTTCTCGCTCGCGGTCATCTACAATCCCGTCGACAGCGCTGACGACCTCGTCAGGGGATCCGTCTCGAGACCGCTCGCGCTGTTTCCCCTCGGGTTGTACGGCCTCTACCTGTTCACCCAGTACCTCGACGCCGCGGCGAGCGACGAGACTAATGACGACTCGATCGCGCTCGTCCCGACGTGGCTCCAATTCGGGCTCGGGTTAGTGCTCATTGTCGTCGGCGTCGAGGCGCTGGTCCGCGCCGCGATCGGGCTCGGGGACGCGTTCGGCACGCCGTCGTTCCTCTGGGGGTTGACCGTCGTGGCGGCCGGCTCGAGCCTGCCCGACGCCTTCGTCAGTCTCGCGGCGGCGCGGGCCGATCGGCCGACGGTCACGCTGGCGAACGTCCTCGGGAGCAACACGTTCGACCTGCTCGTCGCCGTCCCGGTCGGCGTCCTCGTGGCGGGGTCGCTGACGATCAACTTCGCGTACATCGTCCCAATGATGGGGTTTCTGGTCCTCGCGACGATCACGTTCTTCGCGATTTCGCGAACCGGGATGTACCTCTCGCGTCGGGAAGCGTGGGCATTGCTGGTGACCTACGGACTGTTCGTCGGGTGGGTCGTCCTCGAGAGCCTCCGGATCGTCAGCGTGCTCGAACTCTGAGTCGGGGCCGAGAGCCCCGGTGACCGTTTGACCGACAAGTTTCGTCGCCACTGAAACTCACTGGACACCTGATCGCCGGACTGCGTTGCGATCAGTGTCTGAATCGGTTCAGTGGCTACTGTACGACCGGAACCGAACCGGTTCGCCTAATAACTTTACCAGCTCCCGTTTGATCTGCGGGTATGAGCGACGATTCGGATTCCGACGGACACCGATTCGCCACGAACAGCGTCCACGCCGGCCAGGAGCCCGATCCGACGACGGGTGCCCGCGCGCCGCCGCTGTACCAGACCACCTCCTACCAGTTCGAGGACACGGACCACGCCGCCGCGCTGTTCGGACTGGAAGAGGCGGGCAACATCTACTCGCGGATCATGAACCCGACGAACGCGATGTTAGAGGAGCGCATCGCGACGCTGGAGGGCGGCGTCGGGGCGCTCGCCACCTCATCGGGAATGGCCGCGTTCGACCTCGCGACGTTCATCCTCGCCGAAGTCGGCGACAACATCGTCTCCTCGTCGTCGCTGTACGGCGGGACCTACACCTACCTCACCCACACCGTCGAAAAGCGCGGGATCGAGACGAAGTTCGTCGATACGCTCGACTACGAGGCCTACGCCGAGGCCATCGACGACGACACCGCCTTCGTCCACCTCGAGACGATCGGCAACCCCGCGCTCGTGACCCCGGACATCGAACGGATCGCCGACATCGCCCACGACCACGACGTGCCGCTGTTCGTCGACAACACCTTCGCGACGCCGTATCTGTGCCGACCGCTCGAACACGGCGCGGACCTCGTCTGGAACTCGACGACCAAGTGGATCCACGGCGCGGGATCGACCGTCGGCGGGATCCTGGTCGACGGCGGCTCGTTCCCATGGGAGGACGGCGACTACCCCGAGATCACCGAGCCGAACCCGGCCTACCACGGCGTGAACTTCCAGGAAACCTTCGGCGATGCAGCCTTCTCGGTCGTCGCCCGTACCCGCGGCCTGCGCGATCTGGGCAACCAGCAGGCCCCCTTCGACGCGTGGGTCACGCTGCAGAAACTCGAGTCCCTGCCCCTGCGCATGGAGAAACACTGTGACAACGCGATGGCCGTCGCGGAGTACCTCGAGGAGCACTCGAAGGTCTCCTGGGTCAATTACCCCGGCCTCGAGAGCCACGAGACCCACGAGAACGCCCAGCACTACCTCGAGGGCGGCTACGGCGGCATGATTACGTTCGGCCTCGAGGACGGCTACGACGCCGCCGAGACGGTCTGTAACGAGGTCGACCTCACGAGCCTGCTCGCGAACGTCGGCGACGCGAAGACGCTGATCATCCACCCCGCGAGCACGACCCACCAGCAACTCACCGAGGAGGAGAAGCTGGCCAGCGGCGTCACCGACGACCTCGTGCGCCTCTCGGTCGGGATCGAGGACGTCGACGACGTGATCGCGGATCTCGACCGGGCGATCGAGCACGTGTAGTTCGCCCCCACTCGATCGCTTACGGCTATTCCAGCGCGCTGTGAGTAGCCCTCGCGGTTAAGTTCGCGGAGACCAACTGGTCGCGTATGCCGACTGGGATACTCACGTCAGAGGCGGCGGAGCAGATCGTCGCGACCTGTCGAACGGCCATCGGCGACAGCCTCCGTTCGGTCACGTACTTCACGCGCGACGACTTCGAGCAGCTCTACCTCCGCGACGACCTCGAGCGCGACGCCGATCTCTCGACGTTCATCGGCCACGAGTGGCGCGGCTTCAAGACCACGCAGACGGCCTACGAAGGGTCGGAACTCGGTTCCTACGACTACACGATTCGGGTCTTCGAGAACGGCTTTCTCATCCGCGTGACAAACGACAGCGAAGGCGTCTTCGCCACGACGGACGGGCTGACGGTCAAAGACTTCGAAGAAGTCGCGACGGCACTCGACTCGTTCCTCACCGATCGGCAGGCGTCGTAGCTGCGTCGTCGCTCGAGCGGTCGTCATCGTCGACCGCGTCTCGGTCGTCCGCCTCCTCGTCGGCGTCCCGCCCGCCGATCGGCAGGCCGGAACCGTGGTCGCCGTCCGTTCCGAGGAGGCGAGCGAAGCGACGGCGTTCCGCGGCGTGTCTGTCCAGACTCATGCCGTCGAGAGAGGACGGGTTCCCTTGTAGTAATGGGGGCCGTTTCCGGTAGAAACTCGTTACTTCCCCGCGAAACGGTCCCCTCGAAACCCTCGAGAACTGCGCGTGATATCCACGCTGTAGCGGTTTCCTCCGACCCGACCGCTCTGTAGTCAGAACAACGTAACACCCTTTTCCGCCACGCCCGTTGGGTCGACAATGAGCGAGCTTCCAGACCCCATCGCGCGCGAACTCGAGTCCCACGACGCGTTCGACCGGACCGACGACGGCTACGCCCTCACGACGACCGTCTTCGACACCGCGATCGAGGCCGAGGACGCCGAGGGCAACCGCGACGGCCGATTCCACGTCACCGTTTTCCTCCCGACGCTCGACGCCGCCGTCGCGGACGAAGTCGTCGCCGATCCCGTCGAAAACGGCTGGTTCGAAACCCTCGAGCGCCGGCTCGCGGACGTCTTCACCGTCGCACAGACGAGCACTCACGACGACCCGGTCGTCGAACGCGACGCCGACGAAGTCCGCGTCCGCCTCGCGTACACCGCGTGGGACGCCGGCGAGGGCGTCGCCGACGCCAAGGCCCTGATCGAATTCGTCGAAGGCACCTTCGCACAGGGGATCATCCCCGGCTACGACTATCAAGGGGAAGCGGCGACGCTGCTCGAGAACGCCCAGGACAGAGGTCAGCAGGCCGCGGACGGCGACGGCAGCAGCGGCGGCATGCCGCTCTAAAACGAAGTTTTGCGCTGTCGTTCGAGAGAGCTTCGCTCTCTCGTGATGACGAAAGACACCAGAGGCGTCTTTCGAACCACGGGTACGTCTGCGGCGCACCTCGACAAAAATTCGATTAAAAGCCTTCCTCGCTCCCAGTGGTCGCTCGTCGGCCCGAACGCGAAGCGCTCGGTGAACAGCGGCGCTCAGGTTCTCCGAACTGTTCGATTTCTGATGCAACATTAGTGGGAGTCCATCATTCGTTGCGCCGGTTGCAACTACCCACCAGCAGTATAGACCTCAGCCCAGAGATACCCTATTCCGATGCAAGCGTATAAGAGACCGAACACGGCGAACTGCCATTCGCTATCTACGAAATACGAACCTGCCTGAACGAGCCCCAACAGAACCATCGCGACTCCAAGAATTGCTTTGTGTTGTCTCTGTACCATATTTGGAAGGTAGTCTACTTGGTTGATAAGTTCTAGTGTTGGACTATCAAACGACCGCTGTGGCCGGGAGCGCGGCTCGGGCAGACGCGAGAGCCGTGCACCCCGGGGGAGGGCAGGCCGTTGCAAGTCGCCGACCGCGAGCGAGTGAAACGAGCGAGCGGGCCGACGACTGATGTGGAGAGCGCTTTGCGCTCGGAACGGAAGGAGGAGTGCTTTTGATCGAAATTTTGCCGAGGGACATCGCGAGCGAAGCGCTCAGCGCTTCGCTCGCGATAGACCGCAGAGGAAAATTTCGTTCTTAATCCATCGCAATATACGTCTGCGTGTCCTCGACGCCCTGGATGGCCTGAATATGGGTCGCCGCGATCTCCTTGACTGCGGCCGGCGTCTCGACCTGCGTCTTCGCGATGAGGTCGACATCGCCCGCGACGATGTGGGCCGACTGCACGCCGTCGATGGATTCGATGCTGTCTCTGAGCCGATCCGCCTCGCCCGTGTTCGCCTTGATCATGATAAACGCGGTAACCATCAGTTGACACCTCCGGTGTCGGAGTCGATCTCCGAATCCGTTTCCGTTTCACCCTCCAAGAGCTCCGTCGCCGCCGAACTCGAGCCCGTGCCCGCGTTCGCGGCCGCTTTGGTCGCCGTTTCGCCGACCAACAGTTGGCGCACCTCGCTCAGGACATCGAAGTCGGCGAGGACGACGAGCCGGTCGCCGTCCTCGAGCGAGAGGTCTTCGGTCGGAACGCCGAGGGGCTGGTCGCGCTTGCCAAAGGCGAGGAGGGTCGCGTCGGCGGGCAGCTGCAGTTCGCTGATCGTGTAGCCGTTGACGGGGGCCGCGTCGGTGATCGTGAGTTCGACGACCTGCAGGTGCGGGGCGATGTCGGCGATAGCGCGGATCGTCCCGCCAAGCAGGGCGTTTTTCGCGCCGATCGCGCCGAGTCGCTCGGGGTAGATGATCTCGTCGACCTGATCGGCGTACTTGCGGTAGATGCCCTCGCGGTAGGCCTCATCGATCCGCATGACCGTCCGACAGCCGTAGTGGTTGGCGATCATGCAGGCGGTGAAGTTGACGTTGAGGTCGCCGGTCAGCGCGCCGACGGCGTCGGCCGTCTCGACGCCGGCCTCCTCGAGGATGTCCTCGCGGGAGCCGTCGCCGTCGATGACGGTAAAGCCCTGGTCGCGGGCCCGTCTGCGCGTCGGCTCGTCGCGTTCGACCATCGTCACCTCGTGGTCCTCATCACGCAAGACGCGTGCTGTGCGCAAGCCGACCCGGCCAGCCCCGATAATCACGAACCGCATGCACTGGGGTACGCTCGCCCCGGTGAATAAGGTTGCGCCCGGCTACCATGGTATTGGATACAATGTCATCGCTCGAGCGCCGAGAGCGGCGACGGAGAATCAGGCGAGACGCGGGTAGCTGCGCGGTCTCGGTCTCCCTAGCCCATCGCGATGTACGTCTTCGTCTCGGTGACGCCGCCGAGTCCCTGCAGGCTCGAGGAGACGGTCTGGAGCACGTCGTAGACCTCCGGCGCGTCGACCTCGGCGATGATGTCGTAGTTGCCCGCGACAATGTGGGCGTCGGCGACCGACTCGAGGCCGTCGATCTCCGCGAGCAGCCCCTCGGACTTTCCGGCGGCCGTCTTCACCATGATGAACGCGTGGACCATCGGACGTGTGGTATGCTCTGTCACGACTAAAGCCTTTGCCCGAACCGGCGGTCGGAGAGCGCGTCACGAGCAGGAACCGGACCGCTGGCCGTGATTAGCTCGAGTCGGATACCGCCGCCGCGAGCGCGTCCGTCACCGACTCGAGCACCGCGTCCGGCGACTGCGTTGCATCGACGCGGACGAATCGGTCGGGATCGCGTTCGATCAGCCGCTCGTAGTTGTCACGGACCGACTCGAGGTATTCGGCCCGCTCGAACTTGTTCGTCGTCCCCGCGCGGGTGGCGGCGGTCTCCGGGTCGAGGTCGAGGTAGATCGTCAGATCGGGAGTGATCGAGAACGGGTCGTGGATGTCGACGACGTACTCGAGCGGGTTCTCGAGGTCGTGGTTCTCGGCCGCCGCGAGCGTCGCGCCTTGATAGGCAAAGCGGGAGTCGGAGTACCGGTCCGAAATGACGAGGTCGCCGCGCTCGAGGGCGGGTTCGATCACGCGCGAGAGATGGTCGGCGTGGTCGGCGGTGTAGAGGAAGAGTTCCGCCAGCGGGTCGGCGTCGTCGTCCTCGATCGAGCGGTAGACGGCGTCGCCGTACCAGGAATCGTCCGTCGGTTCCCGCGTGAACACGGCCTCGGTATAGCGCTCGTGTACGGCCTCCCAGACCGTCGTCTTGCCGCTGCCGTCCAGTCCCTCGAGCGTGACGAGCATGGTCCCACCTCGGAGAGTCCACTATTTAGATGTAATACAATCCGTCGAACGCCGGCCACACCGAACAGTGTAGCCGCACACCTATTTATCGCTGTACCTGCATCTCTCGAGTATGAAGATCCTCGTCGCCGGCGGCACCGGGTTCATCGGAACGAATCTCTGCGAAGAACTGGCCGAGCGCGGCCACGAGGTGACGGCGCTGTCGCGGTCTCCGGACGACACCGGCCTCCCCGACGGCGTCGAGTCGGCCATGGGCGACGTCAGCGCCTACGATTCGATCGCCGACACCATCGTCGGCCACGACGCCGTCGTGAACCTCGTCTCGCTCTCGCCGCTGTACAAACCGCCCGAGGGAACGAGCCACGAGGAAGTTCATCTCGAGGGCACGGAAAATCTCGTCCGCGCCGCCGAGGCCGCCGGCGTCGATCGATTCCTCCAACTGAGCGCGCTCGGTGCCGACCCCGACGGCAACACGGGCTACATCCGCGCCAAAGGGAAGGCCGAAGCGGTGGTCAGGGAGTCCGCGCTCGAGTGGACGATCATCCGCCCGTCGGTCGTCTTCGGCGACGGCGGCGAGTTCGTCGAGTTCACGAAGACGCTGACGACGCCGTACGTGACGGGGCTCCCGGGCGGCGGAAAGACCCGGTTCCAGCCCATCTGGGTCGGCGACCTCGTCCCGATGCTTGCGGCCGCGCTTGAAGACGACGCCCACGTCGGCGAAACCTACGAGATCGGCGGCCCGCAGATCGCCACGCTCGCGGACGTGACGGAACTGGTCTACGCGGCCGACGGCAAGGATGTCACGATCGTCCCGATCCCGATGGGGGTGGCGAAACTCGGCCTCTCGGCGGTCGACTCGCTGCCCTTCGTTCCCTTTGGCCCCGATCAGGGCCGCTCGCTCGAGTTCGACAACACCGTCGCCGACAACGACGTGACCGCGTTCGGCCGCGACCCGGTGGCGTTGCGGACGCTCGGTTCGTATCTCGGTCTCGAGGGGACCCGCCACCGGGAGAAACCGGCAGAAACGGCATGATCTCGGCCACGGACTCGAGTCTCGTGTCGCTTGCACTCGAGAGAGAAACGTAACATAAAAAACATCCACAGGTCGAGTAAACGACGATTACGGGAGCGAAAGTAATGGTTGAATACCGCTTCCGTCCTGCGATTGTCCCCGATCATACGGAACAGGAGAAAGTCAGTTTAGCACAAGACTTATATCCTCCATCGCACTGTACCAATTCAACGGAGCCCCCTGACAAATAATGAAGTTGGCGATGATCGGATTCGGACAGGCCGGTGGGAAAATCGTCGATCGATTCCTCGATTACGACGATCGGACGGGCAGCGGAATCGTCCGGGCGGCAATCGCCGTCAACTCCGCGAAAGCGGACCTCATCGGTCTCGACAATATTCCACAGGAGAACCGCGTACTCATCGGCCAGGCCCGAGTAAAGGGCCACGGCGTGGGTGCTGACAACGAACTCGGCGCGGAAGTCGCCGAGGAGGACATCGACGAGGTCCAAAACGCCATCGACCAGATCCCGACCCACGAAGTCGACGCCTTCCTGATCGTCTCCGGGATGGGCGGCGGCACGGGATCGGGCGGCGCGCCGGTCCTCGCGAAACACCTCAAGCGAATCTACACGATCCCCGTCTACGGGCTCGGCGTCCTGCCGGGTACGGACGAAGGCGGGATCTACACGCTCAATGCGGCGCGATCGTTCCAGACGTTCGTCCGCGAGGTCGACAACCTGCTCGTCTTCGACAACGACTCCTGGCGACAGACCGGCGAGTCCGTCGAGGGCGGCTACGAGCAGATCAACGAGGAGATCGTCCGTCGCTTCGGCATCCTCTTCGGTGCCGGTGAAGTCGGCGACGGACAGGAAGTCGCCGAGAGCGTCGTCGACTCTTCGGAGATTATCAACACGCTTTCCGGTGGTGGTGTCTCGACCGTCGGCTTCGCGAGCGAGGAGGTCGAACTGAACTCCGGCGGCGGCCTCCTCTCGCGATTCACCGGCGATGACGGTGGCGGCGCAGACGACGACCTCGACGCCGCGAACACGACGAACCGCATCACGAGCCTCGTCCGCAAGGCCGCGCTCGGCCGGCTCACGCTGCCCTGCGAGATCGAAGGCACCGAGCGGGCGCTGCTCGTGCTCTCCGGTCCCTCGGAGTACCTGAACCGGAAAGGCATCGAACGCGGCCGCAAGTGGCTCGAGGAGGAAACGGGAAGCATGGAAGTTCGCGGTGGCGACTTCCCGCGAGAGGAGCCCGAGGTGGCCGCGGCGATCTTGCTCTCCGGCGTGACGAACGTCCCCCGGATCAAGCGCCTACAGCAGGTGGCCATCGAGGCACAGGACAACATCGACGACATCCAGCAGGAAAGCGAAGAGAACCTCGAGGAACTCGTCGAAGACGACGAGGACGAACTCGAGCCGCTGTTCTAACCCGCCGCGCTTTCGGTATTCGACATCGCGAGTGGTCGCACTCGTGTCGGGGGGCACGAGATCTGAGCAGACGCGTGCTCGTGGGGAATCGGTGACACTCCGACGTGTTTTTGAGCGCGCCCGGACTATCGCAACCAGATTCAGATGCGCGTCGTGGTCCCGTTCGCCGCCGAGACGCCGAAGACTCGCCTCGAGTCAGCGCTCACGCCGGCCGAGCGATCGACAGTCGCCCGCGCCATGCTCGCGGACGTCCTGCGTGCGATCGTCGACGCGGGTCACGAGCCGACGGTCGTCTCGACCGCGCCGCTCGCACTCGATGCTCTCGACCTCTCGAGTGACATCGCCGCGTCAACGTCGATCGCGGTCGACAACCGATCGCTGACCGACGCGGTCAACGCGCGGCTCCCGGTGCTGGAGACTGACGGGGACGAGGGTGAAACCGAGAGCGACGACGCGACTGCCGCTCCCGACCCCGTCGCCGTCGTCATGGCCGACCTCGCGCTGGCGACCCCTGACGCGCTCGAGAGGCTCCTGTCCGCGTCGGCAGATGTCGCGATCGCACCTGGTCGGGGCGGCGGGACGAACGCGCTCGTCGTCCGCCATCCCGAGTTTCGCGTGGACTACCACGGCACCTCGTATCTCGACCACCGCGAGATCGCCCGCGAGGTCGGTGCCACCCTCGAGACGATCGACTCGTTCCGGCTGGCGACCGATATCGACGAACCGGCGGATCTCGTCGAGGTGCTCGTCCACGGCCGCGAGGGGGACCGCGCCCCCGCTCGGCTCCGCGAGATGGGGTTCGAACTCGACGGTCGAGACGGTCGCGTCGGCATCGCACGGAGCGAGGATCGCGCGACGAAGTGACCGATCGCACTCGAGGCGACCGCGGCGAAGGAAGGCCTTATGTGCCGAGCGACGACATCCAGAGGTAATGTTTCCCGGGGCGAGCGAGTACGGCGTCGATATCGCGGTCGATGACGGAGCCGTCGAGGAGCTGTTAGCGGCCAGTCCGAGCGACGTCGCGGCACCGCCGTCGCTGACCTTTTCCCGAAACGTCTTCATCCCGCTTACCACGGCCTGTCGCTACACCTGTACCTACTGTACGTACTTCGACCCGCCGGGACAGGCCGAACTGCTCTCGCTCGAGGAGGTCCGTGATATCTGCCGGCGCGGTGCCGACGCCGGCTGTACGGAGGCGCTGTTTACCTTCGGCGACGACCCCGACGACCGCTACACCGAGATTCACGCCCAACTCGAGGAATGGGGCCACGACTCGATCCACACCTACCTGCGGGCGGCCTGCGAGGTCGCCTTAGAGGAGGGGTTGCTCCCCCACGCGAACCCGGGCGATCAGACCCGCGAACAGATGGCGGCCGTCGCGGACGTCAACGCCAGCATGGGCGTGATGCTCGAGACGACCGCGGAAGTGGGCGCACACGCGGGGCCGCGGCGCAAGGTGCCCGGCCAGCGGCTGCGGACCCTGAAAAACGCGGGCGAGCTCGACGTGGCGTTCACGACCGGAATTCTGGTGGGGATCGGCGAGGACTGGCGCGACCGCGCGGAGAGCCTGCTGGCGATCCGCGAGTTACACGAGCGCTACGACCACATCCAGGAGGTGATCGTCCAGCCAGTGATGGACAACGAGCGCTGGTCGGACGGCTCGCCGGATCTCGCGACGATGCGGCAGGTGACGGCGATGGCCCGCGTCGCGCTCCCCGAGGAGGTCTCCGTGCAGGTCCCGCCGAACCTCGCCCCCGCGACGGACCTGATCGACTGCGGCGTCGACGATCTGGGCGGCGTCTCGCCGGTCACCGACGACCACATCAACCCCGACTACAAGTGGCCCGCGCTGCGCGAACTCGAGGAGATCGCCGCCCACGCGGGCGTGCCACTCGGCGAGCGGCTGCCCGTCTACGAGCGGTTCCTGCCCGCGGACCTGCGGACGACAGGGTTCGACGGCGTCCTCGCCGACGGCGCGGACGGCGACCGGGAGTGGATCTCGCCGACGATTCGGGACGCGCTCGGCGGCGACGGTTCGGCCGGCCGGCGCTACCGGTCCGTGCTCCGGGACGAAACGGCGGCTACCGCCGACTGACCGACCGGCAGCGGGGCCCTTCCGGCAACGCGAAATCTCCGTCTCCGAACGACTCGACTAGAAGTAGTCCTCGTGAACCGCGAGTCCCTCGTCCTCGAGAACCGGCCCGTCCACGCTCGTCGACCCGTTCGCCCGGTCGACCACTTCCTCGCAGGGGATTTCGATCACGCCGTCGTCGCGCACGTCGGCGAGCGAATCCACTGAGACGCTATAAACCACTCGCCCGAGTCCCGCGTAGACGATCGCGCTCGCACACATCGGACACGGTTCGGTGCTGGTGTACATCGTACAGGCCGCGCGCTCGCCGGACTCGAGGTCGCTCGCGGCCCACCGAGCCAGTTTGAACTCCGGATGCGCCGAGATATCGTCGTCGGTCAGCGTGGTGTTCTCCGCGGTCCGGATAACCTCGTCGTCGACGACGAGCAGGGAGCCGAAGGGCGTGTTGCCGTGGTCGACCGCCGATTCCGCGAGATCGATCGCCTGCCGCACGTAGGATTCATCGGTGGCCATAGCGGCCGTTCGGCCGCTGATTCCGAAACGCTTCCCCTCGAGGGGCACTCGAGCGAGGCGTTACGTACAGGAGAACCCGCCGTCGACGACCAGCGCCTGCCCGGTGATCCAGTCGGCCTCGTCGCTGGCCAGAAACAGCATCGCGTTGGCGATGTCCTCGGGCTCGCCGAGGCGCTTGAGTGGATAGTGGCGGGCCATCTCCTCTTTGGTTGCTTCCCACTCCTCCTCGGTCCGGTTCTTTCGGGGCATCGCGGTGTCCGTCACGCCCGGACAGACCGCGTTCGCCCGGACGCCGGCCGGGCCGACCTCTGCCGCGACGGTCCGCGTGAAGTTGACGACCGCGCCTTTCGACAGCGAGTACGCGCCGAGTTCCGGCGCGCCGATGACGCCCGCCAGCGACGCCGTATTGACGATCGCGCCCGACCCCTGCTCCTTGAAGTGGGGGATCACGGCGTGACAGCCGTTCCAGACCCCCGTGACGTTCACGTCCATGACTCGGTCGCGCTCGCTCTCGGCGATCTCCTCGATCTTCGCGCGCTCGTGGCTCACGCCCGCGTTGTTCACCATGATGTCGAGGCCGAACTCCGAGACCGCCTCGTCGACCGCCGCGTGGACCGCGTCGGCGTCCCGGACATCCAACTCGAGCGCGGTGCCCGATTGCCCCGCGTCCTCGACGCGGGCGATCGTTTCCTCGGCACCCTCGAGATCGATGTCGGCCGCGACGATCGTCGCGCCCTCCTCGGCGAACAACTGTGCTGCTTCCCGCCCGAGGCCGGATCCCGCACCCGTGATAAACGCCGTCTTGCCTTCGAGTCGCATACACACACGTCGTCGAGGAGTATCATAAATCATGATATACGGTCCCGTGACCCGCGACCGCGCTCGCACAGGGTTATGGCCCTCGAGCGACGCCATTCCCGTATGCACGTCGATCTCACGCAGCCGATCGAAACGGGGATGCAGACCTACCCCGGCGACCCCGCGGTCGTCGTTCGAACCCATGCGACCCACGCGGACGACGGCGCTCGCGTCTCGCGCCTCGAGTGCGGTAGCCACACCGGCACCCACGTCGACGCGCCCGCCCACACCGAACCCGACGGCCGGACGCTCGATTCCTACCCGCTCGAGCGGTTCGTCTTCGACGCCGTCCGGATCGACTGCCGTGATCTCGAGGCCCGCGATCCGATCCCCGCGTCGCGGGTACCGGACGGCGACACCGATCTCGTCGCGTTCTGGACGGGCTGGGACGCCCACTGGGGCACCGACCGCTACCTCGAGCATCCGTACCTCTCGCCGGCGGCGGCCGAGATGTGCGTCAAACGGGGGCTCGACGTGGCCGTGGACGCGCTCAACCCCGATCCGACCCCGACGGACAACGCCGGCGAGGACGAGCCCGAGGGGTTTCAGGCCCACCACGCCCTGCTCGGGGACGAGCAGTTGATCCTCGAGAATCTGACGACCCTCGAGTCGGTCGGGGATCGGTTCGAACTCCGGGCGTATCCGCTGGCACTCGCGGGCGACGGGTCGCCGGTGCGGGCCGTCGGCGTCGTGAACGAATAGCGTGCCTCGAGCGGATCTCGATTCACCTGAGTCCACGAATCACTCAGTGGTAACCGTGAGGTGAGGTAGACCCTGCTATCGTGGCAACAGGGAATCGCCACGTCCTCCCCATCCGATTCGTTCGGTCACTCCGCTCTCTCTCATCCCTCGCACGGCATCGACGCCCGCCCTCACTGTCGTTCGGACGGTCGACAGCGCGCGCCACCGCAGAGGATTGATCAATCTCGATGGAGACGTGCTATTGTCTGGGTGATCATCCGTACTCAGTTCGAGACCGAGCGACGCGGCGCTTCGATCAGTCGTCGGCGGGGACGGTATCGCGTTCGTCTCGCTCCGCTCGAGTCAGTAGCGGCGTCCCGTCGGCCTTCGGCCCGAGTCGGGGGCCGAAGGGCGGGTCGTCGGGGTCGATAACGCGGCGCTGCTCGTAGTCGGTCGAGCGTTCGACGGGGATACGGCCGATCGAGGCGATCATCTCGGCGTAGTCCTCGAACGAGCGGAACTCGCCGAAGCCGCCGCCGGCGCGTTTGGTAATCTCCTCGGAGAGGATCGTCCCCATGTAGTCGTCGGCCCCGCAGTTGAGCATCTTCAGCCCCTGCTCGTCGCCGTACTTGACCCACGAGGACTGGATGTGGTCGATGTTGTCGAGGAACAGTCGTGAGACGGCGATCAGCAGTTCGTCCTCGTCGATGCTCGGCCCGCTCGAGACGACATCGTGTTCGAACAGTGGCGTGTTCTGGTGGATAAAGGAGAGCGGGACGAACTCCGTGATGTTGCCCGTCCGGTCCTGGAGGTCCCGAATCCGTTTCAGGTGCAGCGCGCGGTGGGCCTCGTTCTCGACGTGGCCGTACATGATCGTCGCCGTCATCCCGAGTCCGACGTTCGCGGCGGCCTCCATGGCCTCGAGCCAGCCGTCCGTACTGATCTTGCCGGGGCAGATGACTTCGCGGACTTCCTCGACGAGAATCTCTGCCGCGGTGCCGGGGACGGTGTCGAGTCCGGCGTCTTTCAGCCGCCGGTAGACCTCCTCGTAGGACCAGTCGGTACCGCGGCGGGCGTGATAGGCCTCTTCGGGCGTCATCGAGTGGACGTGGACGCCGTCGACGCTCATCGCCGAAATCTGGTCCGTGTAGGTGCCGGGGCTGGTGTCGTACCGTTCGGGGGGCTTGTAGTTGACCGCCTTCGGATTCGGGTGATCATCGAGGATCTCCCGGTGTTCGTCGTCGAGCGCGAACGCGGGGTGAAGGCCCGACACGGAGGTGACCTCGTAGATCCCTCGGTCGACCGCATCGGAGACGATCTCGCGGGATTCCGCCGGCGTCTTCGTGAAGCCGGCCGTCTCGATCTCCGTCTCGGTCTCGAAAGTGTGGGCGGCGTCCTTGAAGTTACAGAACAGACAGCCCACGTTACAGGCCGTCGTGACGTTGTTGTTCAGGTTCGCGATGAAGGTGACCTCCTCGCCGACCTGCTCGGCGCGGCGGCGATCGGCCGCCTCGAGCACGCGCTCCTTGCGTTTCCGGTCGATCCCCTCACTCTCGGTCCCCGTGGTGAGTAACTCGATCGCGTCGTCGACCGCGAGTCGCTCGCCGTCGCGTGCCTTTGCCAGTGCGTTCTCGAAGGACTGGTCGGTCTCGGGAACGTGATCAAACGTGAGGTCGGCCTCGGTCACCGGTCGCTCCATCGACGTAACAATACCAGTACAACGAGAAAAGGGTGATGGATCGTTCATTTTGCCCGATCGAAGAGTCGGCGTGTCGATCGGTGTGTGCGGGTCAAGCCGTGTTCGATCACGGCCGCGTTCCACGCCGACGGGGACGGCGTCTCGCCGTCACGACTCGCCGAACGCCTCGCGGGCCGTGGCGGAGAGGATCACCCGCGTGGCCTCCTCGGGGGCATCCCAGTGCGGATAGTGACCGCTGTCCTCGAACCAGTAGAATCGCGCGTTAGGGAATCGGTTCGCGGCGCGGGTGGCCTGCCGAGGGAGCGTGACTCGATCCTTGCGGCCCCAGCCGATCACGACCGGTCCCGGCGTCGACGCCGTTCCCGACTGGCCGGGGCCGAACGCCAACCGCCGCAACAGTTCGTCGAACGACGGCGAGTCGGCGAAGGTCCGCATCTCTTCGCGGGCGACGTCGGCGGGCAGGTCCCAGGGGCGCGCCGAGAGCTGCGCCAGCAGCAGGGTCCGGCCGACGGCGCTGCCCATGAGTCGATCCATCACGGGCCGAAGCCCGCGAACGAGCCGGATCGACGGGGCCAGCGTCGCGTAGAAGAAGTACCGTTCCCAGCCCGTCCAGAACCCGCCCGGATCGAGCGCGACGGTCGCGCCGACGTCGCCCCGACGCGCGAGTTCGAGGACGAGCCGTCCTCCCATCGAGTTTCCGACGACGTCGACCCCCTCAAGATCGTTCGCGGTCAGAAACGAGCCGACGGCATCGGCGAGGGTGTCGACGGAAACCTCGCCGGGCAGCGGCGGTGTCTCGCCGTGACCCGGGAGGTCCACCGCGATCACCTCGCGCTCGGCGGCCAGTCCCTCGAGCACCGGCGTCCACGTCCGCCAGCTGCCGCCGAGCCCGTGAACGAGGAGCAGCGCCTCGCCGTCGCCGCGACGGATGTGATTCATCTCCATACGTGTCGGAGGGGAGCCAGCCGTGTCGGGTTTGTGCACCGATACGGACAGGAAGAGCGCGAAAATTGGCGGACCCGCGGACGGACCGGCGTCGCGGCAGTCCCCCGGCCCGTCGTCATCGGACCGTCTCGAGCCCCGTCCGTCGAACGCAGGTCACGGAGTTATCAGCGGTGGCCGCGAACGGTGGTCTATGAGCTCACGGACGCCGGCGGAGTGCATCGACCTCGCCCTCGACGAGGGGGCCGACGAGGAGCGGCGAGCGGATGCGATCCGCGAACTGAAAACGGCCAACGAGTGCGACGAACTCGCGGCGCTCGTCCGCGAAGAGGACATCGACGAGCGGTATCGCCGGCAGGCCCTCGAGTCGCTGGCGACGCCCCAGTGCGATTCGGCCCTCCGCCACCTCGTCGACGACGGGCTCGAGGGATCGCTACAGGGCGACGCCGAGGAGTTACTCGCGTCCGTCGAGGACGACTGAAAGCGCGGCCGAGCCCGTCGGTTCGCACGCGGGTCGCACAGCCTCCGCGCCGCCGACCGCGGTCGTCCGCGCGATACTGAAACCTTCTTAGGGGCCGACCACGGCAACTGGGATATGAACTGCGGGAGCGGACACGGTCTGGGGTGTCTCGAATGACGAGCGTCAAGGAGTTCCGCATCGAGGAGGCGGCGACCGCCGACGACCTCGGTCGCGGCTCGTTCGTCTTCACCGACGACTACTCGGTGTTCGACTGGGGGAAGATGCCCGACCAGATCCCACAGAAGGGCGCGAGCCTCTGTACGATGGGCGCGTTCAACTTCGAACTGCTCGAGGCCGAGGGCGTCCCCACCCACTACCGCGGGGTCGTCGAGAACGGCGATGTCATCCCGCTCGAGGACGCCTCCCACCCGCCGTGGGAGATGGCCATCGATCTCACGCAGGTGCCGGACCTGCCCAACGAGGGCCGCGAGTACGACTACGACAGCTACCACGACGCGGCCGGCGACAACTACCTGATTCCCCTCGAGATCGTCTTCCGCAATCGGGTTCCCGTCGGCTCGAGCCTGCGGGATCGGACCGACCCCGCCGACCACGGCCTCGCGTTCGAGAGCTGGCCCGACGAGGCCGTCGACCTCGCGGACCCGATCGTCGAGTTCACCACGAAGTACGAGGAGAGCGACCGCCATCTCGACCGCGACGAAGCCGATTCGATCGCCGGCGACGCCGCCATCGATGACCTCGAGTCGCTTGCCCGCGAGGTCAACCGGATCGTTACCGAACAGGCCGACTCGGCCGGGCTGGTCCACGAGGATGGCAAGATCGAGTGTCTCTACTACGGCGGCGAGATTCGCGTCGGCGACGTCGTCGGTACGTTCGACGAGAACCGCTTCAGCTACGAGGGCACCCAACTCTCCAAGGAAGTGCTCCGCCAGTACCACAAGCGCACCCAGCCCGAGTGGGTCCAAGCCGTCGACGCCGCGAAGGCCGAAGCCAAGCACGAAAACGTCGCCGACTGGAAATCGCTCTGCGACGAGGAGCCGGAACGGCTTGACGACGACGTCCTCGAGACCGCGCGCGACCTGTACTGTGCGGGTGCCAACGCCTACACCGGCCAGGAGTTCTTCGACGCGCCGCCGCTCTCGAGCGCGATCGGTGCGGTCCAACGGCTCTAGGGCGACTCGAGCGATAGCTGCCGACCGCAATCCGAACTCGAGTGGCTAGTCGAACCACGGGCCACGGTATCGTTCACCAACCCGTATCGAAGAGAGTAACCCTCATATTGCGGGTCGAACTACGGTCGACCGAACGCAAATGACCCCTGCTATCGCCAGTGGCGCGGCAACGAGTATCGTCCTGTTCAGTCTCACCAGCGGGATCGCGGGCGTCGCGAGTGCCATGCTTGCCCTGTTCATGCTCGTGATGGTCGGCTTCGCCGTCGCACCGCTGTTTTCCTCGTCGTGGATCGGCCAGCAGGACGTGTCGTCGGCCGCGGCCACCGCCGAGTCGAGCGACGACTGATCCGCGTTCCTTCCTCCTCGTTCGTCTCCGAGAAGCGAGCGGCTAGGCTCTTGTCTGATCGATCCCATTATCGACCATGAAGACGCCAGTCACTGTGTACGGCCCTCTACGAAGCGCGACCGGCGACAAGACGGTCACGCTCGAGTGGTCGGGCGGGACCGTCGCCGACGCGATCGCAGCCGTCGTCGACGCCTACCCCCGAGCGGAGCCACAGTTGTACGACGGCGACGAACTGCGGGCGAGCGTCAGGGTGACGGTCGACGGCGAGCGCGCCGGGCTCGAGGAACGGGTTCCGGACGGGGCGTCGCTATCGATCGTTCCGGCGGTGCAGGGCGGAGCCGGGGAGAACGGATGATCCGGCTCCGGGACCCACGGTGAATGGTCCGGAAAACAACTATTATTCCGGAGACCGCCCACAGGAGTATGCCCTCCGAACGACACCGAACGCATCACCTCGAGTGCGAGGGCTTCGCTGCGGCGTGTCGGTCCCTCCTCGAGTCGGTCCTCCCGGACGCGACGACCGCAGTGGTCTGGCTGCACGAAGACGAGCGGGAGATGGAACCGGACGGCGACGACTGCCGGCGGACGTGGGCCGCCGCTCGCGATCGGTTCGAGCGGGTCCCCGTGGCGGATCGGAACGACGCCACCGCGTGGCGCGTGCCGACGACGACCAACGCGGGGCGGGAGGCGTTATTCGATCTGGTCGCGCTCACGGACGGCGTCGCCGGCTCGCACTTCGTGTTTCGGCTCGAGCTCCGCGACGGCGAAACGCCGCTCCTCGACGCGATCCCGCATCACGCGGACGCCGGGGTGGATGCGACGCTGCTCGGTGATTGGATTCAACCGGGCGACATCGTCGGCCTGTCGGGACAGGACGCGTGTCTGGTGCCGACCGAGACGCGGTTCGAGTGGACTGCCGAGGATCGTCAGTGGGCAGTCCGGGGCGGCTCGCTGTGCGTCGAACCGCTCGACGGACGGACGATGAGTTGTTACGGACTGACGAACGTCGAGGGAGCGAAGATCGGAGCCGACGGGACGGTGCTGGCACTGGCCTGGGACCCGGGAGAGTTGCCGGACGATGCCGTGGGAAAGTTGCTCTCGTGGTTCACGGACAAGCTGTACAATCCGCCGCCAGCAGTGCCCTGTGAGACACCGGCTCGAGCAACGGCGGTTATCACGTATCTACGGGACTTGCTCGCAGCCTACGACGGGCGCGAGCTGTAGACGGGATTGCCCGCCAACTGAGACGCCTGCGAAGGGAGTGAGGGCTCGAGACGGCCGGGGCCGGAGACGCGCCTGTTCCTCGCGCAGCATTTTCCGCCGGCCTCTCCCTCTTCGCTGGCGGACAACGCGCGCCACCGCTGAGAGAGCGGTCACCGAGTTCCGACGGCAGTTCCTACAGGCCGTACTGATCGCGCACGAGGTGGTCGATTCCCCGGTCCTCGAGCACGTCCATCGGCGCGAGCATGTCGAGTTGGACGACGCCCGGCAGCCGCCCGATCTGGACGCCGCCGGTGAACGTACACCGGGAGCGGACCTCGCCCTCGCTCATGTCCAGCAGTTTCGTGGCGCGGTCGAAGGCGTTCTGCGTGGCGTCGTTGACGGTTGCGCCGGAGCCGACGACCTGAATCGGACCCATCTCGTCCTCGACATCGACGCCGTGGTCCGCGCCGAGTTCCCGTCCCGCCTCGCGCTCTGCGTCACTGTAGGGTTTGCTGATGAACGGTAGATCCTCCTCGGGCGGCAGCAGGACGGGCCCGTCTAACTCGAGGTCCTCGATGACTTCGACGTCCATCGTGACGGTGCCGCTCACGTCGGTCGTGTGCAAAGAGAGCTCCCCGTCGCCCTGATTCGCGTGCAAGTCGCCGACGTAGACCCCCGCCCCGTCGACCTTGACGGGACAGATGAGGACCGCGCCCGGCCGGACTTGCGGGATGTCCATGTGGCCGTCGGTCCGGGCCTCGAGGTCGGCCTCGCTGTCGACGCCGTACTCGTGTTCGGCACCGATGAGGTACTGACCGAAGTCGCCAGCGTTGTGCGAGTCCGGCATCGTGACCGGCGGCGTCGTCCCGACGTTGCCGATGAACGGGCGCAGGCGACCCAGCGTGCCGGGCATCTCGCCGGGCTCGTACAGCAGGATGGGATGCTGCCGGGAGTTCTCGGGGATGTCCATCACCTCGTCGGCGTTTTCCGCGAGTTCGTGGGCGGCGTCCTCGTCGAGGGTGATCCCGACGGTGCCGTCGTCGTCGAAGGCGACGGTATAGCCGTACTCGAAGCCGAACGAAGAGGCGTTCGCGCCACACTCGGCGCACTTGATTGCGTCCTCGCCGGTTCCCTCCACGACCGTCTCCGGCCACTCGGTACCACACTCCGGACAGCGGTGATCGACGAACGGGTCGTCGCCGAAGGCGTCCTCGCGTTCGGCCATCGAGCCCGTGCTCGTCGCCATGCTCGTGACCTCGACGTCCCGGATATGGAGCGCCACGGCGTCGCCGACTTCGGCCCCCTCGACGCGGATCGGCCGGGTGACCTCGTGGCCGCCGTGGAACTCGGGCGTGACCATCGGCCCCCAACAGCCCGGCGGCGTGTACGTTCTAATCGTGCCGCCGTCCGCGACGGTGCCCGCCCACTCCTGGTCGGGACCGACGAGGCCGAGCGTGTACTGATCGACGGACAGCTCCTGTTCGACTTCTCGTTGTGACATAACATACCACCGTACGCTGGTGGCGGCGATAAGGCTACTGCTCACGGAATCGTTCGTGACCGATGTCCCGTCTCGAACTGATCCGCTGCACCCATAATGGCCCGCTCGAGGCCGGTCGCCTCGAGTCGCCGTCACCGACCCGCCGACCGACGCGGTGCTGGGATAGTCGACCGGGCGAACGGATTCGCCGCCCGTGGCCGAATACGCCGCAATGGATTCGTTCAAGTGGGTCTCGGCCCACCTGCCAACGATGACCGATTCGACGGACGACTCACCCGACTGTCGACAGTGTGGCAACCCCGTAGAACCGTCCTCCGAACAGCGCGTCGTGACGACCGTCGAGGACGGAGCGACCGTCTACCGACACTTCTGTACCGACGACTGTCTCGAGGAGTGGGAGTCGTCAACGTCCGCCTGAGTCATACCAGTCTTTCCTGCGGTCACGCGCCTGCGATCGAGCGCTGTCGGTCCCGCGCTGTTTCGAGGCCGACCCAAGAGTGTCGCGAATCACACGTCGCTGATTGGATTCCGACACAGCTAGATGACGGCTCGAGCCCGCTGTGAGCGATCGCTCGCAGTGTCTCTCAATCCGAAACGGGCCGCAAAAACCGCCGTTCAGTCGTCTTCGGCGACCGCGCTACCGATGCCGTCGACCGGCCGGTCCGGCGTGAACTCGTCGAGTTCCTCGGGGAGGCCGAGTTGGTACTGGGTACCGTTCTCCCGGACCGACGTTCGACCGCGGTGGACCGACACGTCGCCGTTTAAGTGGAGTTGGACGGCCTCGAGCAGGGCGTCGGCCTCGAGTGGCTGGCCGCGGCGTTTCATCACGTCCAAGTCGGCGTCGTCGGGGACGTCGAAGGCGCGCTGGGTGATGATCGGCCCCTGATCGAGGTCGGTCGTGACGTAGTGGGCGGTGACCCCGGCCACGCGAACGCCCTCCTCGACGGCCTGTCGGTAGGCCTCCGCGCCGGGGAACGCCGGCAGCAGGGAGGGGTGGACGTTGATGATCCGATCCTCGTAGCGGAAGACGACGTTCGGGCTCAGAATGCGCATGTACCGCGCGAGGACGATCAAGTCGACATCGTACTCGCCGAGGAGTTCCAGTAGCCGGTCCTCGTTTTGCTGGCCGCCCTCATCGCCGATGTCGTGGAACGGCACGTCGTAGTGCTCGGCCAGCGGCTGGAGGTCGTCGTGGTTGCCGATCACGACGCCGATGTCAGCGCCGAGTTCGTCGTTGGCCCACGCCTCGAACAGCGCCTCGAGGCAGTGGCTCTCCTTCGTGACGAGGACGGCGATCTGTTGGGTCTCGCGGTCGGCGGGGAACCGGACCTGCACGTCGAGGTCGAGGTCCTCGCCGAGCTCGTGGAGATCCTCGCGGAGGGTCCCCTCGGTACAGACCATCTCGGAGGTATCGACGGCGAGATACATCCGGAAGACGCCGTCGCGGACCGCCTGATCGAGGTCCTCGATGTTGACGCCGCGCTCGAACAGGAGGCTGGTCACGTTGGCGACCAGTCCGGTGTCGTCGTCTCCGATTACCGTGATTTCGGTCACGTCGGTCGTCAACGCTGCCACCTCCGCTCGAGCGAATCGCGATGCATCACGAGCGAGTGCAGTCCGCGGGCGGCTAAAAGTCCTGCTTTCCGGAGGGGCCCGTGCGAATCGGCCCCACTCTCCGGCGGCGATCGGCGAGCGGTCGTCCTCGTCGAGCAACGGCGCGAGCACAAGTGACCTGCCCGCGGACGTATGACAGCAACCCCGAACCGACCCCGCCCCTGTCCCCTGAACGGGTTTATTTTGTCGTACAAAATTATGAAACATGTCTGACAGGGATTTATACACCCGACTGTGGTACGAGTGTTCAGTCACGCGGCGTGACAGTCGCCAATCGATAGGTGAATACAATGACAGTGACTCCGGACGACCACGGCCGATCACGAATCGATCGCGAGCGAAAGACGGCGTTTGTCTCGCACGACTGGGCGGGGACCGACTCGCTGACGACCACGATCGTCTCGACGGTTGCGGAACTCTCCGGGAGCGACCCCACCGACGTCGAACGGCTCTACGACCGGATCGATCCCGAGAGCCTCGAGGCGCTGTTCGCGCCGGCAAACAGCGCTGCCAACCGAAACACCGGGCAGGTGTCCTTCCAGTTGGACGCGTACACGGTCACCGTCCACGCGACGGGCGACATCGTCGTCGCGCGAGTGGCCTGATCGGTTCGCAGGCGACTGCCGACGCGAGCCGGGACCCGGGGCCTGCCGCCGAGTCCCGCGCCGGTGTCCACGAACGTGCATTACGCAGCCAAGGCGAAAGCGTTTTTGAGCACGGTTACGGGGTAACAGGTAATGACCGCCTACACGGCGACGGTGACGGTTCGACTCAAACGGGGCGTCTTAGACCCCGAGGCCGAGACGACGAAGCAGGCCTTAGAGCGGCTGGGATTCGAACTCGAGGAACTGCGATCGGCCGACCGCTTCGAGGTCGACCTCGAGGCCGATTCCGCGGACGATGCCCGCGAGCGCGCCGACGAGATGGCCGAACGGCTGCTGGCGAATCCGACCATCCACGACTACGACGTGGAGGTCGCCGAACGGTAGATGACGGTCTCGATCATCCGATTCGGCGGCTCGAACTGCGATCGCGACGCCGAGCGCGCGCTGGCACACCTCGACATCGACGCCGAGATCGTCTGGCACGAAGACGGCCTCCCCGAGGACACGACGGGCGTCGTCCTCCCCGGCGGGTTCTCCTACGGCGATTACCTCCGGGCGGGCGCGATGGCGGCCCGCTCGCCGATCATGGCCGACGTCCGCGAGGCCGCGGCCGACGGCGTGCCGGTGCTGGGCGTCTGTAACGGCGCACAGATCGGCTGCGAGTCCGGTCTGACCGAGGGCGCGTTCACGACGAACGAGAGCGCCCGCTTCCAGTGTGAACACGTCTACCTGCGCGTCGAGCGCGCGGACACCCCGTGGACCGCCGCCTACGAAGAGGGCGAGGTCATCGAGGTGCCGATCGCCCACGGCGAGGGCCGCTACGAGATCGACGACGACCGATTGGCCGAACTCGAGGACGAGGGCCGGGTGCTCTTTCGCTACTGCGACGAGAACGGCGAGACGGGGCCGGACGTGAATCCGAACGGGTCCAAGCACAACGTCGCCGGCGTCCTCGGCGATCGCGAGTCCGTCGCGGTGTTGATGCCACACCCGGAGCGCGCGACGCTGCCCGATGTCGGACCCACCGACGGACAGGGGGTTCTCCGCGGATTCGAATCGGAAGCAAGCGGTGTATAGGACTTCAGTCGGCTGTTTTCCGCAGAATACCCGACCGGCCGCCGGAACCAACTCAGTTCGTGAGTCGAGTCAAAGAGTAATAGTGTCGGAGTCCGTCGGAGTCGAACTGGATACAGGGGATGGGCACGAATAGCGGACCGGACACCCGAGTCGTCGCCGTCGGTTCCGACGCCGGAGCCGTCCTCGAACGCCCCCTCGCGGAGCGTGGCGTGACGATCGAGACGGTTCGGACGACCGATGCGTGTCTCGAATGCCTCTCGACTGCCGACTGTGTCGTGATCGGGGACTCGTTCCCCGATACTGACCCCGTCGACTGCTGTCGGGCGATTCGAGACCGCCGGTCCGATATTCCGATCATCGCGTTTCCTGCCGACGGGAGCGAAGCGCTCGCCGGCGCGATCGTCGCGGCCGGAGCAGACGGCTACGTTCCCCGCTCGCAGGGACACGAAACGCTCGTGACTCGACTAGAGGCGTTGCTCGAGGAGCGACGAGCCGATGCGGCGACGACCACTGAGGCGGGAACGACCGCCGGCACGGTCGAGCCCGGCTCGCTGGAGCCGGCCGACGACCCCTCGGACCGCCTCGCGTTGCTCGTCGAGCAGTCGCCGCTCGCGATCATCGAGTGGAACCTCGCGTTCGAGGTGCGAAACTGGAACCCGGCCGCGACAGAACTGTTCGGGTACACCGCCGACGAGGCCGCGGGCGAATCCGCGCTCGACCTGCTCGTCCCGGAATCGGAGCGATCCGACGTCCGCGGGTACTGGGACGACCTCGTCGACGGCTCGATAGACGGACGATCGTCCCGGCAGGTGAGCCACAACGTCCGCAAGGACGGCACGCCGATGACCTGCGAGTGGTTCAACACGCCGCTGGTCGAAGACGGCGAGGTCGTCAGCGTCCTCTCGTTCGGACAGGATATCACGGCGGACCGCAAGCGAGCGAACGCCCTCGAGGCGCTCCAGGAGACGACCCAAGAGCTACTGCGAGCCGAATCGGCCGACGAGATCGCCGACATCGTGATGGCGGCGACCGAGGATGTGATCGATCGGGCCCTCGGCGCGATCAGGATGTACGACGAGGACCGCGAAACGCTCGAGTTGGCCGGCGTCACGTCGACACTCGACGAACACACCGACGACATCTCGTCGGTCGAGCCGGGAGACGGCGTCCTCTGGGAGGCCTACACCGACGATGAGCCGACTCTCGTCGAGGACATGTCGCGGATTCCCTATGACACCGGTCTCGACGTGGGAACGGCACTCCTCCAGCCGCTCGGCGACCACGGCCTGTTGTCGGCCGCATCGGCGGATACGGACGACCTCGACGAGGCCGAGATCCATTTGCTCCACGTCCTCGCCACGACGGCCGAAGCGGCGCTCGATCGAGCGGCGCGCGAACGCGAACTCGAGCGGACGAAGACCGTCGTCGAAACGGTCGGCGACTGCGTCTACCAGCTCGACACCGACGGCCGGTTCGTCACGGCCAACGAGACCATGCGGGGCAAGACCGGCTACAGTCGCGAGGAACTCCTCGGCGAACACGCCTCGCTGATTCTCACGGACGAGAGCGTCGAACGGGGTCGCCGACACGCCCAGGAACTCGCGGCCGACGACGACCGCCGCGTCGCGACCTACGAAGTCACGCTTACGGGCCCCGACGGCGAGCGAACGCCGGCCGAGGTCAACATGGCGCTGCTGTACGCCGACGGCGAGATCGACGGCACGGTCGGTATTGCCCGCGACATCAGCGACCGCAAGCGCATGGAGCGGCAACTGGTCGACCGGAAAGCGAAGATCGAAGGCCTCCACAGCGTCGCCTCCCGGCTCGACGACTGCGAGAGCCGCGGGGAGATCTACGACGTGGCCGTCGAAGCGGCCGAAGACGTCCTCGACTTCGACGTCTGTTTCATCGAGACGGTCCGCGACGAGTCCTTCCTCACGGAAGCCGCGTCCGCCGGCCTCGAATCCGACCTCGAGGGACGGCGGCCGGTCGACGAGGGGATCGCCGGAAAGACCTACCGCAGGCAACGGCCCGTCCGCGTCGACGACTGCCCCGCAAGCGACGCGGTCCCGAAAATCGACGGCTGTCGCTCGATCCTGAGCGTGCCGGTCGGGGATCGCGGCGTGTTTCAGGCGGTTTCGACGGAGCCGGACGCGTTCACCGCGGCCGACGAGGAACTGGCGGAGCTGTTGCTCTCTCACGTCATCGACGCGCTCGATCGGATCGACTTCGAGGAGCGCCTGCGGACCGAACGCGACCGGTTCGCGGCGCTGTTCGAGCACGTTCCCGACGCCGTCGTCAGCGTCAGACACCTCGAGGACGGCCCGATCGTCGAGGCCGTCAACCCGGCGTTCGAACGGTGCTTTGGCTACGACGAGGCGGAACTGTCCGGCGCGTCGCTCGATCAGTTCATCGTCCCGGCCGACAGGACGGCCGAAGCCGACGCGTTAAATCGGCAGGGCAGCAGCGGCGATATCAGCGAGGCGGAAGTCAAGCGGCGGACCGCGGACGGACTGCGGGATTTCAGGCTGCGCGTCGTCCCGATGGCGACCGACGGCTCGTCGGATCGGGCCTTCGGGCTCTACACCGATATCACCGCCCAAAAGCAGCGACAGAAGCGCCTCGAGATCCTCAATCGCGTCTTGCGCCACGATCTTCGCAACGGCATGAACATCATCAACGGCTGTGCGGAAATGCTCGCGGACGCCGTCGCCGACACGGATCGGGAGTACGTCGAGACCGTCCAGTCCCGGACGAACGAACTCATCGGCCTCGCGGAGAAGACCCGCGCCGTCGAACGGGTCCTCGACCGCGACGAGGTCGCGGCCGGCCCCATCGATCTCACCGACGCCGTCGAACAGGCGGTCACCCGCCTCGAGAGCACCGCCGATGTCGACATCACCTGTTCGCTCCCGGACCAGGCCTTCGCCCGGGCCGACGAATACCTCCGAACGGCCGTCTTTCAGGTGCTCGAAAACGCCGTCGAGCACAGCGACCGGCCGCGCCCGTCCGTCGACGTGACGCTGTGTGACCCGCCGGACGACGGGGTACTGACGCTGTCGATCGCCGACGACGGTCCCGGGATGCCCGACGAAGAGCGGGAACTGCTCCAGGGCGACCGGGAGATCACGCAACTCCGTCACGCCAGCGGCATCGGGCTCTGGCTCGTCAACTGGGTCGTCACGCAAGCGGGCGGGCAACTCTCGTTTACCGACAACGATCCCCGCGGGACCGTGGTCACGCTCGAGGTTCCCCGGGCCGACACCGCGTCGATCCAGTCCGCGTCGGACGGCACGGCGACCGGCGACTGAGCCGGTTCGCCATTACCGCCCCCACTCGTAGAACCACCAGCTCCCGCCGAGTAACATGAGTCCCGCACCGAGCGCAGAGGTCGCCGGCTCGGGAAAGACGAACAGCAGAAAGCCGACGACGATCAACACCGCGGGCTCGAGTTCGTTCCAGTAGTCCGAAAACGATGGGAGTGCCATAGCGGACGTTATCGGCCGGCGGTAAAGTACGTGGCCCTGACTCCCGCTGTGCGGCGCTATCGAGTCAGGGGCTGATTGAAGCTCCGCTCGCGCTCCATGACGGTCTCCCAGGTCAGTTCGCACTCACAGGAGACCTGCTCGAAGACCGAGGGGTCCTGCCGGAGATCGAAGTCCTTGATCGCCTTCTGGACGTTGTCGTCACACTCCGTACAGTTATGCGGGCCGCGATCGGAGCCGTGGCCGACCGGGTCCGAGACGACGATGGCGTCGACGTCCGCGGTCTCCTCTAAGACGTGGGCGACCGACCAGAGCCACGGCGGGCGGTAGCCGTCCTCGAAGTAGAGGTCGTCGACCATCGTGTAACGCTGGACGTTACACGGGTTCATCGAGACGGTGTGACAGCCCGCGACGTCGGCACAGCGCTCGATCGAGGAGATCATGTCTTCGACGGCCTCCGATTCCGTGAGGAACGGCGGCTTCATCAGGAGGTAGGCCTTGATGCCCGCCGAAACGTCGTCGCCGGCGGCCTCGTCCCCGGCCGCGGCTTCCGCGCAGGCGTCCTCGAAGTCGGCGAAGTCGAAGTACTTGTTCACGCAGTCGTGGCGCACCCGGTCGGTCGCCGTCTCGAGGCCGATGGCGATGTCCGTATCGAGTCCGTGCTGGGTGAAGTCGCCGATCTTCTCGCGGTCGACGAAATCGGGCAGCGATTCGACGACCATCCGCTCGCGGTCGGCGAAGGTGTCGGCGATCGCCCGGCGGCTCTCCGCGCTGACCTCTCGCTCGTCGAGGAAGGATCCGGAGGTGTAGATCTTGATGAGGTCGGCCGGCTCGTCCGCGTTTTCGGACTCGTGGGCCAGACAGACGTCGATCTGGTCCATCAGGGCCTCGTGGGAGACGCTGCCGCCGTCGACGCTCTCGGCGACGTAGCCACACATCGTACAGCCGCCGGCGCGGGCCCACCGGCAGCCGCCGGTGTTGAGGATAATCGTCAGACTCGACTTGACGCCGTCGGGCGTGTTGTCCTCGTCGAGCCAGACGCGGGTGGGCTCGTGGGGGTCGTAACTGGCCTCCTTTCGCGAGCGGATCTCCCGCATCGCCTGATTGTGGGCGTCCATGCCCTTGCCCTGCTCGTATACCTCGGGCGTGGGTTTACTCATTAGGAAACGAAAAGCGGTCCAGCGCCTAAAGCGCCTTCGTCTGTGCCCGGCCACGGCCGCCGTGCAACGCGGTGGGACAGCAGGGAAGCACACGGAAGACGCGGCTCGAGTTCGCAACGATCTCACAGAAAAACGGAATATTCCGTGCCGCTGAACGCAGGTTAGGCGTCGCTCTCGTTCGCGTCGTCGTCTTCAGTGATTTCGAGATCCGTGTCGCTGTCGTCGCTTGCGTTGTCGTCAGTCTCCGTCTCGTTCATTTCGTCGCCCGACGCCATCGTCTCGTCGCTCTCGACATCCTCGAGTTCGCTCGCGTCTCCGAGCGTGAGGGTGTCACTGGTCGCGTTCTCGATCGTGATCGAGGACGCAGAGAGGGTCGAGATGGTCTCGCCGGAGCTCGCGTTACTCTCGGTGTCCATCTCGTCGGTCATATTGTCTTCCTCCTCGGAGATCTCGAGATCGTCGCTCTCGTTGTCCGCGGACTCGTTGTCGTCCGTGGAGATCTCGAGGTCGTCGGTCTCCGTTTCGTTATCGTCCGTACTGGCGCTGTCGTTCGCTTCCTCGACCGAATCGACGGTCATCGATTCGATCGTGACCTCCTCGGCGTCGAACTGCTCGATCGTGAGTTCCTCGATCTCCTGGGACTCGGTCTCGCTTTCGGTCGACTCGGTGTCGGTCGCGTTGTCGTCCTCGGAGAGTTCGAGATCGGCGCTTTCGTTGTCCATGGACTCGTTGTCGTCCGTGGAGATCTCGAGGTCGTCGCTCTCGTTGTCTGCGGACTCGTTGTCGGCCATCGAGGACTCGTTGCCGGCGTCCTCACCGGCGGTCAGCTCCTCGACGGTCAGCGTCTCGACGTCCATTGTCTCGATGGTGAGGTTCTGAACCGTGACCTCGCTCGCGTTCTCGTCGATCACGGACTCGTTGCTGGCGCTTTCGTTCGCGTCGGTCTCGTTAGCGGACGCGTTCATCTCGTCGTCCGCCGACGCGTTGTCCTCACCGCCTTCTTCGAGTTCCTCAACGGAGACCCCCTCGAGCTCGAGTTGCTCGAGTTGGATGTCCGAGAGGGTCACGTTCTCGCTGCTCGCGTTGGACTCGTTGTCGTCAACGGTCTCGGTAGCGTTCGACTCGGTGTCGTTGCTCTCGAGTTCGTCCTGGAGCGCCGAGACGTTAGCGTCGAACTCCTCGACGTTCAGTTCCTCGATCGTCGCGTTCTCGACCGTGACGTTCTCGAGGTCCAGTGTCTCGACCTGTACGTTCTTGAGGGTCGCGCTCGATTCGGATTCGCTCATGTCTCCGGCGTCGTCGCCAGCGCTCGCTGTCGCACCGGCGAGGGCAGGACCCCCCGCGAGTGCGACCAGCAGCGCGACGAACACAACGCCGATTTTCTGCGGTCGTGAAACCATGCGCTCTCACCTACCCTCGAATGCGGGCTAAAACGAAGCGACTGTTACGGAATTATCTCGGAGAAAACAAGTGTTGGAACCGTGCAACAGTCTCTAATCTCGCGTTCATCTATCGAGACCGACGACGGTCACAGCCGCCACGAAGAACGTATTTCCGTGCCACGATATGGCGCTCATCACCACGGACGAATGCCGTGCTTGTGGCTGCCGGGAGCGACTCGGCCAGTGGGACAGAACGGGGCGTGTATCGCTGCTGTCGGCTACTGACAGGTGTCCGATCACTCTGTCGTAGCCCCAGGCCGGTCGAAATCCGTCATGACTTACGTCGGACGGGCCAACACGGGGCCAATGCGCGAGTGCTTCGAAGTCCGGGACACCGACGCCGGCGGCCGCATCGGCGAACTCACCGTTCCCCGAGCCGACGCCACCGTCGAAACCCCGGCCCTGCTGCCGGTGATCAACCCGAATTTGGATACGATCAGCCCTCGCCGGCTCGCCGACGAGTTCGGCGCGGAGATCCTCATCACGAACTCCTATATCATCCACGGGGACGATACCCTCCGCGAACGCGCGCTCGAGGAGGGCCTCCACGACCTGCTCGATTTCCCGGGCGCGATCATGACCGACTCCGGTTCCTTCCAGCTCTCGGAGTACGGCGAAATCGACGTCACGACCGAGGAGATCCTCGACTTCCAGCACGAGATCGGCTCCGATATCGCCACGCCCGTCGACATTCCGACGCCGCCGGACGTCTCCCGCGACCGCGCTGAGAGCGACCTCGAGACCACCCAGGAACGACTCGAGATCGCCGAGGCCACCGACACTGGCGAGATGCTCGTCAGCGCGCCGGTACAGGGGTCGACCTATCCGGCCCTCCGCGAGCGGGCCGGCAGCCACGCCGAGGGGACCGCTCTCGATGTCTTCCCGGTCGGCGCGGTCGTCCCGCTGATGAACGACTACCGGTACGACGACATGATCGACGTCGTCGCCGCCGCCAAACGCGGGCTGGGTGCCGACGCGCCCGTCCACCTCTTCGGTGCCGGCCATCCGATGATGTTCGCGCTCGCCGTCGCGATGGGCTGTGACCTGTTCGATTCCGCGGCCTACGCGCTGTACGCCCGTGACGACCGCTATCTCACGGTGCGGGGCACCCGGGCTCTCGACGACCTCGACTACCTCCCCTGTTCGTGTGCCGTCTGTACCGAGCACTCGCCGGCCGAGTTGCGCGCGCTCCCCGACGCCGAGCGCGAGACCGAACTCGCCGCCCACAACCTCCACGTCACCTTCGCCGAGATCCGCCGGATCAAGCAGGCGATCCGCGCCGGGAACCTCATGGAACTCGTCGAACAGCGCGCCCGCGCCCACCCGACGATGCTCGACGGCTACCGCACGCTGCTCGATCACGCCGACCAACTCGAGCGCTCGGACCCCGTCTCGAAAAGCGCGTTCTTCTACACCTCCCACGAGAGCGCGCGCCGGCCCGAAGTCGTCCGCCACCACCAGCGCCTCGAGCGGCTCTCCGTCCCCGACTCCCTGCTGCTCACCGAAGGCGACGCGCCCCGCGGCGACGAGTTCGACGACTCGTGGCGGGTCGAACCGCCCTTCGGCCCCTTCCCGCGAGCACTCTCGCGGAGTTACCCGCTCACCGCCGAGGTGCCGGACCGGACCGACCGAGCCGCCCTCGAGGCCGCCGCCGACGGCGTGGGCCGCCTCGTCGAGACGAACCCGGAGACCGCGGTCACCCTCGCCCACCGGGGCTGGCCTGCGGGCGTCCTCGAGCGCGTTCCAGACGGCGTCACGCTCGTGAACCTCGCGTCGGACTGACGGACCTGTCGCTCTCCACCTCGGTGTAACCGAAACCCTGTTTCTGTGCTGTAAATCGCGACGAGACCAGACTACGCGCTCGTCACCGAACCGAGGTCAGGCGCAACGACGACCGGGTGGGCGACCGACGAACCGTCGACCGTGATCGTCACGCTGTCGGACCAGTCGACGGCGATGCTGACGGACTCGGAGACGCCCTCACCTGATGACCCATTGACTGATGGATTCACGATGTCCACCAACCGACCGGGCAGCAACAGGCTGCCGCCGAGACCGGAACATCGAAGACCGAGGCGACGCCGGTTCCGGTATGCTCGGCCCGGCAGTACTCGGCAGCGCCGTCGTCGTCGTACTCGTGATCGGATCGTGGCTGTTCAAGCGGTTCCGCGGCCGGTCCGCGGACGAACGCCAATCGTGGGATCGCCATACGGACGCACAGGAGCGCGACCCGCCAGTCGACATCGGAGACATCGAGGAGACCGCGATCCGCGAGTTCAGCGACCATCACTCCGGCGAGCGGCGAGCGGTCTGTAAAATCGAAGGGTTCGTCGTCTTCGTCGAAGACGTGCCCGCCGACTGCGAACCGACGGACGTGATCCGCCTCAAAATCCTCTCGTTCAACCGCGGTCACACGTCGGCGACGGCGACGCACCTCAAGACCGTATAATCGGCCGTACGCGGTTTCTCGGCAGTAGTTCAGTGCGAACGCGGCGCTACTGTTGCGTTCACTCGCTGTCAAAAAAGATGCAATCCGGTTACGCTGCGAGTGGCCGAGCCGGGACTACGTTCGCTGTCGGAGGACGAGCGCCGTCAGCAGTCCGGCGATCGCGGCGAGTCCGACACCGGCACCGAAGCCGGGAATACTTTCGGAGTCGTCTCCTTCGGTCGTTTCACCGCTCTCGGTGGAGAGACCCAGGTAGTTGCGCATTTCGGCGTTGTCAGGCTCGGGGAACTCCTCGTCCCACTCGCTGGCCTGGTGGACGGTCGTCTCCGAACCGACCACGCCGAGGTGTTCGATGTCAGATTTGGTCGCCGACTCGGTGTCGACGTCGCCCATGTCGTCGACGTGGACGTAGACGGACGCGTTTCCGTCGGTCGTCTCGGTCGCGATTGCGCCGATGCCGACGGTGCTACTGAGGCTATCCGCGACTGCGCTCATGTTCTCGAATTTCGCGCCACCTTCGACGCGAACCGTATTGTCAGTGAGGCTGGCGTCGACGCGGGCGACCTCGAGTTCGGACTCGGAAAGTGCCGAGATGAACTGGTCGGTCTCGGAGCCCGGCTGCGAGGCCGCCGGCCCGGATCGAGCGGACTGTGCCATCGATTCGACCGCTTGACTGGCCAGATCCTGTGCCTCGACGTTGAACGTGCCGTCGACGGCGAGTTCGTCACCGTCGGTGTCGGCGGTCAGACTGAACGTGACATCGTTCGGAGCGTCGACGCCCCGCGACTCGAGTTCGTCGATGTAGGCGACCCAGTTTTCCGTGTCGCTCGTGAGTTCGGCATCGAGCTGGAGTTCGTCGGACGAGGTCTGCTCGACCGAGGCGTCCCACTCGAAGTTCCACGTGAGATCCGCCGCTTGCTGTGCCTCGAGGGACGTTCGGGCGTCCTCGATATCGGACTGGTTCAGCGCCTCGTTCGTCTCCGCCGATTCGGCCAGATCGAGCATGGCGAGCGAGAGTTCGTTGTAGTTCGCGAGCGCGAACTCCCACTCGACGTCGATCGAGCCGTCACGTTCGTTCACCGTGAACTCGGCGGTCTCGATCTCGAGGTCGGTGACGCTGCTTGCGATCTCCTCGGCTTCCGACCGGCTCAGATCCATCGACTGGTCGTTTGCCAGCGTGTCCGTCAGCTGCTCCTCGATCCCGTCTTCGATGCCGGTGTACTCGACCGTGAAGTCGATCTCGAGGCGATCCTGTCCGGTCGATCGCTCCTCGTAGTTGTAGCTCGTGATGTCGATCGTACTCGTTCCGCCCATCCCCGTTGCGAGGTCGCCGTACTGGCTCTGGAGGGTCTGTTTAGCCTGTTCTCGAGTGTCCCAGTCGCTGGACCGGAAGTCGGAAAGGCTGCGCTCTCGGGAGACGTCGACGGTGTAGCCGTCGCTCGTGTCCTCTAGGGAGACGTCCATGTACATCCCGGTATCGCTGGACGCCATCGGGTCGTCGACGGACGCGCTCCCGGCCGTTTCAAGTCGGTCCGCCGTGGCGGTCATGTGGCCGCTCGTACTGACCGCGCCGGTAGACGTGGCGTCGCTATCGAACGTGCCGGTGGCACTCGCATCGAACTCGTTTGTCTCGTCGGAGACCTCGCCGGAAACGTCGACGGAGAGGTCTTGGATGTCGTCCGGCTGTTGCATGACGAGGGAGCCGTCACCGGAGAATCCCTGTTGGTCGAGGATCGCCGAGAAGTTCGCCTCCTCGAGATCCTCGGTGCTGTCGTTGTCTTCGATGTCGTCGACGACCAACATGTGAACCAGCCCTTCGCTGGCGTTCATCCCCAGATTGAACTGGTTGACATCCGTCTCTTCGTCGTCGTACCGGAGGACGGCGCTCCCGTCGTCACGGAGGTACACTTCGTCGGCCGGGTCGAGGTCCGATTCCGCTTGCGAAATCGTGTCGTACGATTCGACGTCGGCAGAGTCGGTCGCTTCGGCGGTCGTCGTCATACCGCCGTAGACGACCGGCAGCCCCATCGACGCGATGCCGACGGCTGCGACCAGCAGGAGGGCGAGGAACGCTCTGCGGGCGTCGGTCGATTGTCGTCTCGAGTCTGTTGAATCCGATGGCATGGTTCTACCTTCGACTACTCACGCATAAAGGTTAATTTTCCATTATTTCATTAGATGGGTTCAGTCACCATGTCTGGAAATACAGGAACAACTAGGGGCGATAAAGAGTGGGGAACAGTGTGGGACTCGCAGTGGATCGCTCGCTGTGACCGATCGACCGCTCGCTATCGACAACCTCTTTCGCTCGCCCCGGCCATATCGGGTATGACCGACTACTTCGAAGTACACGAGCGCGACGGGGCCGCGCGCGTGGGCGAACTCCGCCTCTCCTCGCCGATTTCGACGCCCGCACTCGTCGACGACGTCCTCGAGGACGCGGGTTCGCTCTGGAGCGCCGACCGCGACCTTCCCGACGGCGACGACTCCCAACTCACCGTGCTTCCACACCGGGCGTTCCCCGGCGGCACCGCCGACGAGGTCCGGGAGTCGTTCGGCGTGGACTACCCCGACGTCGACTACCCCAGCGTCGCGGTCGTCTCGAGCGAGAGCCCCGAAGATCACGGCACCGACGCGTACGCGGTCTCGAACGTCCAATCGGTGACCGGCCACGGCGCGGCGCTGGTCGAGGCCGTCGTCGACGCCCGCGAGGCGATTCCGGCCGACACCGCCTTGCTGTTTTCCGGCGTCGCCACGCCCCGGAACGTCGCCCTGCTGGCCTACGCCGGCGTCGACCTGTTCGACGAGACCGCAGCCGTCGTGAAAGGGACCGAAGGCCGGTATCTAACGACCGACGAGGCCTACTTCCTCGAGGACCTCGAGGAACTGCCCTGCTCGTGTCCGGCCTGTCAGCAACCCCGCGAGGAGTTCACCCGCGAGGATTGCGCCGACCACAACCGACACGCCCTCGAGTCGGAACTGGCGATCGTCCGTCGGCGAATCCGAGACGGCCGATTGCGGGACTACGTCGAAGGCCAGGCCCGCCACGATCAGTGGCTTACTGCCGCCATGCGCGAACTCGACTCCCAGTGGGGCTACCTCGAGGAGCGAACGCCGATTCTGCGAGACGCCCAGATCAGCGCCGCGACCAGCGACACCCTGCGACGGGTCGAAATCCAGCGCTTTGCCGACCGGGTGACGACGCGCTACCGGAACCGCTTCAAAAACCCGCTCGTGTTGGTTCCCTGTTCGGCCGCCAAACCCTACAGCGAGTCCCAGAGCCACCGCCAGTTCCACGACGCCATCCAGTGGCGCGCCCACCTCGTGTCGATGACCAGTCCCATCGGCGTCGTCCCGCAGGAACTCGAGACGACCTATCCAGCCCAACACTACGACACCGTCGTCACGGGTCGGTGGTCCGAAGACGAGAAACAGTTCGTGAGCGAGGTCCTCGAGCGGTACCTCGAGCGCAACGAGTACCCCGAGATCATCGCCCACGTCCCCGACGAGGGCTACCGCGACATCGTCGAGCGCGTCGAGGAGCGCCTCGCTCTCGATATCACCTATACGGTTGCGGAGCATCCGACCGACGACGAGTCGCTCGCGAATCTCTCGAGTGCCCTGTCGGGCGAACTCAAATACTCCAAGCGCGAGCGCGAGCACAACACCGTCCGCGCCATCGCGGACTACCTGCTCGGCGACGGAGCCGGCGACGACCTCTTCGAGGACATCCAGACGACCAGTCGCTACCCCAAAATTCAGGTTCGCGACAGCGAGTCGACCCAGCTCGCGACGATGGTTCCCCAGTACGGGACCCTCTCCTTTACCCTCGAGGGCGCGCGCCGCTGGCTCGAGAGCGACGCACCGACGAAGCGCGTCGAGATCGACGGCTTCGTCCCCCACGGCAGCGTGCTCGCGCCGGGGGTCGTCGACGCCGACGAGGACATCCGCGTCGGCGACGAGGTGGTCGTCGAAGGGCCGAAGGCCTTCGCCGTCGGCCGCGCCGAGATGTTCGGCGGCGAGATGGCCGACAGCACGCGCGGCGTCGCCTGCGAGGTCCGCCACGTCGAAGAGAAGTAGCCCGCACCGAGGCGACCGCGCGACTACGGGTCCGGGTCCGTATCGGACCAGCCATCGGACTCGCCGCTATCGGAGACAGTCTCCCCACAAGACGGACACCGGCGGCCGTTCACGAAGCCGTTGACCGCCCGCCCACACATCGGACACTCCCAGAGTCTCGAGGTCGAAGCTCCCGTCACTGTCTCGCTGTGATTCTATCAACTCTGATAACACTTTTCCCGCGTCTCAATGAGAGAGAGCAGCGGGTCGAACGACTCCGCTTGTAGGCGGCACTGAGTCTCGAGACGCGAGCGGGAAAGGGCACGGCTCACCCACCCGAACACTCCTTGAGTAAGTGCTCGCGATAGACCGCTGCGGGGACCGCCTCGCCACAGAGATCGCACTCGCGGTACTCACTGCTTCGATTGTCCGTCACGGCTCGACCTGACGCGGCCATCGGAATAACGGCCGTGCTTCCCACCGATCGCCCGCTTCTCGTTTTCACAGTCTTCCCGTTTTCCCTCGAGTGCGCTCGAGCCGTCGGTTACTCCGGGTTTCGGACCGGTCTGTTCCCGCGACAAACTGTCAAATCGTATATTTGTATTAAATACTGAGACGGCGTACGTAGTATCGGTGACTCCGATGACCAGTACCACAGCATCCACCGGACACGACGAGGGCTACTCCCTCGAGAACGAATGGCGAACGCTCGCGATCGCGGGTGTCGCCATCGGTTTGATCGGGCTCCTCGCGATGGCCATCCCGATGGTCACCGGGCTCTCGATGACGATCGCCCTCGGCGTGCTCCTCGTTGCAGGCGGGATCGTCCACGGCGTTCACGCGTTTACCGACCGCAGCCGGCGCGGCGGAATCTGGCAGGCCACACTCGCGGTCGTCTCGATGATCGCCGGGATCGCCGTCCTCGCGGCACCCGCGGTCGCGCTCATCACCCTGACGCTGGCGCTCGTAGCGTACTTCGCCGTCGACGGCGTCGCAGAACTCGCGGCAGCGGCGCGAATGGCTGGCACTCCCGGCCGGACGTCGATCGCCGTCAGCGGCGTCGCCTCGATCGTCCTCGCCGCGCTCCTCTGGGTCGGGTTCCCGGCCACCGCGGCGTGGGCGATTGGCCTGCTCGTCGGCATCAACCTCCTCGTGACCGGGCTCTCGATGGTGGCCGTCGCGATGGCCGCCCGCCCGCTCGAGGACGCCACCCCGCCCGCGACCGAACCTCGCGGGACGTGATTGTTTTTCGAACTGTCAAACTACACTTCACTTATAATACGCGACGAGGTCTTTCCGTCGCACTGTCGTCTCACCCTCGAGCGAGAGCACCGAGCGCCACGAGTGAACTGGGCTCAATGAGCGGAACGAACGGTTATTGGGTGCGGAACCCCGAACGCGGATGTGAACCTCTCGATCGTCGATCTCGCGCCGGTTCGCGACGGGGACAGTGCGACCGATGCGTACGCTAACACGGTCGCCCTCGCCCAGAGGGCCGAGGACCTCGGCTACTCGCGGTTCTGGGTGGCCGAGCACCACGGGATGGCCGACTCCATCGCGAGCACGACCCCGGAGACGCTCATCGCGTATCTCGCGGCCGAAACCGACGAGATCCGGATCGGGTCCGGGACGGTCCTGCTCAACCACTACCAGCCGTTCAAAGTGGCAGAGACGTTCGGCTCTCTCGACGCGCTGGCACCGGGCCGTGTCGACCTCGGTCTCGGCCGAGCGACCGGGATTCCGGCCGCCGACCGTGCGCTGGGGACCGACCGGCAGAAACGCAACCCCGACGAGGACCACGCCGAGAAGATCGAAGCGACGGTCAATCACCTCTACGACGGGTTCGACGACGACCATCCCTACGCCGAGTTGACGCTCCCGCGGTCGGCCGACGACACCCCGGAGACGTGGGTCCTCGGCTCGAGTCCCTCGAGCGCCGAAATCGCCGGTGAGCTCGGCCTTCGATACTGCTTCGCTGGGTTCATCCGGCCGAATCTCGCCGAACAGGCGTTCGAGACCTATCGAGCCAACTTCGAGCCCTCGCCGCTCGCGGCGGGGCCGGACGAGCCGACGGGGATGCTCGCGCTGAACGTGGCCTGTGCCGAAACCGACGAGGACGCGGCCAGGCTTCGGGCGAGCGCCGAGGCGTCCTATCAGCGGATGCGCCGCGGCGTCGTCGGGTCGCTGCCGCCGGTCGAGGAGGCCGTCGACGAACTCGGCGGCGTCCCGGAGCCGACGCCGAATCCGCTCCCGGCCCGCGACCGGCCGCGTGCGATCTCCGGCAGCCCGGACACGGTGGCCGACCTGCTCGAGCAACTGACCGAGCAGGTCGGTGTCGAAGACGTCATGGTGCAGAATCTGATCGCCGACCACGACGACGTGGTGCGTTCTCACGAACTGCTCGCCGACGCCGTCGGAATCTAAGAAAGGCGAACGCGGGTCGCTACTCGCCGAAGACGGACGTGAAGAACTTGCGTTCTGCCGTCCGCAGGTGCTGGTTGAACGTCGCCGGCGCGATCCCGAGGCGTTCGGCGATCTCCTCGCCCGTGCTCCCGCGGGGCCAGTCGAAATAGCCCGCGAAGAACGCCGTCTCGAGGGCGGCCCGCTGTTTGTCGGTTAGTTCTTCTTCGAGGACCGACGAGGAGCCGGAATCGCTGCGCTCGCCGCGTTCGGTGGTGCGCTGGGCGAGGTAGGTCACGTCGTCGCGCTGGGTCCTGATGAGTTCGATCATCTGTCGGGTGTCCCGCCCGCGCGGGAGTTCGACGACAAAGCGGAACTCCCCGTCGCTGATCGTCGCCGACGCCACGCGGCCGCCGTGGGTCGCGATCGTCTCGAACAGCGAGACGGCTGCGGGTGCGACGAGTTCGAACTCGAGTTCGTCGCGCCTGACCGAGAGGAATCGCACGTCGCCGATCCCGTCGGTTTCGTCGATGGTATCGGTAAACTCCTCCTGTGAGACCCCGCGTGCCGTGCCGTAGGCCAGTAGTGCCTCGTCGCCGCCGACCAACTGCTCGAACTCGATCGTACACGACTCCCGTGCCGAGAGGGCGACCAGTTCTTCGGCCATGTCTTCGACGCGGAACTCGAGTTCGACGACGGCGTCGCTGACCAGCGCGTCTTTGCGTTCGATCGCCGTGATGGCGTGGGCGATGACGTCGCCGATCCGGGCGAGGACGGCGGTCTCCGGCCCTTCGAACGCCCGCGATGACGACGAGTAGACGCACAACACGCCGTACACGAGGTCCTCGTGGACGATCGGGATCGCCGCGGAGGACCGGTAGTCGCGGGCGCGTGCCTGCTCTCGCCACGGCTCGAACTCGGGGGCGGTCTGGGCGTTGTTCATGACCTGTACCTGCCCGGTCCGGATCGCCGTTCCCGCGGGCCCTTGCCCGCTCTCGTCGGCTTCGTCGACGGAGACGTCGATCTCCTCGAGATAGCCCTCCTCGACGCCGGCCGCAGCCTTCGCGACGACGCGGTCGCTACCCGGGTTGACCCCGCCGATCCACGCGAACCGGTAGGCGTCGGAGCCGGCGAGCCGATCGCAGACCTGCTGTTCGAGCTCCGCCCGCGTCTCGGTCGTGATCACCGCGTGGGTGATGTCGTGGCCGATCCGGTTGAGCCGGTTGAGCGCCTCGAGTTGCTCGCGTTGCTGGCGGCGTTCGCGCTCCTGTCTGGCGCGCTCGATCGCGTGGTGGATCGTCCGCACCAGCAGTTCGCTGGTCACCTCGTCTTTGACGAGGAAGTCCTGTGCGCCGCGTTGGATCGCCTCGACGCCGACCTGCTGGTCGCGGACGCCGGTCAGGACGACGATCGGCGTCTCGCCCGTCTCCTCGTGGACCGTCTCGAGGGTCGAGAGCCCCTCGCTGTCGGGGAGGTTCAGATCGAGCAAGACGATATCCGTGGGCTCGGCGTGGGCCGTCTCGAGTCCGTCCTCGAGGCGGTTTTCGCGGGAGATTTCGGGCGTCTGGCCGGTGGCTTCGCCGGGGCTCACCCGCTGGGCGAGTTCCTCGGTGTCCCGGAGCATCTCCTGGATGAGCCGGGCGTCGCCGGGGTTGTCCTCGATGAGGAGGATGCGGAGCGTATCGGCCGCCTCCGCGTCTTGCTCGCTCTCGGCTTGGGTATCCGTCTCGCTCATTGGCCATCGACCTCGGGGGGCAGCCGCACGACCGAAAACCAGAACTTCTCGAAGGCGCGGACGGTCTCGATGAACTCGTCGGGATCGACCGGTTTCGTGAGGTAGGCGTTGGCGTGCAGTTCGTAGGACTTGACGATGTCTTCCTCCGCCCGCGAACTCGTCAGGACGATTACCGGAATCGATCGCAGCGCCGGATCGTCTTTGAGTTCCTCGAGGACGTCCTCGCCGTCCTTGCCGGGGAGGTTGAGATCCAGCAGGACCAGGTCCGGCCGCGGCGCGTCGGCGTACTCGCCGCGCTGGGAGAGGAAATCCAGCGCCTCGGTGCCGTCGGAGACGACGTGCAGGGCGTTCTCGATCCGGCCCTGTTTGAACGCCTCCTTGGTCAGGCGCACGTCGCCGGGATTGTCCTCGACCAGCAGGATCTGTGCCGGCTCGGCCTGAAAGCCGTCTGACTCACTCATCGGTCCGTCCGTCGGTGTCCGCATCGGTCTCGAGTGGCGTCGCTGCTTCCGCGTCCGTGTCGGGAACGGCCGGGAGTGCGACCGCGAACGTCGTCCCCTCGCCGGGGACCGACTGGACGGTGATCTCGCCGTCGTGGCGCTCGACGATCCGCTGGCAGAGCGCGAGGCCGATCCCGGTGCCGGCGTACGTCTCGTGGCTGTGGAGTCGATCGAACACCCGGAAGATGCGATCCGTGTCGTCCGGATCGATCCCGATCCCCCGATCGCGAACTGAAACCATCCATCTTGCCCCGTCTTTCTCCGCGAATACGGATATACGTGGGGTTCCGTCGCCCGAATAGGTAATCGCGTTATCGAGCAGGTTCTGGAACAACTGGCGGAGCTGACCGGGGTCACCGTGGACCCGAGGCAGCGAGCCGATGTCGATCTCGGCGTCGGTCTCGTCGATCCGTACCTCGAGGTCGGCGAGGACATCCGCGACGACGGCGTCGATATCGACGGGGCGGAACGAATCGCCCTGCGTGTCGACCCGGGAGTACTGGAGGAGGCCGTCGATCATCTCCTGCATTCGGGTGGCCCCGTCGACGGCGTACTCGATGAACTCCTCGCCGTCCGCGTCGAGTTCGTCGGCGTACCGGCGCTCGACCAGCGTCAGGTAACTCGAGACCATCCGCAACGGCTCTTGGAGGTCATGGGAGGCGGCGTAGGCGAACTGCTCGAGCCGTCGGTTGGACTCCTCGAGGTCGTCGACCACTCCCTCGAGCGTGCGCTCGTACTCCCGCTGGGCGGTCACGTCCCGTCCGATGCCGGTGACGACCGGCTCGCCGTCCAGGTTCTCGAGCGCCGAGGCGACGAACTCGTAGGGGACTTCCGTGCCGTCTTTGGTCTGGATCGTCGCTTCGACGCGCGTGTGGCCGGTTTCGAAGGCCTCCCCGATCGCGGCCGTGATATCGGTCGCGTCCTCGTCGCCGAAGAACTCGAGGGAGTGCATCGACGCGATTTCTTCGTCCGTGTACCCCGTGACCTCGGTGAGCGTCTCGTTCCACCGCGTGAGATCACCGGTCTCGTCGAGGACGTAGAACACGTCGTCGATCGCGTCGAGCACGTCGTCGGTGTACTGCTTGAAGCGCTCGAGGCGGGATTCGCGCTCGCGCAGTTGGCGCTGTTTCGCCTTGGCCTCGGTGACGTCTTGGACCATGACCATCCCGGCGAACACCTCGTCGCCCTCGTCCTCGATCGGCACCGCGTGGGCCGACCACTCGCGGCCGTGCAGACTGAACTCGAACGACCGATGCTCGCCCTCGAGAGCCGCCCGAAAGTTCGTTTCGAACGTTTCGCGCGTTTCGCCCTCGTAGCGTTCCTGAACCGTCTGCCCGACGAACTCGGACACGGAGATGTCCATCTCCGCGAGTATTTCGCCGCCGGCCAGCGTGTACTCCAAGTCCTCGTCGAACAGCGCGACGATTCCGTTCGGGAAGTGCTCGACGAGGGTCCGATACCGGTGCTCGCTCTCCGCCAAGTCACGCTGGTAGGCCTGGCGCTCGAGTTCGTTGCTGATCCACTGGGTCGCGAGTTCGACGAACGACCGCTCCGCCGGCGTGAACGGCCTCGAGCGGGCCGACTCGTCTTCGAAGCAGAGCGTCCCGTAGAGGTCGCCGTCGACGAGGATTCGGCCGCCGAGATAGGAATCGAGGCCCCACTCGTCGTAGGCGTCCTCGTCGATCCCATGCTCGAGCGGCGAGTCGGTAAACGCGAGCAGGTCGTCCGATTCGATGGTCCGCCCGCAGTAGGCGGTCGACAGCGACGACACCGTCCCTGCCCGGAGTCCGTCGGTCCCGCCGCTGGCGTGGGTCACTTCGAAGCGGTCGTTTGCCTTGTCGATCCGCGCTAAAAAGCCGCCCTCGAGCCCGAGCCGCTCGCGGCCGAGCGCAAGCAGGTCGTCCACCCTCTCGTTGAACGTCCGCTCCCCGTCGGCGGTGATGGCATAGAGCCGCTGCAAGGTGCGGTTCGTCTCCGCCAGTTCCCGCTCGGTCGCTTTCCGCCCGGAGACGTCCCGGAAGTAGACCGACAGCCCCGTCTCCGTGGGATACGCGTGGACCTCGAACCACGTCTCGAGGGGCGGGAAATACGCCTCGAACTGCGTCGGTTCCTGGGTCTCCATTGCTCGACGGTACTCCGTTTCGAACGCCGAATCGACCGCCTCCGGAAACGCCTCCCAGAGGGTCTCGCCGAGCAGTCCCTCGTCGTCGGGGTCGATCAGTTCCCGCGCGCGCTCGTTGACGTATGTCATCGTCCAGTCCATATCGAGCCCGAAGAACGCGTCCGTGATTCGGTCGAACGCCGCCTCGGATTCCGTCTCGAGCCGTTTGCGGTCGGTAACGTCCTCGACGGCGAAGACGGCGCTCGTCACCTCGCCGTCTGCGGTCCGCCGCGGCGAGCCGTTGACCGAGAGCCAGACGCGCCCGCCGTCCGGCCGCCGGACGTTCACCTCGAGGTCGAGCACGTCCTCCCCGCGCTCGAGGACTCGTTCGAACGGCAGCTCGGCCGGCGGAATCCGGGTCCCCGATTCGTCTCGAGGATCCCAGCACGGATCGTCGTCCGAGAGCGCGGTGATCTCGGCCCGCGTTCGGCCGAGTATTTCCGCGGCGCGCTCGTTGGCGAACTCGACGTTGCCGTCGGCACCGACGACGGTGATCCCCGTCGGACTCGTCTCGAGGATACCGTCCGCGACCGCGTCGGTCGGGGGGTCCTCCCGGTGGTCCCGCTCGTTTTCGATCGCGGACTCGAGGAGGGCCGCGATATCCGCGAGGAAGTCGGCCTCGTGATCGCCGAACTCGCGGGCCGCCACCGAATGGCCGACCAGCACGCCCCACGGCTCCGTCGCGTCGCCGATCGTGACACCGAGTCGCCGGACACACTCGGCGTCCGCGAGCGGGGTAGGTTCGGCCTCCGCATCGCCGCGTCCAGCGGCCGTAACGACCGACTTCGGCTCCTCGAGCGGTGGGCCGGCCCACGATTCGGGCGCGGTCGATACCGCCGTCGAGCCGACGGCTCCTCGCTCCCAGCCGACCCCCGCGCGCAGCACTGCCGTGTCGCCGTCCGGCCGCAGTTCGAGGACGGAACAGGCGTCGATCTCGAGCGTCTCCGCGACGACCGCAGCCGTGTCGGCGAGCGTCCCGTCGAGATCGGGTGACTCGAGGGCCCGCCGGCCGAGGTCCGCGACGGCCTCCCGGTGACGGAGCCGCGAACGGAGAGAATCTGCTGACGAATCAGCGGCAGCCATATTACCCCGAAAAAGACCGGCGAACGGTGTAAACCTAGCGCTCAAATCACACGCGAGAGAGACGCTCGAGTCGAAATTACAGTCATCTCGGCGTGAACGACTTCCCACCTGACTCGAACGGGTCGGCGTCGCCGATTCCCGGTTCCGGCGCGGCTAGTGCTCCCCTGGGAACCGAACCCGAATCGCAATCCCGTCCGGATCGTCCACCTCGATGCCGTCCTCGATCTCGGTGATCGCCGCGCCGCCGTCGGCGAGTCGCGCCCGAACCGTCTCGAGTGCGTCCGCGTCCGGAACGAGGACCTCGAACCACGCCAGCCCCAGTCCACCGGCCGCGTCCGCCGCGTCCGACCGCCGATTCCAGGTGTTCAGCCCGACGTGGTGGTGGTAGCCGCCCGCCGAGACAAAGCGCGCACCGGGCGCGAACGACATCGACACGTCGAACCCCACCAGGTCGACGTAGAACGTCTCCGCGTCCTTGAGCGAGGACACCTCGAGATGGATGTGACCGAGGGTCGTCCCGCCGGGTGCCGATCGGGAGTCCGTCGCGTCCGCGTCGTCCGCCGCCGCTGCGACCGCGTCGAGATCCAGCGGGCCGCCGGCCGCTCGGATCGTCCCGTCGTCGGTCCGCGGCCACGCCTCCCGCGGCCGATCGCGGTAGATCTCGACGCCGTTACCCGCCGGATCGGTGCAGTAAAGCGCCTCGCTGACCCCGTGGTCGGAGGCTCCGTCGAGGGTCCAGCGGTCTCGAATTCGCTCGAGTGCGGCCCCGAGGCCTGCACGCGATGGGACGCGGAACGCGTTGTGGTAGAGTCCCGCACGCTGTGCATCTCGTGGCTCGGGCTCGGCGGTCGAGGCTGCGAGTACCTCGAGCAGCGGCGCGTCGTCGACGCCGAGCGTCGCCCGGGTTTCGTCGCGGTCCAGTACGCGGAGGCCGACGATATCGCGATAGAACTCGATCGTCGCAGCGAGATCGGCGACGCGAAGTGCGGTCCGGCCGAGGCGGGTGTCAGCCGGCAGCGCCGAAGATCGGCTCATACACCACTATTGGACACCGGCGAAGTGGCTCTTACGGCCCGTCGGAGATCGACCGGGTGACGTCGCTACTCGCCGTCGTCCCCGCCGGGACCGTCGATGAGTCGGTAGGTCCGTCCCCGACGCTCCCCGACGGCCTCGATCAGGTCGTAGTGGACCATCTTCGTCAGGTAGTTGCGCAGCGTTCGGTTCCTCGACGCAGCGTTCGTACTCCGCGTAGAGGTCCCCGGGCTCGATCTCGCCGGCCTCGTCGATCACGTCGTACAGCACCCGCTGTGTTCGATCAGGCCCTCTACAGTCTTCTGGCGGATCGCCGTCCGGGCGTCCGGAATCGCCGCTTCGAGCACGTCGTCCGTAATCGATGCCACCCCTGTCGTTCCGCCCGGCGAGCGGCCGACCGGAGGATACCGATTCCGACGCGGGCGTCACCCGACGCGGCGTCGGCGATCACACCGGACCGATTCGTTCTCAACGGTAATAAACGACGCCGGGCCGGTTCCGATACTTCCGAAACCCACCCGATTCGATATCGCAGTATGTGATTTATCGAGTGGACCCGAGGCCGTTTCGGCGGACAACGACAGCAATCTCGAACGGGACGAACGGCGCTCAACAGGTGGACGCTCTCGGATTTTCGGAAACTGGAAGCAAAACGCTCTCTCGAGTGTCCCCAGCCGATTCGACCACCGTCCTGTAGTCGGCCGATTCGAAAGCCGTTCGGTCTCGCTCGAGCGAACCGGCGGTTTCGCGACGGCAGTGATACCGCCATCTGTTTGCGACCGAACCGGCTGTCGTCGAGTCCGGCTCGCGCGAAGTGTGAATCGGCAAGCCGATCTAGAACAGAATCTCCGACTGGACACGATTCCGGTCTCGAGACCCACCGGACCTCGCGCGTTCACTGTCGGTGCCGCGGCGACTGGCTCCGAACGAGCCCGAATCGTGATCGCTGGTAGCCGGGAGAGTACCGCTTTCCGTTACTGATGGACCGCTTCGATCGCTTCCGTACGCAAGACTCGAGTCGACTCGAGTGGATCCCGAATGTCGATGTCTCACTCGGGGGTTACGAGTGAGAAACACGTGTTTACTACCGCACGTGGGAGAACCGAGCCGGATCGGAACATCGCCAGCCGGCGGACAAACAGCGACAGAAGAGCGACCCAGCAGTCAAAATCGTTCGCTCTCGAGGTTCGGTCGCAATCCGTCCGAATTCCGGCGAGTCGTCCATCTCGAGAGACCGATTTCGGCGACAGTTGAGATTATAAACCACGCCGTCGTACCGCTCGAGTATCGACTCGAGTCACACCCACGTCGACGAGTGGGAATCGTGCGGAGAGATGCATCGAGAAGCGAGGGCGACCGCGGTCCGATCGATCGAGACAATCCGCTGGTGGCCTGCGCCAGTGTTTCAGCGTCAGTTTCACGGGTTCGACTCGAGAATCCGAGGAACTCGACACCCCGCGGCGGTGGTAAATCGTATTTTGCTATACCAAAATCTCTCGCGTGCCGACATCGCTTCGACTAACCAGGCCACGGGCGCTAATCCGCGATTGGACCGACACGACGGGCCTCAGCGCGATTCGAAACGGTTCGGGACCGCAGGCAATCGGAGGCTTCGCCGTAGCCGGTCGGCAACGGCGGTCGATACGGATCGCATACTAATGCCGGCAGTCGGTGGGATTTCGGTATGAGCATGTATCCACCGGGATCGCTCGAGGACGACGTGCAGCGTCGCGTCTACGAGTACGTCGAGCGTAACGGTGCGGTCACGCCGGCCGAGTTGGCGCGATCGATCGAGATCGACGACGGCCGGGCCCACTCGAAACCCGCCCGCTCGGGGACCTACACCGAAACGGTCGCGCCGGCGCCGGACGAACTCCGATCCAGTCTCGAGGCGCTGCAGGCCGAGGGCTACCTGACGGAAGTCGACGGGAAGTTTCGGGTGGCACTCGAGGCGACGACGACCGGTCTCGAGTGCGAGGATGGGGTGGTCACCATTCGGCCGGCGTACGAGGAGGACCGAGCGGGTGTCGTCGAGACAATGCGGACGGTCGCCGCGGACGGCACGTACGTCGTCGCCGAGAACGTCGCGACGGAACTCGAGCGCGAATCAGTTTTGGTCCGAGCGAACGAGGAACGCTCGCGGGTCTGTTTCGTCGCGGAGTTCGAGGAGGAGCGGGGAGACGAGGCTACCGAGGAAAGCAATGGGAGCGAGGCCGCCGAAAGCGACGCGGAAGCCAATGCGTCCGGAACCGGCGGGGACGAGGACGGGGAAATCGTCGGCTGGCTGCATCTCGACGCGCCCGAACTGCCGTCGCTCCGTCACACTGCCGAGGTGACTGTCGGCGTCGAGCCCGCGTTCCGGCGGCAGGGCGTCGGCTCGACGCTGCTCGAGTACGGCCTCGAGTGGGCTGCTGGTGCGGGATACCAGAAAGTCTACCAGAACGTGCCGGTGACCAACGAGGCCGCGATCGAGTTCCTCGAGGACAACGGCTGGCAGCGCGAGGGCGAACACGAGGGCCAGTACTGTCTCGATGGCGAGTTCGTCGACGAGATCATGCTCGCGACGTGGCCCTGAGACCGGCTCTCGCGGACCGAAGCGGTTGGAATAGCTCCGGCAGCGGAGAGCCACACCCTCCCCAGCCGATTGCGGTCCTCGCTCCCGCCGGTCGCTGCGGTCCTCAACCCTCGCACGACGTCGGATCGCGACTCGCTGTTCGCTCGTCGCTCTCCGGCGCGCGCCACTGTGCGGTTCGTCGTGCGGAGAGACGGAATGCGGAAAGACGAAAATCACGTCAGCAGCCTTGATTCCCGAACGGGAATTTTCTTGCCAGTCCATCGCATACCGGGTCGTATGGAGGACATTTCCCTCGGCGTTCCGGAACCGATACTCGACCGACTGCCGGCAGACGACGAAACCGTGGCGGCGGATATGCAAAAGGCCGTCGCGGGCTGGGAGACACAGTTCAATCGGATCCTCGAGGAGGCAGACGACGAGCGCGAGGCCGCGGGGCAGGTGCTCGAGGCGATCGACCGGTTCGAGGAGCGCTACGAGACCTACGACGCGTTCGTCCCCGAACTGCGAGCGTGGGGCCAGTCCCCGATCTACGCGATCGCGTGGCGAACGCTGTACGCCGACGTGATCGCTCAACTCCACGAACACGACGAGTTAGGCGAACACCTCGATCGGGAGCGGAACGCGCGGTTGGTCGAGGACGGGATTCGATTGCAGGATCTGTAGCGGTCATCGCCTTCCCATTCGGTCGGTTCCGACACCGGTATCAGAAAAGACTCAATTCTAAATAGCCCTATATCCCCGAACTGCTGCCTCTTATCGACATCGTTCGTATCTGCAGTAGTAATTTGAAATGTATGGCATAGAAATAGTTTTGTACTCGCACTCGAGAGAATGACGTGTGGCAACGACGACCGACGGGCCCGGGTCGGATGAGGCCGGCGCGGTCGACCTGACGACGCGCGTGCGCCGTCGCATCCTCCCGGCGCTGCACCGAATCAAGGAACCGCTCGGTGGCTACGCGATCTGTCGCCAACACCCGGCGGAGTACGTCGGGACGGTCAAGCGCGGACTCGAGGCGGTGCGATCGACGCTCGAGACGCTGGCGTTCGAGTCCGAACCCATCGCGTCGCTGAAGGTCCACGACGACGGGCGACTCTCGGCGGGCAGTTGGGTCCGTCGGAAGTCGCCGCTGGCGACGTGGCAACTCCACGTCACGCTGTTTCGGACCGGTGAGGGGGCCGTCGAGGTGTTCGCCCACCGCGAGTACTCGTGGCTGCGCCATCCGTACAAACACTACACGCAGGAGGGGTGGGATATCGCCGGCGGCGTCGAGCGGATGCGGTCGCTGCTGTCGGCACACGGCGTCCCGTTCTGGATCGAGGAGCGAGTGCGTTCGTGATCCCATCCCAAGCGTTCAACTGCCGGGGCTGAATAGGGTGTGCATGGAGTTCGCTGTATCCCGTGCCGGGACGACGCTCGTCACCCTTCAGGGTGGGTCCGACACGACCGCCTGCGACGAAGCGACGACGGAACTCGCGGCAACCTTCGAGTCCCTCGCAGCCGAGGGACCGATCACGGACTGGGAAATCGCCGAGGCGGACGTGTACGAGCATCCGAACGGGCCGTTCGATCCGTACACCATCTCGGTCGAATTTTCCGCGACGGTGGTCGTCGAGGCCGCCGACGCCGACGAGGCGACCGAACTCGGCGCGAGCGCGATCGACGAGGCACTCGAGGATGCGGGCGTCGACTCGGTCTCGTACGCGTCGCCCCCGACGGCGTCGGCGGACTGAGAACCGCCCCGCACTCGAGATCGAGGCCGCGAAACCGACAACCGCCCGGACTTATGTCGTCCGAACCCGATTGTGACGTATGGACATCGACCTCCGGTTCTTCGCCACCTTCCGGGAGGCCGTCGGGGAGAAAGAGCGGACGCGAACGGTCGACGACGGTGCGACCGTCGGCGACGTACTCACCGCACTCGAGGCCGAGTACGACGGCCTCGAGGGGCAGTTAGTCGAGGACGGAACGATCCGCCCCCAGTTGAGCGTCTTGAAAAACGGCCGCAACGTGGTCCACATGGAGGGCGTCGACACGACGCTGGCAGAGGGTGACGTGGTGTCGGTGTTCCCACCGGTCGCGGGCGGATAGCGGACTGGCGGGTTCGGATACGGTTCGACGAGAGATGCGACCACTATATTTTTTACAGACAGGAACGATGCCTGATCTATGCTCGACGATCTCCTTTTGCTCCCGTTCGAAGCCGCGATCGACTGGGTCGTCGGTCGGAACGAAGACCGAACCGTGATCCAGCAGCTGTGTCTGTTCTGCAGCATCGTCTTCGCGTTGCTCGCGGTCGCGCTGGCGGTCACCAGCGGCCCGTTGTACGGACTGGCCGCGGGCGTCATCGCGGTCGCGCTGCTGTACTACGGCGTGTGATCGGGGCCGGGATGCGATCGAATCGAGCCGAACCCCCTCGTCTGCGGGCGGTTTCGAGAACCATTTATGCGTCGTTCGACTCGAGACGAACGTGACGGGATTCGACGGCAGCGACGCCGACCACGACCCCGGCGACTCCGCCGACCGGCCGACGGACGGCCCGGTCGAGGAGACCCGTTCCTCCGACGGCGAATCGGTCACGTTCAGTCGCGAGGGAGTCCGCGCCGGCTTTCTCACCTGTCTCCCGGTCGCGATCGGCGTCGGCGGCTACGGCATCGCCTTCGGCATGCTCGCTCGCCAAGCCGGGCTGAGCGTCGCCGAGGCGGCGCTGATGAGTGCAACCGTCCTCGCCGGTGCCGCCCAGATCGTCGCCGTCGAACTCTGGGCGGAGCCGATCCCGGTCGCGACCGTCGTCCTCACGACGCTCGCGATTAACCTGCGCTACTCGCTGATGGGGGCCGCGCTGGGCCCGTGGCTCGAGCGGCTCTCGCCGAGCCGGGGCTACGGCAGTCTGCTCCTGATGGCCGACGAGAACTGGGCGCTGACGATGCGCGAACTGAAATCCGGCAGCGGACGGGGCGCGTTCCTGCTGGGGACCGGCATCGCGATGTGGGTTTTCTGGGTCGCGTCGACGATCGTGGGCGCGACCGCCGGCGGCGTGATCGGCGATCCGGCCCGCTACGGCATCGATTTCGTCCTCGCGGCGGTGTTCGTCGCGCTCGCGGCCGAACTCTGGGAGGGCCGGTCGACGCTGGTGCCGTGGCTCGTCGCGCTCGCGACCGCGGTCGCGGCCGCGGAACTCGTTCCGGGCCGGTGGTACATCCTGCTCGGCGGGTTCGCGGCCGCCGCCGTCGAGGTGATCCGCCATGATCGGTGAGGGTACCCTCGCACTCGACCCGCTTGTGGTCGGCGTCATCGTCGCCATGGCGCTCGTGACCGCGCTCACGAAAGTCGGCGGACTCTGGGTCCTGCGCCGGATCGAGGTGAGCGAGCGACTCGAGGCCGGACTCTCGGTTCTGCCGGGGGCGATCGTGATTGCGATCCTCGGGCCGGAACTGGCTGCCGGCGGGCCAGCCGAATGGAGTGCGGCCGGCGTCGTCTTGCTGGTCATGTGGCGAACCGAGAGCATCCTGCTGTCGCTCTGTAGCGGCGTCGGGGCCGTGGTGTTGTTCCGGGCAATCGTCTAGGCGGCCGATCGGTCCTCGTTACCGCTGAACGCGAATTTATCCGTTCGGGCGTCGAATCACGGGTATGGCTACGCGTATCGAGCGCTCCTTTCGCGGCATCTCCGAGCGGCTTGTGATCCGCTACCTGACGAATCTGGGGGGCGAGCAAGTCGCAGCCGACACCGTCGAGGGCGAGGATTGGACGGCGACGTTCTCCTCGGAACAGGTCGGCATCGGCCCCTCGTTGAAACTGACCGAAATAACGATCGTCTTCGAGGGCGACGACGACACCCTCGAGCCGCTGGTCGAACGGTTCGCACAGAAGGCGATGCGCGCGGGTGGCTGATGGCGGGGAACCCGATCGAGGGGCAGGTACTCGTGCTTACCGCCGCGAAGGCGAGCGTGCCGCCGACCCGACTCCCCGACCTCATCGAGCGCGCACAGGCAGTACTGGGACCGGATCTAGAGCGATACCGCCGCGAGTACGAACGGCTCTACGCGGACGACGACCTCGAGGCGTTCCTCGTCGACTGGGGCCACTGGGAGGACCTCGGCGAGGAACTCGACGTCACGGACCGCGAGCTGTCGGCGATCCGCCGCGCACACGAGGAGCAACTGGTCAAAATCGGACGGCGGACGGACCGCGAAGACGAGTTCGAGACGGCACTCGAGATCCGAGAGCCGGTCGTCATCGGAACGGGCGACGGCGAGGAATCGGGCGATAGTAGCGGCGACTCGATCACTAGTCGCGACGAAGCGTCCGCCGGGAGCGCCGACGGGACCGATCTCGAGTCGCGGGAGTGACGGGCACGTTCGTCTTCCCGTCCTCGCGCATCGACGCCCGGGTGCGACACGCCGGTCGGACGCCGCGACGTGCCGGCGACGGGTCTCGCGGTCGATGGCAACTATAAAGATCACGTTTCACCTTTGGCAAACCACTGAGACGATGGCCATCGACCAGGAAACCGAGATGACGGACGCCGAGATCGACGACTTCCTCAGCCGTCACGAGACGGGGGTGTTGTCGCTCGCGCGCACGGACGAACCCTATGCGATCCCGATTTCGTACGGCTACGACGACGAGAACCGCGAGTTCTACATGCGGATGGTATCGACGCCCGAGAGCGAGAAGCGCCAGTTCCTCGAGTCGGAACCCGAAGCGCGACTCGTCGTCTACGACGAAGCCGGCTCGACCTACCGGAGCGTCATCGCCACGGGAGACCTCGAGAGCATCGAGCCGTCGGCGCTGACGCCGGACGAAATCGCCCAGTACGGGGATGCGAAGCGGCCGCTGTTCGAAATCTGGGCCGAGGGAAAAGACGCGCTGAACATCGAACTCTACCGGCTCGTGCCGTCGACGCTCAACGGGCGGCGGACCGAAGTCGATCGGGAGGAGTAGCGCTCGAGCGACGAACGGAATCGACGGCGATCGGCGCTAGTTCGTCTGCTGTTCCGTCACGAACGCCGCGGAGGTGACCGACGCTCCACAGACCGGACAGCCGTGCGTGAGCGTGGCCTCGCGCATCGATTCGTTGACTTCGATCTCCTGCCCGCACTCCGGGCACGTGAACTCGTATCTGCTCATATCAGGGGTGAGTCGTGTGAAGCGTCGGTTGTCTACCGTCTAGCTGTCCGGCCAGTATATATAGGGTTGCGGTTCGATGCCGTCGGCCTGTAGGTCCCGACACGTTCATGTGCCTCGAGTCAGCGGCCGCCCTCGAGCGAGCGATCACTCGTGGTCCAAGATGGCGTCCAGCAGCTTCGTCTGGGCCGCCGCGAGGTGTTCGGTGAACGTCGTCCCGGTGATGTCGAGTTCGTCGGCGACCTCGCCGGCGTTGGCCTGCTTGGGGTGTTCGAAGTAGCCCATCCGGTGGGCCGTTTCCAAGACCTCTCGCTGGCGCGCAGTGAGCGTGCTCCGGTCGACGAAGACGAGGTTGCGCTCGTCGTGGTCTTGCTGGGACTGGAGCAGCCGCTGGACGTCGAGGTTCGCGTAGCGGTCGCGTAACTCGCCGATGACCGCCTGCAGCCCGTGCATATCCGGCGCGTGGAAGGTCAGGTACAGCGATGCGCCCTGCGTGCGGACGTCGACCACCGGACAGTCGTGTTCCTCGATGCACTCGCAGGGACAGCCACAGCCGAGTTCGCGCTCGAACCGATAGACGGCACTCGAACCGTAGGAGAAGATCGCCGAGAGGTCCGCGCCGACATCGAACGCGTCGGGATAGCGCTCGGCCTCGAGCATGAACTCCTCGGTCACGCGCTCGGGCGCGGACGGGCTGGTGCTCTTCGAGACCGAGAGGACCCGGCCGCCCGCCTCCGCCGAGGCCTGTGCGACGACGCAGTCGGACGGGTCGTCGATCTTCACCTCCGCGCGAATCCCCGAAGCCATATCCACCCTTGTGGAGCCGTCCACCCTAAACCCTGCGTCTACGGGCCGGGAACGCGCCGACTCTCGGATAGCGGGGGTGTCCCTTCCAATGGGCCACCGCGACCACCGCGGCCACCTCAGTCGCGTCATCCTCCGCGAGCGAACCGACTCGAGGCCGAATCGTCCCGATTGTTTTCCCACCCCATGTAAAGAGCCCTGTATTTATTGGGACTCATTTGGAGGGGGCTCGGTCGGTACTAGAAGGTGTAACAGATGTCCGCTACGAACTCTGACGCCCGAAACCGAGGTTGGCAGAACGACGATCCGATCGACCCGCAGGCGGTTCTCGCCGCGCTCGACGACGACGCCTGCCGCGCGATTCTCGAGGCGACGGCCGAGGAGTCGCTGACCGCGACGGAGGTCTCCGAGAAGTGCGACATCCCGATGTCGACGGCCTACCGGAAAGTCGAGATGCTGACCGAGGCCGAGCTGGTCGACGAACAGGTCCGAATCAACACCTCGGGCAAGCACGCAACCGAGTACCGCAAGAGCTTCGACGACGTGCTCGTCTCCGTCGCCGACGAGGGGATCGAAATCGAGATGACGACGCCCGAGACCGACTCGGGCTCCGGCTACTCGTCGACGCCTGCGGTCGCCGATGACTGATCGGGCGTCATCGCACGGCCGAGTCGGGTCACCGAACCGGCTCGAGCGACCCCGTAGTGGATCCGTCTCCCGTTCCCGTCTCAGTTAGTCTCGATCGCTTTTCGCCGACAGTTGTCTGGCTACGCGACCACTGTCTTCGCAGAAAAAACGCCGATTCGGAACCGCGAGCGACCGGTTCGATCAGTCGTCGCTCGAGACCGCCGCGCCGCCGCCGCTGCTGACGCCGGTCCCGGGGCCGAGGTCGATCCCGAGTTCGTCGAGTTTCTCGTCGGGGACGACGCCGTCGACCCAGCCGCGGTGGTCGTAGTATTCTTCTTTCATCTCCTCGAGTTCGCAGTACTCGCCCTCGCTTGCACCCTGACCGGGGATGCCGTCCTCGAGGAAGCGCTCCGGGAGCGAGTCGTCCGCGCCGTCGAAGCCGTTGAGGTTGTTGTAGTACCGTTCGAGGTTGTAGATCCGCTCGCCGGCCTCGAGGAGTTCGTCCTCGGTGACGTCGCGGCCGGTCATGCCGTTGTACTGCAGGACGTACTCCTCGATGCCTTCGGCGAAGGCGTTGAACTTGCAGATGTCGAAGGAGTCGCTGATGGCGTGCAGATCCTGGAACTGGGCGGTAAGTTCGCCTTTGCCCTCGTACTCGTAGGGGTCGACCTTCTCGGGAACGCCCAGGATTTCGGCGGCGGGGGTGTAGCCCCGCAGGTGGCAGGCCCCGCGGTTCGAGGTGGCGTAGCCGATGCCCATGCCCTTCAGACAGCGCGGGTCATAGGCCGCGATCGTCTGGCCCTTGACCGCAAGCGAGTTCTCGTGGGCCTCCTTGCGGTCGGCGACGCGGCGCGGCCCCTCGGCCAGCAGATCCGCGAGGTCGTCCTCGCGGTGGGCCATCCGATCGATCATGTCGACCATCGTCTCGGCGTCGCCCCACTCAAGTTCGCCGACGCCCTCGAGTTTGCCCTGCTCGGTCATCTCCATGGCCATCGCCATCATGTTGCCCGCGTCGATGGTGTCGACGCCCATGTCGTTACAGCGCTCGAGCATGAGCGCGATCTTGTCGCGGTCGGTGTGCCCGGAGTTGGGGCCGAGCGCGTAGGCCGACTCGTACTCGTAGGACTCCGTGCGGACGTTCATCTCCTCGCCCTTGTGCATCACGTCGACCTCGACTTCCTTCTTGCAGGCGACGGGACAGGAGTGACAGGTCGGCTCGTCGACGAGGATGTTCTCGCGGACGTTCTCGCCGGAGACGCGCTCGGCGTCGATGTCGGCCCCTTCGGCCTCGCGCATGCTCTTGGTCGAGGTGTACTTGCCGTTCTTGGTCGGGAGGCCGTCCATCTCCTCGCCGATGTTCATCAGGACGTTGGTGCCGTACATCGAGAGGCCGCCCTCGTTGGGCGCGGTGACCTCCGACTCGGTGATGGCCTGCATCGCCTGCTGGTGGCCCTCCTTGAAGGTCTCCTGATCGGCCGGCTTGGGCATCTTCGTCGTGGATTTGACGACGACGGCCTTGAGGTTCTTCGACCCCATCACACAGCCGGTGCCGCCGCGGCCGGAGGCACGGTCGTCCTCGTTCATGATGGAGGCGAACTTGACCTCGTTCTCGCCGGCGGGGCCGATCCCCATGATCGAGAGATTTTTGCCGTAGGACCCTTCGACTTCCTCCTCGATCGCGTCGCGCGTATCGTGGAACCCGTCTCCCCAGAGGTGAGCGGCGTCCCGGAGTTCGACCTCGCCGTCCTCAACGACGGCGTAGACCGGGTCGTCGGCCTCCCCCTCGAACAGCAGTCCGTCGAAGCCGGACCACTTGAGTCGCGCGCCCGACCAGCCGCCGTGGTGGCTGTCGGTGACGGTGCCGGTCAGCGGCGACTTCGTACAGATGGCGATCCGGCCGCTCATCGTTACCTGGGTGCCCGACAGCGGCCCGTTCATGAACGCGAGCAGGTTGTCGGGTCCGAGCGGATCGACATCCGGCCCCTGTTCGAAAACGTACTTTACCCCGAGTCCCCGCGCACCGATATACTGCTTTGCGTCCTCGTCGTCGATCGACTCGTACGCGACCTCCCCGTCCGAGAGATCGATGCGCGCGACCCTGTCTTGAAATCCGCCGAGTTCAGTCATGGTAACCGTTCGTTCTTGTATACGACCTCCAGCATGTTAGTCGTTCTCAGCCTCTCGTAACCGAAACCGGTTATCCGGGACGCAAACCAATCGCTCTGCGTATCGCTCGAGGGGAGCGACGGTGACTCGAGACGAACAATCGGAGCCGGTGGCAAGAACTGCGGAAACGTAACCGTCAGCGACCACACTGTTCGACGATGGCGTGGGAACTCGAGGCGAACGGACCGCTGAACGCGATTCGGAAGGTTCGACTCGACGGCGCGACGCCGGCGGGGAGGTCTCCGGCTACAACAGCAGTGCGACCACCGCGAGAATGATGAAGATCAACACGAAGATCCGTGCGATCTCCATCGAGATACCGGCGACGCCGCGAGCGCCGACGGCGGCGGCGACGATCGCGAGGACGAAGAAAATGATCGCCCAGTACAGGAACCCACCGCCGGTCTGAAGCGGAGCTGCGAACGGAAGCATAGGAACGGGTCCCACGACGACCCACATAAATCTCGGCGACCGTCCGCGCGGCTAAGCCGCGGCTACAGGTCTCGCCCCGTGAGTGTCACCGAAAACGGCGGCTACGCGTCGCCGAAGAAGGCCTGACACAGTTTCGCCTCGGCCGTCCGCAGGTGCTCGTGGAAGGTCGGCCGCGAGACGCCCATCGACTGGGCGAGTTCCTCGCCGGTCGTCGGTCGGGGCCACTCGAAGTAGCCGCCGAGGTAGGCCCGCTGGAGCGCGCCGAACTGCCGGTCGGTCAGCGATTCCTCGAGCCGGGCGGCGAACTCCTGGCGGGTTTGGTCCTCTCGCTCGCGCTGTTGGAAGGAGATGACGTCGGTTCCCTCGTAGCGGTCCTCGACGGCCTCGACGACCGACCGGACGCTCGCCGAGCGGGGAATCTCGACGGTGACGCGGGCGCGACCGCTCTCGCTCTCGATCGTTCGCGTGCGGGCACCGCGTCCGGAAAGCCAGCCGACGAGGTCGGTCGCGCTCGTCAGTTCGACGAGACAGCCCTCGTCGCGCTCGACGATGATCCGGCAGTCAACGTCGGGCAGGTCGGCGGCAGCGGCGGCGATCTCGTCCGCGCTCGCGCCGTCGACGGTAAACAGCGACGCCGTCTCGTCGTCGGATCGATGGACCGAGCGCCGGTACTCGAGTCGGCAGTCCGCCGCGGCGGAGAGCGCCACGGGTGCGAGGTCGCGGTCGGTCAGTTCGAGTTCGACGGCGACGACGGCGTCGGTCGCGAGCACGCGGCTCGTTTCGCGGGCGTTGATGCCGCTTGCGACCGCGCGGGCGAGCGCGGAGAGGATCACGGTTTCGCGGTCGTCGGCGGCGTGGTCCCGATCTGCCCGAACCGTCAAGACGCCGTACTCGATACCGTTGTACGAGAGCGGCAACGCGACGCGGGTCGTTCCGTCGACGGTGTCGACGGCGGGCTCGTCGGTCGCGACCGTCTCGGCGGCGGGGTGGTCGATGCCGGCCTCGAGTCGGTCGCGCTCCGGGCCGTCACCGACGCTCGAGCGGATTTCGATCGTGTCGGTCGCGGGGTTGCGCTCGCCGATCCACGCGCCGTCGTAGGCGTCCTCCGCGGCGATCCGTTCACAGACCTCGCGCTCGAGGGCGGCGCGGTCGGTCGAGCCGGCGACGACGGCGGTGACGTCCTGGATCAGCCCCTCGACGCGATCGAGGATGTACTCGAGTTCCTCGGTCCGTCGCTCGAGCGCGAGTTCGGCCTCCTTGCGCGAGGTCACGTCGTTCTGGAAGCCGACGTAGTTGGTCACGCGGCCCTCGTCGTCCCGAATGGGGGCGATCGTCACCTCGTTCCAGAACTCGGTGCCGTCCTTGCGGTAGTTCGTGAGTTCGACGGTGATCGGCCTGTCCTCGTCGATCGCCGCCGCCATCTCGGCGATTGCGTCCTCGTCGGAGTCCGGACCCTGTAAGAACCGACAGTTCCGACCGACGACGTCGTCGTACTGGTAGCCCGTGATCTCCTCGTAGGCTTCGTTGACGTACACCAGCGGGTTGTCCTCGCGGTCGGGATCGGAGATGGTGATCCCGACGGGCGCTTCCTCGATCGCGCGGTCTTTGACCAGCCGGTCGCTCGGGCCCGACGGCGAGCCGGTCGCGTCGTCGGCGTGGCTCTCGGAGCCGTCGCGGTCGAAGGTGATCGTCGCGCCGTTGGCACCGCGGTGGAGGCGCACGCTCCCTTGATCGCTGTCGAAGTCGACGCGCCGGGCGGTGCCGACCGTCGTTTCGTCGATCGCCGCCGCGAGCCGATCCCAGCGCGCGCCGAGTGCCGTCGCCGCGTCGCGGTCGGCATCGCCGAGTTCGAACGCGTCGCGGGCGGCCTCGTTCGCGTACGTGATCGTCCCCTCGACGACCGCCACGACCGGATCGACGACGTACTCGAGTGCGCGGACGGCCGCCGCGGGGTCGTCGACGGCGTTGTCGCCGCGCTCCGTGTCGACATCGTCCATAGTCTGCCCTACGGACGGCTCCCTAAGAACCGTTGTGATCGGCAGACCGGTCGTCCCCGGCTCGGCAGGCTAGAATGTTATATGTTACCACATCATATGAATACACATGTCAGTACATCGATCGCCGTTCGAGCAACTGCGGGAGAAGTTCGACGAGTCGGAACTGCGGTGTCCGGCGTGTGGCTACGTCGACACCGACGGCAGTTGGCGCGTGACCACGACGGGCGAACGGGTCCGCTATCAGTTCGTCTGTCCGACCTGCGACGCCGTCGAGACGCGGGAGCTCCGACTCGGATAATGCGCACGCCGCGGCGGCCTCGAGCGACCGCGTCGCAGGTCGGCGACCGACGAGCCGACGCGTTCGGCACCGAGAGTCGTCGTCTCTCTTCTTCGGCTATCTCCGATCGAGAGGTCACGACGCACCGGCGGGTTCGGCTCGACTGCCACCCGACCGAGAATCCGTGCCTCGAGCCCTCGCGTTCTCTTTCGGCGCGGAAATAGATGCTTTTCGCCGCTCGAGAGCGGTAACGGGCCGCTGAGACGAGCGGGTCGGTTCGCCGCGAGACGCAAATGATCGCGACACCGGGTCGTACGCCGCGATACCGGTGGGCTCGCCGCGTGCGGTCGCGGCGGTCACGCACCGATCGCGGCGCGGCGTCTCGATGGCGGATCGGCCGCGAACGGTTTTCCTCGCGTCCACAACGGCGGTTTTCTCCGCAATAATTCCGTAACAGTCTCCCCGTTTTAGCCGCGGAACGGCCGTACTGCGGCGCGTATGGTTTCACGACCGCGAACAATTGGCGTCGCCTTCGTCGCGGTGCTGGTCGCGCTTTCGGGGGGTCCCGCCCTCGTCGGCGGAGCGACCACGGCCGCGACCGACGACGCCGGAGACATGAGCGACGCGAGCGCCACGCTCGAGAACGTACAGGTCCAGACGCTTGAACTCGAAAACGTTACGATCCAGAACGTCACGATCGAGGAACTCACCGCTGGACAGTTGGATATTCAGGACAGCGGGGAACTCGAGGGCGAACTGAACCAGACGGGTGACAACGAGTCAGGAGACAACGAATCCGCCGATAACGAGTCCACTGCGAACGAATCCATGGACAACGCATCCGCTGACACCGAGGTCACGATTTCGAACGTCGGCCTCGAGTCGCTCGTCCTCGAGAACGTCTCGATCGACGACCTCGAGACGGGCGGCATGCAGGGAGCCAACGAGAGCGAGAGCGCCAACGAGACCGGGAACGAAACCGGCAACGAATCGTCGAGCAGCGTCGACCAGCTCCTCGGTGACGCCGACAACGCGACGATTCAGAACATGACGATCGAGTCCATGAACACCGATCAGTTGACGATCGAGGACCTCACCGTCGACGAAGACGAAGGGGGTATCCTCTCGGGGATCTCCGATTTCATCGGCGGACTGTTCGGTGGTGACGGCGACGGCAGTGACGGCGGCGACGGAGGCGACGTGAACGAGAGCGACTCCGACAACGCCAGCTCCGAAGAGATCGAGAACCTCACCGTCGAGGAGTTCACCCTCGACGAGATCACGTTCGAATCGATGACCGTCGGGACCCTCGAGAGCCAAGCGAACGCGACGGCTAGCAACGAGACCGCCACAAACGAAACTGAAGACAGCAACGCGACCGACGAGAACGCAACCGACGGCGGCAACGAGACCGCCATGGACGGTGCGATGAACGAAACTGCCGCTGACGGCGAGACGATCTCGTCGCTCTCCGGCGGCACGATGACCGTCGAAAACGGCAACGCGGATACCGTTACGCTCGGCGAAGCCGAGGGACTCACCGAGACGCTCGGACAGCAGGGCAACGAGTCGACAAACGAGAGCATGAACGAGACCGGGAACGAAACCGGTAACGAGAGCGGCGGCTGACCGTCGAGTAGCGCACTCGGTTAATCGAACCGAGACGACCCGCGAGACACCCGATGTTCGACATGACCGTCGAACATCGGGTCCGTTTTTCCACGCCGCCCGAGTCCCCGTCAGCGCTCGGTATCGGTGCCGGGAACCGGGAACTGGCACGCGGATCGCGTCGCGATTCGGGAGGGAGTCGACCTTACGCTTCGTCCGAGTCGTCCCCCTCGTCGAACAGCCGGTAGTACGAGAGGGCGAGCACTGTCCGCCCGTCGCGGATCTCGCCGTCGGCCACCGCGTCGGTCAGGGCCGCGAGCGAGCGCTCTTCCACGCGAATGCTCTCGTTGTGATCGAGTCGCTGTTCGGCGGTCGGCCGGCAGCCGCGAGCGACGAAGAAGTGCAAGACAGCGTCCGCGATTCCGTTGGCCGGCTCGACGGTCGTCAGCGGCTCGAAGTGCTCGGCCTCGTGGCCGGTCTCCTCGGCGAGTTCCCGTCGGGCCGCCGCCTCGAGGTCGTCGTCCGCGGGCTCGACGCCGCCGACGGGGAGGCCGTGGCTGATCCGTGAGACGGCCTGTCGCCACTCGTCGATACAGACGACGTCGCCGTCGGGCGTAAACGGCAGGATGCAGACGCTTTCCGGTTCCGAGAGGTAGTCGAAGTCGGTTTCGGTCCCGTCGGGCAGTCGAACGGACTCGTTAACGACATCGAAACCCGGACAGGAGTAGGCTACCCGGCGCTCGCGCGTCTCCCAAGCGAGTGGATCGGTTGGCATAGCGGCCGGTACGGCGGTGTGGCTCAAAAATACCGCGTCACGCGACGACTGTCAGTCTCGGTGAGAAGCCCCTGCGTTCGCTCGAGCGCGTTGCCGGGTAGTGGTCCTACGCGGTGCGTTCTCGGTCTTGGCGGCGACGTACCAGCTCTATAACAAAGCCACAACACCGTGAACGTCGTCATTCAGAGGGTGATCCATGGACCAGCTAACTGGCTTCCAGCGAGACCTATTGTACGTGATCGCAGGGAAAGACCGGCCGTCGGGGCAGGAGATTCTCGACGACATCAATAACTACATCGAGCAGCCGGTCACGCACGGCCGTCTGTATCCGAATCTCGACACGCTCGTCGAGAAAGAGCTCGTCGAGAAAGGAGAGCTCGACCGACGGACGAACTACTACGCGCTGACGCCGAAGGGCCGACGCGCGCTGCAGCGCCGCCAGGAGTGGGTCGACCAGTACGTCGACGTCTGAACTTCTGGCCGTGTTCTCTCTCGAGGACAGCCGCCGAAGAGCGCTCGCTTCGCGCAGGGTTCGTGTATCGTCGCGGGCGGGCAGGCGGGCGCGATCACCGAGCGTCGTCGAGGTCGACGACCGTCTCCATATCGGCGGTCAGCCACGCGTTTAGTTTCTCCTCGGTGGTCCCGTTACAGGGAACGAGCGTACAGCGGTCGCTGCCGGACTGGTAGCGGACGACGATGGCGTCGAACAGAACCGATCCCGCGGGATCGATCTCGTCGGTCTCGGCCGTGTACTCGTGGGCGATGCCCCCGTCCCCGTCAGTAGAGCCATCCATGATCGGTCAGGCGAAGTCCTCGCCACCGTCCGGTAGGGACAGACGGTACAAAACGGCTACTAGTTCGGGTATAGAGCGGTCAGGACCGCTGTATATCGCTCCACAGTCGTCGCGAGAACCGGCCCGCACCCGCGGCGATCGACCGCGTGATGGGCCGCGACCGACCTCGAGCCCGCCCCCTCCCCTCCCCCTCTTCGCGGTACGGAGCGCCGAACAACGGAAATGTCCGCATACGGCCGCCTCGAAAGCGAAAACACCTGCCGCGGACTCCCACCGGTCACCGCTTCTCTCCCCGCTCGGCTCCCCGTTAGACGTCGTCGAACCGGATCGTCTCGAGGTCCGCCTCGAGGTCTTCGACGTGGTCGTTGAACGCGTCGACGAAGGCCGGAACGTCGTCGGCCAGCCGGCGGACTTCGGGGGCCGCCGCCGGGCCGTATTGAGAGAGCAGATAGACGCCGTCGGAGCCGCCGACCCGCAGATAGGAGGCGACGTCGCCCTCCCACTTCAGCACCCAGCGGGTGCCCGAAACCGTCGCCGCGTAGCTGCCGTAGTCGCCGTCGTACCGGTGGAGTTGGCTCGCCATCGCGTTGCACACGTCACGGATTCGGTCGACGATTCGGTCCCGTTCGGCGACGAGTTCCGCCGTGGACTCGACCTCGGGGAACTCGCCGGAGACGTCCGCGAACAGGCCCTCGAACGAGCGGACGTACTCGTTGTAGGCCTCGACGAACGCCCCGTAGTCGGCCATCGCCCGCTCGAGGGGCTCCGGTTCGGGCGGCTGCTTGCTCGAGACGACGTAGATTTCCGAACCCGATTGCGGATCGAAGCGCAGGTACTGCACGTCGCCGGCCTCGTACTTGAGCGTCCAACTTCCGCCGTCGGTGTTGAACGTCTCCTGGCCGTAGTCGCCGCCCTGCAAGACGGCGAGTTCCCGCGCGATCTCGCCGGCATGGGTCCGAACGCGAGCCGCCAGCTCGTTGCGCCGCTCGGCGATCTCGTCCGTCCCTTCGACATCGGTCTCGAGTCCCTCGGTCATTACTCGAGACAGGTGTCGGGAGCCGGTAACGGTTACGCCTCGCGGCTCGGTAGGCCGGGGACAAGCGCGGACGCTATTCGCTCTCGTTGCTTGCGTTACTTTCGTTCATCCCGGTCTCGTTAGACTCGTTCATTGCAGTCTCGTTGGTTTCGTTCATCCCGGTCTCGTTAGACTCGTTCATCCCGGTTTCGTTGGTTTCGTTCATCTCGGTTTCGTTGGACTCGGTCAACCCGGTCTCGTCCGTTTCGTTCTCCCCAGCCGGCTCGTCCTCTATGTCTTGTCCGTTACCCGTTCCCTCCTCGGCTTCGGTCTCGTTGTCCCCCTCGGTCTCGTTTCCGCCGCCCGGGCCGCCACAGCCGGCGACGAGTGCGGTCGAGGCCGCTGCGCCTGTCAGTGTCAGCACTCGTCGACGGGTCGACGGCTGTCGATCACTCATACGGAGGGAGTCGCCATCGAGGTGCATAAGCCGTCAGCCGACACTTGCGTGGTCTCTGGCGCTCACAGTCCCGAATCCGCTCGTCTGCGGGCGATCGGGTCCGGACGCCTCGAGATCGGTCGGCCACAGCGGCTGTAGGCATCACACCCAAGAACGGGGCCGGCGAACGACGCGATGGACATGGCCTCGATACCCGACGACTTCCACGACCTGTTCGAGAAGGAGACGTTCGCACACGTCGCGACGCTCACCGAAGACGGGCTCCCGCACGTCACGCCGGTGTGGATCGACTATGACGAAGCCGACGACCGCCTCCTGGTCAACACCGAACGCGGCCGTCAGAAGGAACGCAACGTCCGGAGCGATCCCAGCGTCGGCGTCAGCATGACCGACCCCGACGACCCCTACCGGTTCCTCTCGGTGATCGGCGAAGTCGAGGAACTCACCACCGAGGGCGCTCGCGAACACATCGACGAACTCGCCCGGCGGTATCAGGATGTCGACGAGTACCAGCCGACGATCGAAACCGAGCGCGTAATTCTACGAATTCGAGCGGATCAGGTCCTGTAACCGGATCCTGGGCGGCCGGTAGTCTCCGCCCGACTCGGGCCGTTCCGGCTAGGGACGGCGGCGTTCAGCAGTGATGAATCAATAATCGAGATACGGAATTAGTGGACTAGTCATATTGTTGAGATGGTGGGCAATTAATGGACGGCGACGTGGACGGGAGGACCATGCAAACGGCAGCCGACCTGCTCGTCACCTGTCTCGAGTCCGAAGGCGTCGACCGCGTCTTCGGGGTTCCGGGCGAGGAGATCGAAGACCTGCTGTTCTCGTTGCGGGACTCCTCGATCCGGTTCGTCCCGACGCGCCACGAACAGGGCGCGGCGTTCATGGCCGACGTACACGGCCGCCTGACCGGCGAGGCGGGCGTCTGTTGCTCGACGCTCGGCCCGGGCGCGACGAACCTGATGACCGGCGTCGCCGACGCCCAACTCGACAAGAGCCCGGTCGTCGCGATCACCGGACAGGGCGGCCGCGAGCGACTGCACAAGGAGAGCCATCAGGCGCTGGACGTGGTCGACATCTTCGAGCCGATCGTCGCGTGGAACTCCCAGATCGCCGAGCCCGAGATCGTCCCCGAATCGGTGCGCAAGGCGTTCAAACTGGCCGAGTACGAGAAGCCGGGCGCGACCCACCTCGAGTTCCCCGAGGACGTCGCCGCGGCGGAGATCGACGGCGAGCCGATCTCGACCCGTGATCCGGTTCGGCGGCCGGACCCGGACGACGAATCGGCCGAGCGCGCGGCGCGGCTGCTCGCCGAAGCCGAGCGGCCGATCCTGCTGGCGGGCAACGGCGCGGTCCGGACCCGCGCATCGGAGCACATCCGCGCCATCGTCGACCGCGTCGGGATCCCGATCGTCGAGACGTACATGGGCAAGGGCGCGATCTCCGACCGCGAACCGGCCTCGCTGATGACCCTCGATTCGGGGCCCGCCGACGAGGCCGCGCGGGCGATCGAGCGAGCGGACTGCGTCGTCGCGGTCGGCTACGACATCGCCGAGCACGACCCGGCCGGCTGGAATCCCGACCTCGAGAAGACGATCGTCCACGTCGATTACGAGCCCGCGGAGGTCTACCGCCACTACAATCCCGACGTGGAGATCGTCGCCGACGTGGGTGCGGCCCTCGAGGCCATCGACGAGCGCCTGGCCGACGAGGCGTGTTCGCTGTGGTGTGGCGATCTGCACGATCAGCTGCTCGAGGCCGCGACGGAGCCACCGGCCGCGGACGACCCGATCACGGTGCGAAACGCCCTGCCCCTGCTCCGCGAGGCGATGGCCGATTCGGACGTGCTCGTCTCGGACGTGGGCAGCCACAAGATGGCCATCGCCCAGGCGTTTCCGACCTACGAGCCCAACACCTGCGTTATCTCGAACGGGCTGGCGAGCATGGGCATCGCGGTGCCGGGCGCGCTCGCGGCGGATCTGGCCGTCGACGCGAACGTCGTCGCGGGCACCGGCGACGGCGGGTTCATGATGAACGCGGCCGAACTCGAGACCGCGAGTCGGCTCGACTGCGGGTTCACGACCGTCGTCTTCAACGACGATGACTACGGTCTGATCTCGGAGAAACAGGACGAACACCGCGGTGAACACACCGGTACGGAGCTATCGAACCCCGACCTCGTGACGTTCGCCGAGAGCTTCGGGATCAAGGCCTATCGGCCCGAGGGATGGGACGAAATCGAGGCGGCATTTGCGGAAGCCGTCCCGTCGAATGAGTTGGCACTGATCGAAATTCCCCTCGAGTGAGGCGGCCCGCGGCCGGGCGAGGATGGGACGAAGCGGTGCGGCTACGGACGGAAGGATTCTTGAGCGGATACGCTCATGGGGAGGTATGTCCGTGACAGGAGCGGTCGCGCGGGTGACAGGCGTCGATTCGGCGACGGATCGTGATCCCCCGTGACCGACGAGACGGCGACCGACGTGGACCGACGAACGGTCCTCGGCGCGCTCGCTGGCGTCGGCGGCGCTGCCCTCGCCGGCTGTTCGGCGTTCGAACGGGAGGCCGACGGTCAGACGAGTCAGCTCGACGACGAGACGGCTCGAGCGCTGGCGACGCGGTTCGCGCCGACGCTGTACTTCGATAGCCGCGAACCGTGGTTTCCGACGGATCCGCGGCCGTACACCAGCGATCGGGACGGCGAGACGGTCGTCACCGGCTTCGACGCCGTCAACGGCTACCACGAACGGGACGGCAAGGGGGACCCGCCGAATCCGACGGTCTTCTATCACGCCGTCGAGTACGAGGAATCGCCGCTCGCCGCCGTCCAGTTCTGGTGTTACTCGGCGTTCGATCAGTTCACGACGAACTTCCACTGGCACGACTGGGAAGTGCTGCACGTCTTCGTCGACACGGAGACCGACGAACCCCAGTTGTACGTCGCCAGCTCGCACTCGCGGACGGTTCCCAACAACGAGTTTCTGGATCCGGACCCCGAGATGATCCCCCGCATCCTCTCGGAACTGGGCTCGCACTCGAGTGCCCTCTCGGTCAACGAGGCCGCCGATCGCTTTCAGCGCGTCGCCGCAGAGGACCTGCTTGCAGACATCACGAACACGGCCATCGAAGGCATCGAGGACCTCGCAGACATGCCATTGGCGTACGGCTTGCCCCGCGACGAGGGCTCGCGGCTTCCCTACCTCGTCCCGGAATACGAGGGCGAGCCGATATACGAGCACGAACGACTGCCCGCCGTCACGCGAGAGTCGCTGATCGACGACGAGCTAACCGTTCAGTCGTTCGACGCACTGACATCGCCGCCGACGGACCTTCCGTCGCGCGAAACGGGACTCGTCTTCGGCCACCGCGAGCGGACGGACGGCGTCGACGCGGACATCGAGTACGACCTCGTCCCGAGTAGCGACCTCGAGCACATCGCGGAGTTCACCGGGCCGCAGCTGAGCTTCGAGTTTTCCGTGCCGAAGGCGGTCGAGGACGCCGTCGCCGGCCATCTCACGGCGACGGGGACCCCGTGGAGCCAGCCCCGCTATGACAACCCGGCCGCGGACATCTCCGTGCCGAACCATCGGACGGCGCTGGCCGAGCGCTATGACGCGATCGGCGAGGCGGCACCGATCAACACCGTCGTCAGCCGCGTCACGGAGGTGATCGAGAGCGACGACGCGCCGGCGGACGAGGGGCTGACCACGACCGAGATCGACCTCGAGGCGGTCGTCCTGCTCGAGAGCCAGCCCGAAGCGGTCCCGACGTTCGGGGGGATTGCCGTCGCGCAGGACGTCCCGGCCGGGGACCATCGGCTGACGGTCAACGGCGCGGGGCGAGCGCCCCACAGCGAGCGTGTCGCGGTTTCGGACGAGGGAGCTCCGACGGTGGCGGGCGTCGACGGCGAGATTCCGCTGGTCGCCCGCGATCGGGCGACGAAACTGGCAGTCGGCGACGAAACGGGGGAGAGCAACCTCTCGAGGATGGCCGTCGAGGACGACTTCGCCGGACGGCTCTACGAGTCGTCGGTCGACGGGAACGACGCCGTCTACGTCGACCGCGGCGGGGCCTATACGACCGAGGTGCGAGACGGGGACGACGCCGTCGGTGCCTATCGGGTCAATCCGGACCCGGAATCCGACTCGGCGGTCCGCATCGAGCGCCCGGAGACCGGCAAAGCGTCGCTCGCGGAGTACGTGGCCGCGGTCGCCGAGGAGACCAGAGCGGAAATCGCGGCGCTCGGCGACGGTGACGACGACGGCGATAGCGATGCTGACGACGATGACGAGACGGAGCGCGAGGACCGCGGCTCGTCGAACGCCGTCACCGGACTCGAGCGCACCCTCGCGGCCGTCGTCGACGCCGCTCGGCGAGCAGCGGAGCGGGCGCGCGCGAAAGAGCATGGGAATACCGACAAGCAACTGCGGAACGTCCTCGAGCGCCTCCAGCGGGCGGAGGAGCGACTCGCCGAGGCGCGGGGCGACGTTCCGTCCTCGCTCTCGAAGGCGACCGAAAAGCGACTCGAGCAGGCCAATCGCCGCTCCGAGCAGGCCCAGCAGGCTGAGAAACTCTAACGGCGCATTGTCGCCTCGAGAGCGAGAAGCGCGTCGCCTCGAGACCGACGCCGACCGATAGTCGGTCCACGTGACCCCGGGTACTTTCCGTTTGGGGGCCGTTAACAGTGTACTGCGAGTGGATCCATTTCAGTGACACAATCCGACGGAGACAGGGAGAAAGCGGCCGGTATCTGTGCCAACTGCGGTGAACTCTTTACCGTGTGGGCGTGCCGAGACGGAACGGTTCGACCGGTCAGTCCCCACAACGCCTGTTCGTGCGACGACCCGTCGTATCGGGTCGTCGACGAGGCCGAGGTCTTCGACGGTCGTGACCTCATATAAGTTCAACAACGGCGCGAACCCACTCGCGCTCTGTCATCGTTTCCACTCAAGCACTCGGGTCAAGGTTCGTCATACTGTCGCCTACGACACCCATTCCTCAGATCTCACAGCCTCTTTCCACCAACATTTCCTGCGGCACTGATCACCTGTTCTGACTAATCTGATTGAACTTCCCACTCTGAAAGTAGAATATCAAGCTCTTCAAGATATTCCCTACAAATTTCACATAATGGCTTACGGTTATACTCTTCATCGAGAATGTTTGACAACACACCCACTTTTTGAATCTCTACGTCATCTCCAGGAATGTCTATGTGGGGTGCAGACTCTCTGAGGATGTCTCCCGAGTTAATACCTGACGCTCTAATTGAAATCTCACTTATTTCATCAATCGATGTTGTCTCAACATAGAGTTCCTGAATTCTTGGATAGCTTTCTTTCAGAGTATGGTTGCGTGCTTCTTTCATTGCCTCAAATAGCGACGAGTCACGCATCTCCTGTTGCTTTTCTTCATACCACTCGTCGAACTCTGGTTGGCCGGTATACTGCTTCTGGAGATAAATGGTAACTGACCGAGCGGCGGAGAGGAATGCACTTAGATTGAAACGGAACTCTGGCTTCGCCTTTGTCTCTGTCATCAGATCCAAGAAATACTGTGCCTCATCAAGCTTCTCTCGGGCCAACAAAGTCATTCTTCAGGTAGGCTGCCGATTGTACGTAGATGGGTTGACTCAGGGCTTTCTTCCACTAACATCTCCTCAAACATCTGGTTCTCCGCATCCATGATGCGATACTCTCCCCACCCGCGGTCTTCAAGAATATCGTGTAGTGCTTCTTTAGAGACCCAATCAGAATCTCCGTTCCATTTCCGCTCCTCAATAAGCTCGTACATCTCCCGGGTGTCCTCTCGAATCATATTACCGAACTTTCTTCTCCTCCGGTATAGCTTCTGCTACGACTATCCAATCGAAAGTAACCTTCATGTTGGATACTGCGGGGTTACTCTCGATCAGCAGCGTCAACCGTTTCAAAACCACACATCGCCTCGCTCACGAGAACGCGGTTACTGCCACTCGACGGCCGTCGCTGAAGGAATGAAAGTGGGGAAAAGTGGGCCGGCGCGAATTCGAATCGCGGTTACGGCCACCCGAAGGCCGAAGGATACCAAGCTACCCCACCGGCCCGCATTCTGAGTGTACGCGTCCGGTCGTTTAACGCTTCCGGATCGGGCGTCGAACCGCCCGACGGAACCCCGGTATCTCGACCGAAGCCCCCGAAATTCGACCTCAAAACCGCTCGTAACCGTCCGTGTCCAGAAAGTGGTGTGCGACAGTGATCGCCTGATCCGCGTGCAGCAGTTCGGGGCCGAGTCGGAGCCGCTGGTCCGCGTAGTCCTCGAGCAACGCCGCCTCGTCGTCGGTGAAGTCGTGATGGTCGGAGAGCACGAAAATCGAGTCCGCGAGCGCGGCCGCGCCCACGTCGACGACTGCCTCACCGTCCTCGTGGAGCTGGACGATCGGACCGTCGTCGGCGATTTCCTCGAGCGTGGCCTCGAAGCCGCGCCGGTACAGTTCGATGCCGGGGCTTGGTTCGGCGGGCAGCGCGCCGATGGCCTCGTCGCGGTGCTCGAGGGCCGTGCGGACTAGCGCGGCGGTGCTTCGCTCGTCGGGGTTGAGCCGCTGGAGGTCGCGCCCGTCGAAGGTGATCGTGAGTTCGTCCTGGACGATCAGGTGGACGCGGACGTCCTCGCGGATGCCGTGAGAGGTGACGAAGGCGGCGGTGATCGACCGGCAGAGGGCGTCGAGACGACCGGCCCCGCCCGCGAGGTCGTCGAGCGAGAAATCCGGCTCCGTGGGAACGTCGTGACCGATGAGTACGAACTGGCGCATACCGGAGGGTGGCGGGCCGACGGGATAGCCGCCACGATTCGGCGATCCCGGTGCCGTCGCGACGGACGATCAGGATTGCGCCCCGAACCGCCGCGCGAGCGGGTCGGACACGAGTTCGAGGCCGGGCGTGCCGTCGCGGTACCAGACGAGGACGGCAACGGCGAAGAGGCCGAACTGGACCCACTCGTAGGGCCCCAGCGCGTAGTAGTGGAGAATGGCGTCGATGATGCCGGCGACGGGCTCTTCGGGCGGCTGCTCGAGGACCGGCCAGAGCAGGTAGGCGGCGTGTGCGAACTCACCCGAGAGGACGGCCGGGGGGATGTCCGCGAGGAGGTGCGAGCAGTAGCCGACGAGGAACGCGACGCCGATAGCGCGGTGCTCGAGTCGATCGGCGACGATGACGACGGTCGGGACGAGGAGGGCGACAACGAACAGCGAGTGGGCGAGAGTTCGTCCGCCGGGCAGGATCCCGAAATTCCACGCGAGGGGTTTATCGATCAGGTCCGGCGTCTGCGAGCCGACCGCGAGCGCGATCGCGGGGATCGTCCGCGGCGGCCGGCCGAACCGGCGGTGTGTAACGACGGTGTACAACAGATAGGCGACGGCGAGGTGTCCCCAAGGCCACATTCCTGCGGGCGTACACCGGAGGCGGGCATAGGCGCTTCGACTCGACACCGTCGCATTGCATAGGCATGGCCAACCGTTTCCCCCGTTTCCCGTATGCAGTGACTATATGGCCAAATCAGAGTCCTCGCAGTCGAGCGGCAAACGGCGGTTGCTCACGACCCTCGAGGGACGGTCCTGTCAGCACTGTCCCGACGGCGAACTCGTCCGGGACACGTACAAGGACAACAGAGCGATCGTCTGTGACAGCTGTGGCACGCCGCGAGTGCAGGTGTGGTCGGCCTCGCTCGACTGATTTCCGCCGTCTCGAGTAACGGAGAGAGCGGTCCTCGTCGACCCGAAAACGAGGAGCCGACGTTACTGTGATCGCGACCCCGGATAGTCGTGGCCGACGACGAGGGCGAGCGCGTGGACCACGAGCAGGGCGACGAACAGCGAGAGTCGGCTCGCCGAGTCGATCCCGGTGACGATGACGGGAAGGTAGACGACGGGGAACGCGGTGCCGAGCCAGAAGCCGGCAGCGGTGACGGAGCGGCTCAGGTGCATCGGCGAGCTAGCGCATCGACTCGAGGGCGACGAACGAACCGTCGTAGGCGGAGATCCACGCGGTCATCAGTTCGTCTTCGCTGGCGTCGTAGGGGAAGATCGCGCACTCGTCGGGAGCGTCGTCGTTTTCGATCGTGACGTGATCGAGTGCGGTCGTCGGTTCCTCGCTGTCTGGGGCGTGAAAGTCAGCGTCGGTCATGGGTATCGGGCGACGGGTGCTCGCGCCGATCGATATTCCCGGATCCGATACTATTGTTATCGAGTTGCTAATCCGACGGGGAGGGGCGATAGCGTCCGGTTCCGTCCCGATTCAGACGATTCAATCGCTCGAAAAAGAACTCGACGAGTCCTGACGTGTACGAGACCGCTATGAAACGCGGAGACGCGATCGACAGCGTACTCGCCGGGGTAAAGAGCTCGTTTCGAACGGTTCAGCCCGTCTCGTCTCTCACTCACACGTTTTTGTCTGCAGTCCACGACCGATTGAAGTCGGCCGGCCGCCTAAACCGACGGCCGACTGCCGAGCGTGAGCTCTCTGGTGATCTCTTGGCCGTCCCGTCGGAGCCCAACCGAGAGCGTCTCTCCGGGACTGGTCTCGAGCGCCAGATACGTCGAGAGGGCGTGGCGATCGGGGATCGGCTCGCCGTTTAGCTCGAGGATAACGTCGCCGCCGACGGGGATCCGCTCGCCGCGTCGACTGACCGTCCGCGTAGACGGCCGGAGGACGCCGTCGGCGGCCGAGCCGTCCGCAACGCTGACGACAAGGGTCCCGGTCGCCGTCTCGAGGTCGTTGGCCTCGGCGACGATCCGGTCGACGGTCCGCTGCTGGATACCGACGTAGGAGTGGTCGTACGACCCGGTTTCGATGAGCGACGGGATGACGCGCTCGGCCAGCGCCGCCGAGATCGCGAAGGCGATGTTGTCGCCGCCGCCGGAGTTGACGACCCCGACGACGTTCCCGTCGAGGTCGACGAGCGGGCCGCCGCTGTTGCCGGGGTTGACGGCCGCGTCGGTCTGGACGACGTTGGGGAACGGGAACGGCCGCTCGTCGATGGAGAGGGTGCGGTCGACGCCGCTGACGATCCCCGTCGACATCGATCCCTCGAGCCCGAAGGGGTTGCCCATCGCGGCCACCTGCTGGCCGACGACGGGCTGTTGGTCGGTCAGGGACAGTGGCGTCGCCGACTCAGGGACGTGATTGACCTCGAGAACGGCCAGATCGCTGTAGTAGTCCCGACCGACGAGTCTGGTGTCGGTCCAGTCGCCGGTGATGTACTGGAGGTCGGCCGCCTCGCCGTTGCTGATGACGTGGTCGTTGGTGACGACGTGGCGGTCGTCGTAGAGAAAGCCCGACCCCTGACCGCGACCTTCGGCACCGGTGTCCGGGTTCGTGATTCCGAACACGCGGACCTGCGTGACCGATTCGATGATCGCATTATAGAGGTCGGTAAAGGCCGATCCCGCCGCGAGGTCGCCCTTGTCGATAGTGTACGCGGAGTCGCCCTCGATCGAGCTGTCGGCCTGGGGCTCGGCACAACCCGCGACGGCACCGGCGAGGCCGGCGCTCGCGGCGGCGAGAAACGAGCGCCGATCCAGTCGGGAATCGTTCATTATCGGAGGATTGGACCGATCCCATTTGAACCTCCGGACTCACAGCCGGGGCTTTCAAGCGGCGGACGGCTCCGGCGACGAATCGTCGCCGCTCGTGAAGGGAAAACGTGTTACCCGCGGCTCCCCGACTCTCGAGACATGATCACGGAAGACGCCCGCGCGTTGCTGGCGACCGGAGCCGTCTGTGACTCCTGTCTCGGACGGCCCTTCGCCGAGCGAAGCTTCGGGCTGACCAACGCCAAACGCGGCCGGGCGCTGCGGACGACGGTCGCGCTGGCCGACGACGATGACTTCGAATCCACCGAGCCCGCAGACTGCTGGGTCTGCGAGGGGTACTGCGGGACCTTCGACGCCGTCGCCGAAACGATCGTGGACGCCCTCGAGGGGGTCGAGTTCGCCACCTATCAGGTCGGTACCCGCGTTCCGCCGCTCGTCGAGGAGAACGAGCGTCTACTCCGAGAAGACGCCGGCCTCGAGCCCGACGCCGGCGAGTCGATGAAACGCGAGATGAACCGCGAAGTCGGGCGGCGCGTCGGCGCGCTGACCGAGACCGAGGTCGACTTCGACCGGCCGGACGTGCTCGCGGTCGTCGATCTCGAGGGGTTCGACCCGCTCGAGGCCCTCGAGTCGGGTAACGTCACGGGTCACGCGGTCGATGTCCAGATCAACCCCGCGTTCGTCTACGGCCGCTACCGCAAACTCGAGCGCGATATTCCCCAGACGGAGTGGCCGTGCCGGGAGTGTGGCGGCAGCGGGATTCAGTTGGGCGACGACGGCGAGGAGCCCTGTGACTACTGCGGGGGCTCGGGTTACATGTACGATACGAGCGTCGAACAGGTCGTCCGGCCCCACGTCGTCGAGGCCATGGACGGCGACGAGGGCACCTTCCACGGCGCGGGCCGAGAGGATGTCGACGCCCGCATGCTCGAGGGCGGGCGGCCGTTCGTCCTCGAGGTGAAACGACCCCGCGTACGAGACCCCGATCCAGCGGCACTCGAGGCCGAGATCAACGCGGCCGCTGACGGCTCCGTCGAGGTTGAGGGACTGCGGCTGGCGACCTACGAGATGGTCGAGCGGGTCAAGGAACACGACGCGAGCAAGCACTACCGCGCCGACGTCGAGTTCGCCGACCCGGTTGACGAGGCTGACTTCGAGGCGGCGCTGGCAGAACTCGAGGGGACGACCGTCGACCAGTACACCCCCGAGCGGGTCGACCACCGGCGGGCGGGCCTGACCCGCGAGCGAACCGTCTACGGGATCGACGGCGACCTCCGGTCGTCGGCCAAGGCCGAGGTCAGACTCCACGGCGAGGGCGGTCTCTACGTCAAAGAACTCATCAGCAGCGACGACGGTCGAACCGAGCCCAGTCTAGCGGGCCTACTCGAGACCGACGCCGAAGTGACCGCGCTGGACGTGACCGGCGTCGAGGGAGAGAGCGAGCCGTTCGAACTGGAGGAGTACTTCCTCGACGAGCCGCGGGCGGAGTCCGAAGACGAGGTCGCGGAGACGGCCGACTGACGACCGCGACGAGTCGCAACGACTTTCCTTTCTGCACCTAACCCCCACGATATGCCATTCGGCGTCGACGAGGCCGGCAAGGGCCCCGCGCTGGGGTCGATGTTCGCCGCGGCCGTCCACTGCGAGGACTCGGCGGTTCTCCCGGACGGCATCAGGGACTCGAAGCGACTCAGCCCCGAGCGACGCGAAGAACTGGCCGCGACCCTGCGAGCTGACGATCGGATCGCGGTCGGCGTCGCCGAGATCCCGCCGACGCGGATCGACGACTCCGAAACGGACATGAACTCGCTCGCGGTCGCGGCCCACGCCGAGGCGATCGAGGGAGCCGTCGCCGATCTCGAGCGAGACGGTACTGCAACCGAGCCGATTTCGGGGCTCTGTGACGCCTGTGATACCGACGCCGACCGCTTCGCCCGTCGGGTCGCCGACGCCTGCTCGCTCGAGCGCCTCGCCGTCGACGCGCGCCACGGTGCCGACGATGACTCGCTCCTCGTCGGCGCGGCGAGCATTATCGCCAAGGTCGAACGAGACGCCCACATGGCCGCCTTCGCGGACGAGTACGGCCCGGTCGGCAGCGGCTACCCGGGCGATTCGACCACCCGCGAGTTCCTCGCGTCCTACGTCGACGAACACCGCGAACTGCCGCCGTTCGCGCGGGCATCCTGGTCGACCTGCGAGGACGCCCTTGCCGACGCTGAACAGACCGGCCTCGAGCAGTTTTAGCGGTCGTTCGGGTCGATGCGTAGCGCTCAAGACGGTCGCCGGCCTCGAGGAAACCAGTGACAGAAGCGTTGACTGCGGCGCTGGTCGTCGATCCGTTCGCCGCCATGAACGCGATCGGGCTCGTCGCGTTCGCGCTGGTCGGCTCGAGCAAGGCGATCCGTGAGGGGTTCGACCTGTTCGGCGTCGCCGTCGTCGGGCTCGTCACGGCGTTTGCCGGCGGCGCGACGCGGGACCTGCTCGTCAACCGGATTCCGTTAGCGCTCCAGTCGTCGAGCGAGATCGCGCTCGGACTGTTCGGCGTGGCACTGGCGATCGGGGTAAGCGCCGTCTTCGAAACGGCGGACGACCATCCGATCGCGCTGTGTTCCGACGCCGTCGGACTCGCCGCCTTCACCACGGCCGGGGCAATCGTCGCGACCGAGGCCGGCGTCTCGGGCTTTGGCGTCGTCACGATCGCGACGATCAACGCCGTCGGCGGCGGAGCGTTCGCGGACATTTTGCTCGATCGATCGCCGTTTATTCTGCTCGAGGACTTCTACGCCAGTTGCGCGGTCCTCGGCGGCAGCACCTACTGGCTCGCCGTCGGACTCGGCGGCTCCGGAAGCGTCGCCGCGGCGATCTGTGCGGCGGTAACGGTCGGGACGCGCATGGCAGCCGTGAGCCGTGGTTGGACCGTCCCGACAGCACAGGTCCTCCGGACGAGTCCGTGAGGACGGGACTACGTGGAACGCGACCAGACCGCGACGACGTAACAGCCGACGCCGAGAAAGACGAGCATCGAGGCGAGTCCGTCGGCGATCGGCGACGCGGCGAGGACGGCGACGAACTGCAACAGGCCGCCGGCGACGAGCGAGCCCGCGGCCGCGAGCAGCGCCGGACCCGGATCCGCCGCTTGCTGGTACAACACCGCACCCACGGCGATCGCGATGCCGCCGAATCCGAACGCCGCGACGGTGAGCGCCAGCGGATCGTTCGTCACCGTCGCGTAGGCTACTACGACGAAGTACCCGAGGATCAGGGCGACGATCGCTCGAGAGCGAGCCGTCGACCCGGCAGTCGCGTTCATACCGTCTCAATCGGCTCCCGGCCCTTAGCCTTCGAGGGTCTCGGCCCACTCGAGACCCAGCCCCTCGTGGACGACGAACTCGAGAGCGTTGACGAGGTAGTGAGCGACGACGACGACCAGGAAGCTTCCGGTGACGATGAAGACGGCCGCGAGGACGAACCCGAGGAGGCCCGTGACGACGACGCCGATCGAGCCCTGCATGCCGTGGCCGAGCGCGAACGCGATCGAGGAGACGACCGCGAGCAGCCACGGCGAGACGCCGAAGCCGGCGGCGGGGACGCCGATCATCGCCGCCCGGAAGAGGAACTCCTCGAAGACGGCGATGATCGGCAAGACGCCGCCCAAGAGGAGCAGCCAACCGCCGATCGAATCGGGTGACAGGAGTTCGCGGAGGTCCTCCTCGTGATCGAACCCGAGGTGCGTCGCGATCGCCGCGGCGAGTTCGTTCGCGAGGTAGAAGACGATCCCGGCGGCCGCCCCCCAGAGCAGGCCGGTCTCGAGGGCCGAGACGGAGAACTCGATGCCGAGTGCCGACGCCGGAATCGCCGTGTAGACCGCCGCGCCGAGCAACACGAGCGCGAACAGTCCCTGTGAGAAGGCGACGTTCGCGAGGACCATCCCGGTCGACAGCGAGTCCGGATCGACGCCACGATCGGCCGGCCGGCGGCGATCGACGTCAGCAGCGGCCGGATCGCGTTCAGGCCTCGAGTCGCGGGGTGGTGCGGTTTGATCAGCGGCAGTCCGTTCGTTTCGGTCGTCGCTATCGATGGTCTCTGTGGCGCTCGAGGACGACCGCGGCCTCGAGGAGTTGTCAGCGACTCGAGTGCCTTCGGCGGGATCGCGTGCCGGCACATTGGCCGAATCCGAGTTCGTCTCGCCGCGTTTGGACCGGCTGGACTCGGCGTTTTCAGTGGGAATGTCGACCGCGATATCGGCGCGGTCGGCGTCGCCGTCGACCGGCGGTTCGGATGAACGATCGGACTCCTCGTCGGAGCCGAGGTCGCCGTCGCTAAACGAGGATTGGGTCAGACGCGATAAAACGAGCAGCAAGACGAGGACGACGCCCGTTATGCCGACGAACGCCGCCCACTGGGGCATTTACTGCGGGCTGGGATTCGAGCCGCCAGCGGAGCTGACGGAGCCTTGGTCGAACGCCGTGCCCGTGATCGACTTGAGGCGGTCGACCAGCGAGTCCTTCTTGGGTTCGCCCATCAGGGCGACATCGAGGACTTCGCTGATGTTCGAACAGGGGATGATCTCGACCATCTCCTCGTACTCCTCTTCGATCATCACGTCCTGTTTGTTCGCCTCGGGGATGATGATCTTGCTACAGCCGGCCTTGGCGGCGGCTTCGATCTTGTGGGTGACCCCACCGACCGGAAGCACGTCGCCGCGGACCGACAGCGAGCCGGTCATGGCGACCGACTGGTCGATCGGGATGTTCTCGAGGGCACTGATAACGGCGGTCGCCACCGTGATGGAGGCGGAGTCGCCGTCGACGCCCTGTTGGCCGGCCTGGACGAACTGGATGTGGATGTCCTTCTCCGAGAGGTCCACGTCGGAGAACTTCTTGATGATCGCGGAGACGTTCTGGACCGACTCCTCGGCCATCTCCTGGAGCTTGCCGGTGGCGATCACCTGACCGCCGCCCTGTGCGGGGGCGATCTCGGCCATGACGGGGAGCATGATCCCCGAGTCCTCGCCCATGACGGCGAGGCCGTTGACGCGGCCTTCGACGCCGCCTTCGTTGACCTGCAGTTCGTAGTCCTTGCGGCGTTCGATGTAGTCGTCGGCGAGCTGTTGCTCGATCGAGCGCGAGCGGCGCTTTGCCTGCAGCACGTCGTCGCGGGTGGTGTTCTCGCGGTCCTCGGCGCGGGCGATGTCGCCTGCGACGCGGACCAGTCCACCGAGACTGCGGAACAGCAGCGTGAGGTGGTTTTTGCGGCCCGAGCGACGTTTCGCCTCGAGGATGAGTTCCTCGACGGCGTCGTCGGTGAAGTGGGGCAGGCGGCCGTCGCGTTCGACCTCCTGGGCGACGAAGCGGGCGTACTTGCGCCGCATCTCCGGGGTGTCCTCGATGGTGTCGTCCATGTAGACCTCGTAGCCGTACCCCTTGATCCGGTTGCGGAGCGCGGGGTGCATGTTCTCCATGGCGTCGAGGTTCCCGGCGGCGACCATGATGAAGTCACAGGGGACGGGCTCGGTCTGGACCATCGCGCCCGAGGAGCGCTCGGACTGGCCCGTGATGGCGAACTCGCCCTCCTGAATCGCCGTCATCAGCTTCTGCTGGGTCCGGATGTCGAGCGTGTTGATCTCGTCGACGAACAGCACGCCCTTGTTGGATTTGTGGATCGAGCCCGGTTCGACGCGGTCGTGGCTCGGGGTCTCCATGCCGCCGGACTGGAACGGGTCGTGACGGACGTCGCCCAGCAGTGCGCCGGCGTGGGCACCGGTCGCGTCCTCGAAGGGCGCGACGCGCTGATCGCCGTTGTTGACGATCATGTTGGGCACCATCGCGTCGGTGCCCCGAGAGGTGTAGCGGAAGATCAGCCAGATGATCCCGGCCGCGAGGACGCCGAGCAGAATGCTGGCGGGGCTGAGGATCGCGTAGCCGATGACGACCGCGATGATGATCCACATCAGGATCGACCGCATTTGGTTGCGCTTGCGGGCTTCCTCCTTGTGGGCGTCGATGATCTGATCGCCCTTCCCAGCGGGAACAGTTCGGACCTTCGGCTCGTTGCCGTCGTCCGGGTTGTGGTAGACTAAGACATCCTGAAGATCCTCCTTCGGAAGCAGTTGACTCATCGCCTTCGCCAGCATCGACTTGCCGGTCCCCGGCGAACCGATCATCATAACGTGCCGGCGCTGCTTCGCTGCCTTGATGATAATATCTCGTGCTTCGTCTTGGCCAATGACCTGATCGACGAGCCGATCGGGGACTTCGATGTCCGCCGTGGAGTCGATCTTGAGGCCGCCGAGAAGGTCATCCTCGGCGATATCCTCGTCGACCTCGACGCCCGGGTCGACCTCGACGGTACTCCCGAGGTCTTCGACGGTCTCGATGTCGTCGCCGTCCTCCTCATCGGGCGACGGCTCGAACTCGTCGATCGGATCGTCGACGTCGGTGCGACGGTCGCCGTCCTCCTCAGGCGGCGACCGGTCTCCCTGACGCTCGGACTGCTCGGCGGGGACATCCCCGTCAGGAGCGGGTTCCGAAGCGTCTTCGGGAGGGTCGTCAACGTTCGTATCGTTACTCATAGAACTCTGTTCGGTACCTGATTCGAAGGGATTGCGACTGATATACTTTCTCCATGCGGAGGATGGTGTCAGTCGCTGATACCGGAGAGAACAGCGGTCGACGGAGGAAATCAGGTCACAGCGCTCGCTCTTTTCATACACGTTCTGTTTTTATGGAACATATGGTTCCGTGACCGGTCACGAGCAAAGCCACTAGACGAGCGGTGAAAACTACCGTTGCACTCGTTCGATCGATTGGTGCCGCCTCGAGCCGTGGGCGACTCGCCACGCTTAAGCGCCGTGCCCGAGCAGGTCTCGCTATGACTCGGGGGTTCTATATCGGTCGCTTTCAGCCCTTCCACAACGGTCACCAGAGCATGGTCGAACAGATCGCCGAGGATGTCGACGAACTCGTCCTCGGAATCGGGAGCGCCGACGATTCTCATACCGTCCGCAACCCGTTTACCGCGGGCGAACGGATCATGATGATCACGAAGTCGCTCGTCGATTACGACCTCGTCACCTACGCCGTCCCGATTGAGGACTTAGAGCGCAATTCGGTCTGGGTCAGCCACGTCCAGAGCATGAGCCCCGACTTCGACGTGGCCTACTCGAACAACCCGCTGGTCATCCAGCTCTTTCGGGAGGCCGGCATCGAGATCCGCCAGTCGCCGATGTTCAACCGCGAGGTCCTCGAGGGCTCGGAGGTCCGCGAGCGGATGATCACCGGCGGCGACTGGGAGTCGCTCGTTCCCGAACCCGTCGTCGGGGTCGTCGAGGAGATGAACGGCATCGAGCGGATTCAGATGGTCAGCGGCTCGGACTCGAACGGGGAGTAACGGGTTTCGAACCCCCGATAGCACGTCCCACAGCCGGGCGGAGACGGATCGATTTTCACCGTTGGTGACCTACGACAGCCCATGATCACGCTCGCGTCCGATTTCGGCACGCCGTACCCGGCCGCCATGAAAGGAGTGTTGTTGCAGCGAACGGACGCCCGACTGGTCGACGTCGCACACGACTTCCCCCAACAGGACGTTCGGACAGCCGCCTTCTGGCTCCGAGAGGTGTTGCCGTACTTCCCGCCCGCGACCCATCTCGTCGTCGTCGATCCCGGCGTCGGGACCGAGCGGAACGCGATCGTTCTCCGCGCAGGCGACCACACCCTCGTCGGGCCCGACAACGGCGTCTTGCTCCCCGCGGCGCGGCGACTCGCAGGGAGCACGGACCGACTCGAGTCCGGCGCGATCGACGAGGACGCCCTCGAGCCCGTCGAACCGACGACGCCGACGGGTTCGATGGCCGACTCGAGTGGGAACGCCGATCGATCGTCCCAGCGACGGAGCAACACCTTCCACGGCCGGGACGTTTTCGCCCCCGCCGCAGCCGCGGTCCACGAGGCCGATACCGGCGCGCTCGATTCGCTCGAGTGGCTCGAGCCGACCCCGATAGCCGCCGACCTCGAGTTTCCGGACCCCGTCCTCGAGGACGAACGAGCGGCGGGCGAGGTGCTAGTCGTCGATGATTTCGGGAACGCGATCACGAACGTCCCCGGCTCGTACCTCGACGGGCGGGAACGGGTGGCGGCGAACGGCGACCCCGTCCCGGTCGGCGAGACGTTCGCGGCCGTCCCCGTCGGGGAGCGACTCGCGACCGTCGGCAGCCACGGCTACGTCGAACTCGACGTGAATCGGGGCCGTGGCGACGACGCCTTCGGTCTCGAGCCCGGTGATCGGGTCGTCCTCGAGCCGGTCTCAGACGGTCCCGACTGACTCGAGCGGGCGAACGCGGGTCGTGGCCACGGGTCGGTCAGCCGTCGGCCAGCACGATGTTCCGTCGCGTCGGATCGATGACGATCTCGCCGTCGGCGCGGACCGTGACGTGACACCGCGAGAACGTAAACGAGATCGAGCCGTCGCCGACTCGCGGTTCGTCGCCCCGCCAGTGGACGAACAGGGCGTTCAGGGCGTCCGGTTCGATACACTCCGAGAGCGCCTCGAGGTCGTCGGGTTCGACCCCGAGCACCNGATGTGTATAAGAGACAGGAGCAGGGCGGTGCTCACCGGCTCGTACGCGCCGTCGTCACACCACGTGTGGTAGGTTCCCTCCCCCTCGTCGTAGTAGACCGTGCGACCGTCAGTGGCACCGATCGGCGTCAGGGTCTCTCGCGGAGCGGGTCCGGACATAACATATCTAACTAATGAATGTTAACACTTAACAATGATGGCCGACAGCGACGGTCGTCGCCGTATCGTGCGCCCAAACAAAAAACGGGTGTCTGAAACGGCTGCCGCGAACAGCGACGTTATTCGGCGGCGATGACGTCGTCGATGCGGGCGATCATCGTGGCGGCTTCGGTCGCGCTCTCGACGGCTTCGCGTTTGACGTCGGCGGGGTCGACGACGCCGTGTTCGAAGGGATCGTCGATCGTGACCTCGTCGCCGCTGGTGATCAGTCCCGCTCGGCCCTCGGACTCGTGGGCGGCACGGAGGTCCACGAGCACGTCGATGGGATCTCGGCCGGTGTTGGCCGCGAGCGTCCGGGGGATGATGTCGACCGCGTCGGCGAAGGCCGTCACGGCGAGCTGTTTGCGGCCCTCGATACCGGCGGCTTCTTGGCGGATCTTGTCCGCGATCGCGATCTCGGTCGCGCCCGCGCCGGGGACGACTTCGCCGGATTCCAGCGCCGTCGCGACGACGTCGAGGGCGTCACCGATGGCGCGCTCGAGTTCGTCGACGATGTGTTCGGTGCCGCCGCGGACGAAGACGGTGACCGTCTCGGCGGCCGCGCCGCCTTCGACGAAGGCGAGGTCGTCGTCGCCGTAGGTCTCGGTGTGGATGCGGTCGGCCGAGCCGAAGTCGGACTCCTCGAGGTCGTCGAGGTCGCCGACGCGGCGCGCGCCGGTCGCGGAGGCGACCTGTCGGGCGTCGCTGTCGCCGAGGCCCTCGAAGACGAGGACGCCCTCGTTTGCGAGCGCGTTAGCGACGCGGTCGTTGACGTCTTCGGTCGTGAAGACGACGTCAGCACCGCTCTCGGCGACGGTTTCGGCGTAGCCCTCGAGTTCGCCTTCCTCGGCGTCGATGGCTGCGTTGAGCTGGTCGATCGAGTCGATGGCGTACTCAGCGTCGACATCGCCGGTTCGGACGCCGAGTTCGACGTCCAGAATGGCGATCGACGCGTCCTCGACCTCGCTCGGCATGCCGTCGTGGGCGGGCTCCTCGTCGACGATGATCCCGGGGACGAGTTCGGTCGCGTTCGAGGAGGCTCCGATCTGCGTGTGAACGGTGACGTTGTCGCGTGCGACGCCCGCGTCGGTATCGACGTGGCGGATCGCGTCGACGACGGTCTCGGCGAGAGACTCGGCGGTGAGTCCGCCGGTGCCCTTGCCGGTCATGCACGACTCGGCGACCTGTCGCAGGATTTCGTCGTCGACGTCGGCCTCGTTGACCTGCTCGGCGATCGCCTCGAGGGCGATCTCGCTGGCCTCGTGATAGCCCTCGACGATCGTCGTCGCGTGGACGTCCTGCTCGATGAGGTCCTCGGCCTCGCCCAGCAGGTTGCCAGCGAGTACCGCAGCCGTGGTCGTCCCGTCGCCGACTTCCTCCTCTTGGGAGTCGGAGACTTCGACGATCATCTGGGCCGCGGGGTGCTCGATGTCCATCTCGTTGAGGATGGTCGCGCCGTCGTTCGTGATGACGACGTCCCCGCCGGAGTCGACGAGCATCTTGTCCATACCGCGGGGTCCGAGTGTCGTCCGTACCGACTCGGCGACGGCCTTGCCGGCCATGATGTTCGACGACTGGGCGTCGCGGCCCTGCGTTCGCTGACTATCCTCGCTCATAATGAACATGGGCTGCCCACCCATGCGTCGCTGTTGTGCCATCGTTGTTCCTCACTAACCATGTCGTTAGCACTTCTATATAAGTCTTTCTCTCCAACCACCGCTCCGTCTTGCGATTGCGCGTGTGAACCGGACACAGGCGACCCGGTCGACGGGCCGGTAGCAAAATATGGGTCGACACGAAACTGGTCGGTAGATGCTGGAGTTGGAACACGAGTTTCGCGTCGTCGATATCGCGACGCGGCTGCCGCCAACCGACGGGGGTGGGGACCCGGCCAGCCGAGCGATCGGGCCGGATCGGCTCGAGCGGGAGATGCACCAGGCGGGAATCACCAAATCGGTCGTCTACCCGCCGTCACAGCCCAACACGAGCTACCTCGCGCCGAACAACGGCGTCGCCAGACGGAGCGTCGACCGGCCCTTCGTCGCCTTCGCCCGGATTAACGGCACCCAGACGCCCGGCCGGAAAGCCACCGGGCGGCTTCGCAACGCCGTCGCCAGCCGCGACGACCACCACACCTCCCCCAGCGACATCGAGAAGTACGCCTACGACGACCGCTTTCACGGCTTCGTCCTCGACCCCACCGTCGACGACTACCCCGACGAGGAGGTCCTCGCCGCGCTCGAGGACGTCGACCTCCCGGTAATCGTCCGCGGCGGCGTCGACGCGCCGCCAGAGACGCTTGCCGAGGTCGTCCTCGAGCGCTCGTTTCCGGTCGTCGTCGGCCGCTTTGGCGGCCACCCCCTGAACCGCGAGCTAATGGACGAGATGATCGACCTGCTCGAGGCCTACGACGACTGCTACCTCGAGACGAGTTTCGTCCGGTATCGCGAGCAACTCGAGCGGGCGCTGTTAGAACACCCCGACCGCGTCTTCTTCGGCAGCGGCGCGCCCGCTTGCCACCCCAACGTCGCCGTCATGGAGATTTTGACCCTCGACGTGTCTGAAGACCTGCTCCGGCGCGCGTTCTCGAAAAATGCCTGTCGCGTGATCGAGGAACTCGCGCCGGCTGCGACACAGCGGAGTTAGGGTTCGATCGACGCCGTGCCGTCATCGGTCCGGTCGCTCGCGACGCTCTCACGCAACTGTTCCGCTCACGACGACCGGTGATCCACCGCGGCTCGCGATTGAATCGACGAGCAGGTTCTGTGCAATTTCGACCGACATATTCTATTCGCCCGATATCGGGCTATATCTACGTTCTACACCTGCTTCGAATATCACGATCGCTGGCGGACCGACACACTCATCATAGTTCATGAACGGGGATCGACCGCATGCTCGACGGATTCGCATTGATACTGCTGCTCGCCGCGGCGGTGGCCTTCATCATCGTCGCCACGGCGAAGTTGGATCTGCACGCGTTTCTCGCACTGTTGCTCGCCGCCTACCTGACCGGCCTCGTCGCGGGGATCGACCCCGCGGAGGTCGCCTCGCTCGTGACCGACGGGTTCGGCGGCATCCTCGGCTACATCGGGATCGTCATCATCGCCGGGACGATCATCGGCACTTGCCTCGAGCGGTCGGGTGCCGCGATCGTCATCGCGGAGACGATCCTCGGCTACATCGGCGAGGAGTACACGACCCAAGTGATGGCGATCACGGGAAGTATCGTCTCCATTCCGGTGTTCTGTGACTCCGGATTCGTCATCCTCTCCGGACTGAACCGATCGCTCGCCCAGCGCTCCGGACTCTCGCTGTCGACCCTCAGCGTAGCGCTCGCGGGCGGGCTCTACGTCACCCACGTGTTCGTCCCGCCGACGCCCGGCCCGATCGCCGCCGCAGGGATCATCGGTGCCGACATCGGCCTCGTCATGCTCGCCGGCCTCATCGTCAGCGCGCCGATCGTCTTCGTCGCTGCGACGTGGGCCGACAGGGTCGCCTCGAACTACCACATCGATCCGGATCCGGAAATGACGATCGAGGAGATCAAAGCCGAGTACGGCACGATGCCCTCGCGCGCGGCATCGTTCGCGCCGCTGCTCGTCCCCATCGCGCTCATCGCGCTCGGCTCGATCGCCGCCTATCCCGAGGCCGACAGTCCAGAACTGATCACCGGCACCCTCCAGCGCTGGCTACTCTTTATCGGCGACCCCGCCGTCGCGCTGATCATCGGCGCGTTCATCGCCTTCGCGATCGTACCCGATTTCACCAGCGACGTGACCGACGACTGGGTCTCCGACGGGATCACGAACGCCGCCGTCATCCTCGCCGTCACCGGTGCCGGCGGCGCGTTCGGCGAAGTCCTCTCCGCGCTTCCCCTCGAGGGATTCATCACCGACACGCTGGGCGGGCTCGGTATCGGCCTCTTCGCCGCCTTCGTCGTCGCCGCGGCGATGAAGACCGCACTCGGCTCCTCGACGGTCGCGATCCTGACCACCGCCAGCCTCGTCGCGCCGCTGCTGGGCTCGCTGGGCCTGAACACCGAAATCGGCCAGGTGTTTACCGTCCTCGCGATCGGCGCGGGGAGCATGACCGTCAGCCACGCCAACGACTCCTATTTCTGGATTATCACGGAGTTCTCCGACATGGAAACGGAGACGGCCTATCAGGCCTGGACGCTCGCGACGCTGGTCCTCGGCGTCTCGAGTATCCTCTGGATCGTCGTGCTTCGAAACGTCGCGGGACTGATCTTCTGAGATCGCTCCCGTTCGCGGCTGACCCGGGAATCGGATACCCGTTCTCGACTCCCGTCTCGTCTCGGGCAGAGCGGACGCTACGACCGGACGACCAGCACCCGCAGATCGTTCAGGTTCGTTCCGGTCGGCCCCGTCAGAACGAGGCCGTCGCGGGCCTCGAGATACGGATAGACATTGTTTTCTTCAAGGGCCGCACGCGCCGTTTCGGGGTCCTCGACGGTCTCGCCGTCGACCAGCGCGCCGGCCGCGTCGGTCGCGCCGTCGATGCCGTCGGTGTCAACCGCGGCGACCGCGATATTACCGTCTCCCCCCTCACCGCCGGCCTCGAGTTCGAGCGCCGCGTTCGTCGCGAACTCCTGATTCGGCCCGCCAGTTCCGTCACCCCGGACCGTCACCGTCGTCTCGCCGCCGGAGAGGACGACGGCCGGCGGCTCGACCGGTGTCCCCGTTGCCCGAATCTCTTCCGCGATCGCGACCTGCGTCGTGGCCGCGTCGCGGGCCTCACCGCGGACGCGCGAGGAGAGCACGAGTGGGTCATAGCCCCGCTCTGCCGCCGCGTCGCTGGCCGCCTCGAGCACGGTCATCCCGTCGGCGACGACGTGATTCGAGACCGTCTCGAACGCCGAATCGGCGGGGCCCGGCGTCTCGCTGATCTCGCCGGCCACACCGCGCTCGAGGTGTGCCGTGACGGCGTCGGGCGGGTCAATCTCGTATCGCTCGAGGACCGCGAGCGCCTCGTCGAACGTCGACGCGTCGGGCGCGACCGGACCGCTGGCGATTACGCTCAGATCGTTTCCGACGACGTCGCTGAGAATCAGCGAGACGACCGTCGCGGGGGCCGCGCGGCGAGCCAGTCGGCCACCCTTCAGCGCCGAGAGGTGTTTGCGGACCGCGTTGATCTCGCCGATATCGGCCCCGCTCTCGAGCAAGGCGTCGGTCGTCGACTGCAGATCGGCGAGCGACACGTCGCCCGCGGGGGCGGGCATGACGGCGCTGCCGCCGCCGGTGATCGCCGCCAGCACGAGCGTCCGTTCGTCGGCCGCGTCCGCCGCCTCGAGCACCGCTTTCGTTCCGTCGACGCCGCGCTCGCTCGGCACCGGATGATCACCTTCGCGGACCGTCACGCGCTCCGTTTCGACGGGGTCGTCCGTGACGACGACGCCGCGGTCGATCCGATCGCCCAGCACGGTCTCGAGCGCGACGGCGACGTGTGCCGCGGCGTTGCCGCCGCCGAGGACGACGACCTCGTCGTATTCCGTGAGATCGTACGTCGCGTCGGCGATCCGGAGGGTGTCGCCCTCGAGCGCGACGGCGTCGCGGACGACGGTGCGGGGGTGGCCCGCTTCGATCCCGGCTTCGACACAGGCGAGTGCGGCCTCGCGGGCCTCGCTCGAGGCGAGTCGATCGCGGTCTTCGATCACGTGTTGTCACCTGTTACTGCGGGCCGATCAGTCACGTCAACAGTTGTGCTTCGCCCCAAATCCGACGGTTGAGAGTTGCGTTCTGTGTCGATCATAGGGGGTTCCGTCATTCAGAAGCAGATAAACTTACGGGTTCGGGACGGAGCGGTAGAGACATGCTACCTAACTGTCGAAATTATACTATATATGAGAATACAAGACAGATCCCATATATTTAAACGGATAGTGACGCTTCAGATTCGTATGAAATCGAGACGGAGCGTGCTTCGGATGGGGGTTGTAGGCAGTGTTGCAGGGCTTGCTGGTTGTACTGACGTATTGAGTGAGGACTCAACAACCGACGAACCGGAAAGCGGTGATGGGGGAAGCGAGACCACGGCTTTCACCAAGTGGCTGTACGACCCTGACGAAATCGGTGCTAGCGAAGGGCCGTTCGGATACACCGATATCTCGGGATTGCTCGAGAGCGACGAATTCACACAGGAGGACTCGATACGTAACCAGTACCGAGAGCGATTCGGCGAGAATCTCGCGGTCGATTCGATCGAATACGCACTCGACGTTAACAGTTTCCACCTCCTCAGAGGGTCGTTCGAAGGTGACATTCTGAGTACCGACGGCGAACTTGAGTTCACCAACAGTTACGGCGACTTCGACATATACACGCAGTCCTCGGGCGGGTCCGTATTCGCGGCGTCCGACGAGTATCTGCTCGCGGCCTACGGATCGTACGGGCCAGACAGCGATACGCGGACGGAACTCGAACTCATGATCGACACCCTCGAGGGCGACCAAAGTCGGTTTATCGACGAAAGCGACGCGTTCGACGACCTGCTCGGTTCGATTGGCTCTCCGTTAGTCATCGAGGGAGAGGTACCGACCGAAACGAAGGTCGACGCCGCCGCGGACGACGAGCGAGTCGGACACGTTACAACTCAACAGCTATCCCAGGGGAAACTCGATTACGTCCTTGTTGACCTATACCCCGACGAAGGGGGGATCGATGTCGGCGAGATCAGATCAAACTACGAGGACTCTGTGAACGACGGCGTGGATATCACCGACGTTACGCAGGAAGGGAGGTTGGTAACGATCCGGGCCGAAGCAGCACCGGAAGACATGTATATTGATTTATTATAATGCAGAGGCGGCGATCACAGAGATCTCGCGGTGTCGCCACGACCACAGTAACCGATCGAAACTTCGGCCGCATCACCTGATTACAGCTGTTAGGCATGCTGAAAGCGCTAAAGCGAGTTGGTCTTCCGGCACTCCCCACTGATTCTCAGTCGTGTCTGAAAGACCGCTGCCCCGTAAACGCCATCGCCATGCCGTGCTCGTCCGCGGCCTCGATCACATCTTCGTCGTTGACCGAACCGCCGGGCTGGATGACTGCCTCGATACCCGCCTCCGCGGCCTCCTCGATACCGTCCGGGAACGGGAAGAACGCGTCCGAGGCCATGACCGCGCCCTCGGCGTCTTTCCCTTCGGCGTGCTCGTCGGCCTTCATCGCCGCCAGCCGGACGGCGTCGACGCGGGAGACCTGCCCCATGCCGATGCCGACCGTCTCCGTGCCGTCCGCGAAGAGGATCCCGTTCGACTTGATGTGTTTGAGCGTCTGCCACGCGAAGACCATCGTCTCGAGTTCGTCCGCAGTGGGCTCGCGTTCGGTGACGACCTCGAGGTCGTCGGCCGAAATCGACTGGAGGTCTCGCTCTTGGACGAGTCGGCCGCCGACCAGCGGCTTCTCGGTAAAGCGTTCAGTTCGGTCGCCGAGTTCGCCCACGTCGAGCACACGCAGGTTGTCCTTCTCGAAGAGCACCTCGAGAGCGTCGTCGGTGTAGCCGGGCGCGACGACGACTTCCTTGAACGAGTCGATGATCTGCTCGGCGGTCGCGGCGTCGCACTCGCGGTTGAGCGCGACGATGCCACCGAAGGCGCTCATCGCGTCCGTCGAGAGGGCGTTCTCGTAGGCCTCGGCGAGCGAATCGGCGGTCGCACAGCCGGCCGGGTTGGTGTGTTTGATGACCGCCGCCGCGGGCTCGTCGAACTCCTTGATCAGGTTGAGCGCGCCGTCGGCGTCGTTGTAGTTGTTGTAGCTGAGCGCCTTCGCGCCCTCGTTTAGCTGGTCGGCGTGGACGACGCTTGCCTCGTCCGTGGTGTAGTCGGTGTAGACCGCGGCGTCCTGATGGGGATTCTCGCCGTAGCGGAGCGTGTCCGCGCGGTCGTCCGAGACGAGCCTGCGGGCGGGCAGACCGTCGTGATCGTCCCCCTCAGCGGTCGCGACATCGGCGTCGACGGCGACCTCGCCGGTCTTGCGGGTCGCTTCGCTCCCCGCGCGACTATCCGAGGCGCTTCGCGCCTCGCCCGCCTCGAGATCGACGTCGACCGAGCCCTCGGCGAACCACTTCACGGCGCGCGGATACGCCCGAAACTCGCACTCGGAGAGGACCCGCTCTTTGAGGTCGTCCTCGTCGTCGCCCTCGTAGACCGGGATCGGCTCCTGGGTGACGATCGGGCCAGCGTCGACATCGTCCTCGACGACGTTCCCGTCCTCGTCGGTCGCGTCAGTCACGACGTGGACCGTACAGCCGGTGACCGAGACGCCGGCCTCGATCGCGTCGCCCCACGCGTCCATGCCGGGGAACGCGGGCAGCAGGGCGGGGTGGACGTTCAGCGTGGTGGGTGCCTCGTCGAGGAACGTGTCCGAGAGGATCCGCATGTAGCCGTCCAGACAGACGAGGTCGAACTCGTAGTCGGACAGCGCCTCGAGCACCGCTTCCTCGTGCTCGCTGCGGCTCATCTCGTCCTCGAGCGGGACGACCTCGGTCGGAATCCCGCGCTCGGCCGCGCTCTCGAGCACCGGCGCGTCCGCGTCGGTCGTCAGGACGACGGCCAGTTCGGCCCCGCCCGGGTTGCGATCGGCGATGTTCAACAGGTTGCGCCCTCGGTTGCCGGCCATCCCGGCGATTCGCGTCATGGTCGAACCCGCGCCCGCGAGCGGCAAAGTGGTTGCGGTCTCGGAAGGGTATGTATGCACTATCGTGTATAATTACGACGGTATTTTCTCATCTGTCCAGAGAGGTATGCACGCACGTGGCCTCGAGCGCTCCGGGTTTCGATACGCTTTTGCACCGCGCTGGACAGACTCGCACCATGACCGAGACCGACGCCCTGTACGCCGTCTCGCCGCTGGACGGCCGGTACGACGGCCGGACCGCGCCGCTGTCACCGTACGCGAGCGAGGCCGCGCTCATGCGCGCCCGCGTTCGCGTCGAAGTCGAGTACCTGATCGCGCTCGCCGAACTCGAGGCGACGCCGCTCGAGATGGACCTCGAGGAGCGCAACCACCTCCGCGGGCTGTACGAACACTTCGCCGAGGAGGACGCCCGGCTGATCAAGACACTCGAGACCGAGGGCCACGCCGGTTTCGAGGCGACGAACCACGACGTCAAAGCCGTCGAGTACTTCCTGCGCCACCGGCTGGACGAGGACAGCGACGCCTCGCCGTGGATCCACTTCGGGCTGACCAGCGAGGACGTGAACAACCTCGCCCACCGGCTACTCGTCCGCGACGCGGTCGACGAGGTCCTGCTGCCCGAACTGTACGGCGTACGGGACGCCCTCGCCGACATGGCCCGCGAGTACCGGGACCTCCCGATGCTCGCGCGCACCCACGGCCAGCCCGCCACGCCGACGACCTTCGGCAAGGAGATAGCCGTCTACGCCGCGCGGCTGGGCCGGGCCACGGGCCGTATCCGGCAAGCGACTGACGCACTCAGCGGCAAGCTCGGCGGCGCGTCAGGCACTTACGCGGCCCACGTCGCGGCCTATCCCGACGTCGACTGGCCGGCGTTCGCGCGGGACTTCGTCACGGATCTGGGCCTCGAGTTCGAGCCCCTCACGACGCAGGTCAACCCCTGTGACGATCTGGCGGCGCTGTTCGACGCCGTCCGCGGGGCCAACACCGTCTTGCTCGATCTCGATCTGGATATGTGGCTCTACGTCTCCGACCGCTACCTCGGACAGGAGGCCGTCGAAGGCGAAACCGGCTCCTCGACGATGCCCCACAAGGTCAACCCGATCGACTTCGAGAACAGCGAGGGTAACCTCTCGAAGGCGAACTCGGACCTGACCTTCCTCGCGGACTACGTCACCACCTCCCGCCTCCAGCGGGACCTCTCGGACTCGACGGTCAAGCGCAACATCGGCGGGGCCTTCGCCCACTGTCTGATCGCCTACGGCAAGACCGCCGCGGGGCTCTCGAAGGTCGTCCCCAACGAGCAGGTCATGCGCGACGACCTCGCGGACACCCCCGAGATCATCGGCGAGGCCGTCCAGACGATCCTCCGCCGCGAGGGGCAGGCAGACGCCTACGAGCAGGTCAAGGCCGTCACCCGCGGGAAAGACGTCACGCTCGCGGACTTCCGCGAGATGTTCGACGACCTCGACGTCGACGAGGACATCCGCGAGGAACTCCACGCGCTGACCCCGGCCGGCTACACCGGCGTCGCAAGCGATCTAGTGGGCGGACTCGAGTAACTCACGGCCGACTGCATCCGCCGTCCACGTGTCGATTGGGCTGGCCGACAGCATCCGATTTCCGGAAGCCAGTCTCGGTCCCTGATTCCGAGACCGTGACAGTATTAATCGGCCTGCGCCGAGAATCGGTATGGAGTATCTCGTGTGGGTGCTCGTCGCCCTCGTGGCCTACGGATTGATGGCTCCGCTGACGAGCGTCGTAACGTCTGACGTGCCGCCCGCGGTCGCGCTCTTCCTCTCGACGACGGTCTTCCTCGCGCTGACGACGGTCGTCCTCGTCGTGACCGACGCCGGCAGCCTCGCCGACGTGACGACCCCGTCTGCTGGCATCGTCTACATCGCCGGGCTGTTTCTCTCCTCGGGCATTCTGGCCTACTACCAAGCGCTCGAGCGCGGGCCGGTCAGCGTCGTCGTGCCGATCTACGGCCTTTTCATCGTCGGGAGTTCGATCATCGGAATCCTCTTTCTGGGCGAAGAGTTGACCGCGACTCGCGGTGCCGGCATCGTCGTCGCAGCGATCGCGATCTACCTCGCCGCCGGGGGTGAGCAGTGATGCGGCGGTATCTGGGCCTGTCGCTGGTCGCCTGTCTGGCCTACAGCCTGGTCGCGCCGCTGATCTCGGTCGCAATGACCGATCTCCCCAGCACGCTGGCAGTCTTCCTCTCGAACGCCGTCATGTTCGTGACGATCGGCCTCGTGATCGCCTATCGCGACCTCCCGGTACGGCCGTACCTCCGCCATCCCCGCACCCCCTACATCGGCGCGATGGGCGTGCTGTTGACCATCGGCCTGCTGACCTACTACCGGGCGCTCGAGCTCGGGCCGGTCAGTATCGTCGTGCCGATCTACGGCCTCTTTATCGTCATCAGTTCGCTGGCCGGCATCGTGGCCTTCGACGAAACCGTCACTCCTCGCAAGATCGCCGCGATCCTGTTGAGCGTGCTGGCGATCGTCCTCATGTCGATTTGACCCGCCGTCGTTCGTCGCTCTCAGTCTTCGAACCTCTCTCGTGACGTAGCGGTCAGCTATCAACAAATTCGAACGATCGTGCAGTCGAGCACGTCGAAACCCTTCCGAGTTAGCGTTATCCGACTAGTTTTGTGAGCGTCGCCTCGAGCGCTCGAGCGGCCTCGCGGACAGCGTCGACCCGCACGTACTCCCGCGGCGCGTGCGCGACGGCCCCCTCGTCGTCGGCGAGCACGCCGGGGCCGAAGACGACCGTCGGGGAATCGGCCGCGAAGTAAGAGGCCTCGGTCGCCGCGGTAAAGGGACGGATCTCGCCGCCACTGGCGGTCGCGAGCGTCTGGGCAACTGCCGCATCGGGATCGGTGTCCCACGCCTCGAGAAACGGCGTCGGCCGGTCGGTAAAGCGGAACTCGAGGCCCACGTCCTCGGGGAGTGCGGCCCGCAGATGGGCGGTTAGCGCCTCGTGGAACTCGTCGGCCGTCTCCGGCGGGACACTGCGGCGGTCGACCGTCAGTGCACAGTCGGCCGGCACCTGATTGGTCGCCTCGCCGCCCTCGACGACGGTCGGGGTGAGCGTCGCCGCGCCGAGTTGCGGGTGGGTCGGCGGCGTGTCCGCACGCTCGCCGAAGGTCCGGACCGCCTTGAGGGCGGACTCGAGGGCGGCGACCGCGTTGGTTCCGGTCTCGGGCTCGGCGGCGTGGGCGTTGGCACCGGAGAGGTGGATCATTCCCTGAAACCGCCCCTTCGCGGCCGTACAGACGTCCAGATCGGTGGGTTCGCCGACGATCACCGCGTCCGCGTCGCGCGTGGGCGAGTCGTCGCCCTCGACCAGCGCGTAGGCACCCGTCGAGAGCACCTCCTCGTCGGGGGTGATCGCGAGCGTGACCCGGCTGTCGGTCGGTTCGACCGCGAAAAAGGCCGAGAGCAGAGCCGCGAGCGGTCCTTTGGCGTCGCAGGAACCGCGGCCGCGGATGACGCCGCTGTCGGAATCGACGGCGTCAGCCGCATCGCCACAACCGTCGTCGCGCTCGTATGGGACGTGCGGCGAGACGGTGTCGATGTGCGTGTTCAAGACGACGTGGGTCTCGGCATCGCTCGCCGGAAGCCCGCGACTCGCCAGCACGTTCCCGGCGTCGTCGACCCGGGGCTCGAGGCCGCGGGCCTCGAGCGTCTCACAGAGGAACTCCCGCATCGGACCAACGTCCTCGTGGGACGGGTGCTGGACAGCGGTCTCGAGGAACGCGATCGGGTCGAACGAAGCGTCGCTCGCGGCCCCGCCGGCGGAATCGGTGTCCGTCACGGCTCGACCGGCGACTTGACGGCTACCTCGCCGTCAAACTCGTGTTCGACGGGGCCGGCGAGGGTCGGGCGGCCGCGCTCGTTAAAGCTGATCCGGAGATGGCCACCCGGCGGGTGGACATCAACCGGATCGGCGTCGGTGAGGCCGAGGCGGCGGGCCGCGACGGCGATGGCGACCGCGCCGGTGCCACAGGAGTCGGTTTCGCCCTCAACGCCGCGCTCGTAGGTTCGCTGGCGGAAGCCGCCGTTCCCGTCGGGGCTGGCCACGCAGACGTTCGTCCCGTTCGGGAAGGCGTCGGCGTAGCGTACTGGCGGGGCTACTTCCTCGAGGTCGACATCATCGACATCGTCGACGAAGCTCACGGCGTGGGGGACGCCGGTGTTGACCATCGAGACCTCGAGGCCCTCGATCTCCTCGTTCAGGACGGGTGCGTCGGCGTCGACGGGGACCTCGTCGGGGTCGAACGTCAGGTCGGTCATCTCGATGACGACCTCGTCGCCGTCGCGTTCGGCGCGCAGGGTGCCCGCCTGCGTATCGATCATCACGCTGTCGGTGCCGGTCCGAGCCATCGCCCACTCGGCGGCACATCGAGCGCCGTTGCCGCACATGGGTGCCGTCGCGCCGTCGGGCTGGAACAGCGTCATCACGACGCGTGGCGGATCGAATTTGTCCTCGAGGGCGAGAAAGAGGACCCCGTCGGCACCGACGCCGTCGGTCCGGTCGCACTCGCGTTCGGCGAGTGCCCCCCGATCGGGGACGTGTTCGTCCGCGTGGATGATGAGAAAGTCGTTGCCGGTGCCGTGGTACTTCTGGAATGGGACAGTCATCGTGCTATCGTTGATCGTTGTCGGTGTCGCTCGCTCGCTCGTGGTCGTTCTTTCGGTCTACGTTTGAGGCCCGCCGCGCCTCGCGCTCCGGCCGCGTCACGTCGTCGACAGTCTCGCGGCGACGGGCGAGCCGAACGTCGCCGTCCGCGAGGACGACGGACGCGGGTCGGGGTCGAGAGTTGTACTGGTTCGCCATCTCGTAGCCGTAGGCCCCCGCGTTGCCGATCGCGAGGATATCCCCACGTTTGCTTACTGGTAGTTCACGGTCGGTACAGAAAACGTCGCCGCTCTCGCAGATCGGGCCGGCGACGGTCTGGGGAACCGTCTCACGGCCGTCGTCGCCGCCGCTCGAGACCGTTGCCGCCGCGTCAGCGGTCAGGTTTCGAATCGGGTGAGAGGCGTCGTACATCGCGGGCCGGATCAGCGTCGTCATCCCCGCGTCGACGCCGGCGACGGTCGTCTCGCGGGCGTCCTTGACGGTGTTCACTTCGGTCAGCAGCACGCCCGCGTCCGCGACGAAGTAGCGGCCGGGTTCGATCGTCAGTTCGGCGTCGATCTCGCCCAGCGCGTCGCGCGTGGCGTCCGCGACCGACTCGAGGTCAAGGGGCTCCTCGTCCTCGCGGTACGGTACCCCGAAGCCGCCGCCGACGTCGACGAACTCGAGGCCGCCGACGGCATCGGCCGCCGCACGGGTCGCTTCGCTCCCCGTTTGGCCATCCGAGGCGCGGAGCGCCTCGCTCACCTCTCGAGCAAGATCCCCCATCCGCGCGACGAACTCCCGGTGGGCGTCGAGTTGGTCGCTCGAGACGCCGGAGCCGACGTGGGCGTGGATCCCGACGACATCGAAACCGCGGGCGGCGGCATCAGTGAGTACGTCGACGGCGCGCTCGGCCGGGACGCCGAACTTCGCGGCTGCGCCGGTCTTGACCTTCTCGTGGTGGCCGGCACCGATCCCCGGATTCACGCGCAGACAGAGTCGCCCATCGTAGCCGCGGTCAGCCAGCCGCTCGATCGTGTCCTCGGAGCCGGCGGTGACCGTCAGGTCCGGGTGCTCGGCCCACGCGTCGACGATCCAGTCGAGATCGCGAGCGGGCGGGTTGACCGCCGTGTAGTGAATTTCGGACCCGGACGCGCCCGCCTCGAGCGCCCGCTGTACTTCCCCCGCGGAGGCACACTCGAGGCCCGCGCCCGCCTCGCGAAGCGTCGAGAGCACGTCGCCCAGCGCGTTCGCCTTCACCGCATAGAGGATGTCGGCCTCGGGAAAGGCGGCCTCGAGCCGCCGGTAATTCTGTCGGACGCGCTCGAGATCGAGGACGTACAGCGGCGAACCGTACTCCTCAGCGAGTCCCTGGAGTTCGGCCGCGTCCCAGTCGGAGAGGCGGCGAACGGGCAGCGAATCCGCAGCGTCAGTCATTGTCAGGTCCACGTGACCGTGAGAATTCAAGGTTTGGGTTCTCCGCTACTCCGATTCCCGTTCTTCGATCGCGATCCGATCGGCCGTCACCTCGCCGATCGATTTGTCCGACGAAACGATCGGGTCCTCGTCGGCGTAGGCGACGTGGTACGCATCGAAGGCAGTGAGTCCCGCCTGCTCCATGTAGTCCGCCGCCTGAAACAGGACGGTTTCGTCTTCGGGGACCGACGCGATCTCGAGCGCGTAGGTGAGTGCTTCCATTCGATCGAACTCGAACCGATCGGAGATCACGAGCAGTTCAAGCAACGTGGCACGTGACGTGTAGATCTCTCCCTCGTTCTCGAGTGCGATCTCGACCGCCCGATCCTGCAGCCAGTCGTCGTCTTTCACTAATGCGATGAAGAAGTCGGTGTCGGCGTAGATCATCGGAACCTACGTGCTCGTGTCGTCCATCGCGTCGTCTCGAGCGCCCTCGCGTGCCTCTCGTTTGATCTCGTCGATCGACGTGCCATCGAAGGCATCGCCGACGGCATCACGAAGCCCCTCGATCGGATCGTCGTTCAGCGGGATCAGTTCGACCCGATCGTCGAGTTCGACGACCCGGTACCGGTCGCCGTGTCGCTCACGGATCTCGTGGGGAATAACGATTCGACCCCGGTCGTCGGCCTCTGCCCGTTTGCTCATTACAGTTCTCTATCGGGGGAACAGTGAAAAAACCTCCCACGGTCTGTATTCTCTTCCCCAGTGGACATCGCTCGGAGACGGACCCGCGGCTGTGTCGGCCACTGTCGAGTGGTGTGTCCCACTGTCGTCGTAAGAAAGTCGTCCGAAAGAGCGTCTATTCGCGAAGGGCGTCTTCGCGTTCGGTCGCCTCGAGCGTCTCCGTCTCCAGATCCGTCGCGACGACGGCGGGCTTGTAGGCCCCGCCGTCGAAGAGGTCGTGGTCGCTGATCGAGGACTCGACGAACCGGGTAAAGGCGCGCCGGTCAGCGGGCAGTTCGCCGTAGAGGACTTCATCCTCGACGAGGTCGTAAACCGGAATGCGCGGCGTCAGCAGCGTATTCTCGCCGACGACGCTGTTCTCGCCGACGACGAAGCCGCTGGTGACCCGGCAGCCAGCGCCCAGCGAGACGTTGTCCTCGACGATGACTGGCGCGTTCTCGACGGGCTCTAAGACGCCGCCGATGAGCGTGTTCGCGCCGAGTTTGACGTTGTCGCCGATCTGTGCACAGGAGCCCACCGTATCGCAGGAGTCGACGAGGGTGCCGTCGCCGACCCGAGCGCCGATGTTGACGAAGGCGGGGCTCATCAGGATGCAGTCCGAGCCGATGTTCGCGCCGCGGCGGACGACCGTGCCGTCCGGCGTGTTGCGGCTCCCGCGGTCGCCGTACGCGCTCGAGTCCGCGAGCGGAAGCACGTCGTTGTACGTGGTGCCGCCGTGGTCGTACTGCTGGATCTCGCGGAGCCCGAAGTTGAGCAGGATGCCCTGTTTGACCCACTCATTTGCCTCCCACTCGTCGCCCTGTTTCTCGGCGGCGCGGACCTCGCCGTCCTCGAGCGCGTCGAGAAAGGCCTCGAGGGTCGCGTATTCGTCTTCGCCAGCGGTCTCGGAGCTGACGTCGCCGTTCTGTTTGCGGTCCCACAGCTCGCCGATCTCGCTCTCGAGTGCGCTCATTCGCTGATCACGTCTGCGAAGTCGTACCAGCCTGCCTTTTGTCCAGCGATCCAGACCGCCGCGTCGACCGCGCCCGCGGCGAACACGCCGCGGTCCTCCGCGCGGTGGGTGAGTCGAACTTCCTCGTGGTTACCCGCGAGGACGATTTCGTGTTCGCCGGTGATGTTGCCCGCCCGAAGTGCGTGAACGCCGATCTCGCCCGCCTCGCGGGGGGCCTCGCCCTCGCGGCCGTGCGTGCGCTCGGTGAACTCGCCGTTGGCTTCGATCTCCTCGAGCAGGCGATTCGCGGTGCCGCTCGGGGCGTCGCGCTTGCCGTTGTGGTGGGTCTCGACGAGTTCCACGTCGTAGCCGGGTAAGTCCTGAACTGCGTCCCCGACGACGTTGACCAGTGCCTGGACGCCGCGCGCGAAGTTCGGTGCATGGAGGACGGCGATGTCCTCGCTGGCGTCTTCGAGGGCCTCGTACTGGTCGTCGTCGAACCCGGTCGTCCCGGTGACGAACGCGACGCCGGCGGCGGCACAGGCCCGCGCGTAGTCGGCGGCCGACTCGGGGCCGGTAAAGTCGATCACGGCGGTCGGCTCGCGGTCGGCGACCAGCGACTCGAACTCGCCCGCGGACTCGACATCGACGCCCTCGACGCTCTCGCCGTCGGGCTCGCGGTTGACGGCGAAGACGACCTCACAGTCCTCGCGGCCCGTCGCGGCGCTCAGAACCTCACGGCCCATGCGGCCGGTCGCGCCGGTGACGCCGAGCCGGACCGTCATCGATCGCCCTCCGCCGCGTCGGCGACTTCCGTCGTGTCGCGCTCGAGGTCGGCGAGCACCGCCTCGAGGTCGTCGCGGTACTCGTCGGCTAGCCGAGAGAGCGGCGAACGCATGCGAGCGGGGCCATAGCCGCGGATCTGCATGGCTTCCTTGACCGGAATCGGGTTGGTCTCGACGAAGAGCCCGCGGAACAGTGGCCCGAGTTCGTGGTGAAGGTCCTGTGCGCGCTCGTAGTCGCCGTCGAGTGCCGCGCCGACCATCGCGCAGGTCCGCTCGGGTTCGATGTTCGCGGCGACGCTGATCGTCCCGGTGCCGCCGACCGAGATGGTCGGCAGGGTGAGCGCGTCATCGCCCGAGAGGACGGCGAAGTCCTCGTCGGTCGTGCGCTCGGCGATCTCACCGATCTGTCCGAGGTCGCCGCTTGCGGCCTTGAACCCCGCAATGTTCTCGTGGCTCGCGAGTTCGACGACGGTGTCGGGTTCGATATTCCGACCCGTCCGCGAGGGGACGTTATAGACGATTTGCGGGAGGTCGACGGCGTCCGCGATCGTCCGGTAATGTTCGATCAGCCCGCGCTGTTCGGGCTTGTTGTAGTACGGCGAGATGAGCAACAGGCCGTCCGCGCCCGCTTCGGCGGCGCGTTCGGAGAGCTCGAGCGCCTCGCGCGTGTTGTTCGATCCGGTGCCCGCGATGACGGGCACGTCGTCGACGGCCTCGATGACTGCCTCGACGACGCGGACGTGCTCGTCGTGGGTCAGGGTCGCCGATTCGCCGGTCGAGCCGACGGGGACGAGCCCGTCGACGCCCGCGGCCTCGAGGCGCTGGGCGTCGGTCTGCAGCGTTTCGAAATCGATCCGTTCGTCCTCGTCGAAGGGCGTACACATCGCCGGGAAGACGCCCGAAAGGTCGATAGGTGAACTCATGTGTTGGGTGTGGTGTCGTGGGTCGTGTCTCGGCCGCCGATCGGTAGGGTGTATCGGTTTCGATCGGCGGCTGTCTGTCGTGGTCGGTGGAAGTCCGTGCGCGGTCGAAACGTCCCCGGGACGGGGTGCCAGCCCGCCGCGAGCACACTCACGCGCGTTTACGTTTGATAAAACGAGGGCAGACGCCGCTCACGACGGGACCGTCGGTCGATGGAGCGACGTGGCGCATATACGCTCAACGGGGTTGATCCGACTTATTCGTTGTGTCTTTGACCGGACCGCACCCCTGTGCTGTTCGGCATCTCACATACAACTCCGCGTAATTTATCCCCGAGCGTTACTTACCGGTATCTATGACAGATTTCGGACTGAAAGTGCGAATGGCGATCGTCGGCTCGATCCTGTTCGCGTTCTACATGCTCGTCGGAGCCTTCGGGCTGGCGATGTTCGGGATGGGCGCGTGGCCGCTCGTTCTGGTCGGGCTCCTCGTCTTGCCGGCCATCCAGTACAAGATTGGGACGTGGTCGGCGACCAGAAAGGCCGAACCGATGCCCGAAGACGGGCAGTACCAGGAGATCCATCACATGACCGACTCGCTGTGCCGCGATATGGGTATCAAAAAGCCCAAACTGATGGTCATGGACATGGGCGTCCCCAACGCCTTCGCGACCGGTCGCAAGGGCAAGGGCGTCGTCGTCGTCTCGACCGAACTCATCCGACTCCTCCAGCGTGACGAACTCGAGGGCGTGATCGCGCACGAACTCGCACACATCAAGAACCGGGACGTCCTCGCGATGGTCTTCGGGAGTTCCATCTCGATGATGGTCGGCTGGGTCGCCTACATGGTCTACATGATGGGCGGCGAGCGCAACATCGGCAGTATCTTCGTCGGCATGATCATCTCGAACATCGCACAAATGCTCGTCATGGTCTTCGTGCTGGCCATCTCGCGGTACCGCGAGTACGTCGCCGACGAGGACGCCCGCCAGTACATCGGCAGCGGCGACCCGCTCGCCCGCGCACTCGAGAAGATCTCGCAGGGCTCGCAGGGACGCGAGGCGCAGGTCCAAGACAGCGTGAACGCGCTGTGTATCTTCAACGCCGACAAGAGTTTGCTCTCGAAGCTGTTCGCGACCCACCCGCCGACGGAAAAACGCATTCAGAAGCTTCGAAACTGAGAGCGACCGACGGGTCGACGCGACGACCGAACGCCGCGATTTTTATGCTGGCCCGCGACAGTATACCACGTGACTGAGATTCATCCCGGTCAGCGCGTCGCCGTTCTCGTCGACGCCCAGAACCTGTACCATACCGCACAGAGTCTTCACAGCCGGAATATCGACTATTCCGCGCTGCTCGAGAAGGCCGTCCAAGACCGCCAGCTCACGCGCGCCATCGCGTACGTCATCCGCGCGGATTCGCCCGAGGAGGAGAGTTTCTTCGAGGCGTTGATCGACATCGGCTTCGAGCCGAAGATCAAGGATATCAAGACCTTCTCCGACGGCACCAAAAAGGCCGACTGGGACGTCGGGATGAGCCTCGACGCGGTGACGCTGGCGAACCACGTCGACACGGTCGTCCTCTGTACGGGCGACGGCGACTTCTCGCGGCTCTGTTCTCACCTGCGCCACGAGGGAGTTCGCGTCGAAGTGATGGCCTTCGAGTCCTCGACAGCCGAAGAGTTGATCGCCGCGGCCGACTCGTTCCTCGATCTCGGCGATCGACACGAGACGTTCCTGCTCTGAGAGCGGGAGATTCGGAGCCCTGGAAGTTCTGTCCGGCGGGCGAAAACGAGAGGGGGACGGTAGTTCGACTAGCGACACTGCCAGAGTCCGACCAACAGCGCGTACCCCGAGACGAGCAGGATTGAACCGGTCAAGAGATAGACGAACGGCCCCGTAACGAGCGCGGCCGGACCGGCGAGCGTCAGGGTGCCGATGACGAGCAGGGCGACCCCGAGGCCGATTTGCGTGACGTCCATGCTGGCGGTAGTACCGAATCGATTATTATAACGTTCACCATTTCGATCAGGTCTGTTTGTTGAGTGTTGGGAGCGGGCAGCACAACGTTCGTTTCCCGCCGACGGAACCACCTTGCGTCGCGGAGAGCCGCGACGACCGACACGCGGTCAGGTCGAAGGGCTTTCGACCCGCCCCGCCGAATCCCGGCCAATGAGCGAGCCAGCAGACGGGAGCGCGGGCCTGCCCCAGCTCCGGACGATCGCGGACTACCAGTTCGGTTCGGGCGCGGGCGCGGCGCTGTTCCCGTCCGACGAGTCGCTGACGGTCAAACGCACCTCCTCGGGACGCCCCCAACAGGTCCACGCCGACGGGAGCCGCATCGTCTCCTTCGGCGTCGACGGCCGGTTCACCCTCGGCCTCGAGGGCGGCCGCCGACTCGAGGCGGCCCTCGCCGAGCCCGCCTACCGCGTCGTCGTCGACGACGAGAGCGAACCGTTCGTCCGCGACGAGAAGAACGTCTTCACGAAGTTCGTCCTCGAGGTGGGCGACGAGATCCGGCCGGGCGACGAGGTGCTGGTCGTCCACGAGCGCGGCGAGTTGCTCGCGGTCGGGACGGCGCGGCTCGACGCCGGCGCGATTCGGGACTTCGAGACGGGGATGGCGGTGAGCGTCCGCGAGGGCGCGCCCGCGGACGACTAACAGAGACCGTCAAAGGCGGTCGCAAGCGACCAATGCGGCTGCTATAACTGACACTCGCGGCCGATCTCCTGTTCGTAGCGCGCTTTGATTTCCGCGAACAGGGTTTCGCCGATCGCGGTTCGGACCCGCGGTGCGGCCGTCGCGAAGAACTCGTCGAGGTTCTCGTACTGCGAGAAGGCGTCGTTCGGTTCCGTTTCGTCGTACCGATCCCCGCGCTCGTATTTGAGCGCCTGCAGGCAGTTGTCGAGCAGGTCCATGTCCTTGACGAACTGCGCGGTTGGCGTCTCGCGAGCCTCGTACTCCTCCCAGAGGGACTCGAGGTCGCGATCGCGGTCCCGATCTCCGTTCCCACTTTCGAACGGAGCAAAGAGGTCGGTGACGGCCGCTCGCTCGAGGGCCACCTTTTCCTCGCCGGAGACCCGTTGTGTGTCGTCGTCCGCTCGCGTCGCGATGTCCCCCGTGCGCGCTTCGCCGAGATCGTGGACGAGCGCCATCGACACCGCGCGGTCGCGGTCGACGTCCCCCTCGGCTCGGTCGGCGTACAGCAGACACAGCGTGGCCGTCCCCCACGTGTGGGCGGCGACCGATTCCGGCGACTCGATCCCGCGGAGCACCCACCCCGTCCGGCGCTCGTCTTTCAGCTCGAGTGCCTCGAGCAGGGCGTCGATTGCGTCGGTCATTACGCACCACCACGGGCCAGCGCCGATTGAAAACGTCGATCGTCGGCTCCCGCGATCGAATTCGGGTGCCGGAGCCCGCGCCGGTTCGGCTGAACAACAAAGTAAAAGGTCGCCCGTGGCGACGTGGCGAGTATGTTTGGAGGAGGCGGCGGCGGACTCAACCCGCGCAAGATGGAACAGATGATGGAACAGATGGGCATCGACGTCGAGGACATCGACGCCGAGGAAGTCATCATTCGGACCGACGAGTTCGACCTCGTGTTCGACGACGCCGAGGTCACCAAGATGGACGCCCGCGGGCAGGAGACCTATCAGGTCATCGGCTCGCCCGAAGAGGTCGAATCGGGATCGGCCGGCGCAAGCGCCGGCGGTTCCGACGCCGACGCCGGCAGCGATGCCGGCCCGTCGATTCCCGACGACGATGTCGAACTCGTCGCCACGCGAGCCGGCGTCAGCGAGGACGATGCCCGTGCGGCACTCGAGGACAACGACGGCGACCTCGCCGCGGCGATCGAGACCCTCGAGTGACCCGCGTGAGCGGCTCAGACGGCACGGACGAAGACGCGGCCGACGCCGACAGCGACGGCGTGCCGGTCCTGCTCGTCCGCGGCGACCGCGAGTACCTCGTCCAACCCGGCGGCGAACAGGGGACCGACCTCGGCGTCCTCGAGGTCCCCGAAGACGTGGAGTCGGGCGACACCCTCGAGACGCATCTAGGCGACGAGTTTCAGGTGCGCCGACTGCGCGGCCCGGACCTCTTTCATCACTTCGAGCGGACGGGCGCACCGATGGTGCCCCGCGATATCGGCCTCGTGATCGGCGAGACGGGTATCGCCCGCGGCGACCGCGTGCTCGATGCCGGCACCGGAACGGGCGTGCTCGCGGCGATGATGGCCCGGGCCGGCGCGTCGGTCGTGACCTACGAGCAGGACGCCGACTTCGCCGACGTCGCCCGCGAGAACATGGCGCTCGGCGGCGTCGAGGACAACGTCGACATCCGAACCGGCGACGTGACCGAAGAGATCGACGCCCTCGAGCCCTCGTCGTTCGACGTGCTCACCCTCGATACGGCCGACGCGCCCGCGATGGTCGAGCACGCGCCCGACCTGCTCGTCGACGGCGGCTTCGTCGCGGTCTACAGTCCGTTCATCGAGTCGACTCGAGCAGTCGCGGAGACGGCCCGCGAAGTGGGCTTGGCGGACGTGACGACTCGAGAGACGATCCAGCGCGAGATGCAGTTCGACGAGCGGGGCTCGCGGCCGACGACTGCGCCCGTTGGTCACACGGGATATCTGACGGTCGCGCGCAACGAGTAGCGGCTACGCGTCGTTTCGGTTACGAAATCTCTCCTACCCGCGGTGCGATCTCGTGAATGCCGACACTGAGAACGAGCGCAATCGTGGCCATGTGGAACAACGAGAGATCGACGAGACTCGAGTCCACATATACGAGAACCAGCGCGATGATCGGGGCACCCAGCAGCGATCGTAATCGGTCAACGAACCGGGGTTCTCCAGCCGTCATCGGATGCCCCTGTAACCAGTCGTTCCCATGTCAGTCACCCACCGTAGGGTTCGATCCGATTCTCGAGCGAGATATCGCCGTGCGTTCCGGCCGCCGTATCCGGGACGGTGTGACTCAACCATCAGCACCGATGACTCGTCGCGTTCGTTGCAGCAGTTCCCCGAGAACGAGGACAGCGATGACGACGAGAGTAGCACGTTGATAGAACTGCAGTTGTCCAATGATGTTTTCGAGGTACTGAACGGCCCCGATAGCGGTCAATACCTTTGTAACGAGGCTTATTCTGTCCCTTACCGTCCAGTTCTCGACTGGCCCGTCGTCCGCCATTGAATGAGTATTATTAGAGTGTTTATATTACTGCCACGGTTATCATCTCATTGTTGTGATCCCACTCTGTGGAACGTCCGTCCCGGTGTACCGCGAGCGAGGCCAGAGGCCGAGCGAGCGGGCCGACGACTGACCCAGAAGCCGCGCGTTGCGCGGCTGGCGGGGAAGGAGGAGTGCTTTTGATCGAAATTTTGCCGAGGGACAGCGCGAGCGAGGCGCTCAGTGCCTCGCTCGCGATAGACCGCAGAGCAAAATTTCGTTAGTTGTCGTCCTCGCGCCACTTGTGCTCGCATTCGGTACAGATGAAGAAGCGAGTCTCGGACTCGTCGGCCGCGCGGATCTGTTGCATGTACCAGTGGGCGCGGTCGTTGCCGCACTCGGGACAGCGGGCGTCGGTTTCGGGCAGCGACGTTTCGCCGGAGGACTCGATGACCTCCCCGATTTCTTGGTCGTCGGTGATGACGTACTGGTCGGCGTCGCCTTTCGGTTCCGTGTACCCGCAGCTACCGCACTCCCAGATGCCGTCCTCGGCTTTCATCATCGAACCGCATTCGTCGCAGAATTCCATCGTTGTCCGGGCTACGGGGGTCGAGCGACTTAAGGGACCCGTTTAGGATCGTTGATCGGTCGCCCTCCGACCGTCGCGGGGCGCTTATCCCTCTCCCTCCGACTGGTACGGCTCGCCGACGGCCTCCCGCGGGAGGACGTTGTGCAGTTCCGACTCGAGGTCGTCGGCCGACTCGAAGCGGTCGCTGCCGCTCTGTTCGATGAGCGCGCCCAGGTTACGCTGGCCGTCGGCGAGGAGGAGCGTGGTGTCTTCGAATTCGGTCGCAGCTTGCTCGTTCGTGACGGGGTACTCGAGGTTCGCGAAGACGTTCTCGACCCGGCTGAGTTTGACATCGGCCATGGCCGAACGAACGCGGGCGACGGGCTTGTAGCTCCGCCCTGCTGAGGCGGACGCTCAGGCATGGTAACATTTCGATTCGAAACTATAATCGGACGGGGTCACGCAGGAAAAGTCGATGCGGAGACTCGTGGATCGGATTATCGCGCCCTTCGCCGTGGACCGACGGGTGCTCGCGCTGGCGGGGGCCCGGATGGCGGACGGGATCGGGAACTCGTTTCTGATCATCGTCATCCCGCTGTACGTGAGCAGCGGCGTGGTGAGCGGAACGGCGTTCGGCCTCGGGGAGTCGATGATCATCGGACTGATCCTCTCGCTCTTTGGCTTTCTCAACAGCAGTTTTCAGCCGTTCACCGGCCGCCTGTCCGACCGGTTGGGTCGGCGAAAGCCGTTCATTCTGGTCGGCCTCGCCGGCCTCGCGCTGACGAACCTCGCGTACGTCTTCGCGGAGACGTACGTCTCGCTGCTGGTCATCCGCGGACTACAGGGCGTCAGCGTGTCCTTCATCATTCCGGCCTCGATCGCGCTCGTCAACGAACTCGCGACGACCGGCAATCGCGGCGGGAACATGGGCGTCTACAACACGTTCCGACTGGTCGGCTTCGGTGCCGGCCCGGCGCTGGCCGGCGCGGTCGTCAGTCTCGGCCCGTACGCGCTCCCGATCGGCGTGACGATCACCGGATTCGATGCCGCCTTCTACACCGCGGCGATCACTGCCACGATCAGCTACGTGCTCGTGACCATCCTGGTCTCCGATTCGGATTCGGCGGCCGCAAACGCCGGCGCTGACCTCTCGATTCCGATCCTCGATCGGTCGGGGCCCAACCTGCTCGATCCGATCTTCACGCTCGGTGTCGCGTCGTTTTTCATGGCGACCGCGATCGCGCTGTTTTCGACCATCCAGCCGCAGGTCAACGCCCGCCTCGAGCAGGGCGCGACCTGGTTCGGCCTGCAGTTCGCGGCGTTTATCATCGCGCAGGTCGTGCTCCAGACGCCGATCGGGCGGGCCTGCGACCGGTACGGCCGGCGGCCGTTCATCGTCACCGGGATGGTGTTGCTGATCCCGACGACGCTCGCGCAGGGCTTTCTGTTCTCCTCCGTGCTGATGTTCGTCGCCCGGCTGTTCCAGGGCGTCGCGGCCGCGATGGTGTTCGCGCCGTCGCTGGCGCTCGCGGGCGACCTCGCCGGCGAGGGCGAATCCGGCTCGAAGTTGTCGGTGCTCACGATGGCCTTCGGCTACGGGATCGCCGCCGGCCCGCTGTCCTCGGGCCTGCTGATCAGATTCGGCTTCGAGGCACCCTTCGTCTTCGGGAGCGCGCTCGCGGCGCTCGGACTGATTTTGGTATATACGCAGGTCGAAGAGACGCTCGAGGCGACGGCCCCGGTACCGGTCGTCGGAAGCGATTGATTCGAACTGATCGGTCAGCCGGTCCGTTCGATCCTTGCTCGCCATCCGAGTCGTCCCGCGAGAGACGGCTCATCGGAGGCGTTCAGGCGGCTCGGCGTGACTGACCACGAAACTGACGGGACGCAACGCAAAAGTACCGGATACGCATACGGTTCCACGATGACGCTCTCGGAGGAGGCCACGGACCGGTTGGCGGACGTAGTGGAGCTACAGCCGACGAAGAATTCCGAGCTGCAGGACCGATGGGGGATGGAAAGCGGCAGCGAGGTCCACCAGTACCTCGAGAACGAACTCGGGGACTACTACTTTCGGGACGACAACAGCCTGATCCGAGCGACCGCGGAGGCGGCCGATCTGGTCGACGTCGAGCCGGGAATCGAAAGCGACCCCGAGGACGACGGCGTCCCGTCGAAGATCCGCGTCCCCGAGTTACAGGCCCGGATCGTCGCGGTGCTCGCCGGACCCGAGGAGCGCTCCGAGAGCGTGGTGTCGGTGCTCCACAGTCTCCGGGACGAATACGATATCGATCCGGAGGCGGAGGACGTCCGCTCGGGCCTCCAGAGCCTGCGCCGCAAGGGCGTCGTTGAGGTCGAGTACCGGACCGTGCCGACGTTCCGACTGACCGTCGAGCGCGACGACCTCGAGGTCTCCGTCTCCGACGCCGACTGAGACGGACACTGAGACTCGAGCACGAGGATCGAGCTACAGCCCCGGTCGCCGTCGCCGGCGGCGCTCCTCGAGAATCCGCTGCGATCGTTTTCCGGGCCCGCCCTCGATCGGCCAGCCGCGGGTGCGCCAGACCGGCGGCTCGGGTTCGAAGTCGGAACAGGAACCCGAACACTCGGCGGCCGTCTGACAGCGACCCTTGGCGGCGCAGTACGGCAGCGCCTGCTGTGGGTCTCGAGCGCGCAGTTCGAAGTGCCGGCAGTCGGGGCGCATCGTGTCGACGAACGAGCGCCAGCCGCGCTCGTAGGCGCGTTCGGCGATCGCGAGCCGTTTTGCGGCTTTGGTCGCCGGATCGACGTACTCGAACCGGGCGGCGGAGTCGTCTCGGTGCCCGCCGTCGGGCCGCTCGAGGATGCGGGTGCCGGGCTCGTCGACCGCGAGCGAGCGCGGGTACCACGACACGTCGGCCGTCAGTGATTCTGGGTCGAGCGCGAGGATCCCCGCAGCGACCGGCAGATCCTCGAAGAGCGCGGGATCGACGCGCTCGCCCGTTTCCTCGGTCGCGACCCAGACCTCGTCGGCCAACCCCATCGCGACGTCGTACTCGAGTTGCGAGCCGAGCGCGCGGGCAGCGCTGGCGTCGAGATCCGGTTTGTTCTCGATGGCGACGATCCGCTCGACCCAGTCGGGATAGGCCCACGTGCGCCGGATCTCGATCCGGTTGCCGTTTTTTCTGGTCTCGAGGATTCCGCGGTCGTCGGCGCGGTGGATCGCCTCGCGGACGTACCGCCACGGGTAGCCCGGATGGGGGAGCGCGTCGCGATAGTACGTCCACTCCGCCGGGGCGTTCCGGACGACGTGGAGTAAATCGCTATCGAGCCGGTCGAGACCGAAGTTCGCTCGCTGCCGGAGGGCCTCGAGGTCGCACTCGAGGACGATAGTGTCCCAGCGTCGGCGCTTGGTGCCGAGTTGGCGGGCGACGACGATCGCGGTGCCGTCGCTTTCGGATTCCGCTCCCGGCGGCCACGCGAGCTCGGCCCAGCGGCAGGTCCGGAGCTCGAACCCGAACTCGGCAGTGTGAGAGGCCACACCGAGAGTTTGAACCACGAGCGCAAAAGCGCTACTCGATCGATCGGCGATCGCGGCTCGCGATCGACGGCAGCACCGCTCTTGGCCGGGTGTCCGGGACGAACCGCGGTCCCGTCTGTCGAGACGTAGTTGGTTCCTCGCAGTGGAAATCAACCGGCGGCGACGGCCGTCGCGTGTCTTACTCTTCGTCCTCCTCCTCCTCGAGTTCGTCGAGAAACTCGTGGGCGTCCTCGAGGATCTCTCGAGGGCCGTCCTGCGTGACGGTGTTGATCGCCTGTTCGTAATCGCGCCACTGGAGGTCGCGATGTTCGTTTGATAGTTCCGCACTCGCTTCGAAGGACTTCGCGACGAACAGGTGGACGGTCTTGTGGATCGTCTTGCCGTTCGCCTCGAAGACGTAGTCGTAGTCCTTGCGAAAGCCGTCGAGTAGTCGGAACTGCTCGATACCTGCCTCTTCCGTTACTTCGCGGATCGCCGTCTGCTGTAGCTCTTCATCTCCTTCGACACCGCCCTTGGGGAACTCCCAATCGCCTGGGCGGCTCTTGAGTAGAAGATACTCGCGCCGGCCCCGCGTATCGCGGAAGAGGATCGCGCCTGCGCTCGTAGCTTCGACTGCCATTAAGTGAGCTAATAGGTGGGACGTTAAGAGAATATCGGACTGTTCGTCCAACGGACACTGATTCCGGACGCGATTTTCACGCGGGCGGCGGCCGATCGACTGCAGTCGGTCACCGTTCGCGCCGGTGATCGGTGCGTCTCAGCAAGTTTTTACGCGCCGCCCGACGACGTATGCGACAGTACCAGCCATGACCTTCGTCACCCGTCTCACCCTCCAGAGCGGCGATCGCGCCGCGCTCGATGGTATCGTCGAGGACATCAAAGCCAACGCGGAACGGAAGGGCGCAGCGCTGAAAGGACCCCACTCCCACCCGCCCGAGAAGCACTCGGTCCCGCAACGCTGTCGGCTCCACGCCGACGACGATCGGCAGTTCTCCACCTGGGAGTACACTGTTTTCACCCGCGAACTCGAGATTCACGGCCACGACAGCCTCGCGCGCAACATCGCCTCACAGAGCTTTCCGGATTCGGTCCACATCGAGGCCGAAGTCGAACAGATCCACGGCGCGGGCCGCGGAAACTAAACGAGCCTCGAGTCCTACTGACACAGCCGGAGTCCCTCTCCTCTCGACGTGTGAGCGTCGGTAGCACTTTTTACCGTTCCCGACGAGGACAGGATATGACCGCGGACGACCTCGTTTCACTCCGTCGAGATCTTCACCGAAAGCCCGAGCCCGCGTGGAGGGAATTCTACACCACCGCGCGAATTGTCGACGAACTCGAGTCCCGACTGGGCGACAACCTCGACGCCCTCCACGTCGGCCCCGAGGCCATCGCGGGCGACCACCGGATGGCGGTCCCCGAGGACGCACAGCTTACCCACTGGTACGAACGGGCGCGGGACGCCGGCGTCGACCCGGACGTGCTCGAGCGACTCGAGGGCGGGTACACGGGTGCGGTCGCCGTCCTCGAGCGCGGCGAGGGGCCGACCGTCGGCCTGCGCGTCGATATCGACGCGCTCCCGCGACGGGAGTCCGACGACCCGACCCACACGCCCGCCGCGGCGGGCTTTCGCTCCGACCACGAGGGCGCGATGCACGCCTGCGGCCACGACGCCCACGCGACGATCGGCGTCGGCGTCGCGGAGCGGATCGCCGCCAGCGATGACTTTTCTGGGACGCTGAAGGTATTCTTCCAACCCGCCGAGGAGGTCGTCGGCGGCGGCAAGTCGATGGCCGAAAGCGAGCACGTTCGGGACCTCGACGCCCTGCTCGCGGTCCACATCGGGCTCGATCACCCGACCGGGGAAATCGTCGCCGGCATCGACGGCTTTCTCGCAGTCTCACACCTCGAGGCCGAGTTCACAGGCGAGTCAGCACACGCGGGCGGTCACCCCGAACAGGGGCGAAACGCCGTCCAAGCGATGGCGACTGCTGTCCAGAATCTCTACGGCATTCCCCGGCACAACGACGGCAAGACACGGGTCAACGCGGGCGTCGTCGAGGGTGGCAGCGCCGCGAACGTCATTCCGGACGAGGCCAGAATCGTCGCCGAAGTCCGCGGCGAGACGACCGACCTCATGGAGTACATGAAGGGGCGAACCCGGCAGGTCCTCCGGAGCGCCGCGCGGATGCACGATTGCGAGGTCGACATCGAAACCGGCGCGGAGGCACCGAGCGCGACCAGCGACGAGGCACTCGTCTCGATCGTCGCCGACATCGCAAGCAACACGGGGGGCGTCGAGCGGGTCCTCGAGCGCGACGAACTCGGGGGTAGCGAGGATGCAACCTTCCTCATGCGCGCGGTGCAGGAAAACGGCGGACACGCCTGCTACGTCGGCGTCGGGACCGACCACCCCGGCGGCCACCACACCGCGACGTTCGACGTCGACGAAGACAGCATCGGCCACGGAATCGACGTGCTCGCGGGCTCGATAGAGGAGATCAGCCGTCAACGCTCCTGATCGATAGTTTCGACGCTACTCTCGAGCGGGAGTGGCCGGGAGCGGGCTCCGAGCATCGCGAGGAGCCCGCGACTCGGGGAAGGGCAGGCAGTTCACGAAATCCGCCGCGAGCGACCGAAGAGAGCGAGCGGGCCGACGAATGACTCGAAGCGAGTGAAACGAGCAGAGAGGAATGAGGAGTGCTTTTGATCGAAATTTTGCCGAGCGTCGGCGAGACGTGCGCCAGCGATGCTGGCGTCGTCTCGCCAGAGCGCAGAGCAAAATTTCGTTGCTAGTATTTGGGGTCCGCGCCAGTCGTCTCGTAGACCTTCTCCATGAGGTCGTCGCGGCGGGCCTGCCAGCCGGCGAGGCCCTCGGGGCTGGTCGGGTAGTTCTCGTAGTGAGCGAGGAGTTCGTCGGCGCGGCGCTTGGTCTGGTAGAGGTTCCAAATGGTACCCCAGTGGCCGCGGCTCTTGATCAGGGACTCGAGTTTGAGTTTGAGCCCGATGTCGGCGCTGCCGGAGTAGAGGGCTTCGGCGAGTTTGTCGCCGGGCATCGCGGCGAGCAGGCCCATCAGGTCGTCGACGTCGACGGCCGTGGAGAGGATGTTGTAGACATCCAGGGCGGCGTAGCGCGCGCCGAAGTGGTCCATCACCTTCTCGTTGTACTCCCAGAGGGTGGCCTCGCTGAAGTCGCCGGTCTCGAGGGCCTCGATGGCTCGCTCGGCGGCGTACTTACCGCCGTAGGCAGCGCCGGCGATGCCGCCGCCGGTGGTGGGGTTGACGTGGCCCGCGGCGTCGCCGATGGCCATGTAGCCCGGGTGGACGGCCGAATCGTAGGGCCGCCGGGTGGGCAGTGCCGCGCCGAGTTTGTCCTCGACCTCGGCACCGTCGAACTCGGGTCGGTTCTCGAGGTCGCGTTTGAGGTCGTCGACGAGTTGCATCGGCTCCTCGGTCATCTGGAAGCCCAAGCCGGCGTTGATCTCGGTGTCGGTCCGGGGGAAGTACCACAGATAGCCCGCGGCGCGCTCGGTCGGCTTGAAGACGAGCGCGTCGTCCCACTCGACCGGCTCCTCGACCTCGACGATCTCGCGGTATGCCGAACAGAAGTGGCTGTAGTCGACGTTGGTGTCGAACGTCGACTCCGAGAAGTCGACGTTGTCCTGCAGCACGGACAGCGAGCCCGCCGCGTCGATGACGATATCGGCCTCGTACTCGAGGGGGTCGCCCTTCCGGATGGCTTCGACGCCCGTGACGCGGCCGTCGTCGTTCTGGATGACGTTCTTCACGACGGTATCGTAGTGGAAGTCGACGCCGGCGTCGCCCGCGCCGTCGATGATCCGCCGGCCGTACTCCCAGCGGTCGATGACGGCGAGTTCGCCGGGGACCGGAATCTCGAGGACGGTGTCCTCCTGGGGGATCTCGAAACGGCCGTGGTCGACGCCCGTGTTGGTAAAGGCCGGCTCGAGTTTTGACTTCGGGATCGCCTCGGGGAAGGCGTCGGCACCCTTCAGCGCGTCGCCACAGGCGATATGACCCGCCTCCTCCTCGTCTTTCCGCTCGAGGATGACGACGTCATACCCCTCCCGCGCGATGGTCGCTGCGGCGTAGCACCCTGCGGTGCCCGCTCCGACGACGACTGCGTCCGGCGACTGCGTTCCCGTCGTCGTGGCGGCGGCCGACTGTTCCTGCGTACTCATACCACTACTGTGGACACCGCGGTAAGAAAACGTTTTATAGTCGATTCGTCGGACAGTCAAGGGTGAAATCAGATACCGGGGCCGGTCGAGAAGTCGGCAGACGAACCGCGACGCCGTCTCGCGGAACCAGCGAACTGGTTTCCCGCGGCTAGATAAAGAGTTTTAGTGAGGTCGTCCGTATCGGGCCGTATGACTTCGTACACCATCGAGTTCGTCGGGACGGGTGAGACCATCACCTGTACCGACAAGGAGACGATCCTGAGTCGGTGTCTCGAGGAGGGAATCGCTCAGGAGTACTCCTGCCGAGTCGGGATGTGTCTGGCGTGTTCCGCCGAGATCGTCGAGGGCGAGGTCACCCAGCCCGCCGCGCGCGGACTCACCGAGCAGGAGGCCGAAAACTACGCGCTGACCTGTATGGCGCGACCCCAATCCGATCTGAAACTCGACCGCGGCAAGTACCCGCCGAGCATCGAGGGCGACCTCGCAGACGGGACGAACGACGGCGCGGTCGCGGACGACTGAGACGGTCGCCGCTGTCAGTCAGCGACCGCGCAGTTGTTCGGTCCCAGTTCGAGTTCGAAGGCCGTCTCCTCGTCGATGTCTTCGCGTCCGAGGTTGACGGCCACGATCCGCTCGTCGTTTGCCGGCCGCGGCGGGAGGTCGCTCGTGGCGTACTCGACGAACTCTTTTTCGTCCATCGAGAGCGCTTCGAGCTGGTCGCGTAGGGTCGCGAGTCGTGCGGTATAGGTCCCGTCTGCTCGCGGCTCGGCGGCGTCGCTGTAGTGGCCCGGCGCGATTATCGTGTCGCTCGACTGCTCGAGAATTCGATGCTGAAGCGTCTCGTACAGTCGCCGCGCAGCTGCGGCCGCGTCCTCGGTACCGCGCTCGAGGTCCGGCCGGCCGACGCCCTCGAGAAACAGTGTGTCGCCGGTGAACAGGAGTTGGGCGTCGTCGCCCTCGAGGCGAAACGAGACGGATTCAGTCGTGTGACCCGGCGTCGCCAGAACGGTCAGCGTCGCGTCGCCGATTCGGATTTCGTCTCCGTCCTGCTGAGCGTGCGAAGCAGGGCTCGCGGAACTGCGTTCCGCGGCGTCACCGACGGTCGTAGCGTCGAACGCGAGCCCGCGCTCGCGAGCACCGTCGGGGACGACCGCCTCGGCGTCGGCCCGCGACGCGAGGTCGCGGACGCCGCTGACGTGGTCGGCGTGGACGTGGGTGTCGATGGCGTACTCGATCGTCGCATCCCGGTCGGCAGCGTCAGCTTCGTACCGGTCTACGAACGCCCGCAGTGGGTCGATCACCGCGGCCTCGCCGCCGCTGACGAGCAGGGAGGCGAGACAGCCGCTCGAGGGGCGGTCGTACTGCAGGACCGTCGCGGGCGCGTCGAGCTCGAGTTCGCGGGCCGTGTACAGCTCCGCCCACGCGTCCATGCCGCCGGCGAGGTTGCGCGCCTCGATGCCCGCATCCCGGAGGCTGTCTCTTATACACATCTCTGAGCG
>NZ_AOID01000004.1 GCF_000337195.1 Natrinema versiforme JCM 10478 | reverse complement strand
GATGTGTATAAGAGACAGGATCGCAGCAGTTCGGCCAGCGCACTGGGAGCGATCGAGGACGGGTCGTCGGCCGGATCGACGGCGTCGCTCCGGTCTGTCATATCGTTCGATAGGGGCCCAGTTCGGTTAAAGCCGCGGCCGGGCAACCCGCACCAACGTTCAACAGGCTCCGCGGTGTCAGTTCGGTATGGACGCCGCCGAATTCCAGGACTCGGTCGCGGAATCGATGGCCGTCGAACTCGAGCGGCTCGGGTCGTCGAAACTCCTCGTCGCGCTCACCGACGCGGACCTCGCCGAAGCGACCGTCCTCCGGATCGCCGCGGCGAGCGAGCGGGCGGCGATGGAGACGTTCGAGGCGTGGGCCGACGACGAAGCGCACGAGGACGCGCGACAGCTCTTCGCCGACTATCGCGAGCAGGAACGGGACCACTACGACCAGATCGCGACCGACCTCGAGGACGAATCGGCGGTCGACGGAGACGACGTCGGACCGATGCACGAACACCTCCGGTCGCTGGAGCCGACGGCGGCTCGACTCGGGGGGCTGGTCGGGCGGGCGATGGTCGGCGATCGAACCCACCTGCAGCTCGTGAACTTCTTCGTCAACGAGGGCGACGAGCGACGCGCCGACCGGTTCCGAGAGTTGCGGACCGAAACGGACACACAGGGCGATCGGGCGGCCGCGTTACTCGAGGCGGTCTGTACCGAGGACGACGACTGGGAGCGTGCGCGGACGGCGGCCGAAGATACGATCACCGCGGCCTACGAGGCGTACGCCGATTCGCTGGACGACCTCGGTCTCGACCCGAAGCCGATCTGTTGAGGTGAGAGCGGAGAGTGATGCAAAATCACCGCCGACTTGCAGAGAGAAACGACTGCGTGGACTCGCATCGCGACGCGGGTCGACTCGAGCGCTCGATTACTCGACGAAGTCGATGTCCTCGCCTTGAGCGGGCGCTTCGGGCTGGACGGCATCCTCGCCGTCGGGACGGCCGTAGATCTGGGGCGATTCGACGCCGGTGACGACGATCATCGTCCGCATGCTGCCCTCGAGGCTCTCGTCGATGGAGGTCCCCCAGATGATGCGGGCATCGGGGTCGATCCGGTCGTATATCTCCTCGACGACGCCTTCGGCCTCCTCGATGGCCATGTCGTTGCCGCCGGTGACATTGACCAGCGCCGAACTCGCACCGGAGATGTCGACGTCGAGCAGCGGCGAGCGCAGCGCGGTCTTGACCGAATCTTCGGCTTTCGCCTCGGAGTCGGACTCGCCGAGACCGATCATCGCGACGCCGCCCCGTTCCATGACGGTGCGGACGTCGGCGAAGTCCAGGTTGACGAGGCCGGGTTTCGTGATGAGTTCCGTGATGCCCTTGACCGAGCGCATCAGCACCTCGTCGCTGACCTTGAACGCCTGCCGGACGGGGAGTTTGCCGACCGAGTCGAGCAGTCGGTCGTTGGGGACGACGATCACGGTGTCGGAAACGTCGCGCAGGCGCTCGAGGCCGGCTTCGGCGTTCGTCCGCCGAACTTCGCCCTCCGCGGTGAAGGGCGTCGTGACGATCGAAATCGTGAGCGCGCCGGCCTCGCGGGCGGCTTTGGCGACGACGGGTGCGGAACCCGTGCCGGTGCCGCCGCCGAGGCCGGCCGTGACGAAGACCATGTCGGAGCCGTCGATCGCGTCGTAGATGTCCTGTTGGCTTTCGAGGGCGGCCTCCTCGCCGACCTGCGGGAGCGAGCCGGCCCCGCGGCCGCCGGTCTTCTCCTCGCCCATGAGGATCTTGGTGTCGGCGTCGATCTCGACGAGGTGCTGGACGTCGGTGTTGGCGGCGACGAGTTTCGCGCCGTGGATGCCCTCCTCGTGCATGCGGTTGATCGTGTTCCCGCCGGCACCGCCGCAGCCGACGACCGTGATATCGGTCTGGAGATCCTGCAGAACGTCTTCGAGTTCGTCGTCGGTCATCGTCCCGGTCTGTCGGCCGTCCGACTCGGTCCCGCCGGGCGACTGCCCGCCCTGTGGCGCGTCGGCGGGGTCCGCGGCCGCCCCGTCCTCGGCCTCGTCGATCGCGTCGTCGATTAGAGAGTCCATTCTTGGCCCTGTCTAAACGATGGAGCATAATTACCTTTCCCCTACACGTCAGCCGCCTGTCTGACACGTTAATAGCGTCTTATGTGTCTGAGCGAGGAGAGATCGAATCAGCTGGACGGGCGGCCGTAAGCGTTACTTACTGTCGATTCGCAATCCAGTCAGATCGGAAACCGACGCGTCCGCTCGGTCCGAACCCTCTCGGGACTGACCGTTTCCCCGTCGACCGTGACCGAGTCGCCGTCGGCGAGCGCGCCGAACTTCGGTCCTTCGGGCACGCCGACCTGCCGCGCTAACCTGGGGTCGAAAGCCGTCTCTTCGGCGACGACGGCGTCGTCCTCGATCGTCACCGCGTCGTATTTGTCGGCGAGCACGTCGGCCAGTCCCTCGATGATGGTCTCGAGTGGCTCGCTCGAGTCGCCCTCGCGCTCGGGAACCGCCGCCCGCGAGCCGACGCGACTCCCGCCGTTGTCGGTCGTGAAGGCGACGGTTTCTGCCTCGACGATCGCTCGAACGCGATCCGGATCGATTCCCTGTGCGGTGCTCACGAGATCGGCCGGGAGATCGACGACGGCGAACGATTCCGCGAGTCGGTCGCCAAAGCGGACGCCGTCGTCGACGGCCCCCAGATCGGACTCGACCCGATCGACCACCTCGAGCGGCCGATTGTCGACCTCGCGCAGCCACGTCTCGCTGACGATCCGGCAGTCCATCGACTCGAGGGTCTCCTCGAGGACCGGCCACTCGCCGTCGAGCAGCGCGATGTCGGCCTCGCTGGCGTCGAAGGCGCGCTCGAGGACGTCGCGGTGGGCCGTCGGGTGGTCCATCGCCTCGAGCGCCCAGTCGGCCGCAACGTGGCCGACCGCCCACGATGTCTTCCGAACGATGCGCTCGAACCGCGGGGCGTAGTGGTTGCCGCCGAAGCCGACGACCTGTCTCGAGCGGTGGGGGCCAGTGTCTCGAAGCTCGAGGATGGCGCGAGCGACGGCGTCGGCACCGTCGGGGTCGTCCCACTGCTCGTCGCCGCTGCCGAGTTCCGCGAACAGGGACGGCGCGCCGACATCGGTGGGGCCGTGGTGGGTGGCCTCCATGCCGACCTCGTACTCGTCGGGGGCGTACTCGTCGAAGGCGGCGAGCAAGCGGGCGAGCGCGTTCGGGGCCGCATCGGCCAGCGCGTCGGGCTCGCCGCCGAACTCGGCCGGGCCGAAGTTCCCCGTGAAGTGGCCCGTCAGCAGCGGGCCGGTGTCGCCGGAGTGGCNGAAGACGAGCAGGTCGGGGTCGCAGTCGAAGGCGTCGGTGGGCGACTCGAGGTCGATGTGGAGGTCGTCGAACGACCGGAGTTCGGCACCGTCGGTCCGGTAGACCGTTCCGCCCCCGTCGGCCGCCGGCCGGGCGTCGTCGGTCCGTTCCGTCCAGTCGGCGCGCTCGCGGAGGCGGTCACAGATGTGCGTCGAGGCGCGGTCGGCGCGGCTCTCGACGATGGCGAGACGGGTCATACTCCATGCTCGAGGCGTGGGACCGTTAACGTCGCCGGTTCGCGACCGCGGTGGGGCCGCGATGAAAAACCCGTGGCGACGGCTACCAGTGGTTTTTCCACAGTGGGTGGTGTGATCACACCACAGGGATCGGTGGCCGTAATGGACGATTCGGGAAACTGCACGGAGTCGCCGGACGAGACGAATCGCGCTGCAGAACGACGCGACCCGCCGATCGGGTGTATCGATATCCGCGAACTGAGCGACGTCATCAGCGACGCCGCCGTCGCGTTGCTGGACGCCGATGGACGCGTCACCGCGTGGAACGACGGTGCGCGGCGGCTCACGGGGTACGACGAAGCGACGATCGTCGGCTCCCACTATCGAACCGTCTTCCCGTCGGACGCCCGCGAGTCCGGCCGCCCGGAGCGGATACTCGAGCGAGCGCGCGCGGACGGGAACGCCGAGGACGACGGCTGGCGAGTCCGGAGCGACGGGAGCCGGTTCTGGGCCCACGAGGAAATCGCACCGATCCACGAGGACGGCGAGGTCGGACGCGCCGCGCCGGACGAAGCGGACCTGCGGGGATACGTCTGGGTCGTCCGCGACCGCACCGAGGAGCGCGAGCGCAGGCGGCAACTCCGCGAAGCGAACGCCTTCGCGGAGAGCATCTTCGAGGCACAACCGGACATCGTCTACGCGTTCGACGCGGACGAGAACTACCTCGAGTGGAACGACCGCGTGCCGGCGGTGACGGGGTACACCGAGTCCGAACTCGCCGAGATGCGCCCGCTCGAGTTCGTCGTCCCGGAACACCGCGAGCGGATCGCCGACGCGGTCCGTCGGGTCCTCAAGGAAGACGAGTACGTCACCGTCGAAGCGGATCTCCGCACGAAAGACGGGCGGCGGATCCCCTACGAGTTCAACAGCGCCCGGATCATCGACGACGACGGCAGCGTGCTCGGGTTTACCGGCACCGGCCGGGACATCAGCGACCGCAAGGCCCGCGAGCGAGCGCTCCGCGAGGAGAAGGCGTTCACGGAGAGCCTCCTCGAGGCGCAGCCGGACCTGTTCTACGCGTTCGACACCGAGGGGACGCTGATCGAGTGGAACGAGCGGTTCCAGCGCGTCACCGGCTACGATCGGGACGAACTCACCGGGATGCATCCGCTCAAATTCATCGCGCCGGCGGATCGGGAGCACATCAGCGAGGCGATCGACCGAATCCTCGAGGACGGCGAGCGCGTCACGGCCGAGGGACGGATCCTCACGAAAGCGGGGCGGCGGATCCCCTACGAGTTCAACAGCGCTCGAATCACCGCCGACGACGGCAGCGTGCTCGGGTTTACCGGCGTCGGTCGGGACATTACCGACCGCAAGGTCCGCGAGCGGGAACTCGAGCGCCTCGAGCGGCTCAACGCGGTCGTCCGGACGATTGACGAGACGATGGTCGCGGCGGAGACCCGCGACGAGATCGAAACGGCGGTCGTCGAGGCGTTCGCGGCCACCGACGTCTACCGGTTCGCGGTCATCGGGCAAGCGGAGCCCGCCACGACGGCTGACGGCTACTCGTGGGAGCCGGAGGCGTGGGCGAGAATCGACGCGGCCGCGGCCGAGGGCGTGCTCTCGTCGTTCGTCGACCCGCCGGCTGACGGCCCCGGCGAATCGCCGTTCGAGACGCGGACCGTCCAGTGCTACCGGGATCTCCGCGAGAGCGCGGTCGATATGTGGCGGGCCGACGCCGAGGATCGGGGCTACGGCTCGGTCGCGGTCGTGCCGATCGCCGCGAGCGATCGCGTCTTCGGCGCGCTCGTGATCGCCGCCGACGAGCCGACGGCCTTCGCCGACCGGGAACGTGGCGTGCTCCAAGAATTCGGCGGCACGATCGGCCACGCGATCAACGCGATGGCGGTCCGTCGGCTGCTCTACATGGACACCGTCGTCGAACTCGAGTTCGAATCGACCGACAGCGGGGACGTCTGTATCGATCTCTCGAGGCGGGGGAATTGTACCCTCTCGATCGATCACGTCCTGCCGCTGACCGACGGCGTGTTCGTGTTCTATCTCACCGTCTCCGAGATCGATCCGGCTGCGGTTCGAGACCTCGCGCGGGACGACCCCTCGATCACGGAACTGCGCCGCATCGACGACGCCGAGGGGGAGAGCTACTGGGAGGTCGTCGTCCGCGGCTCGACGATCACCGACCTGCTCGGAGAGTACGGCGCGCGGCTGCAGTCGAAAGTCGTCCGCGACGGCGTCGCGACGTTTACGGTGCAGGTGAGCCCCGACGTGAACCTGCGCGAACTCGTCGGCGCGATCACGTCGGCCTACCCCGATACCCGGCTCGTCTCGAAGCGAACCGTCGACCGGCCGGTCGAGACCCGCGGCGACTTCCGGCGCACCGTCGAGTCGATGCTGACCGAGAAACAGCGGCTGGCGCTCGAGGCGGCCTACCACGGCGGCTACTTCGAGTGGCCGACCCGAAACAGCGACGCGAGCGAGATTGCAGATCGGCTCGATATCGCACGCCAGACGTTCCACCAGCATCTCCGAGTGGCCCAGGCGAAGCTTCTGTCGGCGTATTTCGGCGAGAACGACTGATAACCACTCGGCGATACCAGAGCATGCTGGTACACTTCTTTCCCCCGGCAACCGTCTCTAGCGACCAATGAGTTCACACCCGGACACCGAGATGGCGACCGCGTTGGACGTCCTCGCGGAGCCCAAGCGACGATACGTCCTCGCCGCGCTGCTCGACCGCGAGGGCACGTCCGCCGGCGACGCGACGTCGGTGTCGGCGTCGGACCCGATGTCGATCGCTGCGCTCGCGACCGAGGTCGCGACGATCGAATACAACTGTCCCATCGTCACCGACGACCAGTGTGAGGAGGTTCACGTCTCGCTGGTTCACAACCACGTTCCGCGGCTGATCGACAGCGGTGTCCTGTGTCACCCCACTAGCGACGACGCGACGAGGGTCGCGCTCGCCGACCATCCGCTCTTTGCCCTCGACTGGGTTCAACCGCTGCTCGCCGACCCGACCGGCGAAACGGTCCCCGTCGACGAGTCGACGCTGAACCGAACGCTCACGGCGCTTCGCAACCCGCGTAGCCGTGCCGTCTGCGCCGCGCTCGCGAGGCGGCGTGGCTCCGTCGCGGTCGCCGACCTCGCCGCGGCGGTCGTCGCCCGAGAGGGCGGCGACGGAACGCAGCTGGTCGACGTCACCGAGGCGGAGTGTCGAACCGTCGCGACGGCGCTCGCCCACGAACACCTCCCCGCGCTCTCGGAGGCGGGGCTCGTGGCGTACGACGACCTCGCGAACGGGGTCGAACTGGCGACCGACGCGCCGCAGTGGCAGGTCGACTGGCTCGCCGACGGCCCGCTCGGCGAGGCCGCCGATCTCGTCCGGGACGCGGGGGACCGGCAGGCCGACACGGCCGAAACGGGTACCGCGATCGGGGAGTCCGGGACCGCGTCGACCACGCCGAAAATGGCCGGAAACGGCGACGGCACGGACATCCGAACCGATACCTGCTGGACGCTGCAGGGGCGAGCGAACGTCTTGGACAGGGGACGCGAAATTGTCGACGGGGCCGACGAGGAGCTGTTCGTCATGGTGCCGACCGGCGAGATGATCCGACCGGCGTGTCTCGAGCGCTGGCTGGCGGCGGCCGACCGGGGCGTCGATGTCTACGTCGCGTCGCGGTCGCCGCGGGTCCGCGACACCGTCCGGTCGGCGGTGCCGACCGCGACCGTCTGCGAGCCCCAGTTCGACTGGCTCACCTTCCCGATGGAGGGGGAACGCCACGGCTGCGTGGTCTTCGCCGACCGCGAGTCGGCCATGCTGGTGACGATAGACGAATCGGGACCCGGCGGGGAGCCGCGGGTCGGCGCGATCACCGGCGACGGCCGGGCGAACGCGCTGGTCTCGGTCGTCTGTGATCGGTTGGGGCCGCGTCTCGATCGGCTGACGCCGATCGGCGACGACCGCGATGGGACGCCGCTGCCGTTGTGACTGTCGGGATGAAGCGACGCGGAGAGTCTGCCGACTGCTCTTTTCGGCGACCGATCAGGGAACCAGCAGGTAGAGAAACCCGAGATAGCCGGCGATGAGGAGCGCACCGTCGATCCGGGTGAGTCGACGGCCGTATCCCATCATTCCGACCAGCACGACGGTAAAGCCGATCATGATCGGGAGCTCGAATCTGAGCGTCGCGGGTTGGATCTCGATCGGGGTAATCAGGGCCACGATCCCCAACACCGCGAGGATGTTGTAGATGTTCGAGCCGACGACGTTGCCGATCGCGAACTCGGTCTCGCCGCGGACGGCCCCGACGACCGAGGCGGCCAGTTCCGGGAGCGACGTGCCGAGGGCGAGCACCGTCAGGCCGATAACGAGATCCGAGACGCCGAGCGCCGACAGCAGCCCCGTCCCGCCGGCGACGAGCCACCGCGAACCGATGACGAGCGCGACCAACCCGCCGATCACGAGCGCGATATCTCGGATCGAGATCCCGGCACCGGCGTCGGGATCGTCGTCCATCGGCATCGGATCTGCGTTGACGTAATAGAGGAGAAAGGCCGTGAACCCGGCGAGAACGAGCAGAAAGATCGCTCCCTCGAGGCGGCCGATCCGACCGTTCGCGCCGAGCGCGACCAGCAAGACCGCGGCGAGGACCATGACGGGGACGTGCCGGCGCATGACTCGCCCCTCGATCGGGAGCGGTTTGATCAGGGCGGCGGCCCCGAGAACCAGCCCGATGTTCGCGATGTTCGAGCCGACGACCGCGCCGAGGCCGATGTCGGTCGAGACGTTCACCGCACCGATCGTCGAGACGAACAGTTCGGGCGCGGTCGTCGCGAACGCGATCACGGTCACGCCGACGGTGGTCGCCCGGAGCCCGATCCCGAGCGCCAGCCGACCCGCCCCCGCGACCAGTAACTCGGCACCGCCGTACAGCGCGACGATTCCGCCCGCCAGCAAGAGGAGAAACAACGGCGTTCCGGAAAGCATGCGGTCGGCTACTCAGGACGCGGTGAAAAGCGACCCGAAACGGGGTCGACCCGCGTGACCGTCCGTCGGCCCGATACCGACGGCTCGAGCGGTCGATTGAGAGACGACTCAGCGGACAAGAGCCCGGCCGAAGCCAGACCGATTATAGTCCCGCCGCCTCGAGTGTCGGGCAAGATGGCTATGGACGTATACGGTCTGCTCGGCAACCCGGTCGGCCACTCGCTGTCGCCGCCGATGCACGAGGCGGCCTACGACGAACTCGGGCTCGAGGCGCGCTACGTGACCTTCGAGCCCGACGAAGACGACATCGACGACGCCGTTCACGGAGCCGACGCGCTCGGTGTCGCAGGGCTGAACGTGACGATTCCGTTCAAGCAGGACGCCCTCGAGATCGTCGCGCCCGAGGATCTGGCGACCCGGATCGGCGCGGTCAACACGATCGACTTCTCGGGGTCGGGGCCGCCGACGGGGTACAACACCGACGCCGTCGGCGCGTTGCGCGCGTTGCGCGATCACGACGTAGACATCGAGGACGCCCGAGCGGTCGTCGTCGGTGCCGGCGGTGCCGGGCGGGCGGTCGCCTTCGGCCTCGCGGACGCCGGTGCGACCGTCGCGATCGCCAACCGGACCGAGCAGACGGCCCACGAACTGGCCGACGAGGTGCCGCGGGCCACCGGTCACGGGCTCGCGGCGCTCGAGGAACTGGTCGGCGACGCCGACATCCTGATCAACGCCACGAGCGTGGGGATGGAAGAGGACGCGACGCCGGTCCCCGCCGATGCGCTCCACGAGGAGTTGGCGGTACTGGACGCGGTCTACCGACCGCTCGAGACGCGGCTCCTGGCCGACGCGGCCGAAGTTGGGGCGACGACCGTCGACGGCGCGTGGATGCTGCTCTATCAGGGCGTCGAGGCCTTCGAGATCTGGACCGGTCGGGACGCGCCGGTCGCGGTGATGAACGAGGCGCTGCGCTCGCGGCTGTAAGCGAACGGACACGATCGCTGTCCTCGCTGTCAGTATCAGGCGAATTTAAGTGTCGGAGCCGACTACATCGAGATAATGGCAATCCTCCAAAAGCTGAAGTCCCTGTTGGGGTTCGACGAGTCGGACTCGGAGCGGGGAGGCGCTCGAGAGGTCGGGGTAACGGTCGAGCGGGAAGGATCGACGGACGAGACGACCGGCGTCGACGCGGATCGAGACGAGCCGGTGACCGGCGGACGGTCGACCGGAACCACAGAGCCGCCACAATCGGCCGCGACGGGCTCGGGGACGTCGACCGAGACGGAGACGAAATCGGCGGAGGCGTCGGCCGAGACCGCCGAACCGGCAGACACGACTGAGACGGACACGGACGACGCACCGGCGACGACGGAGACGACGGCCCAACCCGCAGAATCGTCTCCGGTCGAGGAGGCCGAGCCCGACGCCGAACCGGCCACAGAGGCCGAGGTTGACGAGGCGGATACAGCCGCCGAGAGCGAGCCGGACGCCGCGGCCGAGACCGACGAGGACGCGGCCTCGAGCGACGCTGACGACGCCGACGCGACTGTCGACGAACCCGCCGAGGAATCGGACGCCGGCACTGGGGCGGCCGAAGCGGCCGAGACCGAACCCGAAGCACTCGAGGAATCCGAGTCGGCCGAGGCTGAGGCTGAAGCCGACCCCGAGACCGACGACGCCGACGGGGAGTCGGTCGACGTGATCAAGGGAATCGGCCCGGCCTACGCCGACCGGCTCGCCGGGGCGGGTGTCGACACCGTCGGCGAACTCGCCGCCGCGGACGCCGCCGAACTGGCCGACCAAACCGACATTTCCGAGAAGCGCATTCAGGGCTGGATCGACCGCGCCGAAGTCAGGTAATCGACCCCGCCCCGACCATCGACCCCGCCCGACTGTCGACCCCGTTCTCTCGTCTCTGCGTTCTCTTTCTTCGACGCTGTTCTCGCTCGTTTATTCGCGCTGTGTTCGCCCGTTGTGCTGGCCCCGCCGTTGGCGGGGCCCGGAACCGCAAGCGAATTACTGGCCGGGTCCGTCTCGAGGCACATGAGCGATCCGCGCGTCGTGACGACGCTCGACTCGTTTCGCGCCGCCGTTCGCGACCACGGCGGCGCGTCGGCTGCGGACGGGGCCGCGTCGCCGACACAGGCCGGACTCCGCGTCCCCGTCGAAGTCCGCGCGACCGTCGACGATCCGTTCGTCGCCTACCGGCGGGCGCGGGACGGCGACGGTGGTGCATTCCTCGAGACGACCGGCGGCCAACCCGGCTGGGGCTACTTCGGTGTCGATCCCGTCGACCGGCTCACCGTCGGTGCCGACGCGACTCTGCGGACTCGAGACGACGACCGATCGCCGAGCCTCGCCGCACTCGAGGGACTGCTCGCGGGCGACCGGCTCGCACGCGGCGACTGTGACGTGCCCTACCCCTGCGGGGCCGTCGGCTGGCTCGCCTACGATATCGCCCGCGAACTCGAGTCCCTGCCCGACTCGGCCGTCAACGACCGGGGACTGCCCCGGCTCGAGGTCGCGGTCTACGACCGGCTCGTCGCGTGGGAGGAACCGACTGAAGGCGACGTGACGCTGCGGATTACGGCCTGTCCGCGGATTCCCGTCGAGACCGCCGACGGCGACCCCACGGACGCCGACCTCGAGGCGGCCTACGAACGCGGCCGCCAGCGGGCGCTGGACCTCGCGCAGACCGTCCGCGAGGGTGATCCCGAGGTCGGCGAGCCCCCGGTCTCGAGCCCGGAAGCGACCTTCGAGAGCGACTGCGGCCGCGAGGCCTTCGCCGACCGCGTGCGCCGGGTCAAGGAGTACGTCCGCGACGGCGATACCTTTCAGGCGAACATCTCCCAGCGGCTGGTCGCGCCCGCCGCGGTCCACCCCGTCGCCGCCTACGACGCCCTCCGGCGGGTCAATCCGGCCCCCTACTCCTGTCTGCTCGAGTTCCGTGCGGCCGATCTGGTGAGCGCGAGTCCCGAACTGCTGCTGGAACGCGACGGCGATTTCGTCCGGACCGAACCCATCGCCGGCACGCGCCCGCGCGGTGACACGTCCGAGGAAGACGACGCGCTCGAGGCGGATCTGCTGACGGACGAAAAGGAACGCGCCGAGCACGCCATGTTGGTCGATCTCGAGCGCAACGACCTCGGCAAGGTCTGTGCGTACGGCTCCGTCGACGTCGAGGAGTACCGCCGGATCGACCGCTACGCCGAGGTGATGCACCTCGTGTCGAACGTCACCGGCCGACTACGACCCGACGCGACCCTCGCCGACGCCGTCGCGGCGACGTTCCCCGGCGGCACGATCACCGGCGCGCCGAAACCGCGGACGATGGCGATCATCGACGAACTCGAGGCGACCCGTCGCGGCCCCTACACGGGCAGCGTCGGCATCTTCGGCTTCGACGGCCGAGCCACCCTCAATATCGTCATTCGGACGCTGGTCCGCCACGCCGACGAGTACCACCTGCGGGTCGGTGCGGGCATCGTCCACGACTCCGATCCCGCCCGCGAGTACGACGAAACCCTCGATAAGGCCCGCGCGCTCATCACGGCCGTCGACGAGGCGCTTGGCGAGCGGGCCGATCTGGAACTCGAGGCCGACAGCAAAGCCGATTCGGAGCGAGCCGACGGAGGTGAGACCGGTGACTGAGTCCACACCCGAAACCCGAATCCTCGTCGTGGACAACTACGACTCGTTCGCGTACAATCTCGTCCAGTACGTCGGCGAAGTCGCGGACGAGGTGATCGTCCGGCGGAACGACGAAATCGACGTCGCGGGCGTTCGCGACCTCGAGCCGACCGGAATCGTCGTCTCGCCGGGTCCCGGAACGCCACAGGAGGCCGGGGTCTCGATGCCGCTGTTCGCCGAGACTGACATTCCGATTCTCGGCGTTTGCCTCGGTCATCAGGCGCTGTGTGCGGCCAACGGCGCGCCGGTGGTCCACGCGCCCGACGTCGTCCACGGGAAGCCGTCGGCGATCACCCACGACGGCGAGGGCCTGTTCGCCGGACTCCCCGAGACGTTTCAGGTCGGTCGCTACCACTCGCTGTCGGTCGACCGCGCGGACCTGCCGGAATCGCTCGTGGAGACCGCCCGAACGGCGGACGAACGCGGCGTCCTGATGGCGGTTCGCCACCGCGAGAACCCCCATCTCGGCGTGCAGTTCCACCCCGAGAGCATCCTCACGCGGGCCCAGCCCGACGCGGCGACCGGATCGGACGATGCGGACGGTACAGATGGGACGAACGGTACGGACGACGGCTCCGGCGACGACATCTCGCTCGATCTCGGCAAGCGGCTGATCGCGAACTTCTGTCGGTTCGCCGCGGCGGCCGATCGGGGTGGAAACCGAGCATGAGCGACGAACTGCGCTACCACGTCGACGGCGACCTCGTCCCCGCGAGCGACGCGACCGTCAGCGTCGACGACCGCGGCTTCCGGTACGGCGACGCCGCCTTCGAGACGCTGCGGGCCTACGGCGGGACCGTCTTCGCGTGGGACGACCACGTCGAGCGCCTCGAGCGGACCTGCGAGTCCCTGTCGCTCGAGCACGGGCTGTTGGCCGCGGACCTGCGCTCGCGGATCGACGAGACGCTCGCGGCGAACGACCTCGCGGACGCCTACGTCCGCCTCTCGATCACGCGCGGGGTGCAGCCGGGCAAACTCACGCCCCAGTCCGACGTCGATCCGGCCGTCGTGATCTACGTCAAGCCGCTTCCGCGCGGTGGGCTCGAGGGCGACCCCGTCTGGGACGGCCCGGCGACGGTCCAGACGGTCGAAACGCGGCGGATCCCCGACGAGGCGATCCCGGCTGCGGCCAAGACCCACAACTACCTGAACGGGATCCTCGCTCGCGCGGAACTCGAGGGCGACGCGGACGAGGCGCTCATGTGCGATCTCGAGGGCGCAATTGCGGAGGGGGCCACGAGCAACCTGTTTTTCGTCCGCAACGGGACGGTGCACGCGCCGTCGACCGACGGCTCCGTGCTGCCGGGAATCACGCGGGGAATCGTCCTCGAGATGGCTCGCGACGCTGGGATTTCGGTCCGCGAAGGGCGGTACGAGCCGGCGGCCGTGCTCGAGGCCGACGAAGCGTTTCTCACGAATCGCACGTGGGAACTCCGGCCGATCGCGACCGTCGACGGGCACGCCATCGGCGGTGGTCCGGTCACGGATCGACTGGCGGGACTGTACGACGAACGCGTCGAGGAGTCGTGTTACCGGTCGGATAACGGTCACTGACCCCGTCGACGCAGCCAGAGCGGGGATCCGCCACTGCAGTACGTCCACAGGAACGCGACCATCGCGCGATGCGCGATAGCGATGGACGACTCAGTCGTCGGACTCGACGGCCGACGGATTTGCCTCGCCCGACTCAACCGGTGTCTCCACCAGTTCCCGCTCCGTTCCCGTGAGCTCGAGTACGAACTCGCTCCCGAAGGCACTCGCCGGCGTCTGGAAGCCGGCCGGGATCCCGTCACCCTCGAGTACTCGCTCGGCGGCCGTCACCGCCGACTCGACGGTGAGCGCGTAGGGGTTCGGCGTTCGCAGTCTCGCGCGGGCGCGTCGGTCGCCGGCCTCGTCGCGGACCTCGCCCCAGACGACGGCGCTGCCGGTCGCCAACTGCTGTTCGTCCGGCCCGTCGAGGCGGGCGTCGATCAGCCGCTTCAACAGCCCCTCGACGGGCCGGCGCTCGAGGAGCCACTCGAGGGAGTCGACGGCCGACAAGGCTCTGGTCGCCCACGGCGGGGCGGCGGCGTAGACTTCGACCGACTCGATACCGGTGCTGTGGGCGGCGGTGACGACGTCGCCCCACGGGACCGTGACGGCGTGTTCGGGGCCGTCACCGAAGTCGACCTCGCGCGTTCGGAACGCGGTCGGGACCTGAATGAGTCGCCCGTTCCGCCGGACGACGCCGCCGCTGCCGAGGTGTTCGACGAGGGTTCGGGCGGTGCCCCGCGAGATCCCCCCGCCGCCTTTGATTCCGAGGGCCAATCGATCGGCGTCGGGGAACTGCTCGGCGAGAAACGCCGCCAGACAGTCCGAGGGCACGACGTCGAAGCCGACGCCGGGAAGCATCGTGATCCCCGCCGCTCGAGCGGCGGGGTCGCGCTGACGGAGACACTCGAATACCGGAAACTCGCCCGTGATATCCAGATAGTCCGTGTCGGTCTCGAGGCAGGCCTCGACCAGCGGCTCGGCCGTCTCGACGAAGGGGCCGGCGCAGTTCAGCACGGCATCGAACGTCGCGAGATGGGAGGCGATATCGGCCGACTCGAGGGCGAAGGTTCGGCCCTCGACGCCGAGGTCGTCGGCCTGGGCGGCGACCGCGCGGCCGTTGCGGCCGGCGAGGGCGGGCGAGCCGCCGCGAGCGACGGCCTCGCGTGCGATCAGCCGCCCCGTGTAGCCGTAGGAGCCGTAGATGAGAAGGGAGTCCATAGGCGGCGTTTGGCGGAGAGTGGGTTAAAACTCCGTCAGACATTTGCTCGCTCGTTGTCGTAACGTTCAGGGCGACCGACTCGTAACCGGTCGGTGATGGAGACAGGACGGATCACGGCGCTTGCGGACGTACCCGAGGACTCGACGTTTCTGTTTCGCGTCGCCGACGAGGCCGGCGAAGAGCGAGAAGCGATCCTCGTCGCGGACGTGGCGACGGACGCAGACGGCGGCGAGTCGTCGCCCGAGACGGGCACGGACGACGGAGTCGCCTGCTGGCTGAACTACTGCCAGCATCTCACGCACATCAAACTGGACAAGGGGTCGGGCGCGCCGATGCGGGACGGCGAACTCGTCTGTGCGAACCACGGCGCGTACTTCGAGGCCGACTCCGGGCGGTGTACGTTCGGTCCCTGTGAGGGCGCGTACCTCAGCGACCTCGAGGTCACTGTTTCCGACGGCGACGTCTACCTGACCGACGAGGACTACGAGTTCGTCGGCACCGGTCCGCTTGAGGGCGACGACCTCGACCGGACCTCGACCTCGAACGTCGAGTTCTAGACGGCGTTGGGCGCGACGAGGTCCCGCTCCTGATCGTACTCGAGCAGGCCGGCGTCGACGAGCCGCGGGAGGTGGTCGTGGTAGAGGGAGAGATAGACCTCTTGAACCCGCTCGGCCGAGATGTTCGTCACGCTGTGGCCCGTCTCGCGAACGGCGACTTCCTCGGCCGCATCGGGGAGTGTGAGTTCCTCGCCGTAGGTTCGCATGACCGCGAGCAGCAGCCGACGGCGCTGGTCCGCGAGGAGTGCGAACGCGTCGTCGAGCGACGCGGTCGACGCGTCGGACTCGTCGTGCTCGTCGAGCCAGTCGAGTACCGTTCGGACGAACTCGACGCAGTCGCGCTCCGAGTGGGATTTGGAAGTCATGTGTTCGTGATCTCGAGTCGAACGGCCGCAGCGGAGAACGGACGATATCGCGGTTCGACGGCCGCCGTTCGCTCGAGTGTTCGTGTCGGGTTCTCGCCTGCGCCCTAAATATTAGTATCGAATCGGACCCGCAATTATCGTTCCTCGATGACAGTCCCCTAGCGACGACTCTCAGCCGCGCTCACTCGATTGTAAACGTCGGCTCGTCGATCGACTCGCTCTTACAGTCGGGACACCGCGAGGGGAGGTTCAGCAGGTCGTCGTAGTCGTCGAACCCGCAGTCCCGACAGGTCGGCGGCGCGACGAGCAGCCGTTCGTCGGTCCCCTCGACCGACCGGGAGACGTGTTCGACATGGCTGATCACCGCCTGGGGAGTCAGATCGAGCCGGGTGGCCAGTTCGCTCGGGGTCGCGGGTTCGGCGCGGAGGGAGTCGGCGAGTCGCTGTCGCGTCGTTTCGTCGGCCTCTCGCATACGTTGGCTCACGGCGGTCGCATATTTATACTGTCCGCCGTCGGTCACCACGGCGAGGGTCACTCCGTGGGGTCTCGCGTCGGCGACTCGAGCGGCGTGACAAACCGGTGAAAGGGCAAGTAACTTACCCGGTGCAGGTGAACATCGGTCCATGAAGGCCGTCGTCCTTGCAGGCGGGTACGCGACGCGAATGTGGCCAATTACCAAACACCGGCCCAAGATGTTCCTCCCGATCGGCGACTCGACCGTCGTCGATCGCATCTTCGCCGAACTCGAGGCTGACGATCGGATCGAGGAGGTCTACGTCAGCACGAACGAGCGGTTCGCGCCCGATTTCGAGGCCCACCTCGCAGACAGCGACTTCGAGAAGCCCCAGCTCTCGGTCGAGGAGACGACCGAAGAAGACGACAAGTTCGGCGTCGTCGGCGCGCTCGCACAGCTGATCGACCGCGAGGACGTCGACGACGACCTGCTGATCATCGCCGGGGACAACCTAATGAGCTTCGACGTCTCCGCGTTCCTCGACTACTTTCAGGAGCGAGACGCCCCCACCCTCGCCGCCTACGACGTCGGCTCCCGCGAGAAGGCCAAATCCTACGGGCTGGTCGACCTCGACGGCGACCGGGTCGTCGACTTCCAGGAGAAACCCGAGAACCCGAAGAGCACGCTCGTCTCGATCGCCTGTTATGCGTTCCCCCGCGAATCGCTCGACCTCCTTCCCACCTACCTCGAGGACGGGAACAACCCCGACGAGCCGGGCTGGTTCGTTCAGTGGCTGCAAAACCGTGAGGCGACCTACGCCTACACGTTCGAGGGCGCGTGGTTTGACATCGGCACCCCCGAAAGCTACCTCGACGCCGTCGCGTGGCACTTAGACGGGGACTCGCTGGTCGCCGACTCGGCGACGCTCGAGGACACCGCGATCGGCGAGAACGTCCACGTGATGGACGGCGTGACCCTCGAGGGGACCGACCTCGAGCACACGGTCATCTTCCCGGAAGCGACGGTTCGAAACGGCGACATCCGCCGCTCGATCATCGATCAGGGGACCCACATCGAGGATCTGGACCTCGCCGGGGCGCTCATCGGTGCCCACACGACGATCACGAACGGCGCGGACAAGTAACGGGCTCGAGCCCATCGCCACCCGTACAGCTATACGCCTCCCGTGTGACACGTCCGGACAACGCGATGAGTTCCGACCAGACGGTCCGGGCGGTCCTCGAGCCGTACGTCGACGGCGTTCCCTACGAGGAACTCGCGGCCGACTTCCGCGAGTACCGGCGCTGGACCGGTGACGATCCCGTATTACTCCTCGCCGAGGCCGCGGCCTCGACGACGGGACAGGACTTTCTCGACGGCATCGTTCCGGCCGTGAGCCGGTTTCACGAGGCATTCGTCGCGACCGGTCAAGTCGACTCGTTTGCGGACCTCGCCGCGCTCGACCGCGAGGACGAGGCGCTCGCGGCCGCCTTCGGTGCCGAGCGAAACCGACGCGTCCTGCTCGGGGCCGCCCGCCTCCTCGCGAAGCGACCAGAACCCGACGATCGAGACGCGCTGATCGCGTGGGCGAGCGAGGCAGATCACTACCGATACGACGAAGATCCCGTCGGTTCGATCGCCGGCGTCGGCCCCTCGAGTTTCCAGTACCTGCGCCAACTCGCCGGCGTCGAGACGATCAGACCCGTGCCGGCAGTCGTGGCCGTGATCCTGTCTCTTATACACATCTCTGA
>NZ_AOID01000003.1 GCF_000337195.1 Natrinema versiforme JCM 10478 | reverse complement strand
GTATACGGCACTCGAGATCGATCGGCTCGCGTGGTGGGCGGCGACGGATCCGGACGAACGCGAGGCGGTGGCCCGAAGACACGAAACACCGATCGACGCGGCGGCCCGTTCGGGCTCTGCGGACTCACGCGGTTAGCCCGTCACTCGAAACGTCGCCCTCGGCGCGGCGGAAAACGGTCGCCAGAATCGTCGCAAACAGCTTTCTCGGCGGGTCTCAGGGAAGATTCAGCGTCACGTCCGCGGGCGCTGTGTCGAACGTCACGGTCACCGTTCGACCCTCCCGCTCGATTGCGACGAGGTCGGCGCGCTCGCCCGGGAAGTCGTCGGCCGCCACCTCGAGGTCAGCGGCGTCGGCGGCGGCCTCGTCCGTGTACCGGATCACTCCGACGGTGGTCAATCGGTCGCCGGCGAACCGCTGGGACGAGCCGACGCCGACGCGCGGGTCGGTCCCGCCGATCTCCACCTCCGTCTCTCTCGCGACGGACCCGCTCACGATCGCGCCAGGCGGGAGCTCCGCGACCAGCCGCGAGAACTCGTCGTTTTCGTCGACGAACCGATCGCCGTCGCCGTTGGCGGCGTCGATCGCCGACTCGAGGGCCGCTTGGGGACCGCGCTCCCGGCCGGCCGGATCGGTGGCGGCGACGAGGTACTCGTCGGTCGCCGCGAACGCGAACCCGCCGGGTGCGCCGGTGTAGACGTCGAACTCCCCGTACCGCCCGTCGTCCTCGAGGCCGCGGTCGGCCGCGATCGTACTCCCGTCGAACTCGCCCGACAGAACGAACAGCCGGTCGACGGTGAGCGAATAGGCCACGGACTCGATGTCGAACCGCTCGCCGAACACGTCCCGATAGGCGTCCCGCATCGCGTCGGCTTTCGCGAACGCGTCGGTCTCGAGGAGCCCCGCGACGTCCGTGTAGCCAAACTGGACATCGGTCAGGTCGCGGTTGGACGGATCGAACAGCCACTCCGTGTAGCTCGTGGGTCCGCCGTCGGTTTCGGACTCCGTGTCCCTCGCCGTGGTATCGTTGCACCCGGCGAGGCCCGCGACGCTGCCGGCCGCCGCGAGTCCGATCCCCCGCCGAAGGAGGTGCCGCCTCGAGGTCATGCGTCGCTACTACGACAGTCGCGTTATAAAACACGTTCGAAGCATGACAGCTTTCGGAAGGGGTTCGACGCGATCCCCCTCGAAGCCGTTACTCCAGTTGCGCGTCGGTAATCCGCAACCGCCCCCGCGTTCCGTCCCACTCCGTCTCGTACTCCAGATCGATCCGCCGATCCATATGTGGCCCGTCCACCACGAACGTCTCGAACTCGCCGCCTTCGCCCAAGATGTGGACGCCGTACTCCTCGTTGAGCGCCTCGAGTTCTTCGATCGCCTCGTGATCGAGCGTTCGGCCGAGCCACGACTCGTCTAACCCGTGGGCCGCGACCTGAATGATCGTGATCTCGAAGCCGGCCTCGAGCATCGCGTCGGCCAGTTCCCGGGGCTCCTCCTGCCAGAGCGGCGCGAAGAGGTCGCAGTCGAGCCGGTCGCACATCCCCTGAATGCGGCTCGTCTGGTACTCGCTCTCGACGGCCCCCGCGGTGACGCCCGCGATGCCCCCGGGGAGCTCCTCGTCGAGTTCCTCGAGGGCGGCCTCGAGGGGCTCGAGTTCGTCGTCGCCCTGCGCACCCGAATCGGTGGCCGCGTCGGCCGCGAAGTCGTCGGGTTCGACATCGACCAGTTCGATACCGGTGCTCTCGGCGGCCAGCGCGGCCAACTCGGTCGCGGGGACGTGATACATGTAGGAGTCGCCCGCCGGGTGGACCGTGACCAGCCGCTCGACCGGGAGCCCCGTCTCGAGGGCGCGGTACAGCGCCCACGAGGAGTCCTTGCCGCCCGAGAAGAGGCTCACCCACGCGCCGTCTGCATCGCTCATGGTCGGTGGTCGGCGGGGACGGGTAAATGGATACCGAGTCCGACCCGATCAGCGGTCCCGGTCGCCGTCCGAATCCGGGTTCGCGTTCGCGTCGGCACCGCCGTCGGTGCGCTCGGGATCGGTCACGTCCGGTACCGGGTCGCCCTCGGAGTTCGCGCCCGCGTCGGCACTGGGGTCCGGTTCGCGGCCGCCGCTCGCAGTGGCCGTGCCGCCGTTTGCGAGCGTCGTGTCCGAGCCGCCGTCGCTGCGTTCGGCGGCGTCGTTCGAGCCGCTGACCGAGGACGCGATTCTGGCTCCGACGAGGCTCACGACGATGGCGGTGACGACGAACAGCGCGAGTCGCTCGCCGGCCCCCATCACGAACTGCTCGTTCGAGAGAATGCCGAGTTCGTACGCCGGGACGACAAACGAGTCGATGACGTCCTGTTGCTCGAGGAAGTACGCGGCGAACCCGCGGACGACGAGTCCGACGGCGACGACGATAAACGGGAGGTTGAGAAAGGACGTCCGGATCGGGTCGTCGCCGATCGCCTCGTCGAGCAGTCGGCCGGCGCTGGCGGTCAGCGCAGCCATCGCGAGCCACGGGACGCTGTCGAACGCGAATCGGGTCGCCGGGATCACGAACCCCGGCGTGTCGCCGAGGTTCGAGACGGCGAGCGCGCCGACGAACAGGCCGACGAACGTGAGCCCGGCCGCGACCACGTAGGTAACGACCGAGACCTGGCCGGAGTACAGCGATTCCCGCGTCTGGTGGGCGAATCGGGTCAGGAATTCGTCGACGTTGAAGCCCTTGTAGAGCAGGAACAGGCCGATGACGGTCGTGATCGCGGCCGCGCCCATCGCGGGACCGACGGTGGTCGCGAGCACCGGAAAGACCAGGAGCGTCAGCCCGATCGGGACAAGGACGGTCTGGCGGAGCTCCTCGTCCGCGAGGAACTGCTTGAGCAGGTAGTAGGTCGACTCGATGTCCCGGGCCTGCCGGACGACCACCCGATCGACGGAGTCGACGCGGACTCGGCTCTCGACGATCGGGATCAGCCGCTCGTCTTCGGCGCTGTCGGTCACGACGATCGCCGAGTCCGGCTCGTAATCGGCGATGAGGTCGTCGAGTTGCTCGGCGACCGCCCGATCCGCCGACACCATCGATTCGTGATCCCCGGAGACGACCGCGACGACGACCTCCTCGTTTTCGTCGCGCAGGTTCTGGGCGACCCGCAACGACTCGAGTAAGGTATTGACTCCCGAGTCCTCCGGATCCGCGAGGCCGACATCGGTCACGAGCGCGCGGACTGCCTCCCAGCCGACGACGGGCGAACGGAGGCCGGTCTTGCGGCCCACGTCGTCGGTCCGGTCGAGACAGACGACCAGCGTTGTCACGGTAGCCGATCCATTCTGTGCAACGATAAAACCACTCACTCGTTCGAACGGTCACGGTCCGTCGTGACTGCGAGGACGACGATTCGAGCGGCCGACCGCGGATCAGCTCCGCAGCCGGAAGCCGCGCCCGTCGCCGAGGCCGGCGACGCCGGCCCCGAAGGCGTAGGCGACCTGCTGGGCACCCGCACCGACGCGGGCCATCAGCGGGCGCTCGGGTTCGAACTCCTCGACGGTCACCTCGTCCGTCTCGAGGCGGTCAGCGAGTTCGGTTTCGATCTCCCGGCGCGTGCCGAGGTGGTCGACCAGTTCCATCTCGTAGGCCTCCTCGCCGAGGTAGATCCGCGCCTCGGTATCCCGGACGAACTCCGGCTCGAGATCGCGGCCGTCGCTGACCCGCTCGACGAAGGTGTCGTAGTAGTCGTCGATCAGTCCCTGCAGGTACTCGCGTTCCTCGTCCTCGAGTTCCTTCAGCGGGGTGCCGGCGTCCTTGAACTCGCCGGCGGCGAAGCGCTCGTAGGAGAGGCCGACCTTCTCGGCGAGGTCGCTGGCGTTGACCCGGGAACCGATGACGCCGATCGAGCCGACGATCGACCCCTCGCGAGCCCAGAGTTCGTCACAGCCGCTGGCGATCCAGTAGCCGCCGCTGGCACAGACGTCGGTCGCGTAGGCCACCGTCGGCCCGTCGAAGCGCTCGGCCGCGAGCCGGATGTCGTCGCTGGGGACGACCTCGCCACCGGGCGTGTTGAGCTTCAGGAGGAGCGCCCGGACGTTCTCGTCGTCGTTCGCGCGATCGATCTGGTCGACGACGTCGTCGGCCGGCGTCGCGCCCGGACTCGTCGGGAGCGGCCCGCCGCCGCCGTCCCGACTGATCGGTCCCTCGACGGCGACCTCGGCGACGTCGTAGCTCGGGTACAGCGAGCCGGCGATGTTGCTCGTGAATCGCAGTCCCACGAGGACGACGGCGACCGCGACCAGGACGCCGAACAGGTCCGTCAGCGTCGCCGGATAGATGACGAACAGCGCGATCGCGACCGCCGCGGACGCGAACCCGCCGAGGGCGACCGTCAGGAGTCGCTCCGTCCCGTTACTGACCACGGATAGCACCTCGAATCATATCGATACCTCGGAGCGGGTCCCGTTAAGGGTTGACGTTCCGAGAGGAAACGTGTTAGATGGTTTTAACTAACGGCAAACAATATTACCAATCGATGGACCAGCGGAGGAGAGACCTACTCGTCGCAGGCGGCGGGATGCTCGCCCTCGGAACCTATGCCGTCATCACTGGCCAAGCCGGGGAACTCGAGACGAATACGGGCGTTCTCCTCGCCGCGGGCGGTCTCGGAGCGGCCGGCGCTGTCATCGAGTACGCGTGGAACCGGACGATACTACGGGTGATGGTGGCCGCCGTGGGCGGTGGGATCATCGGTGTGCTCGTTTCCAGCGGAGCGTGGTTCGAAGTCCTTGGAGTGTTTTTCTCGGGCATCCTTCTCGCCAGGGGCGGCCGGTATACCCTCGAGCGGTGGCTCTCGGACTCGAGCCCTCCCGCGGAGTCGACCCCCTCGAGATAACACGCGAACGAACCACTCGTTCGCGGTCGCAGCCGGAGACCCACGCGTCGGCCCTGTCAGCGCCGCCTCGAGTCGAATCTGGAGCCCCCGTCGGTCTGGGCCGACTGCGTCGGATCCCCGTCCGACGGCGGCCGTTCCTCGGACGAGCCCGTGCTGCCGTCCCCGATTTCCGTCCCGATCTCGGCCCGGGTTTCGGCGTCCCGCTCGCTCTCGGTCGCGGGGTCCTCGTCGGACCGGCTGTCCAGCCACGCCCGGATGAGGTTCACGCCGTCCTGGAAGAACGGCACCGGATCGTCGGCGACCGCGTAATCGAATCGCGGGTGATCGACGAGCGACGTGGCCACCTCGCGTACGGCAGTCCCGAGCGACGGCCGGTCGACGAGCGGGTACTCCTCGGTCGCGACGCTGTGTAAGTAGCTGAGTTCCCCCCGGAGGAGGTGGCCGCCCATCCCGACCTCGTACGTCGGGTCCGTGGCGATCGGCTCGTCCATCGCCAACTGCCAGTAGTAGTACGGAAAGTCCGCACCCGCTCGCACCGAAAACGGGAGCGACGACCAGAACCGCGGGTTGATCTCCATCAGCTTGAACTCGCCGTCGCTCGGGTCGCGCAGGAACTCGACCATCGCGAGCCCGTGCCAGTCGAGTTCCTCGAGCAGGGCGCGGCCCGCGGTCTCGAGTTCGGGAATGTGGACCGATTCCCGGTAGGCGCTGGGGCCGCCGCAGTACTTCCAGCCCCGGTGCTGGCAGTGTTGGAAGGTCGCGACCGGCGTTCCGTGGTCGTAGAGCGCGAAAAAGCCGAACTCCCGCGAGTCGGGGACCCGCTCTTGGACGATCGGAACGTGACCGCGCTGCTCGAGGACCGCCTGCGGGTCCGGTTTGGTGTCCGGCTGCTGGTACTCCGTCGAGCCGATCTCGGCGTCGTCGAACCGCGCGCCGAGGTAGGCGGGCGAGGCCACGGTGTAGCGCGGCTTGACGATCGTCTCCTGACTCCAGTCGTCCCACTGATCGAGGAGGGCGGTTTCGGGGGCACCGACCCCGGCCGTCTCGGCGGCCGCGAAGAGTTCGACGCGATCTTGGACCCGACGAAGCGTCTCGAAGTCCGGCCACGGCGTCGCGATCTCCTCGGCGAAGGCCTCCTTCCGTTGTGAAAGAACGTAGATATCCTCCTCGCGGACCGGAATGATCGTCTGCACATCCGGGCGCTCGGCAAGCGAGAGGAGCGCGTCTCCGTATCCGGAGAGGTCCGTCTCCGGATCCGGCAGGCGAACGAACTCGTCGCGATAGCTCGAGCTGGCCGCCGGGGTCGACCGCGACTCCGAGCCCACGATAGTCCGAACGCCGCGGGGGTGGAGCGAGCGGAGACAGGCAACGGAGCTCGGTGCGTCAATGCCGGGCACGAGCACGCTTGCGTCGTCCCTGTGTCGTTGCATAGTTGATAGCTGGGGATCTTGTTGCATTGTTATAGATCGGATAACCGAGAGTCTCGAGGGGCGCTGGCGTTTCGCCCGGGATACGCGGCATTAGGCATCGAATACCCGCCGCTCGAGTGCGGAATCCCTGTACGATGTCCACCGCCGTATCCGTCCGTCTCGCAGGTCGAACACGTGGGCGAACGCGATATCAAACGTCTCCTCGCCGACCGTCCCGACGTAGGCTCCCGCTACGATCACCGTCTCGCCCGCATCGATGAATCGTTCCGGAAGCGCCTGAAGGTGGTCCGCCCGTCGGCCCGGTTCCAGCACCGCCGTCTCGAGCACGCAATCGATCCCCGAACTGGTCGGGTCGGCCCGCTCGCCGGCGGTCGCATCGATCCACGTCACGTCGTCGGTCAGTATCGCTTCCAGTTCCGCCGCGTCGTCACGGCCCGTGACGACGCGATTGAACGCGGCGTAGAACTCGGTGAGCCGCTCCTCGGGAGTCGATTGTGTGGCCGATCGCTGCTCGTTGGCTGTCATCTCAGGACTCGAGCGGATCGAATACGCGGGCGGAGAAAAGAGTACGATTCGAGTACACGAACTGAGAACGTCATCGAACGTGTCACGACGGGGCCACCGGCTGCAGGAACGACGCGTTCGGGCGTGGGCGGACGAGACGCGGAGCCGCCGCTACGCGAGCGCTCGAGAACCCCGAAAACTCGGGGAGAGAAATCGCGGTAGACGGGATCGCCTTAGAGCAGTCCGGTCTTCTGGAGCTTCATCAGGTCCTCGGTGTCGAGGGTCTCGCCTTCCTTGAACTTCTGATAGATTTCCTCGGCCTCTTCTTTGGCCTCCTCTTTCTTCTTGTCGCGCTCGGACTTGCGCTCCTCTTCTTCCTTCTTGTCCAGTTCGCGCAGGCGCTTCTGGACGCGGACGAAGTCCTCGTGATGACGGTCGGCGGCCTCCTGGGCCTCGACGAACTTCTCGTGCATCTCGTCGGCCTCGTCACGGATGTCGTCGGCCTCCCGATAGGCCTCGATCATCTGGTTGTGGTGTTCCTGGGCCTTGTCCGCGAGCTCCGTGACCTTCTGGTGGTGCTGGGAGGCGTCCGATCGGACCTGCTCGGCCTCTTCGACGAGCTCCTCGAGATCCTCGTTCTGATCGAGTTTCTGCTTGCGCTCCTCGTACTCCTCGCGCTTGTTCTCGATCTTCTCGATGAGTTCCTTCTCGTCCTCGCTCGAGAGGACCTCGGTCTGTTGCTTAAACTCGAGTTCCTCGATCTCTTCTTCGAGTTCCTCGAGATCCTTGCCCTCGTCGAGCTCCATGTCCGATTTGAGCTGCTCGACCTTGTCGAACAGTTCGTTGGCTTCGGCGTTGAGCTCGTTGCGGCTCTCTTTGTGTTCTTGGACCTGCTCGTTGAGCTCGTCGCGTTGCTCGCGGTGCTCTTGGGCCTCGTCGACTTTCTCGCGGGTCTTCGCGTTGAGATCGTCGCGTTTGGAGGCCCGGTCGGAGGCCATCTGGTTCAGCTCGTTTCGCCGGTCTCGGAGTTGACCGGCCATCTTGATGAGCTGTCCCTTCGATTTGTTTTCTAAGTCGTCCTCTGTCAGTTCGATGTTCTTCGATTCGTCTACCATGTTAGTCAAACCTCTGTGCCATACCCGCACCGGGAAACCAATCGAGCGATCGCTCGAGTCGGATGCCGACGGCTCGGCAAGTGACTCAGGAGAGATCGGTCGATTGTTCGGAGCGACTGCTCACGATCTGCGAAACCTCGGTGAATAAGATTTCCTGTCATCGATCGTCGAGCGATACGCGCCCCGGTGGCGTTCTGGTGACAGATACTACTGGCCCCTATAATTTAAATGTACCGGTCGACAGACCCCTGAAACCGGTTGACAGGGGCCTCGTTCCCCCTTGTTGGGTCGTACCACGGGCCGGCGATGACTTATAAATGATACCGGTTACAGCTCGTCCGATCGTTGACCGCGACCTCGAGGGAGACCCGCTCGGCGTCCCGCGGAATCCGGGACCACCCGGCGGTGATTGGAGTGTCGAGGACGGCCTCAAGGGCCTCGGATGACGGCGACTGCTCGAGCCAAATAAACGCAGCTTCGACGGTTCAGAACGGTCTAAAAGAGGTTCTCGAGCCGGTCGTCGGTCAACTGCTCGGCGTGGTCGGTCGATTCCGTCTCCTGTTCTTTCTTGGCCTCGCGGGCGCGGTCCATGAACCGCTGGATGCGATCGGAGCGCTCCGCGCCGCCGAGCAAGACCAGCGCACCGAGGCGGTCGCTGTCGAGCGGGAAGTCGCCGCCGCGGACCTGCATGCTGCCGGTCTCGTCCTCGAGCCAGTGGCGGGCCTTCTCGACCCCCTTCCGCGGAATCGCGTCGGGATCGCCGGCGATCACCAGCAGCGCCGAGTCGGCCTCCGTCGCGTCGGGCAGGCTCGTCCCCGTCAGCAGGGCCTGCCGCGAGACGGTCATCGTGGTGGTGATGTTCTCGCTGCTGTCCTCGCTCGCGATTTCGGTGGCGTAGCCCAGCGCCGCGACGCCGCCCGCGCGGAGGGTGTTGATGACCTCGCTCGAGTCCACCACGCTTTCCCCGACGCCCTCGACGGCCTCGCCGGAGGCGAAGAGCAGGCCGACCCGCTTCGCGATCTTCTCGTTGATCGTGTCGAACGCGCCTTCGACGCTCTCGCCTTGTTCGTGCCACGAGTCGTTGTCGATCAGCAGCGTCGAGTCGGCCTCCCGCAACAGCGTCTTCAGCGAGCGGCCGGCGTTGGCCTGATAGAGCGCCCCCTCGTTGCGGCCCGGCAACACGCCGAGGGCGTAGACGGGAACGTCGTAGATCTGCTGGAGGTGGTGGACGAGCACGGGCGCGCCGCCGCTGCCGGTGCCGCCGCCGAGGCCGGCGACCACGAAGATCGCCTCGGATTTCGAACTCACGCGGCCGTCGAGCGAGTTCAGCACCTGCTGGATGTCCGACTGCATCACTTCCGTGCCGAGCTCGTTGTCGGCACCGACGCCGTGACCGTTGACGCGGTCGGCACCGATCAGTTGCGTGTCGACGAACTGGAGGGACTGGAGGTCGGCTTCCGCGGAGTTGACGGCCAGCGCACCTTGGACGGCTCCGAAGCCCATGTCCGCGTCGAACCGGGCGAGTCGTTCGGTGACGTTTCCGCCGGCCTGACCGACTCCGATCAGGGAGACTTTCATGTCACGTCCATGTGAGTGGGTCCTGTTTAACGTTTCGGTGATCTGATACGCCGTGTTTAGGATCGAGCGGGCGTCCGCCCCCGGTACTGAGAATTGATAACGTCTCTCGCGGCGAGGGTCGGCGAAGGTCACAATACCTTTCTGCCGTATTCCCGTCGTTGCCGGTATGTTCTACGAACAGCGGATGACCGTTCCCGACTCGCCCGCAGCGCTTCGGGCCGAGTACGCGGACGATCTCGCAGCGGTCGTCGAGCAGCGCGGGGCCGCGGACGCGGCGGCCGACACCGACCTCGAGCAAGCGACGCTCGAGGCGATTTCCGCCGGCGACGAACCCGATCTCACGCTCGAGGAAGCGGCGCAGGTGCAGGCGCTCGCGGAGGGCACACCCGATCCGGAGACGATCGTGACGATGGCGCTCGAGCACCTGCTGTTGGGAATGTCGACGGCGGTCCTCGACGTCGACGCGGTCGAGAGCGACCTCGAGATCGACCTAGATGCGAAGGAGATCCACCAGAAGATCGAGGGGCGAGCGCCGATGTCGTTCGCGGAGTTCGTCCACATCCAGCACGTAATCGCGGACGGCGCGCCGTAGGCGGTTCCGCCTGTGGCGGAGAGTGCCGCTGTAGAGTGTGAGGGGTGGTATCTCTCCCCGGGATTTATCGCGATCGGCGGTGTCCGAACGGCATGTCGAATTCGGAGCGAAGCGAGAACCGACGGCGCGAGATCGACGCGATACTGGATCGCAAAGACGGCACCGAGGCCGTCACCGACCTCGCGGATCGGTACCGAGTCGTCGGTGCCGCAGACCGGAGCACCTACGCGAACTGGCTCACGCCCGTCGAGGACCACTACGTCTGCCACCGCAACGAGACGCTCGATCCCGCGGCCGACTCGTGGACGGTTTCGCTGACCGGCGCGGTCGATCGGGAAAGCGACCTCGAGATGGACGCGATTCGGGACGAGTATCCCACGGTCGCGGTCGCGCACACGATGGAGTGTGCCGGCAACGGACGTGGCTACTTCGACCCCGAAACGGGAAGCGTCCAGTGGGAGTACGGAGCCGCGAGTACCGCGTTTTGGACGGGCACACCGCTGCGTTCGGTCCTTTCGGATCACGGCGCGGCAACCGACGACGGCACGTGGCTCACCGCGGTCGGCGGCGACCGCCCCGAGGTCGACGGCGAGAACGACCTGTTCGCTCGCTCGGTCCCGATGGCCAAGATCCTCGAGGACTGTATCCTCGCCTACGAGATCAACGGGCAGCCGTTGCCACCCGAACACGGCTCTCCGGTCCGATTGCTCGTCCCCGGCTGGTACGGCGTCAACAGCGTCAAGTGGGTCACCGAACTCCGCGTGATGGATCAAATGGTCCACGGCCCGGAGTGGACGGACCGCGACGGGGACGATTACACCCGGTGGCAGCAGTCGTCCTATCGCATCCACCCCGAGGGAGTCGAGCCGGAGTCCAACGCGACCGTCTCGACGTTCGACACGTGGGACCAGTGGGAGTCCGACGAGATCGAGCACCCCTATACTTTCGACGAGAACGTCAAGTCCACGATCGGCTTCCCCGAGGACGGCGCGACCGTCACCCCGCGTGCGGACGGCGTGATCGAGGTCGTCGGCGTCGCGTGGGCCGGGGACGACGACGTGACGGCGATCGAGGTTTCGACCGACGGCGGCGATAGCTGGGCGGAGGGCTCGTTCTTCGGACCCGACTACGACTGCGCGTGGCGGCTGTTTCGCTACCCGTGGGAGCCCGACGAGGGGTCGTACACGCTCGTCTCCCGCGCCACGGACGAGCAGGGCCGTCGACAGCCCGCGCGGATTTCGCGACCAGACGACGCCGACGGAGGCACTGCGGACACTGACGGCAGCGAGGACTACCCGTGGAACGAGGGCGGGTACGCGGAGAACGCATACCTCCCCCACGCGGTCGAGGTCACCGTCGAGTGACTGCGAGCCTCTCCTCTCTCACCGCCGGGTAGTGTCGAACAACGAGTTTGGATTCTCGAGAAACTGCGCCGTCTCAGCCGAAAATCCGCCCTCGAGCGGTGAAATTATGTGCGGTCGACAACGAGAACGGGTATGAACGTTGCAATTCTCGGCTGCGGCCACGTCGGTATCGAACTGGGCCGACAGCTCGCGGCGCGGGGCCACGATCCGATCGGGGTTCGCCGGTCGGCCGACGGCGTCGAGCGGATCAGGGACGCCGGCTTCGAGGCGGTCCGAGCGGACGTCACCGACCGCGAGGCGCTCGCGGCGGTCCCGGCTGTCGACGCGATCGTCTTCGCCGCCAGCAGCGGCGGCCGCGGGGCCGAGGCCGCACGGGAGGTCTACGTGGAGGGGTTACGGACGGCGATCGAGGTCTTCGGCGAGCGCGAAAACGCCCCCGACAGACTCGTCTACACCTCCTCGACGGGCGTCCACGGCGACCACGACGGCGACTGGGTCGACGAGGACACACCGCTCGAGCCGACCACCGAAAAGACCGACGTGCTCGCCGAGGCCGAACGGATCGCGCTCGAACTGCCCGCGGAGTACGGCTTCGACGGCACCGTGGCGCGCTACGCTGGGCTCTACGGCCCCGGCCGGTACCGACTCGAGCGCTACCTCGAGGGGCCCGTCACGGAGGGCTACCTGAACATGGTTCACCGGGACGACGCCGCCGGTGCGGTCCGCTACCTGCTCACCGAGGACCTCGCGCGCGGCGAGGTCGTGCAGGTAGTCGACGACGAACCGGCCGCGAAGTGGGACTTCGCGGACTGGCTGGCCGACGAATGTGGCGTCCCGGAGCCGCCGAAACAGACGAAAGCCGAGCGGCTCGAGGACGGCGACCTCTCCGAGGCGGGGCGGCGGCGGATCCTGACGAGCAAGCGGTGTTCGAACGAGAAGCTGCGGGCCCTCGGCTACGAGTTCACGTATCCCACCTTCCGCGAGGGGTATCGCGACGCGATCGAAACGTACCGCGACGCGTCCGCTGACTGAGGATTCCCCCTCGTATCGGGGGAAATCGGGGCAAATTTCATGGTGGTTGGATTTGATTTGCCGATATGAGCTATCGGCGCGCCTCGGCGGGCGGTGCATTCGTCGGGGCGAACCCGTTGGTGACCGAGCCGCTCGGCGACTCGGTCCGGTCTCTCGACCCACTCGTTCTCTCGCTTCTCGTTCTCGCCGTCGTCGGCGTCGTCCTCGGCGGCTGGTGGGTGATTCGCTGGTTTCGTCGGCCGCCGGGTGCCCGGCTCCAGCGCACGCTTGCCGGGCACGACGCGGTGACGGTATTGATGCACCCGAATCCGGACCCGGACGCCATGTCGTGTGCGATGGGCGTCGCGAAGATCGCGGAATCGGTCGAAACCGACGCGACGCTCCAGTTCTCCGGCGAGATCCGCCATCAGGAGAACCGCGCGTTCCGGACCGTTCTCGATCTCGACCTCGAGTCGATCGAGGCGAGTTCACAGCTGGCCGCCGACCCCGTGGTGTTGGTCGATCACAACACACCGCGGGGATTCACCGGAGCACAGACCGTCGAGCCGATCGCGGTCGTCGACCACCACCCCGGAAACGGGGCCGGGACGAAGTTCACGGATGTCCGAACCGACTACGGCGCGGCGTCGACGATCATCGTCGAGTACCTGAACGATATCGGCGCGACGATGGCCGACGAGGACGGCTCGAGCGGGTTTCAGGTCTCACAGGAGCTCGCGACGGGGCTACTCTACGGCATCCAATCGGACACGAACCACCTGACAAACGGCTGCTCACGGGCGGAGTTCGACGCCTGTGCCGCGCTATTTTCCGGCATTGACGAGGACCTGCTCGATCGGATCGCTAACCCGCAGGTCAGCGACGACGTGTTACAGGTCAAGGCGACGGCGATCACCGAAAAGCGGATCGAGGGCCCCTTCGCGGTCTGTGACGTCGGCGAGGTCGGCAACGTCGACGCGATCCCCCAGGCCGCGGACGAACTCATGCACCTCGAGGGAGTCACGGCGGTCGTCGTCTACGGCGAACACGACGGCACGCTCCACCTCTCCGGGCGCTCGCGTGACGATCGGGTTCACATGGGCGAGACGCTGCGCCACGCCATCAGCGACATTCCGATGGCCAGTGCGGGCGGTCACGCGCGGATGGGCGGCGGTCAGCTCTCGGTCGATCACATGAACGGAATCGGGCCCTCCGACGGGATCAGCCGCGAGGAGTTCGAACAACGGCTCTTTTCCGCGATGTCCGGCGAGCGGTAACCGGTCAGTCGCCGGGCTCGAGGAGCGATCGCAGCGCCGCCGGATCGGCCGTTTCGCCGGTTCCGACGAAATATGCCGCACAGGCGTTGCCGAGCGCGAGCGCCGTCTCGAGGGGCCAATCGCGGGCCAGCCCGCAGGCGAGCCCGGCCGAGAACCGGTCGCCGGCACCGGTCGTCTGCACTGGATCGCCGAGATCGATCATATCGACGGCGACGGTGTCGTCCTCGGTCGCTCCGACGGCGGCGTCCGCGCCGTGGGAGACGACCGCGGTGATTTCGATAGTCGATCGAAGTGCTGCGACTCTGTCTCGAGTACTGTGCCGGTCGGATTCCGCGACTCCGGCCCGTTCCGAGACGTCGGCAGCCAACGCGGCGGCCTCGAGTTCCGTCGGGTTCACGCTCAGGACGATCTCGAGGGAGTCCGTGGCCGAATCGGCCCGCGAGAGCGCGTGCAACAGGGTCGCGAGCGCCGCGGGCTCGACGGTCTCGATCGGACCGGGGTCGACCACGACCGGAAGCGACTCGGCCGGCGGTTCCGACGCCAGCCGGTCGAAGACCGCCGTGAGGCCCCGAACCGAGACCCAGTTCACACAACAAAGAGCGTGCGCGCCGGTGAGTCGATCCCAGTCGACGACTGCGAGCAGGTCCGCGAGTCCCCAGTCTTCGGCCGGCCCGGGGTCCGAAAAGAGGAGTTCGTCCGCGTCGAAGTCGACGACCCGAATCGTCGCCGGCGTCCCCATCGAGTGCGTCTCGAACGGCAGGTCGGAGAGCACCGGATGGTCGAGATGCCCGACGAGCGTCGCCGTCTCGCCGAGCGCGTGGATCTGCGTCGCCGCGTTGACCGCCTGTCCGCCGGGACGGACCGCGGTCGGCTCGAGCGAAAACGCGCGACCGCCGTCCGCGAGCTGGTCGGCGAACGCATCGGCCACCTCGAGGCGGTCGCCGCCCGCTCCCGAGAGCGTATACCAGCGGTCGACGCTGCCGTCGGGCAGCGAGACGACGCGCCGGTCGGCCCCGGTCTCGAGGCCGTCGAGTCGGTCACGGAGTTCGTCGGAGTACACGGTCCGGAGTGGGCCGCTCGTCGGCAAAAAGGAACGGCCGGCACGACCGCTCGAGTCCCCGCCGTCGTCTCGCTGATCTCGGCCGGTGCGCTACCGGATCTCCTTCCACTCGGAGCCGCAGTTCGGACAGATGCGGACCGTCTTGATCTCGTCCGGGTCGTTTTCGGTCTTCAGCGGCTTCTCGCACTCGCCGCAGACGAGTCGATCGTAGGTGTCCTTCTCGAGGTCGCCGGCGCGGAGTGCCTTCCGGACTGATTTCATATTCGGCCTGTAGGCAGGAGGGGAAGAAAAAGACCGGTGCTTTATCGAGTCTCGAGTCGATTCCGCGTTCGGACTGGGGTCAGACGCCCGTCGGACTCGCTATCGCCGCTGCCGGCCGGTCGATCTGGCCGCATTCGTGGCCGTTTTACCGGTCCGCTCGAACACCACACCGATGGAGTACGTCCAGGAGCGGATCGCCACGCTCCACGAGTTCGGCGCGGGAGACGGGGGAGCGGGCGGCGACCTCGCCCGCGACGCCGCCGCCGTGGTCGCCGAGACGGCCGTCGTCGTCCCGATGGCCGGCCGCGAGCACGAGAGCCCCGCCGCCGAACGCGTACTTCGGGAACTCGAGTCCCTCGAGCCGGGGCCGGCCGCAGTCTTCGTCCCCGTCCGCGCCGAGCCCGACCGGATCGGCCCGTTTCGCGAGTGGCTCGACGCGTTCGCGCTGCCGACGCGCGTGCTCTGGTGTAACGCGCCGGCCGTCGACGCGCTGCTCGCCGACGCGGGACTGGGCGGCGAGTTCGGCAAGGGCCGGGACGTCTGGCTCGCGCTCGGTCCCGCCGCCGACGCCGCCGACGCCGTCGTCGTCCACGACGCCGACGCGCGGAGCTACGAGGCCGGGCACGTCCGTCGGCTGCTCGCGCCGCTGACGATGGACTTCGACTTCGCGAAGGGATACTACGCCCGCGTCGAGCGCGGACGGCTCTACGGTCGCCTCTTCCGACTGTTCTACGAACCGCTGTTGCGGACCCTCGCGGACGCCCACGACGCGCCGATCGTCGACTACCTCGGCGCGTTCCGATACGCGCTTGCCGGCGAGTTCGCCGCGACCGCCGGCCTCGCCCGCCGGCTTCGCGCGCCCCGGGCATGGGGCCTCGAGGTCGGGACGCTCGGCGACGCCTACGAGGTCGCTGGCTTCGGCGGGACCGCACAGGTCGACCTCGGCCGCCACGAGCACGACCACCGCGCGGTCGCCGGCGATACCGGTCTCGAGGGGATGAGCCGCGAGGTCGCCGCCGAACTCCTGCGGGTGCTCGAGGAACACGGGGTCGCCCCCGAGTACGAGACCTTGCCCGAGCGATATCGGGCCGTCGGCGACGACCTGATCGACCAGTACCGCGCCGACGCGGCGTTCAACGGGCTCGAGTACGACCCCGCGGGCGAGCGGGATCAAGTGGCCCGCTACGCCGAATCGATCGCGCCGCCGGGACCCGACGCGCGCCTCCCCCGGTGGGTCGACGCCCCGTTCACGCCGGCCGACGTGCTCGCAGCGGCCCGGCCGTGGCGCGAGCGGCGGCTCGGCTCGCGCTCGCAAGACTAAAGACTAATCCCGTCACCCGCCGTTGGATCGCGTATGGACGCGACCGCCGACGAACTGGCCGGCGTGGTCGACCTCTTCGGCGGGGTGACCCGCACGGAGTTAGAGCGGGCGCTCGCCGAGGCCGCCTACCGCGCCGACGGGCAGTCCGTCGACGACGATGCCCTCGGGGCGGCGATCGACGAGGCGCTCGAGTCGTTCGCGCTCGTTCGGTACGATCCCGGCGAGGACGCCGCGGCGGCGTCGACCGCGGACGGCGAGCCGCTGCTGGTCGCCGGCCCGACGGCCTTTCCGACGGTGCCCGAACACGCGGAGGACGTTCCGCACATTCTCGACATCGAACGCCGACAGCTCGACCGCGACGCGCTGGGAGCGGCGACCCGCGAGCGCCTGATCGACGCCGCCGACGAAGCCGTCGCGGCGGCCGACACGGAGCAGCTCCGGAGCCTGATCGACGTCAGTTACGACGTCGAGGCGTGGGCACCGGTCGATCTCGCGGACGAACGGACGCGGCTGGAGGACGCGCTCGAGGAATGACGGCGCGGAGATTGACCCTCGAGCCGGTCGCGAACTACGAGCCCACCGAGATCGGCGATCAGGAGTTCGACGCGGCGGTCCTCGCGCCGATCGTCGACCGCGACGGCGAGGACCACCTGCTCTTTACCCGGCGGGCCGACCACCTCGGCGAACACCCCGGGCAGATGAGCTTCCCCGGCGGCGGGGCCGAGCCGGAAGACGACACCATCCTCGAGACCGCGCTCCGGGAGGCAGACGAGGAGATCGGTCTCGAGCGCAGCGAGGCCGAAGTCGTCGGCCAACTTGACGACATCCGAACCGTCACGGAGTACGCGGTCACGCCCTTCGTCGCACACGTCCCGGATCGGGAGTACGTCCGCGACGACAGCGAAGTCGCCGAGATCGTCGTGCTCCCGCTCTCGGGACTGCTCGATCCGGACAACTACGAGTACGAACGGCGCTCACACCCCTACTACGGCGAGATCGTCATCCACTACTTCCACGTCAACGGCTACACCGTCTGGGGCGCGACGGGCCGGATTCTGGTGCAGTTACTCGAGTTGGCGACCGATTTTGAAGCGCCCGAGAAGGTCGATCGATCGGGTTCTGAGTTCTGATTCTCGCAGACCGGCATCGAGCCATCGAGAAAGGGGCGGCTCGCGGCAGTCGGACGACGGTATAGTTACAATCCCTCGAGCGAGCGCAACTTCTGCTCGACATCCGGCGGCGCGGCGCTCGGGCCGTCGCGCACGCGGTGGTCCGGAATGAGGATCGGGGCCGGATTCTCGGCGAGCGCGGTCCGGACGAGGATGATGTCGTCTTCGTCCTCGTGATCGAGCCCCGAGGTCATCCGGGCGAGCGTCTCGACGGTCACCTGATCGCCGTAGGGAATGTCTCGGACTCCCTCGAGGACTGCCCGCTGATCGGTGGGCATGGTCATCGCGACCGTGACGTCGTCGAAGGTGACCGGCTCGAGCCCGTCGAGGTACTCGAATAGCTGATCGAGCACGTCGTGGTCGTCCTCGGCGTCGTCGTCGGGGATCTCGGGAAACGAGACGCTCAGGACCCGCCCGCTGGCGGCTCCGAGCTGGACGTACCGGTCGAGATACGACGATTGCCGTGCGTAGATTCCAGCGTCCGTAACGTCCTCCATAGCCGTCCGTAGGCGATCCGTGCTTGAATAGCCGCCGGTCCTCGCTCTCGAGGTGGTCTTCCCCCGGACTCGAGTACTGGGTGTCGAGTCTCGGTCCGGTCGGCCTCGCCTCGCTCGTCGCGTCCCAGCGTGCGCTATCGGCTGAGGATGACGCAAGCCTTATGTACATATGAGTACGTCGATGTACAATAATGAACTCCGATACGGAGCTCGCTCCCGCGGTGCGGTCGATACTCGAGGCGGCACGGGAGCGGTCGGGCGGGGAAGGCGTCGTCGACGTCGACGCGCGCTCGCTGCCCGACGCGCTGGCCGCCGCCGAGGCCGACGGGCGAGTCCCAGTGATCGCGGAGGTGAAACCGACGAGTCCGACGGCCGACGGCGCTCGAGAGGACGATCCCGTCGAACTCGCCGAGGCGATGGTCGCGGGCGGCGCGGCGGCGATTTCGGTCCTCACGGAACCGACCCACTTCGGCGGCTCGCCCGAGGCGCTGACCCGCATCCGCGAGGCCGTCGACGTCCCCGTCTTACGCAAGGACTTCGTCCTCGACGAGGCGGGAATGGACGTCGTCGAAGCGGACCTCTTCTTGCTGATCACCAGGTTCGTCGACGACCTCGAGGCGCTCGTCACGGCCGCCCGCGAGCGCGGCTTTCAACCCCTCGTGGAGGTCCACGACCGGGTGGAACTCGAGACCGCGCTCGAGGCGGGGGCCGACATCATCGGCGTGAACAACCGCGATCTGGGGCGACTCGAGGTGGACCTCGAAACCTTCGAGTCGGTCGCGCCCGAGGTGCCGGACGACGTAACGCTGATCGCCGAGAGTGGCGTGTCGTCGCCGGCGGACGTTCGACGGATGCGCGCGGCGGGTGCCGACGCCCTGCTGGTCGGCAGCGCCATCATGGACCACGGCGCGGGCGACAGCGACGTGACAGAGAACACGCGGCGACTCACGCGGGCGGAATCGGCGGAGACGGATCAGACATGAACGAACACGACGGAGACACACAGACATGAGCACGGAACGCGAACGAGACGACGAGAGCCGATCCGACCGGGCGGGCACGTTCGGCGACTACGGCGGCCAATACGTCCCCGAGGCCCTGATGCCGGCGCTACAGGAACTCGAGGACGCCTACGAACGCTACGTCCTGGAAAACGAGGACGGCTTCATGGACGAGTTCCGCGAGCGGATGCGCGATTTCGGCGGGCGGCCGACGCCGCTCCAGCGCGCGGATCGACTAAGCGAGCGCTACGACCGCGAGGTCTATCTCAAGCGCGAAGACTTGCTCCACGGCGGGGCCCACAAGCTGAATAATGCACTCGGACAGGTCCTGCTCGCGAAGTATATGGGCAAAGAGCGGATCATCGCCGAGACCGGTGCGGGCCAACACGGCACCGCAACGGCCATGGCCGCGGCCCACCTGGACATGCCCTGCGAGATCTACATGGGCCGAACCGACGTCAACCGCCAGCGGCCGAACGTCTACCGGATGCGGATGAACGGGGCCGAGGTGAATCCGGTCGAGGCCGGCAGCGCCACCCTCAAGGAGGCGATCAACGAGACGATGCGCGACTGGGCGACGACGGTCGAGCGGACCCACTACGTCATCGGCTCCGTCGTCGGTCCACACCCCTTCCCGCAGATGGTCCGGGACTTTCAGGCGGTCATCGGTGACGAGATCCGCGACCAGATTCAAGAGAAGGCCGGCCGACTGCCCGATAGCGTCGTCGCCTGCGCCGGCGGCGGCTCGAACACGATGGGGACCTTCCACGCGTTCGTCCCCGACTGCGCGAACCCACGGTTCGCGGACGGCTCGAGCGGCGACGAGCCGCGAGAGCACGTCGACCTCTACGCCGTCGAAGCCGGCGGCTCGAGCCTCGAGATCGACGAGGAAGAGGGTCTCGCACCCAACTCCGCGACGCTCTCGACGGGCACCGACGGCGTCCTCCACGGCGCGATGACGAAGCTCCTCCAGAGCACCGACGGCCAGATCATGGAGTCCCACAGCGTCAGCGCGGGACTGGACTACGCCGGGGTCGGCCCCGAACTCTCGCATCTCGTCGAGACCGGGCGAGTCACGCCCGCGAGCGTCGACGACGACGACGCGCTCAACGGCTTCCACCGGCTCTCACGACTCGAGGGGATCATCCCGGCGCTGGAGTCGAGTCACGCGCTGGGCTATCTCGAGGAAGAACACGACCGACTCGGCGACCTCGTCGTCGTCAACGTCTCCGGCCGCGGCGACAAGGACCTCGAAACGGTGCTCGAGGAGACCGAGAAGCGTGATCTCGAGGCCGCACCTGACGTGGAGGTGTTCGACTCGTGAGCGAGTACGACAGCGACGTCGAGGCCGCCATCCGCGAGGACTACCCCGCACTGATCACCTACATCACGGCGGGCGATCCCTCGCTCGAGGACACCAAGGAATATGTCGAGGCCCTCGATCGCGGCGGCTCGGACCTGATCGAACTCGGGCTCCCCTTCTCGGAGCCGATCGCGGAGGGGCAGACGATTCAGGCGGCGATCAACCGCGCGCTCGCGGCGGGGACAACCCCCGAGGGCTTCTTCGAGTTGGTCGACGACCTCGAGACCGAGGCACCGCTACTGGTGATGACGTACTATAATATGATCCTCCAGTACGGGGACAGCGAGGCGCCACGCGCCTCGGATAGCGATGCGGCGAAGCCGCAGAGCAAGCCCGATGTTCGTCCGTTCGTCGAACGGGCCGCGGAGGCGGGCCTCTCAGGCATCATCGTCCCCGACCTCCCCGCCGAGGAGGCCGAGCCGCTGCGGGCGGCCTGTGACGACCACGGGCTCGATCTCGTCTTCATCATCGCGCCGACGACCGAGGGCGAGCGCCTCGATACGATCATGTCTCACGTCTCGGGCTTCGCCTACGTGCAGGCCCGCCTCGGGACGACCGGCGCGCGCGCGAACGTCTCGAGTGCGACCCACGACAGCCTCGCGCGGCTGTCGGAGTACGACGTGCCCAAGGCAGTCGGCTTCGGCGTCAGCGAGGGTGACCACGCGGCCGAAATCATCGAGGCGGGTGCCGACGGCGTCATCGTCGGCAGCGCGCTCGTCGACATCATCGCCTCGAGCGACGACCCCAGCGACGCGGTCGACGCGCTCGAGGCCAAAGCCCGCGAACTCAAGCGCGGCGCACGCCGCGGCGCGGACTCTATCACGGTCGACCCCGAAGATACACCGGAACCAGAACAGCCATAACGGCAAGCTTGCTACACTCCCGCAATGACCACAGGAATCGACGCACGACTCGAGCGAATCGGGACAGACGGATCGTTCGTAATCGTCCCCATGGACCACGGCCTCACGATGGGTGCCGTCCAGGGACTGAAAGACATCGAATCGACCATCGACGGCGTCACCACCGGCGGTGCGGACGCGGTTCTCACGCAGAAAGGGATCGCGCCCCGCGTCCACGAGAACAAGAACGGCAAGGGCTACATCGTCCACCTCAACGGCTCGACCACGATCGGCCCCGACGAGCAGGACAAGCGGCTGACCGGCACCGTCGAGGAAGCGATCCGAGCGGGTGCCGACGCCGTCTCCTTCCACATCAACGTCGGCTCGGACTACGAACCAGATCAGATCAGCCAGCTCTCGGAGGTCACCGAAACGGCGAAGCGCTTTGGCATTCCGGTGCTCGCGATGGCCTACGCCCGCGGCCCCGGCGTCGATTCCGCGGACCCCGAAGCGCTCGGTCACGCGGTCCGACTCGCCGAGGAACTCGGCGCTGACATCGTCAAGACCGGCTACAGCGGCGACTCCGAGAGCTTCCAGCACGTCGTCGAGTCGACCCGGCTGCCGGTCGTCATCGCCGGCGGCTCGCGGGGCACCGACCGCGAGACGATCGACATGGTCCGCGGCGTGATGGACGCCGGCGGTGCCGGGATCTCCATGGGCCGCTCGATCTTCCAGCACGAGGACCCCGAGGCCATCGCACGAGCGGTCGCCGCCGTCGTCCACGACGACCGCTCGACCGACGAGGCGCTGGCCGAAGCGGGACTGGCGCTCGAGGCCTAACTCTTCACTTCTCTCTCGCAGCGTTCGACCACCGGAGAGCACCGGCTCCAGCGGTGGGCGTCAGTGACAGTGCGTGTCGAGATGCACGTCGCGATCGGCGTAGCGCGGGGAGAGCTCGACGGTGGCGTGATCGACGCCGTGGCCGGCGAGTTCGTCGTGGACGCGACCGACGACCGCGTCGGCCTCGACCATCGTCTCGACGTCCGTTTCGACGTGGACCGTCGCGACCGTGATCTGGCTGCAGATCTGCCACGCGTGGAAGTCGTCGACGCGGTCGACGCCGTCGATTTCGGTGAGATGCAGCCGAATGTCGTCGCTCTCGAGCGGCGTCTTGAGGAAGAAGATCTCGCCGCTGCCGCGCAGGACTGTGATCGCAGACCACGTGACGACGGCGGCGATCAGCGCCGCGGCGATCGGGTCGATCACGCGGATGCCGGTCACCTCGATGGCGATTACGGAGACGATGACGGCGACCGAGCCGCCGGCGTCGCCGAGCAGGTGATAGAACGCCCCCTTCTCGTTGAGGCTCATCGCGTCGCCGTGGAGCACGTAGACCGAGCCGAGGTTGACCAGCAGGCCGCCCACCGCGATGGCGATCGTCGGCCCGGCCCCGATGGCAACGGGCTCGAGGAACCGCTGGTAGGACTCCCAGAGGATGAACCCGACCATCGGGAGGAGCAACATGCCGTTGAGGAAGGCGGCGAAGGGCTCGAGGCGGTGGAGGCCGTACGACCAGCGTTCGTCCTCGCCGTAGCGTTCGGCGACGTGGGCGGCGGCGAAGGCCATCACGTACGCGAGCGCGTCGAACAGCATGTGGACCGCATCGCTGATGAGCGCGACCGATCCGAACGCCAGCCCGCCCGCGAGTTCGACGACGAAGCCGACGACGTTGATCAGCGAGACGGCGGCGAGCTTGCGGCTGCTCGTCGACGCCCCGCCGTGGCCGTGCCCGTGGCTGTGGCCGTGATCGTCGTGAGCGTGTGAGTCGTCGTGGGCGTGTGCCGACTCGTTGCGACTCATCGTAGATCGAACGCAGTGGGCCCGACTTATTAAACCGGCTGCTATGAGACGACGGTTTCTATGCTAACCTTAGCAATTATTTGCGGATAGACTAGCAAGACCGCGGTGGGCCGTCGCAGTTTGTGCTCCTCCTCGGTAGGGTCGACCGGAAGCATTTCGGCGACCCGCTTCGTCCTCGAGGCCGTGAGCGACGGGGAGGAACTGACACTCGCGGACGAAATCGTCGCCCGAGCGCGGATTCACGCCCGGGAGGTAATCGACGAGTCCGAACTGGCGGTCGATCTCGGAGCCCTCGAGTGGGACGTGTCGGCACGGGCGCGCCGTCGCGCGGGTCTCTGTCGCTGGCACGCCGACCGCGAGGTGGCGACGATCGTGCTCGCGCGGCGGGCCTACGAACGGTACGACTGGCCAGATTTTGCGGGGATCGTCCGCCACGAACTCGTCCACGCGTGGGAGTTCCAGCAGTTCGGGGAATCCGGCCATGGTGATCGGTTTCGCGAGCGGGCCGCGGCCCTCGAGGCCCCGCGCTACTGCGAGGCGTTCGCGCGGCCGCGGTACGTCCTCCGGTGTCTCGCGGCCGACTGCGACTGGCGGGCGAAGCGCCACCGCGCGTCGAAACCGGTGAAGTCGCCGGACCAGTACCGGTGTGGGGGCTGTGGCGGGTCCTACGAGGTCGAGCACGTGGCGAGCGGCCGGACGTGGACGACCGCGAGTGGCTACGGTGGCGCGAAGTCGGCACTCGGCGAGGAGTGGTAGAGCCATCGAGCGCGACCGAATCGAGTCGAGCGCGGAACACTTATTCGCCTCACGATACCTGTTTCGGACATGGGAATACTCGATCTGATGCTGGGCAATTCCGGTCCCGGCGAGCAGGGCGTCGCGGCGAAGTCCTACACCCTGCCCAAGGACACACACGACTTCGTCTACCCCGTCGCAGTCCGTCGCGAAGAGGTCGAGGCGTTCGCCGAATTGCTCGAGGCCGAAGCCGACGCGCCGGCACTCGAGGCCGAAGCCGCCGATCTGGATGCGGCCTTCGAGGGCCTGACTGGCGAGAGCGGCCCCGATATCGATACGGACGAACTCGCCGAGCGGATGCAGCAGCCGCGACACGCGGTGGAACCGGTGATCGAGTCGTGGCGCGACACCCTCAAGCGGGATATCGGCGTCGTCTACGCGCGGCCGAACACCGACGAGGCGCTGGTGGCGTTCGTCAAACTCTGCAAACAGCGCGACGAGGACGAGGCCGACGCGTTCGAACTCCCGGAGAACTTTCCGAACGCGGCAGCCCTACTCAAGCGACTCAAGGAGGGGACCGACACCCAGTATCGCGCCGTGGTACACACGGATCTGCTGCCCGACAAGTAGAACGGGCGTCGCAGTCGTGATCAACGTCTCGAGCCGGCTCAGACGATCGTCTCGAACGCCTCGAGCGACGCGAGTTCGTAGGTCGGCACGTGCTCGCTCGGCCCGTCGTCGCGCCCGGTATCGAGCCACGCCGAATCGATCCCCATCGCATTGGCCCCCGCGATATCGGCGTGGAGGGAGTCACCGATATGGATCGCCGCATCCGGCGCGACCTCGAGTTCGGCGAGCGCGCGCTCGAAGGGGGCCGCGTTCGGCTTCGGCAGGATGCCCGCGCTCGGCTCGGTAAACACCTGCACGTCGAAGGCGTCCGCGATGCCCAGCGCCCGGAGTTTCTGCGTCTGCGTTTTCCGGCCGCCGTTCGTGATGAGTCCGACCCGACTTCGGCCGCGAGCGTGCTCGAGCGCCGCTTTCGCGCCGGGTCGGAATCTGACGGCGGTCGGGTCCTGTACCGCGAGGTATTCGGACGCGAGCGTCGGCGCGAGATCGGGGGCCGCGCCGGCCCGCTGTGCGACTTCGGTAAAGAGGTGCTCGTAGAACTCGCGGTCGGTCTCGGCGGTCGGCAGGTGGGGCACGGCGGCCCGCAACTCCGCGGGCGTACAGAACTGCTCGCAGCCGGCGCGGTCGAAGGCGGACTCGAGCAGGGTCGCGGCGTCCTGGGTCGGCTCGCAGAGCGTGCTATCGAGATCGAAACAGATCGCGTCGTAGGCGGCCATCTGGATCGGTATACGAGCGCGGGCGTTCTCAACGTTTCGCCGATTCGATGCAGTATCCGTCGTTGCGATCGATACCAACGAGAACAGCCCGAAAGCCCCGACGAGGCTCGAGTCGGCGGACTCGCTGCGCGCTTCGCTCGCTCACGTCGTTCGCTCGCTCCAGTGCTTGCGTCGTCCGCCGTCCCCGAGCCACGTCGCCCCTTTCAGTCCCGCCCGGCGGTGGTTTGGCCGGCTGGTCGACACTCGGTGGTTGACCGGGGTAGAGGGATATCGGCTCGAGGGGCCGCTCCCGATTCCGCAGCAGTTATTTTTGCTGACACGCCGCTTGTCGTATGGAGGTCGTCAGGCGAGTGCACGTCGTGCCGCTGGGCTACGAGTTCGATCGGATCCTTGAGCCGATCCGGACCCAGCGGGCGGATCTGGTCTACCTGCTCGAGGACGATAGCGCCGGCGGTGGGGAGACGGACGGGAAACGAGCTGAGGAGGGAGACGGCCACAGCGAGCGAAACGCAACCGCGGCCGCCGACTATCACGACGAGTTACGTGAGGAACTCGAGTCGATCGTCCCCGAGGTGCGGACCAGAGCGTGCGATCTGACGGACGTGTACGCCGTCCTCGGCGACGTGACGACGATCGCCGATATCCACGCCGAGGATCAGGTGTACGTCAACGTTTCGGGGGCCGGTACGATTCCGGCGATCGGCGCGACCATCGCGTGCATGGACGTCTCGACGGACGCCCACGCTTACTACGTCGAGCCGTCGGAGTACGCCCACGACGGGACGACCGAACCCATCTCGTTCGGCCTCGACGAGATGGAGGAGGTACCGACCTACCCCATTGAGTCGCCGACGCGCGAGCAGGTCGCCATCATGGAGTTTCTCGCCGATCCGGCCGCGTGGGACGGCTTTCACGACGACCGGACGGCACCGCCGAAAAAGAAGGACCTCATCGAGTACGCTCGAGAGCAGGAACTCGCCTTCATGGCCGATCGACGGTCGCCAGACGACCGCTCCGGCGAGGACAAGGGCGCGTTTCGGGTCCTCGACACCCACGTCCTCGAGCCGCTTTCCGAGGACGGCTACGTGACGATCGAGTCGGTCGGCCGCCGGCGCGTCGTCGAACTGACCGAACGGGGCGAAAACGCCTACCGGGCGTTCCGACACAAGCTCATGGACGAGGCCGACGAGCTGCGATAGGATTGGGGCGGTGGCATCGGTGGAGGGGTGGACGTCAGCGGTGGGGCGACAGCAGTCACTCCTCGTCGGAGACCCGCGCGTACAGGTCCGTACCCAGTCGAGCCAGCTCGAGGTCTGCCTCGAGGCGCTCGATATGGTCGCGAAGCGCCGCCGGCTCGAGCCCCCGAAACTCGCGGTCGGTGCGGGAATCGAGGTGGCTGCTTGCCCGCGCGAGCAGGAAGGGCGCGGCGTCAGCGAGGTGCGAGCCCGGGAGTTCGGGGCCAGCGCCGCGGCCGCGCTCGACCGCGGCCAGCACTTCTCGTGCCACGATGAGTGTCTGGCGCAGCGAGCGGATCTCGGCGTCGTCGGCGGGTGACATCAGGTGCTCCGCCAGCACCCGGTCGGCCGCGACGACTCGATCCGGATCGACATCGAACGCGTCCTCGAGCCGTCCGAGGGCGGGTTCGGTGACGTCCGTGCGCCGACACGCGAGCCGGACGGCACCCAGCACGGCCGCGGGTCGGCCGTACTCGAGGGCAGCCAGCTCGCCCGCGTGGTCGAACGCCGCGCGAGCAATCTCGGCCGCGGGTTCCACCTCGAGACGGCGGGCGGCGCAGTCGATCGTCAGTTCGGTCTCATCGAGGTGGCGCTGACCCATATCAACCCGTTCGTCCGGACGGGTATTATCAACTTCTGAGAAGGTATTCGAACTATTGTTACTATCGTTACTTTCGACACTATCGTCGGTATCTGTACAGTTCTGTCAGTTACGACGGTATGGGACTCAGAGACCTGATTCGGCGAGACGGCCGATAGTCCGGTATTGCTCGAGCTGTCTGACGTTCCTGCTCGATTCGCCACGTTCAAGCCGGTTCCCTCCGAGGGTCGATTTATGACGCGAGCTGTCTGGGTAAAAGCCGACGACACCGTCGGCGACTGGGACGACCGCCGGGAGCGGATCACCGCCGCGCTCGAGGCGGGTGCAGACTGGGTACTGGTCGACGAGGACGACGTGTCCCGCGTCCGGGAACTGGGCGATATCAACGTCGCCGCGTTCCGGACCGACGGGGACGTGACGCTGGTCGACGACATCGACGACGCCGAGGCCGACGGCGCAAGCGACACGGAACCGGCCTCGCAGGCGGACGCGATCGTCGTCGGGAAAGACGGCGAAGGCGACGCCACCATCGACCTGCCCGAGGACTTCTCGGGGTCGGCGGACCTCTCGACGCTGCGCCGGAACGGCGACTTCGAACGCGGCGCGTACGTCCGCATCCTCGGCAAGGAGTACGAGCGCTTCGCTGAGACCGCCGCCGAGGAAGCCGACCACACGATCGTCGTCGGCGAGGACTGGACGATCATCCCCCTCGAGAACCTGATCGCCCGCATCGGCGACGAGACCGACCTCGTCGCGGGCGTCACCAGCGCCGAGGAGGCCAAAACGGCCTTCGAGACCCTCGAGATCGGGTCCGACGCCGTCCTGCTCGACTCCGGGGACCCCGACGAGATTCGCAAGACCGTCGAAATGCGCGATCAGGCCGCACGCGAACGCCTCGACCTCGAGTACGCCGAAGTGCTCGAGGTCGAACGGGCGGGCAGCGCGGACCGAGTCTGCATCGATACGGGCAGTCTGCTCGAGCACGACGAGGGGATGCTCGTCGGATCGATGAGCCGCGGACTGGTCTTCGTCCACGCCGAAACCGCAGAATCGCCCTACGTCGCCTCGCGGCCGTTCCGGGTCAACGCAGGCGCGGTCCACGCCTACGTCCGAACGCCCGACGGCGGCACGAAGTACCTCTCGGAGCTCCAGAGCGGCGACGAGGTCCAGGTCGTCGACACCGACGGCAACACCCGCGAAGCCATCGTCGGTCGGGTCAAGATCGAGCAGCGGCCGATGTTCCGCGTCGCGCTCGAGACCGAGGACGGCGACCGCGTCGAGACGCTACTCCAGAACGCCGAGACGATCAAGGTCGCCGCCGAAGCGGGCCGGAAGGCCGTCACGGACCTCGAGGCCGGCGACGAGATCCTCCTGTACGCCGAGAACACGGCCCGCCACTTCGGCGAGCCGGTCGAAGAAAGCATCATCGAGAAGTAACGGGTTTCGATCGGTCGACTCAGTCGTCCACCACAGTCGTCTCCGTCGCTCGCTTCAGAGATCGTTCGTCTCCGCCTCGGGATCGACGGGCTCGAGGCGGGTCGTACACCAGTGACAGAACTCGAGATCCGCATCGATTTCTTTGCCACACTCGGGACAGGTCGGCCCCTCCGTGGCGTCGGCCCCGACCGAGGAGTGGCCGAGCGCGCGAAACGTCGAATCGATCGCGGCGAACAGCGCGATAAACGAGAGGAGGAACTGCGCTATCGCGTCGGTCTCCGCGGCCATGATGTCCGCGTACACGGTAATATCGTCGACGCTCGTTACCGGCCCGGCGGCCGTCAGCTGGTCGATCGGAAGAAAGAGGGCGCTCGCCGACACGAAAAGTCCCGCGAACGCGGCGGCGCGCAGCCAGTCCCGAATGAGAACGTGACCCGCGCCGGGCATGATCACGGAGAGGCCGGCGGCGAGAAGCGCACGGAGCCATGTCATTGTATGTGGGATGGTAGGGAGCCCCTGCCCTTAACATTCCGATTCTCGTTGTTTTCAGCTCACGCGAGTCGTGCGACCAGATCGGCGAGCGTCTCGAGGTCGTACTGCCCCGGCGCAGTCGCATCCGCAGGATCCACGGGGGCGTAGCCAATTTTCGACCCGTACACAGGAGCTACCGCTCGAGTGTGACTCCCCACTTCGCCCATCGCCATCGTCGCCACGGTATCGCCGTGTGAGGTCAGCTGCTCGGTCGCAGAGAGTAACGCGAGCGTGTCCACCTTCGACTCCGCAGTCACCGCCAGCTTCGCCACGTCGGCGTACTTGCCGGCCTCTGTCAGCGTCCGGACCATCTCTTTGCGGGGCGGCGTTCCCTCGAAATCGTGGGCTGACGCGACGATCGAAACGCCGCGCTCGCGGGCCGTCTCGAGCAACTCCTCGGCTTCACCCTCGAGGATCGACTCGAGTTCGACGTCGATCGCATCGACGGCATCGAATGCAGTCGCCTCGGCGAGCGCCTCGAGTCGTCCCTCGTCGGTCGCTTCCCCGCCTTCCCACTCGGCGCGGTTCGTCGCCAAAATCGGTAACTCGCCGTCGTAGTCCTCGAGCGCGGCCAGGGGTTCGTCGGCCAGGTCCATCCGAAATTCGATCGCGTCCGCGTGCTCGCGGGCTGCGGGTTCGTCGGAGAGATTCGCCGTCGCGGCTGCGAGGACGAACGAGTCGAAATCCAGTCCCATTGCTATGGAGTGGGAGCGAGAGCGACAAAAACGGTGTCGTTTCGGCGAGTGTCGGCGTGGGCGTGCGTCGCCCGCGTTAGGCCATCCCGATGGTCTCCTCGGCCTCGAGGAGTTCGTGATAGCGGTTTCGGATGGTGACTTCGGAGATGTCGGCCACGTCGGAGACGGCGGCCTGCGTGGTCTTCTCGTTGGTCAGGAGCGCCGCGGCGTAGACCGCGGCGGCCGCGAGGCCGACCGGCGACTTGCCGCTGTGGACGCCCTTTTCCTTGGCGTTCTGGAGCAGGCTCCGCGCGCGGTGTTCGGCCTCGTCGGAGAGTTCGAGTCCCGAGGCGAAGCGGGGGACGTAGCTCTCGGGGTCGGCCGGCTGGACCTCGAGGCCCAGTTCGCGGACCACGTAGCGGTAGGTGCGCGCGATCTCGTTTTTCTCGACGCGGGAGACGTCGGCGATCTCGTCGAGGCTCCGGGGGACGCCGGCCTGTCGGGCGGCGGCGTAGACACAGGCCGTCGAGACGCCCTCGATGGAGCGGCCCGGCAGCAGGTCCTCGTCGAGCGCGCGGCGGTAGATGACCGACGCGGTCTCGCGGACGTTCGTCGGGAGGCCGAGCGCGCTCGCCATCCGGTCGATCTCGCCCAGCGCCTGTTTCAGGTTGCGCTCCTTGGAGTCGCGGGTGCGGAAGCGCTCGTTCCACTTGCGCAGGCGCTGCATCTTCTCGCGCTGGCGCGAGCCCAGGGAGTTGCCGTAGGCGTCCTTGTTTCGCCAGTCGATGTTCGTCGAGAGCCCCTTGTCGTGCATCGTGTTCGTCGTGGGTGCACCCACGCGGGACTTCTCGTTTTTCTCGGCGGCGTCGAAGGCTCGCCACTCGGGACCGCGGTCGACGGAGTCTTCCTCGACGACCAGTCCGCAGTCCTCACAGACGGTCTCGCCGTGCTCGTCGTCGACGACGAGGTTGCCGGCACACTCAGGGCAGACCAGATCCTGCTGCTCCTCGCTCTCGGTCTCCTGTTCGTTCGTTTCGGGTTCGCTACGTCGTACTCTCGTGTTCGATGGTGCGTTAGTCATACGATGGCGATTGCTGCCCGGCCGAACCGATTGCAAAAGCCCGGACGGATCCGTTACCTCTCACGTTCAGAGACTCGAGGTTTAATGGTTTCGAAATCGCTCCCCCATATCCCTCGAAAACGGGTAATTCGGGCGAACGAGCATGATAAATAGAAACATTGAAGCAGAGAAGACGACCGCCGCAGGCGGAATCGGAGGTGCCAACTCCGCTCCGTGCGGACGCCCGGTATGGAACTCGCAGTCGGCAGCACGAACCCGGTCAAGATCGACGCGGTCGAACGCACGCTCGAGCGGTACGAACCGACCGTAACCGCCGTCGACGTCGACTCCGGGGTGAGCGAACAGCCGCGATCGCTCGAGGAGACGGTTTCCGGTGCCGAGAACCGCGCCCGGCGCGCACTCGCGGCGACCGAGGCAGACTACGGCGTCGGCCTCGAGGGCGGGGTCGTTCGGCTCGGGGCGACACCGAAGCTCTCCCTGATCATGTGGGGAGCCGTCACCGACGGCGATCGACTCGAGCGCGGCGGCGGGCCGACGCTTCGCCTTCCCGACCGGGTTGCCGAACGGGTCGCGGACGGCGCGGAGCTGGGACCGGTCATGGACGACCTGCTCGGCACCGAGAACGTCGCCGAGGCCGAGGGAGCCGCGGGCGCGCTCACCGACGGCTTGACGAGCAGGACACAAGCGCTGGGCGAGGCGGTTGCGGCTTCGTTCGGACCGTTCGTAACAGGGTATTACGACATCGATACGTGACTCTCGGCCGCTGTGACGGGCCCCGCTCACATTGTGGCAATCGAAATTCCGATCGGATCCCGTCGGCCGGAAACCATCACGAACAAACGACAGTCAGCGGGCAGTATATATTAACCGCACGTACCAACGAAACCTTTCCGCCCGGTTAGTATCTCATTACGCCCCGGGGAAACCGCACGACTGGAGCGGGTTAACCGCACGTACCAAACCCCCTAAGGGTGTTCCTGTCATCCGTTCGTGTATGAGCACTGCAATGGCCCCCGACCTCACGAGCAAACAACAGCGGATTCTGGAGTACCTCCGAAACAATGCGGCGACGAAGACGTACTTCAAATCCCGCCTCATCGGCAAGGAGCTCGGTATGACGGCGAAAGAGGTCGGCTCGAACATCACCGCACTTCAAGAGGGCGACTACGACGTCGAGATCGAGAAGTGGGGGTATTCCTCGAGTACCACCTGGAAAGTCGACGCGTAAGTCGGCTGCAGTCGCGCGGTCCGTTTCTGCTCTCGGTTTACCGATCGTAACGAACCGCCGCTGATAGCGACGCGAACGCTCTTCTATCGCGAGCCCTCAATATCGGGGCATGACGGCAGTACTGTTCGATATGGACGGCGTCATCCTCGAGGGGCCGCGGACGCACCCGCAGGTGTACGCCGACGCCGCCGACGCAGCCCTCGACGACCTCGGGGTCGACCCGACGCCGTCGCAGCGCCGCGATTTCAGGGAGCACGACCACGAACGGATTCGGAGACACTGCCGGGATCTCGAGATCGATCTCGCACAGTTCTGGAAACAGAAAGAGACACACGCCTCGAGCGGCACCCACGACCGGCTTCGGTCGGGCGAGCGCGGCACCTACGACGATATCGACGCGATTCACGAGCTCGGCGAGCGAACGGCGATCGGACTCGTCACCAACAACCGCCACGAGACCGCCGAGTTCGTCGCCGACTACTACGGGTTCGAGTTCGATGTCGTCCGCGGCCGGGACCCGACGGTCAAGGGCTACGAGCGGCGCAAACCCGACCCCTCCTACATCGAAGAGGCATTCGAGGCCCTCGACGTTACGAGCGGGATCTACGTCGGCGATTCGGTTACAGACGTGACCGCCGGGCACGCGGCCGGTCTCGAGACCGCGTTCCTCCGGCGGCCCCACAACCGCGAGCAGTCGGTCGATGCGACCCACGACCTCGCGTCGCTGACCGAACTCGCGTCGCTGCTCGAGTCGGACGGGTCGTCATAATATCGCGGTAAGGAGGTCTTACCGCCGAGTAACAGTTCTGTACCCCAGACAGTCAGGGCTGATACTCGAGGAACTGATCCGCGTCTCGAGCGAGCGTCCGCGCGCGGTCGCCGAAGGAGTCCGCGTGACCGACGACCAGTACCAGCACCGTCTCGGGTCGTTCGACGGCGTAGCCGTCGTCACGGGAGAGCAGCCCGGCCTCCTCGAGTTCGCCGGCGTACTTGCTCACCGTCGGCGGGGAAACCTCAAGCGCCGTCGCGAGGTCGCCGGCGGTGGCGTCCGAGTTCAAGAGCAGTTCGATCAGCATCCCTCGTGGGGTCTCCCGGCGGAGGTAGCCGAGCGCGCGTTTTTCGAATTCGTCGAACCGGCCGGCCGTGACGAACCGCTTGTAGTCGCCGTCGCGATAGCGTTCGATGGCCTCGAGTTCCTCGAGCCGGCGGAGGTGGTGTTGGGTTTCGCCGGTCCCGAGTTGCAAGTCGTCGCGGATCTTCGAGAAGTGCGCGCCGGGCGTCGTGGAGAGATAGCCCGCGATGGCGTCGCGCGCGTCGCTTTCACCCGTGTCAGCCGCCGCTGAATCGGAGCGTCCGACCAGCGGGGAGGCGGCACCGAGGGCGGCGAATCGGCGCAGGGTCGCTCGTTTCTCGTCGTCGACCCCATCGGGTGCTGTCATACCTACTACCGTCCACAACGGCGTGACACGTAAAACAGGTTTCGCTCCGCTTTGTTCACCGAGTATTACCAGTTAGGAGCTCAATACGTTGCTCCGAGCGATGAGCGCGAACGGTACGCAGACGGTTGCGAGCGAGAGACAGAGAGAAAGAACGCGAATCGACGGCACCTGAGACGGATCGACCGCGATCGAACGGAACGGAGACGATCAGTCGCTCGAGGACGACTCGTCCTCGTCGGCCGGCATCTCGGTGCCGCCGTCGGTCTGGCCCTGGAAGTCCTGGTCCATCTCCTCGATGACCTCGTCCGGATCCGAGATATCCGCGGGATCCTTGCCTTCCTTGATGGCTTGGGCCTCCTGTTCCATCGCTTCGACGTCCATATCGGCTTCCTGATCGATCTCGCCGATGATCTCGGCGATGTCGTCTAACCCGATCAGTTCGCGGGTCTCGTCGTCGAACTCGCGGCTCTCGAGGTCGGTACCGTTCCCCTCGACGTCGCTGCCCGAGAGGTGCTTGCCGTAGCGGCCGACGAGCGAGGTGAGTTCTTGGGGCATGACGAACGTCGTCGACTCGCCCTGCCCGATGTCGCCGAGCGTCTCCATTCCCTTGTCGATGATCGCGCGTTCGCCCATCGATTCGGCGGAGCGGGCGCGCAACACGGTCGAGATCGAGTCACCCTGCGCTTCGAGGATCTGGCTCTGTTTCTCACCCTGAGCGCGGATGATCTCGCTCTGCTTGTCACCTTCGGCCTTCTCGACGGCGCTGCGGCGTTCACCTTGGGCCTCGAGGATCATGGCGCGGCGTTTCCGCTCGGCGGAGGTCTGTTGCTCCATCGCGCGCTGGACGTCCTTCGAGGGGTTGACCTCGCGGACCTCGACCGACTCCACTCGAATACCCCACTCGTCGGTGGGTTCGTCGAGTTCCTCGCGGATGCGGGCGTTGATCTCTTGGCGCTTGTTCAGCGTGTCGTCCAGTTCCATGTCGCCCAGTACGGCACGCAGGGTGGTCTGGGCGAGGTTCGAGACGGCCTTCTTGTAGTCGTCGACCTGCAGGAACGCCTTCTTGGCGTCCATCACCTTGATGTAGACGACGGCGTCGGCGGTCACCGGCGAGTTGTCGCGGGTGATCGCTTCCTGCCGGGGCACGTCCAGGGTCTGGGTACGCATATCGAACGCGTACGTGTTCGAGACGAAGGGCGGGACGAAGTTGATCCCCGGCTCGAGCAGTTTGCGGTACTCGCCGAAGACGGTGAGGGCTCGCTTCTCGTAGGCGTCGACGATCTCGATCGCGCTTAGCAGCGCGGCGACGACGAGAACGAGGACGAGGGCACCGACGAGCAACACGGCTGCGCCGGCGGTTTGCATCGGGAACAGTTGTAGCACCATATTTCGGCCTTACGGCGGTGGGGAGAAAAGCGTTCCCTTATTTCTCCAACATTTGCGAGCCGGCCTCACGGGTCAACTCGAGCGCTCCGTTTCGGTCTCCGGTTCGGCGTCGGTCGGCGATCCGTCGCCGCCGTCCGCGGGTTCTTGCTCCTCTTGCTCGCCCTGTTGGGCGTCTCGTGCCAGCGCGCGGTCGATCTCGTCCTCACCGACCGCGTCGAGGGATTCGACCGTGAGCACGTTTCCGCCACCGGGATCGATGACGATGACCTCCTCGCCTTCCTCGATCGTGCCGCTGGTGGTTCGCGCGCTGTAGTAGGGGGCGAACCCGCCTTCCTCGAGTTTGACCTCGCCGCTGCGGTTCGTGACCGTGTCGGTGACGTAACCCGTCGCGCCGGACAGCGAGTCCGAGTCCGTGGTTCGAGCCGTCCCTTTGCCGCCGTAGAAGTCGAACCGGTTGTAGACATACGCCGCTGCGAGCCCGATCATGAGGGTCAACCCCGCCAGAATGATCGGACTAAGCGGGCTCGGAAAGAGCACGCCGATCAACCCCGCGCCGACCAGCGCGATCCCGATGACGATGAGGTGGGCACCCGGCGAGGTGGCCTCGAGTACCATCAGTACGAGACCCACCACCAAGAGCAGAAGCGGCACGTTCCCCACGAGGGATTCGACCATACTTAGCGCTAGCATCCCGTGCGAAGTAAATGTTTGTCAAGTACCACGCAGGAGTTCGGCGGGCAATCGCAGTGAAATCGTGGCACGGACGGCTCGAGCGCCCCCAATATCCGAAGGGGGTGGCTACATATCGACTGTGGGCACCGCGGCGGTCGGTCGCGGGAGACGACACCTACCCTGAACGTTCGGGGAAAATTTTTGGTCTCGGAGCCGGGAATTCGAGCAAGCGCCCTCCATGAATCTTCGCTTGCGGATCTGTGCAGTCCTCGGTGTGTTCGTCTCGGTTACTGCCGCGTTCGTGCTCGCGCTGTTGTGGACGTACGGCGTCCTGCTCCCGGGAGTCGTCGGCGGGACGATCGTCTACCTCCAGTACGGAGCCGTCGAGTTCGACCCCCTCCGATTGCCGGTCTCGTGGACGACGGCACTGGTGCTGATCGGCGGCTTCCTCGCGGCGCAGACGTATTACGGCTATCGGCGCGTACTCTCGGGAACGCGCGGCGACGCCGGCGACGCGGACCACGCCGTCGCGCGAACGGTCCGACGGCTGGCGATGACCGCCGACGTTCCGGAGCCGGACGTTCGCGTCGTCGCCGCCGAGGCGGCAAGCTGTTACACCGTCGGCCGGCTCACCGACGCGACGATCGTCGTCACGACGGGACTGGTCGAGGCCCTCGACGCCGACGAACTCGAGGCGGTCCTCGCCCACGAGATCGCCCACGTCGCCAACCGGGACGTGACGCTGATGACGATCACGACGCTGTTCCTCGAAATCGCCGACCGGGCCTACCACGCGGCGCTGCTCGCGCGCCGTGCACTTTCCGATCCCGGCGAGCTATCGGACGGCGGGCGGATCGCGTTGTACTGGTTTCTCCCCTTGGTCGTGCTCACCTCCGTCTTCGTCGCGCCGATCTTCTGGGTGTTTCCGACGATCGCCGACTGGGCGACCCGAACGCTGTCACAGTCGCGAGAGTTCGCCGCCGACGCCGCGGCCGCCCGGATCACCGGGACGCCGATGGCGCTCGCGAGCGCGCTGGTGACCCTCGCCGAGACGACCGGAACGCCGGAGACGGACCTCCGAACGGCCAAAATAAGAGCGTTGTGTATCATCCCGACCGATCCCGTAACTGGCGACGAGACGACGTCGCTGCCCGAGATCCGGCGGCCGGGAGACGAGACAAACCGGCGTGCGAACGTAACGTCGTGGCTCGAGGCTACCACGCCCTCGGGACCCGTCGATGCCGACTCGGCCGAGACTCACCCGCCGGTCGAGCTCCGCGTGCGACGGTTGGCCGAAATGGCGGCCGAACTGGAGGTGGAATCGTGACGGGGGCACGGCGGCTCCTGCTCGTCGTCGGCTGTCTGTGCTGTCTGTTCGTCGTCGCGAGCGCGCTGCCCGCGGCGGACCCGCGACTCGACGGGCCCGGGGGGAGCGACGGAGAGCCCATCGCCGGCGACTGGGAATCGATGGGAAATACACCCGAGTTCGTCACGGAGTCGCCCGACGACACGAGCGAGCGTGACAGCGAGAGCGACGACGAATCGGAGACGAGAGAGATCGAGATCGACGGCGAAATCGAACCGGGAAGCAACGTGACGGTCCAGACCGACCATCCCAGCCATTTCAGCACGACAACCATCGCAGTCAACGGCGAGAACGTCACGGAGGGAGACGAATTCGGCAGGGCCACCATCATCGTCCCGTACGCCGAGGAGATGACCGTCTCGATCCCCGAGGAGAATCAATCGCGGACGTTCGACGTCCGGACGGCTGCGACGCTCGAGACCCACGGCGGGGCGGCTCCGGCTCGCGACCTCGAGATCTCGGCGTCGGTCGGCTCGACGGCGGTGCCCAACGCGACGGTCTTCCGCGATGGGACGGCCGTCACGACGACCGACGATGACGGGGAGGCCACCGTGACGCTCCCGGAGACGACCGGCCCGGTCGACCTCCGCGTCGAACGCGACCCGATCGCTGGCAATCGGACCGTCGAGGTGGCCGAACCGACGGTCGAGTTCGTCTCGCCGGTTCTGTTCCCCGGCTCGCCCGCTCCCGTCCAGGTGTCGGCCGACGGGGACGGCGTCCCGAACGCGACGGTCTCCCTCGAGAGCGGCGGGACGGCGACGACCGGCGAAAACGGGCGGGCGCGGCTCTGGCTGCCGATCGATGACGGGGCGACCGTGACGGCCGAGGTCGGTGCGGAGACCGCAACGGTGACCGTCGGAAACCTCTACCTGCGGCTGGCGGCGGTCGTCGTGCTCGTCCCAGGATTCTGTATCGGCGGCGTTGTGACCTACTTCCGACTGGTCGCCACCAGTGAGCGGCGGCGCGGAAACGCGGCGGCAGCGCTGTTCGTCGCGCTCGCGGACGTACTCGGGGGCCTTGGGGCCGCACTCAGCCGTCTCTTCGGCGCTATCGGCGGCTACAGCCTGCCATCGATATCGCTCCCGACCGTTTCGATGCCTCGCCTCGAGTTCGGTGGCCCGGGGCTCGGATTCCCCTCGTTCGGAGCGGTCCTCCCGTCGGTCGGCCGCGCGTTCGGCTCTCTCCCGTCGCTCGGATCGCTGGGCTCGCTCGGTCGATCGTCGGCCGACAGCGATCGGTCGCTGCTCGCGGGGCTTCTCGGACCGACTGCGGACGACGAGGACGCCGACGAGCCGGGCGATTCCGAGGCTGACGACGCGGGGAGACCCGGTCTCGCGGCCGAACCGCTGACCCCTCGCGGGCCGCGCGCGGAGGTCCGAGCGGCGTGGCACGCGTTCCTCGACCGCCTCGAGATAGCGGACCGCGAGACGGCGACCCCCGGAGCGGTGGCTCACGACGCGCTCGCCGCCGGGTTCCCCGCCGACCGCGTGAGCCGCCTCGTCGAGATCGTTCGCGACATCGAGTACGGCGGCCGCGAGCCGTCTTCGGAGCGAGCGGCGGCGGCGCGGGCCGCGGTGCAGGACCTGCTTACCCACGAGTCGGACGAGGAGGGGTCGGAATGAGTTCGCGTTCGTCTTCCGGACCGCGGCGAGATCCGCTAGTCCGGCTCCCTGCCATCGATCTCGAGCGAGTCGTGACGGCCGTGGTCGGTGCCGGTGTCGTCCTCGCGATCGGGGCGGTGCTACTCGGCGGCTTCGTCCCGTCCGCCCGAACCCTCATCGTCCTGCTGTATCCGCTCGCAGTGCTGTTTCCGGCGCTCGGAGTCACGATCGTGGCGGGTGTGTGCTGGTGGCTGTGGACCCGCGACCGCTCGAGCGAGTCCCCACTGCTCGAGGGTGTGCCGCCCGAATCGGGCGTCAATCGCGCGGAGACTGCAGTCGGCCGCGAGACACAACGGACCATCACCGCCGCCGCGCAGGGCCAGTACCGCTGTCGAACGAACGAGTCGGCGAGGGACGTTCGCAGACGGCTCGTCGAGGGTGCGGTTCGCGTCGTCGTCACGAAACGCGGGCTCGCGGCCGACGCGGCTCGCGAGGCCGTCCGCTCGGGGACGTGGACCGACGACCCCGTCGCTGCCGCGTTCCTCGCCGACGGTGGGCGACAACCGCTCGGCGAACGGCTGCGGGCCGCGGTCGACCCCGGCGCGGCGTACCAGCGCCGCGTCCGTCGCACGCTCGCGGCGATCGAAGCCGTCGACGCGGAGGTGGATCGATGAGCGATCGGACCGTCGAGCGACTCGCGGGCGACGAGTGGGCCATCGCCGCGACGCTCGCACTCGCGGGACTCGGCATCGCCGCCGGCAGCCAACTCCTCGTCGCCGCCGCGACGCTCCCGCTGTGGTACGTCGCCGCGGCTGCGTTCGGGACGAATCAGCCGTCCATGGTGCGTGTCAACCGCCGTATCTCGGTTCGCGACGGCGCGAGCGGCGGGCCCATCGACGACGCCGACGAGAGCACGAACTCTGGTTCCGCGACAGTGTCCGCCGACCCCGGTGAGACCGTCACCGTGCGGACGACCGTCCAAAACGCCGGCTCGGACACGATCGTCGACCTGCGCGTCGTCGACGGCGTCCCCGACACGTTGCCGGTCGTTTCCGGCTCCCCGCGTGCGTGTGAGACCCTCGAGCCGCTCGAGGAGACGACCCTCGAGTACGAACTCGAACCCCGGCGGGGCGAGCACGCGTTCGACGACGTCACGGTCCGAACGCGCGATCTCACGGGAACGGTGGCCGAAACGTGGCGTGCGGGCGCTGGCGGCGACGACGCGGTCCGCTGTTCGCCGGTCGTCGAGTCGGTGTCGCTCGGCGACGGGGCGAACGACTACGCGGGCGAGGTGCCGACCGACGAGGGCGGCAGCGGCCTCGAGTTCTACGCCGTCCGCGAGTACGAGCCGGGCGATCCGGTCCGGTCGATCGACTGGCGGCGCTACGCCGGGAGCCGGGAGCTGGCGACCATCGAGTACCGCGCCGAACGGGCGACGCGGATCGTCTGCGTCGTCGATGCTCGGCCGAGCCAGTTCCGTGCGGCGACGACTGCACGCCCGCCCGCGATCGAGCGCTCGGCCGAGGCCGCCGAACAGGCGCTCGAGGCGCTGGTGGCCGCGGGCCATCCGACCGGGGTCGTCGGGTTTCACGAGCAGCGGCTGACGACCGTCGCCCCGGGAACCGACCCCGCCACGAGGCGGGAGGCGTCGCAGCTACTCGAGGGGGTCCGGGAGGCCGATTTCCTCGGCTACCGGTCGAGCGATCGGACGCGAACGGACGATCCCGTCGCGGACCTCCCCCGGGCGCTGCCCGGCGAGGCGCAGGTGTACCTGTTCTCCTCGTTCGTGGACGACGAGCCGGTCGACCTCGTCGAGCGGCTCCGGGCGCGGGGGTACGCGGTCCGCGTGATCTCGCCCGATGTCACGACGGCCGCTGACGATATCGCGACGCGGCTGGAATCGCTCGACCGGGAGACACGGCTCGCTCGAGCCCGCGCGACGGGCGCTCGCGTCATCGACTGGGACCGCGAGCAGTCGCTCGGGGTCTTACTTCGCAACGCGATCAGGAAGGGAGGGAGGCGATGACTTCCGATAGTCGACTCCCGGCGACGACGGGGCGAGCGATCGCGTTGGCCGCCGGTATCAGTGCGCTGGCGCTCGCCCTCGCGGAACCGCTCGTCGCCGGCGGCGTCCTCGTCGGGATCGGTCTCTCGGCGACGGTGGGGTTGTCCGCGGGTTCGTACCACCGCGTCGCGGTCGCGTCAGCGCTGCTTCCGATCGTCGTCCTCGGCGGGGTCGCCGTCATCGGTCCCGCGGGAGCGCCGATAGCGGCTCTCTCGGCGCTCGTCGGCGTGGTCCTTGGACTCGCAGCGGGTGGCGTCCTCGCCGGTGAGCCGACGCCGATCGCGCTCCTACGGGCGGGCGCGGCCGCGCTCTGTTCGGCGGTCGTCGCCGGCGGCGCGGCACTGGTCGCCGTCTGGATCGATACGCTTGGCGGCGTCGGACCGGCGCTCGCCGCGGTCCCGTTGCTCACCGGCGACGGGCCGTCCGGACTGTTCCTCGCGCTCGTCGCCGCCGTCGTCGCGATCGCGGCCGCCCTCTTTCTCGTCCCGCCGGCGGCGTTTACCGTTCCCTCGAGACGCGATACCTACGACAGGACGCGAAACGCGCTCACGAGAGCCGCGGGTGTCGCGACCGTCCTCGCGATCGTCGTGCTGGCGGTACTAACGGTGCTCTCCGTGTTCGTCCCGCCCCTCGAGTGGCTCGTCGATGTGATCGCCGGCAGCGTTGTCGTTCGCGGATCGATCGCGGCCGTGACCGTCGTCGCCGCCGTCGTCGCCGTCTCGGCGACGGCCATCCGCGCCACGTGGCTCCAGACGGACGGACGACGGAACGGGGCCGTCGCGATCATCGTCGGCGCGGTCTCGGGCGTGGGTCTCGCGTTCGCCGGTGTCTGGTCTCTCGGCAGCGTTGAGACGAACGTCGTGGCCGTGGCCTTCGGCGCGCTGGCGATCGTCCTCGGTGCCGGCTGGCTGGCGGCGTGGCTCTACCAAGGTGCGGTGTTGCGAGGCGACGCCCCCACGCCCAGTACCGTCCTCGCCGGATCACTCGCGGCGGGCGGAGCCATTGCCGGTGGCACTGTCGATACCGTGCTGCTCGACCTCGAGACGGTCCGGGTCGGTGTGGCGACGTTCGTGCCGATCGCAGCCGCGCTGTTCGCGTACGATGTCGGCCGCTACGGGCGGACACTGGCGAGCGAGATCGGCCACGAGGCGTCCCGTCGGCCACAGCTCGTGCGGCTCGGCTGGAGCGGGGCGATGGCGGGTGCCGGCGTCCTCGTCGCGGCCCTCGGGCTGGCCGGAGCGGCGGTCCTCGCGCCCGCGCTGTCGGTGCCGGCGACGGCGGGCGTGATCGGTGCTCTGGTCGCGGTCGGCGGCGGAACGTGGTTACTGGTCCGCTGAGGGGGGCTCCATCGCCGGCACTGGACACTCCTCGAGCACGGCGTCGATGACCGCGCGCCGGGAGACGCCGTCGACGCTCGCTTCGGGGGTCAACACGAGGCGATGAGCGAGCGCCGGCCCAGCGATCCGTGTGATGTCCTCGGGAACGACGTACTCGCGGCCCTCGAGGGCAGCTCGAGCCCGGCTCACCTCGAACAGTCGCTGGACGCCGCGGGGCGAGACGCCGACGTCGACGCGGCCGTCGGTCCGGGTCGCTCGGCAGACGTCACCGATGTAGTCGCGGACGGAGTCTTCGACGGTAATTTCCTCGGGTACGCGCTGGAGGTCGAGCACCCGCTCGCGGTCGACGACCGGGTCGACGGTCGGGTCCGGACGGTCGCGGTCGGCCCGGCGGTCGATCAGTTCCCGCGTTCCGTCGGCGTCAGGATACCCCAGCGAGGTCTTGATCATGAAGCGATCGCGCTGGGCCTCGGGCAGTTCGAAGGTTCCCTCCTGTTCGACGGGATTCTGCGTCGCGATGACGACGAACGGCTCGGGAAGGTCGTGGGTCTCGCCGTCGACGGTCACCTGTCCTTCGCCCATCGCCTCGAGCAGCGCGGACTGGGTCTTCGGCGGCGCGCGGTTGATCTCGTCCGCGAGAACTACGTTCGCGAACACCGGGCCGGGCGTGAAGTGGAACTCGCCGGTCTCCTCCTCGAAGACGTACGAGCCGGTGATGTCGGCGGGCATCAGGTCCGGCGTGAACTGGATCCGGGAGAACTCCAGCCCGAGCGCGGTCGCGAACGACCGCGCGGTGAGCGTCTTGCCCGTTCCGGGCACGTCCTCGAGTAACACGTGACCGCGGGCGAGCACTCCGGCGGTGACCTCCTCGAGGACGGTTCGATCGGCGACGACTGCGGAGAGAATCTCGTCGACGACGGCTCCCGCCGTCGCCGCGGCGTCGGGGACTGACATACCGATACCCGTCCCTACGTGACCTTATATCTCACGACGCCCGACACGAACAAGGGGAGCCACCCACGGAAATTAGTCGTCCGGTTCAACCGAGATGGCGTCGGTCGCCGCGCCGCTCCGATAGACCGCATAGAGGACCAGCACCGCGATCAGGAAGTCCGAACCGTGCTCGACGAGGTGGTGGGCCGTCATCGGAACGAGGCCGAGGACGGTCCCCAGGCCGGTCACCGACCGGACGACGAGGATGCCGAGCACCACCGTAATGAGCAGATAGCGGAGCGTCCGACGCCGGGAGTACGCGACGAGTCCGGCGACGAACAGCACCGCCGTTCCCAGCACCGCGAGCGCGATCACGCAGACGAGAACGGGGGCAAGCTGGGGGTCCAACCACTCGCTGGCGACTGACGTGGGGAACTCCATACGATCGATACCCGTAATCGGGCGGACACCCACCTATTCCCTTCGGTGTTTCCGGCCGGGCGTCTCTTACCGCGTGCGCGGCGAACCACACGGCGAGGAGGCCATTTCGGGCCGGCGATTCTCCCGACAGGTGCAAGCACTGCCGTTTTCCTCGGATGGCAGCTACCGCGATTGAGGAAGCCATGAGTAACACGAACACCGATACCGACCGCGAGACCAGAACCGACTACAACTCCCTGAACACCGACGCGATCCAGTGGCTGAGCGCCCTCGTCGCGCTGATCGGGCTCTACCTCGTCGCCTCGCCGTTCATCCTCGAGTCGACGGATGCAGCGATCTGGAACGATACGCTCGTCGGGACGGCGATCTTCCTGACCGCCGGCTACAACTTCGTCCGGCTGTCGAGAGATCGCTTGGCGAGCGTCGGCGTCGCGTCGCTCGCCGTCCTGCTCGGTCTCTGGGCGCTTATCTCCCCCGCGGTCATCGAAATGGGGAGCAGCGAGCTCGCGACCGGCACCGCGATCTCCGGCGCGGCCGTCGCGCTGATCTCGGCGTACAACGCCTACGCGAACAACAAGGCCGACACGCCCGAACAGACCCGCGCTCGAGCCTGATGCCGAAATCGAGTCGCGGCGATACCGATTCTTTCGACCGGAACCGCTCGCGGTGAGCGAGCAGCACGTAGATCGCCGAGCGGATGCCGACGCTGTCGATCAGATTTTCGATTTATACTAGATCAGAACGGGTACGTCCGCGAACCGCTCCCGAGAACCGCGGCGGGATAGTGAATTATACTGATACGACGGTAGTCACACGAACGGACGACCCCGCGACTGAGCGACGGTTCTCGAGGGCTGGGAACGTGGGAAACCCGTTATATGTCCCCCGGCAGTAGCCGGCGATACGTCCGCGCTTCGGACCTGGAGATACCGATGACCGACACTCGACAACAGATTCAGGCTCACATCGGCGACAACGCCGGCGTGCATTTCAACGAACTCGTCAGAGAGTCCGACTTCGCACCGGGACAGGTCCAGTATCACATCCGGCGGCTACGGGAGGACGACCGGCTCGTCCGCGAGGAGTTCTACGGCCGAACCCACTACTACCCCCCGGCCTACGACGAGTGGGAACGGGCCGCGCTGGCGCTGTTCCATCGGGAGACCGCTCGAGAGATCGTCGTCTACCTGATCGAACACGAGCCGGCCGGCCCCGGAGACGTCGCCGACGCCCTCGAGATCGCCCGGAGCACGCTCGAGTATCACCTGAATCGGTTAGTCGAACACGACCTCGTCACGAAGCGCTACGACGACCGCAATCGGGTCGTCCTCGAACTGGCCGAGCCCGAAGCGACCGGCCGGCTGCTGGCGACGGTGACGCCGACGGTTCCCGACCGGCTCGTCGACCGGTTTACGCGCCTCGTCGACAAGTTGCTCGCGGGCGGGCAGGAATCGCGGTAGCGGTCGGTCGGTGCAGTTACAGTCCTTGTTGGGTCACGGGTGACAGCACGTCAGAGTCGCCCCGCTCGATCGCGGGCCGGCGTTACTGCATTCCGGGCGTTTCCTCGAGTCGGTCGTAGTGGTCGTTCATCACGTCGAGCGTCGCGATCAGCGCCCCGAGGACGACCGGGCCGTAGAACAGGCCCATGACGCCGAAGGCGTAGACCCCGCCGAGAACCCCGAGGATGATGACGGCGGGGTTGAGTTCGGCGTAGCGATCGACGAGGACCGGGCGGAGATAGTCGTCGGAGAGGCCGACGATGATCACGCTGTAGACGAACAGCCCCACCGCGAACAACGGTTCGCTGATCAGGAAGAGGTAGACGACGGCCGGCCCCCAGACCAGAAACGAGCCGATTAGCGGGATCAGCGAGAGGATGATCATGACGAACGTCCAGAACGCGGCGTTCGGGATGCCGGTCGCCAACAGCCCCAGTCCGGCGAGAGAGCCCTGAATGATCGCGATCAGGACGTGGCCGGCGAGGACGGCCCACATGACTTCGTCCAGTTTCTGGTAGAAATCGTCCTGTGCGTCGTCCGGCAGCGGCGTCAGCTCCCGCAGCCACGCCAACAGGTCCCCACCGTCTTTGAGCAGGTAGTAGAGCAAGAAAAGCGCGAGCCCCAGCCCGATCAACACGTGCGTAAGCGCGCTGAACCACTCGGTCGAGCGCTCGAGCACCATCGTGCCGGCGCTCTGTGCGGCGTCGGCGACCGCCGCCGGCAGATCGACGGTCTGGCCGGTCTGCTCCTCGATCGCCCGCTCGAGGTCGCCCACCTGCAACGAGTCGGTGTTGATCTGCTCGAGGAGCCGGCGAGCGTCGCTGGCGACCGCCGCGACGATGCCGATCAACGGAATGACGAAGCCGGCGATCGCGAGGGCGACGAGTCCGACGGCGGCGATCGGCGGCGCGACGTGTGTCTCGAGGCGCTGCTGGACCGGGTAGAGGACGTAGGCGATGAGGATGGCACCGAGGATGTACTGGAAAAACGGGAGCACGAGCAACAGGGAGAGATACGCGAAGAGGGCGACGAGGACGAGGAGAAATCCCTTGCTGAGATTCACACCATTATTTTCACCGTTCGAGGCATAAAACCACGGCCTGAACTTGTATTCAGTCCGGACTGTCGTGTGTACCCGTCACACGGCTTCAAGGGGCTGGTTCGCGAATTTCGGACCGAATGTCGACTCAGCTCGATCCCCTCTCGCTCTCGGCTGATCTCCTGTATACGGTCAAGACCGAGGGCAACGCCGATCAGTTACGGGAGCATCTGGCGGCGCTCGAGCGACCGCAGCTAGAGCGAGCGCTCTCCGGTCGGGAGGGGAAACTCGCCTTCTGGCTCAACTGTTACAACGCCTACGCGCAGCTGCTGATAGAGGAAGAAGAACCCGATCTGTTCGAGGGCGGGCTCCTCGATCGGTGGAAGTTCTTCGCGCGCGATCAGATCCCCGTCAGCGGAGTCTGGCTGAGCCTCAACGACATCGAGCACGGCCTGCTCCGGAGTTCCAAGCAGTCGTGGGGCTTCGGCTACGTCCCCCGGCTGCTGTCCTCATCCTTCGAGCGGCAGTTTCGCCTCGAGGAGTGCGACCCGCGGGTGCACTTCGCGCTGGGCCACGGGGCCGAACACTGCCCGCCGATCGCGGTCTACTCGCCGCGGGACGTCGACGAGGAGTTAGATATCGCGATCGAGTGGTTCTTAGAGGAAAACGTCAGCTACGACGACGAGGACGACACGGCGACGGTACCGCAGCTGTTCCGGCAGTACCGCGGTGACTTCGGGGGAAAACAGGGCGTCATCGGCTTTCTCAGGGAGTACAACGCCGTCCCGGCGGGGACGACGCCGGCCCTCGAGTACGAACAGATCGACCACTCCGCAGAACTCGACGTGGATGTAGACGCCGAGGACATCCGATCGTAGCCCGCCGCCGACTCGACCTACTCGAGTCGATCGATGCTCGCCGCCGGCGCGCTCCGCATGACGCTTCGGGCCGCCCGTTCGGCGTTGGACCGCGAGGCGTACCCCTCGCCGCTGTCGGCGACGATGTTGCCGTTCCAGTGGACGAGCCGCCAGCGCCACTGGCCGCCCTTGTCCTCGTAGACCTCGAAGCGACTGGTTCTGCCGGAGTCGGCCGTCTCGTCGGCGTCTGCCGGCGCTGTGGCGTCGTCGGCCGTCACCGCCGTCTCGTCCGCTTCGGCACCGTCTTCGCCACCGTCGCGGTCCGCCACCCCTTCGAGGGGCATCACTGCCGCCGCGGGATCGACGTCCGTCGAGTCCCCGTCCGTGCCGTGATCGGTAGCCTCAGCGGTCTCGGTTGTGGCGGCCTCAGCGGTCTCGGCTGACCCAGCACTCTCGCCATCGGCGCTCGAGTCGCGGTCGGCGACCCGAACGCTCGAGCCGTCGGGGTCGTCCCACTCGAGTTCCAGTTCCAGTTCCAGTTCGCCGACCGGCGGCTCGTCGTCGGCATCGTACTCGGCCTCGAATTCGGCGACGACGCGCTCCGGAACGGCGATCCTGACGGTTCGGTCGTCGCCGGTCAATCGAATAGGGCGGCCGTCCTCGAAGGCAGTCGCGAACTCGCGGAAGACGCCGGCGAGGTCCCCGCGGTCGTACCCGCGCTCGAGTTCGAACTCGGTCGGGCCGTCCGCGTCCGAGTCGTTCGATCCCGCCGAGTCGTCCGATGGGTCCCGGTCGTCCGATGAGTCGACCATACGGGAACTACGACCGGCGGCCGGTTAGTAGTTCGTGCGTTACCCCCGATCGCCGTCGGTCCCACGGGCTGTCGGTGCGTTTTTGTCGCCGCGCTGTCTTCGCTCGCTCGTGACTTCACGCGACTGGCGCGCCGACCGCGAGGCCGTATTCGACCGCGACGGACACTCCTGTCGACACTGCGGCACTGACGGCGGTGACGACGACCCGGTCACGCTTCGGCTCTTTCCCGTCGGCGACGTTCCCCTCGAAGGCGATGTCCACGAGAGCGCGCTCGTTACCGTCTGTGACGACTGTTTCGCGACGCTTGAGGCCCCGCCGTCGACGGACCCGGTCGCCAGCGACGACCTGTTTCACCGCGTCCGCGAGACGACCGGCGTGCAGGGCGAGACGATTTCGGATGTCGCGTCGTTCGCGTCGGTCGCGACGTCGCTGCCTGCCACCCTCGAGTCGGCCGTCGACGACGGCACGGACGCCGCCCTCGACGACTCGATCTCGGCGTACCGCCGCAGTCGCCGCGACGTGTTGCTCGCGATCGCGATCGTCGATGCGCGACTCGAGCGCCTCGCCGCCATCGACGACGGCGCGTACGACCCCGAGATCTGGACCGCGCTCGAGGACTTCTCCGACACCGCGGCCGACCTGCAGTCGACGCTGCGCGAGGTCGTCACGCTGAGCGAAACGGTCGCGGTCGGCCTCGAGCGCTGCCACGGCTGTTTCGACTCGCTCGAGGGCGAGACGTGCAAACGCTGCGGGCTCGAGGCGTACGAGACGGCGGCGTGGCAGGACGAGGACGGAACGCTCGCGTTCGAGGCGCTGTTCGAGACGATCAACGACCGGCTACAGGGGGCTTCGGCGACGACCGAGACGTTGACCGATCGGACGACGACGCTCGCGCGACGGCTCACGGCAGCGTAGTCGGAAAAGCCGATTTTACGGGCAGTTCGGTCAGGAGTTGACGGGCTCGCTCGCATCGAAGTTCGCGACCGTTTCGTCGGTCACGCCGCCCCGCGAGAACAGCGTGACGATGTCGTCGGCGCGGATCTCCGTATCGCCGTGGGGCGTCAACACCGTATCGTCCCGTTCGATAGCGATCACGAGTGTGTCGTCGGTGAGCGTGTCACAGCGGGCCGCCTCCTGAATCCGCATGCCGGCGGCCGGGGCGTCCCGATCGACGGTTACCTCCGCGACTTCCGCATCGCCGGAGAGGCTGATGAAGTCCGTGAGCACGGCGTTTTGGGTTTCGTCGTTAGGTCCGTACGGCGCGTACGCGCAGGTCGTTTCGGTCTGGACGAGGACCTCGTCTTCGATCTCGACGCCGAGGTCCGAGAGCGAGCGGGCGATCCGGCGTAAGTCCTCGGTGTCGCTCCCGATCGCGAGCACGTGCAGGTTCCGCCGGCCCGTCATCAGTTCGCGGACGTTGACGACCCCCGGGATGATCCGGGCCTGTCGCGCGACCGACTCCCGCTCGGAGACCGGCGCGTTGCACATGAAGAGGTTCGGCAGATGGCCATCTGCCCGTTCGAAATCGATGCTCGCGTGATAGCCGGTGATGACGCCCTGTTCCTCGAGTTGCGAGATTCGGTTCCGAATCGTTCCGGGAGAGACGTTCAGATCGTCCGCGATCGTTGGGGCCGAGGTGTTCCGCGCGTCACCCATCAGCGCGTGGATAATCCGCCGATCGATCTCGTCGAGCCGATAGTCCATACCCGTTCGTTAGATCCGCCGCTATATGCTGGTTTACTTCCGATCGTATCATTCTCACATCTATTTTCAGCAATCAGTAATTCAAGTCTAGAAAATTGAGGTATACGTAATACGATCGGTTATTTTATATTTCTGCGGGGGAAGGGTCGAACCGATGACCGCGTCACAACTCAAGCCGCCGATTTCGGAGGGGACGGAACCGATCGCTGGACCGAACCCGTTCGAAGTCGATCGGAGCGAGGGGTGAGTCAATGGAACGCTCCCTCTTCGAGACGGTCCTCGTCCCGATCGCCAACGAGCGAGATGCCGAGGCCACGTGTCGGGCGATCCTCCGGGAAATCGGCGACGGTGACGCGACGCTACACGTCGTTCACGTGATCGAGAAAGCCGGCGGTGCGCCCGACAAAGCCGGCGTCGAACAGCGGAGAGAGTTTGCCGACCGCATCTTCGATCGCGTCGATACGGCACTGGCCACGGAACCCATTCCCCTCGAGACAGCGGTCCTCTACGGAACCGACGTCGCGACGGCGATTCTCGAGCACGCCGACCGACTCGACGCCACGTCGATCATGTTCACGCCCCGCGGCGCGAGTCGGTGGAAGAAGTTGCTCTCCGGCGACGTCGCACAGAAACTGCTCTCGAACACCGACCGGCCGCTGGTGATCCTCCCGCCGGGGGATACCGATGAGTGACGACGAACTCGCCAAGGACCTGGGACTCCTATCGGCGCTTGCGATCGGTATGGGGACGATGATCGGCGCGGGGATCTTCGTCCTCCCCGGGGCCGCCGCCCAGGAGGCCGGCCCGATCGTCGTCGCCTCGTTCGTGATCGGCGGCGCGATCGCGATGGTCAACGCGTTGGCGGTGAGCGAACTCGGGACGGCGATGCCGAAAGCCGGCGGCGGCTACTACTACGTCAACCGCGGCCTCGGCCCGCTGTTCGGGTCGATCTCCGGCATGGGTGACTGGATGGGGCTGGCCTTCGCCTCGGCGTTTTACTGCATCGGCTTCGGGGGGTATCTCACCGACCTGCTCGCCGGGACGGTGCTCGCGCTCCCGACCCTCGAGTTCGGGCTGGTCGCGCTGACGGACATCCAACTCGGCGCGCTGATCGCCGGGCTCCTGTTCGTCGGGGTCAACTACATGGGCGCGAAGGAGACCGGCGGCGTCCAGACGGTGATCGTCACGGTCCTGCTTGGCATTCTCACCGTCTTCGCCGCGACCGGCTTCCTGCACTTCGACTGGGGGACGCTGACCACCGACGGGCTCGCGCCGACCGAGCAGGGGTACGGCGCGATCCTCCCCGGCACCGCCCTCGTCTTCGTCTCCTTTCTGGGCTACGCGAAAATCGCGACCGTCGCGGAGGAACTGAAAAATCCCGGTCGGAACCTCCCGATCGCGGTCATCGGCAGCGTCGCCGTCGTGACGGCCATCTACGCCGTCCTCGTCGGCACGATGGTCGGCATCGTCCCGTGGCACTCGCTCGACGACAGCGTCCCCGTCTCGCAGGTCGCCGAAATCACGTTCGCCGGAATCCCCGTGCTCGACGCCGTCGGCGTCACCCTGATCTCGCTGGCCGCGATGCTCGCGACCGCCTCGAGCGCGAACGCGTCGATCCTCTCGTCGGCCCGGATCAATTTCGCGATGGGCCGGGACAAGATCGTCACGGACAAACTCAACGAGATCCACCCCACGTACGCGACGCCGTACCGGTCGATCCTGCTGACCGGCAGCGTCATCGTCGTGTTCATCGCCGCGCTCGGCCAGGACCTCGAGATCCTCGCGAAGGCGGCGAGCGTGCTCCACCTGATCGTCTACGGCCTGATGAACCTCGCGCTGATCGCGTTCCGGCAGGCCGACGTGCCCGACTACGATCCGGACTTCCGGGTACCGTTCTACCCGGTGACGCCGATCGTCGGCGCGGTGCTTTCCTTCGGGCTCATCGGGTTCATGAACCCGATCGAGATCGGGCTGAGCCTCGCGTTCGTCGCCGTCGCGGTGCTGTGGTACGCGCTGTACGCGCGCTCGAAGACGCCTCGGCAGGGCGTCCTCGGCCAGTACGTCCTCGACCGCTCCGATGCGATGCCCGATATCGCGGTTTCGGCGGCCAGTGCAGCCAGCCCTGACGCCGCGGACGAACACCGCGTGATGGTCCCGCTGTCGAACCCGCGGACTGAACGGCACCTCGTCTCGCTCGCCAGCACGCTCGCCGCCGAACGCGACGGCATCGTCCATGCGGTCCACATCGTGCAGGTCCCCGACCAGACGCCGCTGGACCGCGGCGCTGAACGGATCGACACCGAATCCGAGAAACTGCTCGAGCAGGCCCGCGAGCACGCCGCGGCCCACGACGTGGAGATCGAGACGACGACGATCGCCTCGCACCGCTCCGTCGAGGAGGTGTTCGACGCCGCCCGCCAGTACGACGACGATCAGGTGGTGATGGGCTGGGGCGGGGACCGGCCGTGGTCAGTAGGTCGCGCCGAACAGCCGCTCGACGAACTCGCCCGCGACCTCCCGTGTGACTTCCTCGTGTTGAAAGACCGGGGCTACGATCCCAGCCGGATCCTGCTGCCGACCGCCGGCGGGCCGGACTCCGATCTCAGCGCCGAGATCGCGAGAACCCTGCGTTCAGCCACCGGTGCCTCGATCGACCTGCTCCACGTCGTCGACGACGAGAGCGAGCGCGAGGCGGGCGAGGCGTTCCTCACCGAGTGGGCTGCCGACCACGATATCGGGGACGCCGTGCTCACGGTCGATACATCGGGCGACATCGAAGGCGCGATCGCCCGCGAAGCCGCCGGGGAGACGCTCGTGGTCATCGGCGCGACGGAACGCGGCCTGCTCTCCCGACTCGTCCGCGGTTCGCTCGTCTTCGACGTCGTCGACGACCTCGAGTGTTCCGTGTTGCTCGCCGAGCGGCCGACGAAGCGGTCGCTCCGCGAGCGGTTGTTCGGACGGTCGAAGGAGTAGAAACGGCCGATTCGAAACGGCTTACAGTTCGGTCGCGGCCTCGAGCGAGAGGTCGATCGCGCGCCCGACGTTATTTTTCGCTTTGTCGGGGAGTTCGTCGTCCTCGGTATCGGTCCCCTTCTGAGTCCCTTCGACGAGGTTGCCGTCGACGGTACAAATCGCGCCGGCGCGCAGTCCCTTGCGGCGGGCCAGCGAGAAGACGGCGGCGGCCTCCATCTCGACGGCTAACATACCGGCGGCCTCCCAATCGGCGACGTGCTCGTCGGTCTCGGCGTAGAAGGCGTCGTCGGAGACGATGGGGCCGACGTGGACGTCCTCGTCGTTCGCCTCGGCGGAGTCGACCAGCGCCGAGAGCACGTCGTAGTCCGGGACTGCGGGATACTCGGCGGCCTCGTAGCGCTTGCTCGTCCCCTCGTGTTTCGCCGCGCCCGTCGCGACGATCATGTCGCCGATCTCGATGCCGGACTGAAGCGCGCCAGTCGTGCCGACCCTGAGGAACGTCTCGACGCCGACGTTGGCCATCTCCTCAACGGCGATGGCGGCGGACGGACAGCCAATCCCCGTCGAGCAGATCGTTAGCTCCCGGCCCTCGTAGGTGGCGTTGACGAGCTTGTACTCGCGGTTTTGTGCGACCGTCTCGGACTCGTCGCAGTGATCAGCGATTCGATCGACTCGCCCCGGGTCGCCCGGAATGAGCGCAATATCCGTCAGATCTCCGTCATCGACCAGCAGGTGTGGCTGCGTCGCCATACCGTCGGATTCCGCGGGCGGTGCAAAAAAAGGTTCGAGGAAGGGCCGAGACATGATCGACTCGTCCGGCGACCCTCGACAGCACCCCGTTTCCCCCGCCCGGCCGACGAACCGGCGACTCGCCCGTCGCCGTCAGTCGATCGGACACACGTCGACGCGTTCGGGTCGGATGGTGACGGTCGCGTCGTCGACCTCGAACTCGACGGTCCCCGCGGATCGGGTATCGCCGCGGTTCGTTTCGGCGAAGAGGCTATCGAGCGCGTCCGGATCGATGTAGTCGTAGAGTTGCGTACTGGCCGTGGTGACGTCGTCACCGTAATACCGTGCCAGCGCCGTTGCAGCGGCGATACTCGGCGGTTCGTCTTCTCGTCGGTCGTACTGGATGCGCCGTCGAAGGTCACATCCGTGGGACTGGTTTACCCTTCCTTCCGTCATGTCTCTCAGTCACGGGATCGTGACTGTTCACTCGAGTGGCCAACGTCGTCGCCCATATAGCTACCGTCAGACACCACCCGGTGAGAACCGCAGGACTGCGGCGCTTTCGGGCGGGTACGAGAGCAGGGAAGAAGGCACCGGTCAGGATCGATCCGTGAGAACGTCTTCGACCGCCCCTTTCGTCGGCGTGTTCCGAGCCCCGTCGCGGCTCGCAGTCAGCGCACCGCAGGCGTTGCCGACCGCGAGCGCGCGGTCGATCTCGCGCTCCCGGAGCCACGTCGCGAGGAAGCCCGCGGCGAAGGCGTCGCCAGCACCGGCGGTGTCGACGGGATCGATGTCGAACCCCGGGTGAACGACCGGACCGTCCGGCGTGTACGCTTCCGCGCCGTCGGCCCCGCAGGTCACGACGACGATCCGAGCGTCAGTCGCCGCATCGATCGAGTCCCCCTCGAGCAGTGCCGCGGCTTCCCGGTCGCTGACGAAGACGAGGTCGGCGAGCGCGAGCGCCTCGCCGTAGTCCCGATCGCCGATTCGGCGGCCGGGGTCGAAACTGACTGAGATACCGGCCTCGCTCGCAATCCGTGCGATCGCAGCGGCGGTCTCGGGCCACTGTCCCGTGAGGTGGACGTGATCGACCGCTCGGATCCGCGCCGGCTCGAGGTCGGCGGGCGTCACGGCCTCGTTGACGCCGTCGTTGCCGAGGATCGCGACCTCGCCGGTCTCGTCGACTAACAGGTACTTGACGGCCGTTTCGGCCCCCTCGATCACGCGGACCCCCTCGAGGGAGACGCCCGCGGCCTCGAGTTCCCGACGGGCGAGCAGGCCGTGGTCGTCGTCGCCGACGCTGCCGATCAGTTCGGTCTCGACCTCGAGGCCGGCGAGTGCGGCGGCGACGTTGGCGGCGCTGCCGCCGCCCGACTGGCGCTGCGAGCGGATCGCCGCCTCGCCATCGGGTTCGGGAAACCTGTCGACGCGAAGGGTCACGTCCCAGTTGACGTGCCCAGCGGTGAGTACCGTGATCGGATCCATTCGAGACTACTGAGAGGACGGCTCGGCCCGGCAAAAATCTAGGGACAACGCGGCGGAGTCACGCGGTTGTGGTGGGACTCGAACCCTCAGGCGACGGCGAACAACAGCGTGTTGTGGACCGCCGGGCCGAGCCCGACCGCGGCGACCAGTGCGAGCATCGTCCGGCCCTGCCGCGGTGCCTCCTCGACGTACTCCCGGAAGAGCCCGAGGATGACCAGCGCGAGGGCGACCTTGACGAGGACGAACAGCCAGCCGGCACCGATGTACTCCGCGGTCGGCAGCGCCTCGCCGGCCTCGAGAATCAGCAGCGAGAGCGGTACGTCCTCGCCGGCCGCGAGGACGTCGTAGCCGATCGCGGTCGTGACGCCGTCCAAGGTGTGGCCGAAGACGACGAGCGCGCCCGTCGCGCTCGTCGTCGTCGCGATGTCGGTAACCCAGAGACTGAGCGCGATCCACGCGACCGCGGTGGCGACGCCCGCGACGACGACGGCGATGACGGGCCAGAACGGCTCGAGGGTTCCGTCTTCGAGCCCGACCGAAAGCGCGAACATCGTGAAGACGGTGAAAAACGCCGTCCCGGCGATGCCGACAAAGCGGGGGATCGTTTGCTGTAACCCGCCGACGTGGAGGAAAATAGAGATAATCCAGACGATTCCCGCGACGGTCGCGGTCACCGCGTAGACCATCGGCGCGGTAAACAGCGGCTCGATCGTCGCCGGGAACGCGCCCAGCTTGTAGAGGACGTGGAGACACGCGCCGAACATCATCCACGGCGCGAACGCGATGACCGTCCGGTCCGTCACCGGCGGCTCGAGTGCCCACAACAGCGCGATAACCCCGCCGAGAACGACGATCACCGGACCCAGCAGGTACCACGGCGGGACGACGAACCCCTCGGGTAATACCATAGGGTGGAATAGCTCACACCAGTGACTAACACTTTCCGATTATCGGATATTCGGAGCCGCGAACGCGGTTGGCACTGGCGATAATTGACGCGGAGGGGAATCACGGCCGAGGGATGCAGACGGCGACGGGCCGGCGATTCCCTCGAGCGCGGTCACGGCGGCAACCATCGCCGCGCCGCGAGTCCATTGTAGCGACGGCACCGCGAAGGACGATCGGGCGGCTTTTTCTTTATCCGGCGAGTCGACCCGTGTATGGACCGCAGCGAACTCGCCCCCCTGATCGACCACACCGTCCTCGGCCCCGAGACGACCCTTGAGGACGTTCGAGACGTCCTCGACGCGGCCGCCGAGTACGGCATGAACGCCTGTATCCCGCCCTACGCGGTTGAGACGGCCGCCGAGTACGAACCCGACGTGACCCTCGCAACGGTGATCGGTTTCCCGCACGGCCAGCACGCGCCCGCGGTGAAACGCAAAGCGGGAGTCGCGGCGTGGCAAGACGGCGCGGACGAACTCGACGTCGTGATCAACGTCGGCCGCCTGCGAGCGGGCGAGGACGAGGCAGTCGAGGCGGAACTCGCGGAGCTGGTCGCCGCGGTGCCGATCCCGGTCAAGGTGATCATCGAAACCGCGCTCCTGACCGACGCCGAGAAACGCCGGGCCTGCGAGGCCGCCGTCGCGGCCGACGCGGCGATGGTCAAAACCTCGACCGGCTTCGCCGGCGGCGGTGCCACGGTCGACGACGTCGAACTCATGAGCGAGTACCTCCCCGTCAAGGCCAGCGGCGGCGTCGGCAGCTACGACGACGCGATCGCGATGCTCGAGGCCGGAGCCGAACGGATCGGGGCCTCGAGCGGGGTCGACATTCTCGAGGGGACACCGGAGTAGAAGCCCGACGGAAACTGCCCGCCGACCTCGAGCGAAGCCGAACGGTTTTGGTCGCTCCCCGAACAACGGAACCTATGCTCGAGGGTGTGCGAGCGCGGCTGTACGCACTCGCGAGACGACTCCGGCGGCTGGAGCGACGCGAACTCGACGCCGTCCTGCGATGGCTCGAGCACACGGGCAATCTCGTCCACCTCTCGGTGCTGGTGTTCGTCCCGTTGCTGATCGCCGCGGTGACGTGGCTGGCGAACATGACGGCGGCGATTTCGTTTCTGCTGTTTCCACCGCTTGCCTCCGGGACGTATACGCTCTTTGCCGATCCGGAGGGGAAGTACTCGACGCCGTCGAAGTTCGTCGGCGGGATGACCGTCGGCGCGCTCTGTGGCTGGATCGCACTGGCGCTCGCGGCGGCCATCGGATTACGCGCCGGCGGGGTTAACGCGGCCGGTGCCGCCCTCGGGATCTTCTTTACCGGCGTCTGTACGTGGGCGCTCGACCTCGAGGAGCCGACGGCGTTTTCGACCGCCTTGCTCGTCCTCGTGACCGGCAACACGCAACTCGCCTACGTCCTCGGGATCGTCGTCTCGAGTTCGTTCGTCGCGGCGGCCTTCGTTCTCTGGCGGCGGCACTTCTACGAGCAGCGCGCTCGCTACCTCTACCAGACGACCAGCGGTGACGACCACGTGCTTGTCCCGATGTATGACCGTTCGGAGACGGTCGCCCGGTTCGCCGCGTCGATCGCCGGCGCACACGACGCCGGAAAAGTGGTGCTCTTCGACATCGTCGACGACGAAGATGCCGAGGGACAACGTGTCGACGCCGCCGAAAGCGACGGTGAAACGGGCGCGAGCCGCACCGAACGCGCGGCCGGCGACGCCGCGCGCCGTCTCGAGTCGCTGGCGGCCGACCTCGAGAGCGCGTACGACGTTCCCTGCGAGGTCGTCGTCGCGGCCAGCGGCGGCCGCTCGGCGGGGCTCGTCTTGCAGACGGCACGGGAACAGAACTGTGATCTCATCGTCGCGCCGTACGCCGAACGCGAGGACGGCGGCCTCTCGGCGTTCATCACGGGCTTGTTCGACAGCGAGATCGACGTGATCGCGTTCCGGTCGAACGGGATCCGTCGACGGCGGTGGCAGAACAGCCTCGTCGCGGTCCGGGGTGCCGGCGACACCGCTCGTGCGATGCTCGACTTCGCGATTCGGGTGTCCCAGTCCGGCCAGCCGGTCAGCGTCTGTACCTGTATCGACGCCGAGTCACGCCGCCGCACGGCGGAGGCGACCCTCGCGGACCTCGTCGACGCGTTCCCGGGCCCCTTCGAAACCCACGTCGTCACCGCATCCGTCGAATCCTACCTCAGCCGGACCGCGCCCCGCTACGACGTCTGCTTCGTCGGCTCGAGCACCGACCGGTCGGCCGCCTCGCGGTTCGTCTCCCCGCCGACGTTCCGCAAACTCAGCGATCTCGAGGCAGACGTGGCGATCGTCCACCGCGGTCGGCACCGATAGCCGGCGATCGCTGGCGGCCGACGGCCTAGGAGTTGCGGTCGAGTCGTGCTCGGTAGTACTCGGCCCGCGTTCAGAACGAGCCGCGAAGGACCAGTACCGTTCCGACGCCCGCGAGCAACGCGAGTACGACGTTGCCGGTCCGGCGGGCGACGACCGCGACGACGGCCGCGCCGCCCCACTCCGGCGGGCCGCCCGCGAGCAGTTCGGGCGCGAGGATCGAGACGACGAGCACGCCGGGCAGGATCTCGAGCCCCGCTTCGACCCGCGCCGAGACATCGAAGCGGCCGAGGAGCCAGAGCCCGCCGGCCTTCGTCGCGTAGGTAAGCAGCGCCATCGCGAGGATCACCGCGACGACGACCGGCTCGAGGGAGAAGGCGTCACTCACGGCTGTCACCCGCGTCCGTCCGATCTGCACCCTCTCCCGGATCTGCTCGATCCGCCTGCTCTGCGGGCTCCTCGAGGGCGGCCACGCCGACGAGACAGCCGACCCCAGCGCCGACGAGCACGTACCACCGGCCCGGTAGGAGATGCGCGCTCGCGGCCGCGGTGACAGCGGCCACGGCCCACGGCCGCCGTGTTTTCGGCCCCTCCCAGAGGCCGGCAGCGATCGCGACGAAGACGGCGGCGAACACGAAGTCGAGGCCGTATCGTGCGGGATCGCCGATCCCGCTGCCGGCAGTCGCCCCGACCACCGTCGCACCGATCCAGCAAACCCAGATAGCGAGACCGCTACCGAGCAGATACGCGCCCCGCCGACCGCCGTCGGTCAACTCGCGCATCGTCAGCGCCCAGTTCTCGTCGGCGGTGAAGAATGCGCTGCCGTAGGCCGCCCGCGCTGAGAGGTCTTCGAACCAAGGCCGGAGCGCCGCGCCCATCACGACGTACCGGAGGTTCACCAGCAGCGTCGTGAGCAGGACCGCGGCGACCGGAACCGGGTCCGCCCAGAGTTCGACCGCGATCAACTGGGCGGCACCGGCGAGCACCGTCGCGCTCATGAGCGTCGCCTCGGCGGCGCTCAGTCCTGCCTGGGTCGCGAGCACCCCGAAAACGACGCCGTAACTCGCGACACCGAGCGCGATCGGCAGACAGGCGACGAACCCGTCGCGAGCGCCGGCCGCGGAGAACGTGACCGGTTGCTTGCCCGCGGTCGGCCGGTTCTCGTCGTCCCCTACCGGTCGTCGTGACTCATCGGCCATTAGATACCCTCCGGCACGGTGCGCGACCGGCCTCGGCGACCGACCGATCGACGGCTCGGCGACGATTCAATGGTGTCTCGAGCGATTGCGAACTCCGGTGCATCGGTTCTGGTCCGTGGTAGCGGCCCGGAATTACCTAAAATCTCGGAGAAGAGCGTTTCTCTACCGAGACCGAGCAGTCTCCGTCACGTCGGTCCGGTCGCGCGCTTCAGCAGCCGTTCGCCGCGGGCGGTCAGCGCGTATTCACCGTCGTCGCCGGTGACGGCGCTCTCGAGTCGTCGCAGATGGTAGTTGAGTTGGCCGTTGTCCTCGATCGAGACCGCCTCCCGGAGCTCGCCATACCGAATCGGGTGGTCGCGATCGGCAAGGGTGAGCAGGATCTCCAACCGCACCGGACTCGAGAGCAGTTCGAGGTCGTTCGAGACCGCCTCGAGGTCGAGCCCATCGCCATCGCCGTTGTCCTCGTCGCGTTCGATCCGCGAGCGTGATCGACCGGCGGGTCCGTCCGTTGCGGTCCACAGCCACGTTGGTATCGCCATATTGTCCGATTTTCGTGGCAGGGATAAAAACAGTTCCCGGTCCCACGTCGGGGTCGTGCGACGCTGCGGCGCCGGATAGCCGACCTCACTCCCGCTCGAGGATTCGATCGATCAGGCCGCTCTCGTCGCTGCCCAGCGCCGACCGCACCAGCAGGTGGCCCCCGAGCATCGCGGGGCTGATCACGGCGTCAGCGCCGGCCCGCTCGAGTTTCTTGGTGTTCTCGCGGTCGGTCGCGGCGGCGACGATGCGCGTGTTCGGCGCGAGTTCGCGGGCGGTGAGGACGGTCAGGGCGTCCTCAGCGTCGTGGTTCGTGGCGACGAGGATCGCGGCCGCGCGATCGATTTTCGCGCGGCGAAGCGGCTCCTCGTCGCTGGGGTCGCCGGTGACGACGGCGAGGTCGCGGTCGGTCAGAGTCGTCACGGCGTCGCGGTCGTTGGTGACGACGACGAACTGCCGGCCGGCGTCCGCGAGTTCGTCGACGATCGGTTCCGTCAGTTCGCCGTAGCCGAGCACGAGGATGTGCTCGTCGAGGAGTTGGAGTTGTGAGTCGCTCATCTTTCCGAGTGTTTTCGAGATGCGATCTTGGATCACCGGGCCGACGAGCGCCCCGATGGCGATACCGAAACTGGCGACGCCGAGGATGAGTACGGACATCGTAAACAGCATCCCCTGGACCGACCCCGCGTTCGGCGTCACGTCGCCGTAGCCGACCGTACTCGAGGTAATCAGCGTGAAATAGAAGGCGTCGAGGATGGTATTGATCTCGTCGAAGTGATCCCGGAGGGCGTAGCCCCCGATAGTGCCGTACAGCTGGACGCCGACGAGCGCCGCGCCGGCCGCGATCTGGGTCGTGGTCAGCGAGAGCGGTTTGTCGAACCGGCTGCGCGTTAGCAAGAGGGCCGGGATCGAAATGACGGAGAGGACGACCAGTGGGAACGAGTATTGACTCGATTGCAGGAGTCCCTGTGCCGCAGTCACTGGCAGCAACAGCAGCGTCGCCCACCACCCGGCGCGGAGCCCACGCCGGAGGGCGAGTGCACTGCCGACCATCGTAAATCCAGTGAGTGCTCCCGTGAAGGCAGCGGCGCTTTGAATCGCTTCGGGAACGTATTGATGGAGCGGACCGGGGCTGGGATTCCAAATATTGAGAATCGCGGTCGCGACCGAGAGCAGCGCGACGAGCAAGACGAGCACGACGGTCGCTCGCGTCGTCAGCACTCGCCGCCAGTTGTCCGGCAGTCGCGATCGAAGCGACCGGTCGTCGACCATACACAGCGCTGGGCGGCGACGTTAGTTAAACGTCCCCGTCTCGAGTCCGTCCGGACCGGCCGTCGTGGTAGGGATCGAACCCGCTCGGCGAACGACGATCACCGGAACGGGCGAGCGCTGGAACACGGTTTCGGTGACGTCGCCGACGAACAGCTGACTGACCCGTGACCGATCACTACGACTCGAGCGTGCAAAAACCCGTACCTACAGCTGACTGGACGGTTCCGGCCGAAGGACGCGATTATCGGTTCCGCTGTCGGTGCTGATTTAACGATTCCGTCCGACCGACACACAATGCAATCGCTTCCGGTCGATCTGCTGATCGAAGTGCTGCTCGGCCTCTATCTCGGGCTTCTGACCGGCATCGTCCCCGCGTTCGTCGCCGGGTCGCTCGGCTTTCTCGTGCGGTACTTCACCGGCGTCACGCTGCCCGGGTTCGGTGTCGTCGTCCTCGCGCTCTCGATCGCCAGCGTGCAGGGCGGCCTGCTCGGTCTCGTCGAACCCACGATCGCCCAGTCACCGCGGCTACTGATCGCCGTACTGATCGTCCTCATGCTCGCGCTCTACGCCCACAATCAGGGCGACAAACTCGGGGCCGAGTTGCCCCGACGGCTCTCCTTTACCCGGCTCCGACAGCGGACCCTCTCGGCCGACGTCGTCGAACTCGTCGGTTCGGTCGGCCAAGTCACCGTCCGCCCGACCGGCGAAATCCACGATATGGAGGGCTATCCGCCGCTGTCTCCCGATCTCCGGCAAGCGCTCAAGGCCGGCTCGTGGCGACTCCCCGCCGACCTCCCCCTCTCGGAACTCGCGTCCCGCCTCGAGGAGCGGCTGCGAACGGAACACGACCTCGCGGATATCGACATCACGGTCGACGAACAGGCGCGGGCGACCATCGTGGCGGCACCGCCGTCCGGGAGACTCTCCCGACGGGTATCGATGGGACAGCGCGCCGTCTCGGTCGCGACGCTCGTTCCGACGGGGCTGGCCCGCGGGGACGAGGTGACCGTCCGAACCGGCGAGCGCTCGATCACCGGACGGGTGCTGAGCGCTCGGACCGACGTCGACGACGAACGCGCCGCGGCCGCCAGCCCGGCCCCGCCCGAAACGGACGAGATCGCGACCGACGGCGGCGAAGACGAGGAGACGATCGCCCCGGCATCGAGGGCGAACGCGGCGACGGCCGGCGGGCCGGGACGCGTGACCCTCGCCGTCGCCAGACGGGACGTCAAGCCCGTCCTCGAGGCCGACTCGCCGCGGCTCGTCGTGCGGTCTCGCGGCACGAGCGGCGAGTTCGAGGCGCTCGCGCTGGTCAAACGCGAAGGGTACGCCATCCGCCGATTCACCGTCGGCGCGGCCGGCGCGGACGACGAGACCGCGTCGGCGGCGGCCGTGACGATCCTCGCGGTGCGACGACAGGGCAGCGAGACGGGCGGCCGCCGCCACGGCTGGGTGTTCGGCCCCGGCATCGAGCGGCGACTCGAGGCGGGCGACGAGGCGTTCGTCGCGGGGCCGGAGGACGCCACCGAAGCGTTCACGGAGGCGATCGCACGATGACGCTCGCCGTGATCGACGCTCGCGCTGAGGACACGACCGGGGGTGATCGCTCGTGGTAGCCATTCGTGTCGCACAAGTGGTCTCGTCCGAACTGCTCTCGTCCGAGACGTTGCTGGAAGCGGTCGTCGGGATCCTCGGATTCGCACTGCTCGCGGCCGGTGCGGGCGTCGGCGTGGCGTTTGCCTACCGCTGGTACAGCGCCGAGGAGGTCCCCGAGGGCGTCGCGGTCCTCTTCGGCGTCGCGATGGTCGCGATCTGGCTGAACACCCAATCCGCCCTGCAACAGGCGATTCTCGGCGATACGCCGCTGACCGATCCCAGTACCGCGATATACACCGTCGCTGCGTTCACCGCCAGCGCGGTCGCCGCCGACGGCGGCCGGCGGCTGGGCGACTTCCTCGCCCGGGACGTGTTCGTGGTCGCCACGCCGCGGACGATCACCGAAGTCTCCCAACTCGTCCGCTCGGCCGGTCGCGTCGTCAGCGTCGAACTGCCCGAGGAGATCGGCGACATCGACGGCTACGACGCCGTCGAGGAATCGGTGAAAGCCGAACTCGCGGGCCAGACGTTCCGCTTCCCGCGCCGGCTCACCGCCGACCAACTCCGCGAGCGACTGATCGCCCGCCTCGAGCGCGATTACGGGATCGGCCACGTCGACGCGGACCTCACCGCGGACGGGACCGTCGAGTACCTCGCGGTGGGGAGCCGGCCGGCGGGGATCGGGCCGACGCTCGCGCCGGGCACCGTCGCCGTCGCCCTGACCGGCGACCCCGCGGCGGACGCCAGCCCGGGCGATGCGGTCCGCATCTGGGCGCGCGACGACGAGGACGGCACCGCTCGGCGGGTCGCCGGCGGCGAACTGCGCGCGACCGCCGCCGATATCGCGACGGTCGCCCTCGACGCCGAGGACGCCCGCGACCTCGAGCCCGAGCGGGAGTACCGGCTCGTGACCCTGCCGGGCAGCCCCGACGCCGAACGGGATCTCGTCTCCCTGCTCCGGACGGCCGACGAGACGGTGACGACCGTCTCCGTCGGGACTGACGATCAACTCGCGGGGCTGTCGGTCGACTCGCTACCGGTCTTGGTGCTCGCTCTCGAGCGCGATCCAGACAGCAGTGACGGCGGTGACGGCGATGGCGGCGATGGCGGTGACAAGTACCTGCCGCTGCCGGCCGGCAGCGAGCGACTCGCGGCCGGCGACATCGCCTACGTACTCGGTCGGCCCGACGCACTGCGGCGGGTGACCGAACGGACGCTAGTCGAGGCGAGCGATCAGAGCGACGAGCAGGAGCGAGCGCGGGAGACGGTCGCCGGCGGGCAGGACGATCGCGAACCGGAACGGCCACAGGAGCGGTAGCTACTTGCCGCCGGCACCGATAGCGCCACGTATGCCTACGGAGTGGAAACTGTTCGCCGACCTCGCCGAACGCGCTGGCGACAAACACGTGACCGTCGACGCCGGGGCCGGCGACACCGTCGGCGACGCCTTCGAGGCGCTGCTCGAGGCGGCACCCGAACTCGAGGGCCGCGTGCTCGAAGACGGCGAGTTGCGATCGCAGATCAACGTGTTGCGCAACGGGACGAACGTGCTGGTCGAAGAGGAGGGCCTCGCAACGGAACTCGAGGACGGCGACGAACTGGCGCTGTTTCCGCCGGTCAGCGGCGGGTAGCGCCCGATTCGAAATGAATCGTGGCACCGGCCCCTTTGACACCGTCCCGTCACTTCCCGCTGAGATCGATCCCTAACACGAAATCGGGTTCCTCGGCGATTTCGACGCCCGCGTAGGGCGCGTCGGTGACGTGTCTGGGCGTTTCGGGGATCAGCACCCGCGTCTCGTCGGCCCCGCAGTCGGCCGCGTCGCGAGCGATCGCGGCGAACAGCGAGCGGGCGGCGTCGACGTCTTCCCACGCGCCGAGGCCGTACTCGGCCCACGTCTCGGTCTGCGGGTCAGCGTCCGATTCGTCCTCGCTCGAGTCGTCATCCTCGACCGGCCGCTCGTAGGTTCGCGATCGGTAGGCAGTTCCCGCGAGTCCGGTCTCACCTTCGACCGCGAAGACGGCCGTCTCGTCGGCCAGCCGATCGAAATCGGCTCGAGCGAGTTCCCTGACGGCCCACGACTCTTCGGGTGCGAGAGCGAGTCCCGAGAGGTACTCCCGGGCGTCGCTGTGGGTCCAGTACCGCCACGCCGCCGCGGGATCGCTCGAGACCGCGTGTGACGCCGACCCGTCGGCGTCCGGGTCGGGGTCGGGGTGGGCGAAGCGAAACTCGGTGATCGGCTCGTAGCCGCTGGTCCGCGCCGCGCCGAAGGAGGCCGCGTTCCACGAGAAGATCATCACGCGGCCGACCGTCGCGCCCCGCTCGCGGGCCCACTCGAAGGTCGCCTCGTTCAGCCGGTGGCTCACCCCCTGCCGGCGATAGTCGGCCGCGACGCGCATGCTCTGGAACCACGCCTCGTCGTCGGTGAGCAACACGCCCTGGACGATCCCCGCGGCCTCGCCGTCGACCTCCGCGAGGAAGGTCTTCTTGCCCTGTCCGGGTTCGTCCTCGAGCCAGTCGTGGTAGACCCGCGGGATGTAGTCACCGCCGCGCTCGGGCCAGATGTCGCTCGTGAAGGCGGCGACGGCCTCGTAATCGTCGTGGGTCGCGCGGCGGATTTCGATGGCGGGGTCGGCGTCCGAATCGGGTGACATATAGATCGAACACTGACATCTCACGCGATCGTGCCCGAAAGACCTTCGCAGGCTCGAGGGGGAGTTGCCCGCTGCGGTGGCGCGCGCTGGAACGCGGTGAGCCACCGGCGAACCGCGTTCTGATCCCGTGCGAGGGATGAGCGGACGAACGGAGTGAGAGAGCGAATCGGTTGGGGAGGGCGTGGCCTTCCGTGTTGCCACGATAGCAGAACGCCTTCCGCTATTTCTATTCGAGACAGCGTTTCGAACGTTTAGAGAGGAAAACCGACTTCGCAACCGGAGTCCGCCGTCACTCCCACGGAACCGACCGCTCCTGAATCTCGCCGGCAAGCGAGGTTCCCATCGCCTCTTCGACGTCCTCGCTGTTCTCGAGTGCCCACATCAGTTTCACCTTCGCCGTTCCCGGGAGCGTGTCGCCGCCCTCGATCACGCCGGCCTCGAGCAGGTCCCGACCGGTGTCGTAGACCCGGTCACAGACCCGGCCCTCGAGACACTGGCTGGTCATGACGACCGTCGTCCCGTCCGCGATGAGCTCTTCGATCCGGGGGATCAGATCGGTGTGGACGTGGCCGAGGCCGGTGCCCTCGATGATCAGCCCTTCCGACCCCTCGACGACGTCGAGGAACGCGGGGTCCATTCCGGGCGTGAACTTGAGGAGTTCGACGTCGCTCTCGAGTGCGGGTGCGGTCTTGAGGTCGGTCTCGCCGCGTTCCTGATACTCGCGCCGGAAGCTGACCTCCTCGGTCTCGTAGTCGACCTCGCCGAGCGGTGCCGCGCCGACGGTCTCGAACGCGTCCCGGCGGGAGGTGTGGTTCTTCCGCACGCGCGTGCCGCGGTGGAGCGCACAGTCGTCGTCGGATTCGGAGGCGTGCATACAGACCAGCACCTCCGCGCAGTCGCTTTTGGCGGCCTCGACGGCCGAGACGGCGTTCATCACGTTGTCCGAAGACGGCCGGTCCGCCGAGCGCTGCGAGCCGGTAAAGACGATCGGCACCGGCGTCTCGAGCATAAAGGAGAGCGCAGAGGCGGAGTACTGCATCGTGTCGGTGCCGTGCATGACGACGACGCCGTCGGCACCGGCCTCGATCTCCTCGGCCACCGCGTCGGCGAGGTCCTGCCAGAGCGGCGGCTCCATGTTCTCGGAGAGGATATTGGCGACGACGCGCCCGCGGTAGTTCGCCCGCCCCGCGAGGTCGGGCACCGCGCGGAGCACGTCCTCGGCGTCGAACTGGGCCGTCACCGCGCCGGTGCGGTAGTCGACCGTCGAGGCGATGGTGCCGCCGGTCGAGATCAGCGAAATCGTCGGCAGGTCGTCGTCGAACTCGATCTCCGAGCCGGCGTCGTCCCCCGCCGCGTCGGTGCCGTCGATCCGGTAGACGTCCTCCGCGAGGACCTCCACGTCGGCTCCCTCTCGATCGACGCCGACGTTATAGCCGCCCTCGAGTTTCACCACGAGGTGATCGTCCGTGCTCGAGGGAAGCAACACGCCTTCGTAGGTGCGGTCCGCGCGATCGACGCGGACGCGGTCGCCTGGGTTCATGCGTTGGCGTTGCGCGGCGTCGGACTTGAAGGCACGCTTTCGATCCAACAGCAAACGTGACTCGTTCGATCGCGTGAATGCGTCTTCGGCAACAACGCGAAAGCCCCTGCGTCGCTTCAGTCCCACCCGGCCGTGGATCGACGAGCGGGCCGTCACTCAAGCGAAGTATAAACGCCGAACTACTCGAGAACTACCGTCGCCGTCAGGAACTGCTTTTGTCGACGTGATACCACGTCCCGTCCCACGAGAGGCCGTACTCGAGCAGCGATTTGAGGGTGAGCACACCGAAGGCGGGATAGAGCAGCGGCGCGAGGACGACGCTCCACCGGAGGCCGTCGATCTGGCCGTCGCGGGCGTCGCGCCACGCGACGAGGCCGATGGTCGCGATGAGCGCCAAGGAGGGAATCAGGAACGCCGATTCGACGCCCAGAACGAGCAACAGGAGGAGCTTTGAGGTGAGCGCGAGCGTGAACAGACACCCGAGCAGGCTCGAGCACATCCGGCCGATCGAGATGACTCCGCGGCGGTCGACCTGTCCGCCCAGTGCCTCGAGAAGCGTCGCGTGGAGGACTTCGATCTGGCCGACGCGCCAGCGCTTGCGCTGGCCCCAGAGGTCGCGCAGGGTGTGGGGGGCCTCCATCGTGTTCGTACACTGGCGAGCCTGTCTCACGTCGAGGCCTTCGCGATAACAGCTGTGGGCGAAATCGAGGTCCTCGGTGAGCATGTCGTCGTAGCCGTCGACGCGCTCGAAGGCCTCGCGGGTGAGAACCGTCGAGGAACTCCGGCAGTTCGCGAACCCGGAGAGTTCGACCAGCTTGTAGCTCGCGTGGAAGACCGCGCGTTCGCAGTACGCGACCGTCTCGATGACGCCGGTCGGTCGCGGAATCCGACGGCCCTGAAAGACGTCCGCGCCGTCGAGTACCGCGCCCATCGCTCGCGGGAGGAACTCGGGTGTGACCCGCTCGTCGGCATCGAAGACCGCGACATGCTCGGCGTCGGTCTCGCGGACGGCGTCATTGATCGCGCCCGCCTTCGAGCCCGGATTCCCGTTAATCAGACACTCGACCCGCTCGTGAGCGCTCGCGAGTTCGCGGGCCCGCTCGAGGGTCGCGTCGTCGTTCGGCTCGGCGACGATGACGACCTCGAGGTTCTCGTAGGCGCTTTCACAGAGGCTCGCGACGCTTTCGTCCATCAGCGCGTGATCGCGGTAGACCGGCACGATTGCCGTCAGCCGCGGGCCGTCGGTCACCGGGTCGATGACGTCTCGGGAGGTCCACACCTCGCGGACCAGCAGCAGTCCGGTGATCGCGACGAAACACGTGAAGACGGCCATCGACGACAGCGCGTCGAGGAACACCACCTGCACAGTCACCACGAGCAAGTCGAGGGAGTACTGCTGGATCTCCCGTCCCTGTGTAAACCCAAACAGCAGCAGGGAGAGCACACCGACGACGGTGGCTCCGTGTTCGACGGCTCGAGACGCTGTCGAAATCATTGCCGGTGGGTTCCGGTCGGCGTGTTATCAACATTGCCCATATAGACGGCGAGTCCAGCGCGGACAGCACACCTTCTTGGCGTCACGAATGCGAGCGGGAGACAGCGGCGGTTCCGGTCGATCGGACGGGAGCAGCTGGAGACACGGGCGAGAGCAACGAACAGCCGAGGAAACGTCGCCGAACGCAACAAATAAACCGCCGACTGAGTACATACGTGATATGCAAATCGAGCCGCAAGCGTTCGACCGGGTTCTCTCCTCGATGTGTACGGAACCCCACCCGGCGGCGCGCGACGCGGCCGAACGGTTTCTCGCGACGAACCCCGGCGATCCTGGCACCTACCCGAACGTCGCGGCCCTCGAGGACGACGCGATCGCGCTGTTGAGCGAGATCGCGGGCCTCGACGATCCGGCGGGCTATATCACGAGCGGCGGCACCGAGGCGAACATTCAAGCCGTCAGAATCGCCCGCGAGCGGGCGGACAGTCGGACGCCGAACGTCGTCATGCCCGAATCGGGCCACTTCAGTTTCCAGAAGGCCGCCGACCTGCTCGGCGTCGACCTCCGAATCATCCCGACCGACGACCGGCAGCGGGCCGATCTCTCGGCCGTCCGCGCCGCCGTCGACGACGACACCGCGCTGGTGATCGGCGTCGCGGGGACCACCGAGTACGGCCGCGTCGACCCGATTCCGGATCTCGCCGAGATCGCCCACTCGGTCGACGCCATGTGTCACGTCGACGCCGCGTGGGGCGGCTTCGTCCTCCCCTTTACCGACTACGAGTGGAACTTCGCCCACGCCGCGATCGACACGATGGCGATCGACCCCCACAAGATGGGGCAGGCCGCGGTGCCCGCGGGAGGACTGCTCGTCCGCGATTCCGCCCTGCTGGACGAACTCGCCGTCGACACGCCCTACCTCGAGTCGACCTCGCAGGCGACGCTGACCGGAACCCGCTCCGGGGCCGGCGTCGCGAGCGCCGTCGCCGCGATGGAAGAGCTGTGGCCCGGCGGCTACCGCCGCCAGTACGCCCGCTCGAAGAACAACGCCGAATGGCTCGCTGACGCCTTGGAAAAACGCGGCTACGAGGTCGCCGACCCGACCTTGCCGCTGGTCGCGGCCGACGTGCCGCGGTCGACGTTCGACGCGCTGCGGGCCGAGGGGTGGCGAATTTCCAGAACCGCTACGGGCGAGTTACGGGTTGTCTGCATGCCCCACGTCACCCGCGAGATGCTGGCTTCCTTTATTGGGGATCTCGACCGACTCGAGGTGCGTGCGAGCGTGCCTATCACGAGCGACGATTAGACCTGCTGCCGCCCGTGTGCGACGATTCGCTGCGTTCCCGAGGGTCTCGAATGATGACTGGTCTCGCTCGAGTCGGAAACCCACGAACGCGTGACGAGAGCCGTCAGGCGGGCGATCGAAACCGGCGGGTTTTACGCCCGCGAGCGCAACGTGACGACCATGAGCCACGAGGACTTTCCGACGGAGAATCCCGCCGTCGTGACCTGTGGGTTGCCCTACGCCAACGGCGACCTCCACATCGGCCACCTGCGGGGGTATATCGGCGCGGACGCGTTCAGCCGCGCACTCGAGACGCTGGGACAGGAGACGGCCTACGTCTGCGGGTCGGACATGCACGGCACCCCGGTCGCCGTCAACGCCGAACAGCAGGGCGTCGATCCCGCGGACTTCGCGCTGGACTGGCACGAGCAGTACGAAGAGACGTTCCCGAAGTTCAACGTCGACTTCGATAACTACGGCCACACGCACGACGAGACGAACACCGAGTTGACCCAGGAGATCGTCCGGACGCTGGACGACGAGGGCTACATATACGAAAAGGAGATTCAGGTTGCCTACGACCCCGACGCCGACCAGTATCTTCCGGACCGCTACGTCGAGGGAACCTGTCCGTACTGCGGCGAGAAAGCCCGCGGCGACGAGTGCGACGAGGGCTGTCAGCGCCACTTAGAGCCGGGCGAGGTCGAGGACCCAACGAGTACGATCACGGGCAACCCGGCCGAATACCGCGAGCGGACCCACAAGTTCTTCGAGGTCTCGGAGTTTTCGGACTTCCTGACCGAGTTCCTCGACGGGCTCGAGGGCACCTCGAACGCGCGCAACCAGCCCCGGCAGTGGATCGAAGACGGGCTACAGGACTGGTGTATCACGCGAGACATGGACTGGGGGATCGATTACCCTAACGGGGACGACGACACTGAGGGCGACGACCTCGTCCTCTACGTCTGGGTCGACGCGCCGGTCGAGTACATCTCGAGTACGAAGCAGTACTCCGAGCGCGTCGGCAAAGACGAGTACGACTGGGAGCAGGTCTGGAAGGGGGACGTCTCCGCGAGCGAAGCGAGCGGAGGCTCGGAAGCGCACGGCTCTTCCGGTGGCGAAATTATGCACGTCATCGGCCGGGACATCATCCAGCACCACACGATCTTCTGGCCCGCCATGCTCGAGGGGGCAGGCTACAACAAGCCGCGCGGGATCGCCGCGACCGGCTTCATCACGATCAACGGCAAGGGGCTCTCGACCAGCCGGAACCGCGCGATCTGGGCCAAGGAGTACCTAGACGAGGGCTTCCACCCCGATCTGCTGCGATACTACCTGACCACGACCGGTGGCCTCCAGCAGGACGTCGACTTCTCGTGGGACGCCTTCCAGGAGAAGGTCAACGGCGAACTCGTCGGCACCGTCGGCAACTTCTGGTACCGCTCGCTGCTCTTCGCCTACCGCAACTACGAGGGCACGCCCGACACGGACATCTCCGCAGAGGTCGAGGAACGCATCGAGGGAGCCATCGGCGACGTTCGCGAGAACGTCAACGACTACTCCATGCGTGGGGTCGGAGGGGCCGCGACGCAACTCGCGCAGTTCGGCAACGAGTACATCCAGCGCAACGAGCCGTGGAAGCTCACCGACGACGAACCCGAAGAAGCCGCGCAGGTCATCCGCGACTGCGTCCAGATCGCCAAAGCCGTCGGCGTCCTGCTCGAGCCGATCGCCCCCGACAAGGCCCAGGCCCTGTGGGAGCAACTCGGCGAGGACGGCGAGATTGCTGACGCCCACCTCGAGGACGCCCTCGAGGCCCCGCCGCGAACCTTCGACGAGCCCGGCGAACTCTTCGGCAAGATCGAGGACGAGCGCGTCGAAGAACTCACCGAAAAGCTCGAGGAACGAGTCGCGGCTGCCTCGGACGACGGCGAGGAATCCGACGACGGCGACGCGGAAACCGAAAGCGACGACACCGACGCGGACGAATCCGAGCGCATGGCAGACACGGACGACCTCGAGCCGCTGCTCGAGGACCGGATCGGATTCGAGGACTTCCAGGAACTGGACATTCGCGTCGGCCGGATCGAATCGGCCGAGGGTATCGAAGGCGCGGACGATCTCGCGAAACTCGCGGTCGACATCGGCTTCGAGACGCGACAGGTGGTCGCGGGGATCAAGCAACTCCACGATCTCGACGAACTGCCCGGAACGAAATGCGTGCTGCTCGCGAACATGGAACCCGCGGAACTGTTCGGCGTCGAGTCGAACGGTATGATTCTCGCGGCCGGCGAGGAAGCTGACCTGCTGACGACACACGGCGACGCGGCCCTCGGCGAGAAGATCAAGTAACGGTCATCGCTCGAGGCCGAGAGCGCGTTTTGGATAGTTCGAATTGGAGGTTTTATCGCCAATCCGAACCCATTAGAACAACGTTTTGGACGTAGTCCCCCCCCCCCCGAATGTGCATTAAAAACAACTCCAAATAGATATATGTAGCCGCGGATCAGGTATCAGACTGTGTTCCCCGGTAGCGTCTCACACTTCGACGATCGACCGGTTTTGCGCCACACGGTCGCGCCGATCGGTGCGTTCGTCGCGGTCGTCGTCGCAGGGGTCGCGGGCCTCGCGGCCCTCGGGAACGTCGGCCCCGTGGAGGCGGCGTTCTGGCTGGTCGATCTGACGAGCATCGATCTCCACTTTCAGGACCATGCAGGTCCCGAACGGGCGACCAAGGCCTACGCCGTGCTGGTGACGGCCGCGCTCGTCCTCTCGGGGCTGTGGATCGGCGAAACGGTCGTCACCGAGCTGTTCGGGGGACGGATCTCTACGGAGGTATCACGAGCAACGATGCAACGACGAATCGACAACAGCGACGATCACGTGATCGTCTGTGGCTACGGCATGTTCGGACGGACGATCGCCAACCGGCTCGCCGAGGCGGATCGACGGGTAGTCGTCATCGAAATCGACGACGACAATGCGGAGCGCGCCCGCGAGGACGGGCATCTGCTCGTCGAGGGCGACGCCAGACGCGAGCGGGTGCTGCGGTCGGCCGGGGTCGACCGGGCGACGAAACTCGTCGCCGCGATCGACGACTCGAACGTCAACATCCAGATCGCGATCGTCAGCGGAACGGCGACGTCGACGCCCGAAATCCTCGTCCGCGTCGGCGAGGAGATGTACGAGCCCGTCGCGCGGGAGGCCGGTGCCGACGAGGTGATCATCCCCGAAGTCCTCAGCGGCGAGCGCGTGACCCGCCTGCTCGAGCGGCCGGCGGATCGCCACCCAGCGGACTGACTCGAGGGCAAGCGCACGTCCGCTCGGTCCGCCGCGGGTGACACTCGATGAGTACTCGCGGGCGAGTAAGTGACCATCTTTTAGGGCGTGCTGGCGCTAGCTCCCGCCATGAGAAACGCGAAAATCGTCAGTACGCTGGGGCCGGCGACGAACGACCGGGAGACGATCCGGGACCTCGCCGCGGCCGGGATGTCCGTCGCACGGCTGAACGCGAGCCACGGCAGCCCGTCGGATCGCGCGGCGTTGATCGATCGCGTTCGCGCGGTCGACGAGGAGCGGGCCGAGCCCGTCGCGATCATGCTCGACACGAAAGGGCCGGAGATTCGGACCGCACCGCTGCCGGAGGGCGAAACGGTGACTCTCGAGACGGGCTCGGAAATCCGGTTCGTCGAGGGCGAGGAGGCGACATCGGAGACGGTCGGCCTCTCGGTGTCGGTCACTGCGGTCGGGCCCGGCGACCGAATCCTGCTCGACGACGGCCTGATCGAGACGACCGTCCTCGAACACGACGGCGACGCGATTCGGGCGCGGGTCGACACCGGCGGCGAGCTGGGCGGTCGCAAGGGCGTCAACGTCCCCGGCGTCGAACTCGATCTCGATGTCGTCACGGAAAAGGACCGCAAAGATCTCGAGCTGGCCGCCGAGAAGGAGGTCGACTTCGTCGCGGCGAGTTTCGTCCGGGACGCCGAGGACGTCTACGAGGTCGGCGAGGTCTTGGAAGAGGCGGGTGCGGACATCCCGATCATCGCGAAGATCGAACGCGCCGGCGCGGTCGAGAACTTAGACGAGATTATCGACGCCGCCTACGGCGTGATGGTGGCCCGCGGCGACCTCGGCGTGGAGTGTCCGATGGAGGACGTCCCGATGATCCAAAAGCGGATCATCCGCAAGTGCCGCGAGGCCGGGCGGCCGGTCATCACGGCGACGGAGATGCTCGACTCGATGGTCCACGCCCGGCGGCCGACGCGCGCGGAGGCCTCCGACGTCGCAAACGCCGTCCTCGACGGCACCGACGCGGTCATGCTGTCGGCCGAGACCGCGGTCGGCGACCACCCCATCGCCGTCGTCGACGCGATGGACAGCATCATCCGCGAGGTCGAGGGCTCCGAGGAGTACGCCGAGTTGCTCGAGCAGCGCGTGCCGGCGTCGGGCGAGGCGCGGACGGACGCGTTGGCTCGGTCGGCACGATTCCTCGCACGGGACATCGGCGCGGACGCGGTCGTCGCCGCGACGGAGTCCGGCTACACGGCGCTGAAGACGGCGAAGTACCGCCCCGGCGTGCCGGTCGTCGCCTCGACGCCGAGTCAGGCGGTGCGCCGCCAGCTCGCGTTGACGTGGGGCGTGACGCCGCTGTACGCGCCCGTCTCGGATCAGGGTGCCGACGCCGTCGTCGAGAAGGCCGTCCAGGCCGCCCTCGACGCCGGGATCGCCGAGAGCGGGGATACCGTGGTCGTCCTCTGTGGCATGATGACAGACCTCGAGGGGTCGAACACGACGAACATGCTGAAGGTCCACGTCGCCGCCGACGCGCTGACGACCGGACAGGTCGTCGTCGAGGGGCGGGCGACCGGGCCGGTCGTCCACGTGAGCGATGGCGACCTCTCGGACATCCCGGAGGGGGCGATCCTCGCCCTCCCCGCGGATTTCGACGAGGAGTTTACGGGCGATACGAGCCGGATCGGTGGCATCATCAACGCCGAGCGGGGGATGACCGGCTACCCGGCGCTGGTCGCACGCGAGTTGGAGATACCGATGATCAGCGACGCGGACGGCACGGATATCGCGGCCGGCGAGGTCGTCACGGTCGACGCCGAACGCGGCGTCGTCTACGGCGGCGATATCAGCGACCGCACCGTGCGGCGCTGACCCGGTCCTGACGGCCGCCCGCGATCGGACCGCGGGTTTTTGACGGCGGATCCATTAGGAGGGCGTATGGCAGACGACCCGTCCGGAAACGACACCACCGACCGATGGGGCGAGCCGTCGGCGACGGACCCGGACGCCGAACCGACGACCGAGGCGAGCGAGACGAACGAGGGCGACTCGAGCGACGGCGACTGGGATCGAATCCCGCTGGATCTCTCCGACTCGAGCGACGAGTCGGACGACGAAGCGGCGACGGACGACGACGAATACGCGCCCGAAGCCAGTTCGACGCCGATCGAGTCCGGCGATCCCGACCTCGAGAACGCACTGTTCGTCGTCTTGGGGGCGATCGCGATGGTGCTCGTGCTCGTGCGACTGCTCTCGGTTCCGCTCTGATGAGAGGCGGCCGACTCGCTCGAGCCCCGTCGCGTTCGACCCCGACCGATTCGTAGAACCATGCGCGTTCGAAGCTACATTTATGACGGCGAGACCGCCCCGGCACACGTCGACGCCGTCCTCGAGGCACTGTCGGCCCGCGAGGAGTCGGTCGACCGGCTGGACGTCAGCGCGGCGGCCGACCGGGACGACGCGGTCCGAGAGGCGATGTTGCGGGTCCGCGAGTCGGTGCGGATCGGCACAAGTCCCGACGGGATCTATGACGAAGATGGAACCCCCGACTTTTCGGCCGGCGTGCTCATCGCACAGGAGCCGACCGGCCGTCGCTCCCTTTTCGTCGGCGAGGAGGCGCTCGAGGCGCTGGTCGACGACGCTGCAACTGAGACCGGAGACGGGACTGCGGGCGGGGCCGACGCCGACGAGCGGTAATCGAGGCGACCGCGGGCCGTGACGGCCGGCCCGTCGCGCCCGCGATCCGTCGCGCTTTTGATTCGCCAGCCCTGAGAACGGTCCAAGCGAATGGCCCGGTATCACATCGAAACGTACGGCTGTACGTCGAATCGCGGGGAGAGCCGTGAGATCGAGCGACGGCTCCGCGATGCGGGTCACTACCGGGTCGACGGGGCCGAGGAGGCGGACGTCGCCATCCTCAACACCTGTACCGTCGTCGAGAAGACCGAGCGGAACATGCTTCGCCGAGCCGAGGAACTGGCCGACGAGACGGCCGATCTCTTCATCACGGGCTGTATGGCCCTGGCCCAGGGCGAGGAGTTCGCGCAGGCAGACGTCGACGGGCAGGTCCTCCACTGGGACGAGGTCCCCGAAGCGGTCACCAACGGCGAGTGTCCGACGACGACGCCCGACGCCGAGCCGATCCTCGACGGGGTCGTCGGCATCCTCCCGATCGCGCGGGGCTGTATGTCCGACTGCTCGTACTGCATCACCAAGCAGGCCACGGGCAAGATCGACTCCCCGTCGATCGTGGAAAACGTCGCAAAGGCCCGCGCCCTGATCCACGCGGGCGCAAAGGAGATCCGCATCACCGGCCAGGACACCGGCGTCTACGGCTGGGACGAGGGCGAGCGCAAGCTCCACCGCCTGCTCGAGGAGATCTGCGAGATCGAGGGCGACTTCCGCGTGCGGGTGGGGATGGCCAACCCGAAGGGGGTCCACGGCATCCGCGAGGAGTTGGCCGACGTCTTCGCAGAATACGACGAACTCTACGACTTCCTGCACGCGCCGGTCCAGTCCGGTAGCGACGACGTGCTCGGGGACATGCGCCGCCAGCATCAGGTCGAGGAGTACCTCGAGGTCGTCGAGACCTTCGATTCGGCCCTCGATTACTGGACGCTGTCGACGGACTTCATCGTCGGCTTCCCGACCGAGACCGACCACGACCACGCCCAGTCGATGGCGCTGCTCCGCGAAACCCGCCCGGAGAAGATCAACGTCACCCGATTCTCGAAGCGGCCCGGCACCGACGCCGCCGAGCTGAAGGGCCTGGGCGGGACGATCAAGAAGGAGCGCTCGAAGGAGATGAGCGAAGTCAAACGCGAGATCGTCGCCGACGCCTACGCGGACATGGTCGGCGAAACTCGCGAGGACGTCCTGGTCGTCGAGGACGGCACCGCCGATTCGGTAAAGTGCCGCGACTCGGCCTATCGACAGATTATCGTCCAGAACGCGAGCGACCACGGCATCGAGCCCGGCGATTTCGTCGACCTCGAGGTGACGGCTCACGAGACGATGTACGCGTTCGGAAAACCGGTTTGACATCCTCCTCTGCCTGAAGGCGGAGGAATCCCGAGCGTTGGGATATTAGGGTTTGCAGTCTCCCTGTTCTCTCGTTTTGAACGACCCGCTCTCGCGGTCGAACAGGAAGACTCCGGGCTGTGCCAACCAGCCGTTACTCATATCCCCTGTCGGGGGACTCTGAGTTATCTTTCGCCGGATGTTCACTGCACCGTTCACGTCCGCGTTCATCGTCGTTTCACAGGACTTGCAGACGTACAGACCACGCTCCACGCGGTTCACATCTCGAATCTGTCCGCAGCACGAACACGTCTTGCTGGTGTTTTCCTCGTCTACGCGGTCAACGAGAATACCGTATTCCTCCGCCTTGTATTCGAGCAGACGGGCAAATCTGTCGAATTCCCATCCGTGCAACTTCTTGTTCCCCGACTCACCCCAATTCCGCGAGTCGCCGTTCTCGTCTTCGCGGATGTCGCTGAGGTCTCCAACTGCTATCTCCGCCACGCCCTCTTCGACACAGCGTTGAACAGTGTGTTTTGAGAGGGTGTGGAGGAAGTGGTCTTTGCGTCGGGAAAGTTTCCGGCGAGCCTTCAACGCTCGCTTCGACGGTCCGTTCTCGCCTTCGGTCTGGTACTCCTCGCGGGTGAAGTAGTGCTTGTCCTCTTTCAACACGTTCCCCGGATACAACTCCGAGGAGCCGTCCTCGTAGTCGATGGCGAGGTAGTTGCTGATACCGAGGTCGATGCCCGCCGTGTTGTCACCCGGTGCGTCTTCGACTGGAATCTCTTTCTTGCAGATGATGTGTAGTTCCCACTCGTCGCCGTTCCAGACGCCACGCACCTGTTGGATGTTCTCGATTTCTACGTCGGGGCGGGTTTCATACTCTGCGAGGATGAAGTCAGACCGCGACTCTTTCAGGTTGAATCCTTTCGAGAGACGGAGTTGACCGTGTTTGTCGTCGTGCTTGATGCCTTTCTGCTTCCACGTGACGGTGGAGCGGGGGTGGTCGTCGCCACGTTTCCTGTAGCCGGGTGGGTTGTTGCCGTCGTCGGAGTTGTACCAGCCGGTGAATGCTTCAGCAAGTTCTTCGAGAACTCGCTGACTTGACTGAGAATGCAGGTCACTGTAGCGTTCGTGGTCTTTCAACTCCGATTTCAGTTCGGCTTCGTCAGGTATCTCACCGTCCTCATCCCATCGGCCTTGGATATAGTAGCGTCCGACGTTCCACAGTTTCGATGCTGCGAATCCGCACTGGTCGAGGTCGTCACGAACCTGCGTGTGGTTCGTGATGCGTGCGACGTAGGTGCGGGTTGTCTCCAGCATCGTACTGTTTCCATAACTAGTTATGGATCAGAGTCTATTAAAAGCTGTGTTTGGCATGGAATATCCGGTATTGTTAGTGTCTGTAGAATGTGTCACTGAGTGACGACACGTATCCACGGCCTTCAGGCCGTGGTATTGCGCCTGTTCCGCGTATAACCGCCCGGAACGAAAGCATACGGGCCGATCCCCAGTCAGCGGGAACGGGCGGCGACAGCAAAGTATACGCCGAGTGTAGCAGCATACATGAGCGACGGAACCGAGCAACCGCGCCCGTGTCCGCGGCTGGGACAGGACGGCGAGCTGGGGTGTACTCCCCGCCGCGTCATGGATCTGCTCGCCGACGACGACGCTCGAGCGGTGTATCTGTACGCCGAGGAGCCGGCGACGGTCAGCGAAATCGCCGAGGCGGTCGACCTCCCGCAGTCGACGGCGTATAGAAAAGTCGAGAACCTCCGGGAGGCCGGACTCCTCTCGCGGCTCAACGATCGATCGCGGACCGGGACCCCGGCCCACTACGTCCAGGCCATGGATCACGTGTCGGTGACCTACGACGACCCGCTGCGGATCGAGTGCGAGTGCAACGGGCGACCGCTATACTGTGAACCCTAACGCCGTCTCCCGGCGGCGACCGACCGTCGCCCGAGTCCGCAGCCGCCTCCCCGTCGACTACTCGAACACGACCGCGCTGTCCTCGTCGGGGACGGTCGCCCCGTCTTGGGCGGCGAAGGCCTCGTGGACGTGGTCGTAGGTCGCCTCCAGGGCCTCGACGATCACCGTCGTGTCGCTGAGGACGGGCATGAAGTTGGTGTCGCCCTGCCATCGCGGGACGACGTGGGTGTGGAGATGGTCGTCGATCGAGCCGCCGGCCCCGTCACCGAGGTTCAAGCCGGCGTTGAAGCCGTCCGGCTCGAGGGCGGCCGCGAGCGCGTCGAACGTCCGCTGTTTCAATCGGGCGTGATCGAGCAGGACGTCGTCGTCGAGAGTGGTGTAATCGCCGGTGTGGACGTGTGGAATCACCATCACGTGGCCCGGGTTATACGGGTAGTTGTTCAACATGACGAACGCGTGTTCGCTCCGCGCGACGATCAGGTGCTCCCGGTCGTCGCCCAGGTCGGGCAGTTCACAGAACACGCAGTCCTCGATGTCGGGATTTCCCTCGTCGCGTCGGATCCACTCGATGCGCCACGGTGCGAAGACCTGTTCCATACCCGATGCCACTCGAGCGCGACCTAAAGCGTTTCAGTCCGCCAGTATGGCGGTGTTCAGATAAGGTTGAAGAAGTGAGACGTGGCGTTTTCAAAGTGTTCTATGCCCGAAAACGCACGCCTCAGTCATAGTATCGGCC
>NZ_AOID01000002.1 GCF_000337195.1 Natrinema versiforme JCM 10478 | reverse complement strand
CCTCTTCGTTTTCAAACTCCTTCAGCAATGCGTACGCGGAAACAGCTGACGAGTGGCTCAGATCGTTCGCCTTTGCGTGGAATCAGCTTATCTGAACACGATGGCCAGTATGGACCGAGAATAACGGTAATACTTACACGAAAGCGTGCGACAACAACGCACAATAGAGATATAACCCTTTGAGAACATATTATAAACGATATAGTACGTTTTGAGAACGTATCATGGAAAAGTTACCGCCCGCTTGCGATTGTGGCGACTCAGCCGTCAAAATGAAGCGTGGGTTTAAGATAGGGCTACTGCAAGTAATCCAGTAATGGCAACGACCGACGACTCCTTCAACGGGATAACCGAGCACTGCGAGGACTGCGATCTAGAAACCCTCCACGAAGTGTCCGTCCAGATTCGAACCGAGAGTCTCAAAAAAGAGAACGCGCAGTTCTCCCGCGAGCCCTACCGCGTCAGCGAGTGCCAGCGCTGTGGGAATCGCTCGAGCCAGCGGATGAACAACGCCTAATCGCGCACGAACGGTCGCGAACCGGATAGTACAGCCGACGACCGCCCTCGTTGCTCGGTCTCCCGCCTTCGTCTCTGCTCCGACGGGATTTCGGATCGTTCACTTATTACCGATGCGGATGTCCGATGAATTTCCGGAGCCAGCTACTGCTCGGTCGTCACTTCACAGCCGTCTTCGGTGACGATGATCGTGTGCTCTTTCTGGCTGACGAGGAAGCCGTTGTCTTCCTTGAGCACGGGATAACCGTGGACGATGTCGTTGCGCTTGAGCCGTCGCAGCGCCATCTCCGGCCGATCGGTCTCGAGCCACCGGGTCGCAAAGGGCAGCGTCCGGAATTCCTCGGTGATCTGTTCCAAGGCCTCGCGGGCCTGCCGATTACGGACAGTGCCCTCGCGCTCGAGCGAGAAGATTTCCTCGCTCGCGCCTTCCGTGACCTTGCCGCCGCCGTCGGTCGCGAACGGTTCGATCGCAACGACATCGCCGACTTCCAGCGTCGTTCCCTGCGAAACGGCCCGATTCGGGATGTTCGGGCTGGTGTGTTGCTCCCAGTGGCCCAGTCCGTGCCCGGTGAGGTTGACGACGGGGTTGTAGCCGTAGCCGTCGATGATGTCCTCGATCTCGGCCCCGATCTCGCCGGTACCGACGCCGGGCTCGACGATATCGACCGCGGCCTCGAGTGCCTGTTCGGAGGCCTCGGCCAGCTCGGGATTGCCCGAGAGGTCGACGGTGATCGCGGTGTCGGCCAGCCAGCCGTCGACGTGGACGCCGATGTCCAAGTTGATCATCTCCTCGCCGAAGGTCGTCTCGTCACCGATCGACGGCGTCGCGTGGGCCGCCTCCTCGTCGACGGAGATGTTGACTGGGAAGGCGGGTTCGCCGCCGAGTTCCCGAATGCGCTCCTCGGCCCACTGGGCGACCTCGAGGTGGCTCGCGCCGACCTCGACGCGCTCGGCGGCTTCGTCGCGTACCTGCGCGAGGATTGCCCCCGCTTCGCGGTGCTTCTCGTACTGCTCGGACTCGAGGTCCACCTCGGATTCGGCCATGTCTCAGGGTTCGACCGGTCGACAAAAAGAGGTTCCGTCTCCGTCGCCGGCCGCCCACACGGCTCGCAGTCAGCGGCTCTCGGGGCCGCCGTCGACCCACTGACACGCCGGACAGGCGACGACGCCCTGCACGTTCGACAGCGTCACGGCACAGCGCGGGCACTGGCGCGCGGCGTACTGCGGTGCTCGTAGCATGGTTCGCCCAACGCCTACGTCAATAATAAATGTACTCCACGACGATTGTCGAACTCGAGCGGTCGGCGGGCGGCGGGCGCGGGGTAGCACTGGGTGATCCGTGCTTGAAACCAACCGTTCGCGGAAGAAACGAGACGTAACGGGGGCGGAATCGGCGAAACGGTCGCCACGGGTTATGGCCGCCGCGTGCCTCGACTTACTCGGCGTGAGAGACGCCACATGCGAGTCGGGTCGCTGACACACCGACGCCGACTCGCGGGCCGTGATCGCCGCCCTCGAGGCCGAACGACGTGACGTTCCCGGCGGGTGGATTCGTCGGTTTCGAACGGGCGGCATCACGACGGTTTTCATACACTGCCGTTCGATTCGCTCGAGAGAGGCCGAGAGCCGACGCCGGTCGAGAAATACCGCTTTTATGGCAAACGGACCCGTCATTTAACGTATTTTTATATGGGGAACGTGGGCGAGTTTATGCTCGGAATAGGACATAGACGACATATACAGCGCGTATACTGCCGTTTAGAGCGGATTGGAATCGTTCAATTTTTGCCGGTCCGAGACGGAAATGGTAGACCTTTTACCCCCGTCGAAGAACCGTACAGACGAAATGAGCTACGACAAGATCGAGGTCCCCGAAGCGGGGGAGCAGATCACGCTGAAAGCGGGTACCGAGAACGAACTCGAGGTACCTGACAACCCGATTATTCCGATTATTTACGGCGACGGCGTCGGGAGCGACGTTGGTCCCGCCGCACAGAAGGTTCTGGAGGCCGCCGCGGAGGCAACCGGCCGCGACATCAACTGGATGCGACTCTACGCCGGCGAGTCCGCACGGGAGAAGTACGACGAGAACCTGCCCGAGGAGACCGTCGAGGCGATCAGGGAACACCGCGTCGCGATCAAGGGCCCGCTGACGACCCCCGTCGGTGCCGGTTTCCGATCGCTGAACGTCGCGCTGCGAAAGAAACTCGACCTCTACGCGAACGTTCGACCGACCTACCACCTCGACGGCGTCCCGTCGCCGGTCAAAAACCCCGGCGAGATGGACATGGTCACCTTCCGAGAGAACACGGAAGACGTCTACGCCGGCATCGAGTGGGAGGAAGGCACCGACGAGGTCCAACAGGTCAAGGAGTTCGTTGAAGACGAGATGGGCGACGACGACGTCATCCACGACGGGCCCGTCGGCATCGGCGTCAAGCCGATCACGGAGTTCGGGACGAAGCGACTCGTCCGCCGCGCCATCGACTACGCCCTCGAGCACGACCGCGACTCGGTTACGCTGGTCCACAAGGGTAACATCATGAAGTTCACCGAGGGCCAGTTCCGCGACTGGGGCTACGAGGTCGCCGAAGAGGAGTACGGCGACGAAGTCATCACCGAGGACACCCTCTGGGAGGAGCAAGACGGCGAAGCCGACGACGACACGCTCGTCGTCAACGACCGCATCGCCGACAACATGCTCCAGCAGCTGCTGACCCGAACGGACAACTACGACGTCATCGCGACGATGAACCTCAACGGTGACTACATGTCCGACGCCGCCGGCGCACAGATCGGTGGCCTCGGCATCGCCCCCGGGTCGAACTTCGGCGACGGCCTCCTGCTGGCCGAGCCCGTCCACGGTTCCGCGCCCAAGTACGAGGGCCAGGACAAGGTCAACCCGACCGCGATGATCCTCTCGGGTCGCATGATGCTCGACTACATCGGCTGGGACGACGCCGCCGACCTCGTCCGCGACGCCGTCGAGGAGACCATCTCCTCCGGCAAGGTCACCTACGACTTAGAGCGCAACCTCGAGGACGCCGAGAAGCTCTCGACGAGCGAGTACGCCGAAGAAGTCGTCAACAACATCGAGAAACTCTCGTAGAGAGTTTCTCGTCCGCTCGCGGCTGCGCCGCGAGAACATCGAAAAGCTGGCTTAGCCAGCTTTTCGGGCAGTCAGGCCGCGAAGCGGTCTGAAGCCATCGGAAACCTCCGTATAGCGGTTCTCACTCGTTTCTTTCTTCGTGCGTTCGAGACGCTCCCGAGTCGATCAGTGGCGTACCCGAACTCGTCGACGAGTCCGTCGGCTCCCGACTCGAGAGCGGCTCATCCGGGATGGCGCTGTAGTTCGACGACGAACGCGGCCCCGCCTCGCTCGCTCGATTCGATCCGAACGTCGCCGCCGTACTGCGAGACGAGCGTGTCTACGAGGTAGAGGCCGACGCCCGATCCCTCGCTCTCGAGCCCCTTCTCGCCGCGGCCGAAGACGGCGTCGTGACGGGCGGGCGGAATGCCAGGGCCGTTATCGGCGATGCGAACGGTCACCATCTCCGGCCCGCTCTCCGCTGTGATCTCCACGCGCGGCCCGGCCGCGTCGTTGTGCTGGACCGCATTGTTCAGGAGGTTCCTGAACACGGTCGACAAGAGCGGGTCTGCCTCGACGGTGACTGCCGGGACGGAGCCGTCGACGGCGAAGTCGGCGTCCGGATACGCCTCGCGTCGCCGCTCGAGCGTCTCCGTGAGCGCCGTCTGGAGCGGGATCGGTTCCGTCTCGCGGTCGCCGTCGGCGTCCCAGAGTTCGGTGAACGCTTGGAGCGTCTCGGTGAGTTCGACCGTGTGCCGTGTCGTATCTAGCATCCGCTCGAGCATCGCGCGTTCGTCATCGTCGAGGCGGTCGTTCAGTTCCTCGCCCCAGCCGAGGACGACCGCCATGTCGTTGCGGATGTCGTGACGGACGATCCGATTCAGGAGCAACAGTTCCTCGTTGCGGCGGGACAGCACCGCCTCGCTTCGCTCGAGGCGACGGGAGAGGGCCGCCGCATCGAAGAAGACGTACGACTGGCGGGCGACGAGCGCGAGCAGTACGAGCGCGCCGAGCGCGAGCGCGACCGGATCGAGGGTGCCGGTCGACGCGGCGTAGCCCGTCACGGCCATCGCGAGCAGGAAGGGCGCGTAGGGAGCGACCGTCTCCCGGAACGCGTACCGGCGTCGATCGATCTCGGGCGGGGGCGTCGCCGCCGACGGGTGGAGCGCGGCGAGCGCGACGATCAGATTACCGGCGAGCCAGATCACGTCGAACTCGCTGTAGACGTACCCCCCTGTGATCGACAGGTACGCGAACGCGCTGTCACCGACCGCCCAGACGATGATTCCGACGGCGATGAGCGTAATCGGGACGCGCCGCGGCCCGCGGGCGTGGGCCGCGACGACGAACGCGACCGATCCGAGGACGACGTCGAGCGCCGGGTACGCCGCGGACACCCAGAGCGTCGCGCCACCCGCGGCGCTCTCCGTCAGCATCGGCTCGAGCACGAACTGCCAGCTGATCGCGAGCAGCGCGACCGCGACGAGAACGCCGTCGAGGGCGATGCGAAGGGTCGGTCCCAAGCGGTGCTGCGCGGCGGCGATCATCAGCAGGCCGCCCGCGAGGAAGAGGTAGCCGCTAAGATAGAGAACGTCCGCGCCGCCGGGGTACGGCACCCGGCCCAGCCACAGTTCGTAGAACAGCCACGCGTACTCGCCGGCCGCGAACAGGCCGACACCGATCGCGGCGAGTCCCCAACCGAGCGCGTCCGGTCGCTCGCTCCGACGGGCCAGCAGTCCCAGCGCGGCGGACGCCACCGTCGAACTGGTGATAAGGACGAGATTCGAGAAGAGAAGAGTTCCGAAGGAGCCGCCGACCGAGAGGTGCATCCAGCCGATCGACGCGAGGACGAGCAGTCCCGCGCCGATCCACGCCCACCGGAGATGCGTCGATTCGAACCGGAACCGCGTGTCCGACCCGAGTTCCGGACCGGGGATCGCTGGATCGGACGCTTCGGAGTGTGGGTCGGCACTCATCGCTGTCTCTTAGACCAAGACGAACACATCGTAAAGGAACTCTGGCCATATGTATGACTACCGACGCGTGGGACGCGCAATCGACGCTCGAGTCAGATCCCCTGCGAAAACGCCGCGGCGGCACCGCTCGGAATCGGTGACGGCACGGTCTCCAATCGACACCGTTCTGACGGTCGAGATGCCTAGGCGCTCTCGATGGACGATATCGACGTACGCATCGCCGACGCGAAACGAGAACGAGAGGACGCGTTCGCGGTCCGACAGGCAGTATTCGTCGAAGAGCAGGGCGTCGACGAGGACGTAGAGTACGACGACCACGACGAGACGGCCGTCCACTTCGTCGCCTACGACGGTGATGAGCCGGTCGGCGCGGCCCGACTCCGCGAGTACGAAGACGGCGTCGGCAAGGTCGAACGAGTGGCCGTCCTCGAGTCGCGACGCGAGGCGGGCGTCGGCCGCGCGCTGATGGAATCGCTCGAGGACCGAGCCGACGCGCGCGGCTTTCGAAAACTGAAACTTCACTCGCAGACGCGAGCCGCCAGCTTCTATCGCCGACTGGGCTACGAGCGCCGCGGCGAGGAGTTCGAAGAGGCCGGCATCCCCCACGTCGAGATGCGAAAGGCGCTCGAGTGAGGTCGCAGCTGCGCGCGGGTCACGGGCGGTGTGACGACTCGAGCGCTGTAGCGGGCCAGCAGCCCCACGCCGGAAACAGCTCCATACCGTGAATGTCTGACTGACTTTCAAATAGGTGTGTGTGCGTAGTACTGGTATGCAACAGTCGATTCGTGCGCCCCTCGAGGCGATAACGACCACGGCAGCGACGGTCCAGCGGGCCGGCCGGCTCCTCCTGCCGCTGGGTCTCGCGGCCGCGAGTACCGGCGTCGGACTGCTCGTCTACTTCTGGTTGGTCGCTGCGGTTCTGTAACGGCTCGCGCGACCGAACCGGCTCACGCCGTCGCGATCCGATCGCGGACGTATCTGGCACCCAATCCGAGGACCGCCAGCGTCATCGACGCCGCGAAGGCGACGACGAACGCCGAGACCGGATCGGTGGCCGTCTCGAGTTCCGCGAGGACGAACTCGCCCGCGAGGACGGCGGCGACGGCGAACAGCGCGAACCCGCCGACGTTCGCCGGAAGCGAGTTCGTCTCGGGGACGACCGCGGGATCGTTCAGCAAGTAGAGGAGCACCGCGATGGCGAAGGGCGTCCCGACCAGCCCGAACGCGAGCGTGAGGACGAGGAGTTGGAAGAAGGCCCCCTCGACGAACGCGCCGGCGGCCGAGGCGAGCGCGACGGCGACGATCGCGGCCCGGTAGCGGCCGTCGCTGACGGACTGCTCCCAGCCGAGTTTGTCGGCCAGCAGGTACGGCGGAACGATCGTGTTCCCGCCGAGCGTCGACACCGCTGCGCCCAGCAAGCCGGCGAGGAACAGCCACGTGGCGTACTCGCCGGCGATCGGGCCGAGGGTCTGTGCGGCACCCACCCCGTCGATCGTCGCGGGATCGACGCCGGCCGAGGGGAGCACGCTCGCCGCGACGAGGAAGACGCCGAGGCTAAAGACGCCGAAGGCGACGAGCATCGAACTCACGACGTCGAACGTCGCGATGTCGGCGTCGTCAGCGGTCCAGCCACGGGCGCGCATCGTGTAGCTCTGCATGGTCAGCAGCGTGATGTGGACCGCGCCGCCGAGGATTCCCGCGGCGATGAGCGCCCCGTCCACGCCGGCCGGAATGTCGGGGGTCAGCCCCGCGGCCGCCGCGGCCGGATCGATCGGGACGATAACGGCCGAGGCGACGAAGGCGACGACGACGATCGAGACGAGCAGTTTCGCGCCGTGTTCCGCGAGGCGGTAGCCCCCGCCGGCGAGTCCCAGTGCGAGGAAGACGGCCCACGCGATCCCCCAGAGGCGCGGATCGGTCAGCGCGGCGACGCCGACGCCCGCTTGGGCGGCCATCGTCGCGCTAACCGACGCGAGCGTCTTCATGATCACGATCTGGGCCAGCCCCGCGGCGAGCACGGCGTCGACGACGAGCACCCAGGCCCAGAACGAGCCGAGGTGTCGCTCGACGACTGCGACGATCCCCGCCTCGGTGAGCAGTCCCAACCGCATCGCGAGGTACTGACCGACGGTGCCGAGGATCGCCGAGAGGACGACGACCCACAGCAGCGCGTACTCGAAACTCGCCCCCGCGACCAGCAGGCTCCCCATCGTCGCGGGTCCCGCCGCGATCGCGCCGGCGAGCCACGTCGGCCCCAACCGCTCGAGAAACGACCCGATTCGCCCCAGTCCGACTGATTGCTGTGTCCGCTCAGTTGCCATCGGACACCCCTTTCGAACTGAGGTATATAACTGGGTGGTATTCGCTGGTGTCGGGAAGAGAATGCGATCCGAGGGCGAGTTCACTCAGTCTGCCAACTCGGGTTCTCCCGCGGCGGGCTGAAGATGTCGACGCCGCGGACCGGCTCGTCGCCGCGGTTCTCGGCCGCGTGGGTCTGGTCGCCCGGGATCGCGTAGGAATCGCCGGGGCCGCAGACGATTTCGTCACCCTCAGTGAGGAACGCCAGTTCCCCCTGCGTAATGTAGCCCGTCTGGTCGTGGGGGTGGCTGTGCTCATCGACCGTCGCGCCGGGTTCGATCTCGAAGTGCTGGACGTTCATCGACTCGGTTCCCGCCATCAGCGCAAGGTGGACGCCCTCTGCGGCTTCCGCCGGCTCGAGGTCGTCGAGGGAAACGCGTTCCATACGCGATTCCACGGGGACGGACACTATAGTTCCGGGGATAGCGGCGCTGGCAGGCCGGGGCAGCCGTCGGGATCGACAAAGTTCGTCTCAGCACTCGAGTCTGGAGCCCTTCGAAACAGATATTAATTTTCCAACCAGAATCCGTCGCATGAACCCGTACGTGATACTCGCCGGTGCGATCCTATCGGAACTGTTCGGAACGACGGCGCTCAAACTCTCCGAGGGGTTCTCGCGGCCGCTGCCGAGTCTCGGCGTCCTCGTCGGCTACGGCGTCGCCTTCTATCTGCTCTCGCTCACGCTCGAGGAGTTGCCGGTCGGGGTCGTCTACGCGACGTGGGCCGCGCTCGGCATCGTCGGCGTCGCGTCGATCGGCGTGGTGGCGTTCGGCGAGCGACTCGACGGGGCGGCCATCGCCGGGATGGGGCTCATCCTCGCCGGCGTGTACTGTCTGAACGTCCTCTCCAACGTCTCCGCACACTGAGAACGCATCGTCGTCGTCGATTCCCACGACTACTTCCGCCGCGCGTGCCGAACCTTGAACTACCGCGAGCGGCCACTGCAAGACATGTACGCCGTCGTCGGCTGTAGCGAGTGCTCGAACCTCTGGATCATCGAGGGCCGGTCGGAGACGACCCAGTGTCCCCGCTGTGGCTCCCGCAAAGCCTACGAGAAGCGCAAGAAGTTCGTCGAGACCGATGACGCGGCCCACGCCCGCGACGTGCGCGCCTCGATGCTCGCGAACCGGCAGGGGGAGGGCGAGGCCTTCGCCAAACTCGACTCCTTCGCCGCCCTCGAGGACGACGTGGCCGACGGCGTCGTCGACGACGCGGAGTACCTCGAGGAATCCGGACTGGACGTCGCGGAAGTCGAAGCGGCCGGCGACCGCGATCCGCGCGGGCCGAGCCGAAGCGGGAGCAAGAAGGAGATCGTCGAAGGCGCGCTCGAGGCCCTCGACGAGCCGACCGAGGACGAGGTCGTCGACTACGCGGCCGAGCGCGGGGTCGACGCAGCGTACGTCAGGGATGCCCTCGAGAAACTCACTCGCCGCGGGGTCGTCAGCGAGAGCCGCGGGCGGTATCGGCTGCTGTAGGTCGTTGCACCGTATTGTCTGCTGTCGCTCGCCGTGGCCGTATCGCCACGGCTATCCCCGTCCGGGGGCTCGAGCCGGTATGACAGAGACGGTCGATCTGCAGGGGAGCGTCATCGGCGCGGGGCTCCTGCTCGCGGTCGGATTCCTCGTCTACGGAACGGTCGTCGGCGGGACGATCGTCGGGATTGATGCGGCGGCCGCGGCGACGTGGGTCCTCGCGCTGACGTTCATCGCTCTCGCCGGCGTCCACGCGAGCGTCGGCCAGTACGATTTCGCGCTCGGACACGGGGGTGCCGCCGCCGGCTGGCTGTTCGTATTGCTCGGATCGACGGGATTTCAGACCGTCCTCGGACTGGTACTGCTCGCCCTCTCCGGGAGTTACATCGCCATTAGAACGTTGCGAGCGCGATCGGACGGAACCGACGGGGATGGCACTGACGAGGATGGAACCGATGAAGACGACACCGAAACGGACGGAAAACAGGACTCGGTCTCGGACGACACCGAATAGCTGACCCTCGCAATCGAAGGAGCCACGAGTTATCGGCAGGTGTCCGATTCTTGCCGCGAGACCACCTGCTGATTCTCGCTCGCCCCGGATACCGACGGTCGGCTTACCGGCCCAGATCCTCGTGTGCGCTTGCGAGATGTCGCGAGGAGAGCGCGCCGAGCAGGGAGAGTTCGCCGGCGAGCGCGCCGACGGCGATAATTTCGGCGAGCGCGTCGGCGTTTGATCCGGCCGGATCGCCTCCGCCCTTGAGGCCCAGAATCTCGAGCGCTTCGGCCTGCGTCGGCAGTTTCGTCCCGCCGCCGACGGTGCCGACCTCGAGCGAGGCCAGCGAGACGCTGGCGTAGAGATCGGTGGTGCCGTCCGCGCGTTCGCGGGCATCCATGGTGGTAATCGTGTTCGCGGCCTCGACGACTTGGGCCTCGTCCTGTCCGGTCGCGAGGAATGCCGCGCCGACGACGTTGGCGGCGTGGGCGTTGAATCCCAGACTCCCCGCTTTGGCGCTGCCGATCAGGTTTTTGCGGGTGTTTGCCTCCGCGATGGCGTCGGCGGTCGTGTGGAGGCGCTCCTCGACGAGTTCGCCCGGAATCTGCACGTCGGCCGTCACCGAGCGCCCGCGGCCCTCAACGGCGTTGACCGCGGCGGGTTTCTTGTCCGAGCAGAGGTTTCCCGAGAGCGCGACGAGCGAGGCCGGGGTCTCGCGCTCGACGAGTTCGCAGGCCTCGCCGGTCGCGATCGTGGCCATGTTCATTCCCATCGCGTCCTTGGTGTCGTAGGCAAAGCGCAGGTAGACGGAGTCGCCGACGACGTAGGGTTCGATATCGAGGAGTTCCCCGTGGCTCGTCGTCGACTCGGCGGCCTCCCGGAGCGCCTCGAAGTTGCCCTCGACCCAGTCGACGGTCTCGGCGGCCTCTGCGACGCCGTCGACCCGAAAGACCGGGGCTCGAGTCATCCCGTTTTTCGTCACGCGCGCATCGGCTCCGTCAGCAGCGCGGATCACGGAGAGCCCGCGGTTGACCGACGCTAGCAGCGCGCCCTCGGTCGTCGCGAGCGGGAGGTAGTGTTCACCGTCGGCTGCGCCGCCGGAAACGGGCACCGGACCCACGACGCCCATCGGCACCTGCGCTGCGCCGATCATGTTCTCGATATTCGGGTCCGCTCGCTCGGCGGGGAACGCGTAGTCGCCGATCGCCTCGAGTTCGGTTCCCGTCTCGCGCTCGACGAGCAACCGGCGCGCCTCGGCCGCGGTGTCGTAGTCGGCGTGGTCCTCGAGTTCGTGAAGACGAAGGTCGCCCTCGCGCACTCGCTCGGCGAGGTCCTCGGGGTCTGTCATGGCTCAGCCAAGTGGGCGGTGGCTCCTAACAGTTGCTGATCGTGACGGCTCGAGGGATATCCCGCCGCTCGAGACTCGCCGACGGCCGCCGCGTCGGCGATTAGGAAACCCGAGTCACCGACTCGTCGCTCGCGGATTGGTAGTCGGTGAGAACCTCGTAACAGACCAGTGCGACGAGCGAGCCGGAGCCGATCACCCCGATCACCAGGTGGGCCAGCCCCTCCGCGTCGGCGGCGAACGCGAGCGCGAACGCCGCCGTCGCCACCGCGGCGAACCGGAGTCGGCTCCGCGATCGGTCCCCGCTCCGAGCGGTCTCGTCGTCGGTGATCGCGAGATACAGTTGCGGGAGCGCCACGGCGACGCCGGCAAACAGGAGATACGACAGGAGCGGCCAGTCCTGAATCCCGAGTCCGAACTGGCGATCGACGACGAGCGAGCCGGCGATCGCGAGGACGAGCGCGAGGAGCGATCCGAAGACGATGCGATCTTCACGATCGAGCATACGAACCGGTCGACGTGCCGGCAAGTCAACCTTGCGCTCGAATTCGGTCCGTAAGCTGCCGTTACGTTCCGGTCTCGGCTGTTGGCGGTGCCTACTGACAGACACGCGAGCGGCGAAGCCGGCCGGCGAGGACGCGGACCCAACTGTTTTGACACTCGCCCGCGGGCACTCTCCCATGACGGCGGCTGCAGACCTCCTGTTGGTCAACGGGGAGGTCCATACGCTCACCGAACCCGATACCGTCAGCGAGGCGGTCGCGATCCGCGACGGCGAAATCGTCCGCCTCGGAGACACATTCGAGATCGAGTTCCTCGCGGGCGTCGAAACCGACGTGATCGACTGCGAGGGCCGCGTCGTCCTGCCGGGGTTCATCGACGCGCACACCCACATGGAACAACTGGGCCAGCATCTGGTCCACGCGGACCTCTCGGCCGCCGACAGCGCCGCGGACTGTATCAGGCGGCTCCGCGAACTGGCCGCGGACGACCCCGACCGCGAGTGGCTCCTCGGGTTCGGGTACGACGAGAGCGAATGGACGGGGACAGGGACGGAGACGAGAACGGGACCGAAGACGGACCCGGCACCGCTCACTCGAGCGGATCTCGACCGCGTCAGCGAGGACCGGCCGGTCGTCGCGATGCGGGTCGATCTGCACACCGCGTCGCTGAACACGGTCGCGCTCGAGCGCCTCGCCGGGGAGTTGCCCGACGCCGATCTGCGAGACGAGAACGGCGAACCGACCGGGATCGCCGTCGAGGACGCGGCCGAGGCTGTCAGGAAGCGACTCACGGCCGACCGCGAGGAGATGCGGGAAGTGCTCGAGGCCGCGACGCGCGACGCGGTCGAGCGCGGCGTCACCGGCGTCCACGACAAGATCCGGGGCTCGGTCGCGCCGCGGGTCTACCGCGACATGGCCGCCGACGGCGATCTCCCGCTGCGCGTACGGATCGACTACTGGAGCGACCACCTTGAGGCCCTCACCGAGGTCGGACTGGGGACGAACGACGGGACCAGCCGCGTCCGGACGGGCGCGATCAAGTCCTTCTCCGACGGCAGTTTCGGCAGTCGGACGGCGAAGCTCCGAGAACCGTACGCGGACGCCGGCGGCGATAATAATGACGACCGAGCTGACGGCGACCCCGACGAATCCGAGGGCGGCGAGCGCGGCCAGTGGGTCGTCGCCCCCGACGACCTCGCCGCCCTCGTTGAGCAGGCCGACGCCGAGGGGTTCCAGCTCTGTGTCCATGCCATCGGCGACGAAGCGATCGAGGAGACGCTGTCCGCGCTCGAGGCGACCGCCGACCCCGGCGGCTCCCGCCACCGGATCGAACACGCGGAGCTGGCGACCGACGACCACCTCGAGCGCATGGCCGCGGCGGGAATCGCCGCATCGATGCAGCCGAACTTCCACCGGTGGGCCGGCGACGGCGGACTCTACGAACGGCGACTCGGCGAGCGGCGGCGCGATCGGACGAACCGGTTCCGGCGGGTCCTCGAGGCCGGGGTCCCCCTCGCGTTCGGTTCGGACTGCATGCCGCTGGATCCGCTGTTGGGCGTCCATCACGCGGTGAACGCACCGACCGACGCACAGCGGCTGTCGGTCACCGAGGCGCTGCGAGCGTACACCGCCGGCGCGGCGTATGCTGGCTTCGACGAGGATCGGTTCGGCACGATCGAGCCCGGCAAGCGCGGGGATCTAGTGGTGCTCGAGGAGTCGCCGTGGGACCGGGCGGACCGAATCGACGAGATCGAGGTCGCGCTGACGATCGTCGACGGCGAGGTCGTCTTCGAGGCCGAGTCGATGGCGTGAGGCCGCCTCGAGTCCCGGTTCGGGCCTAACGAGCCGGCTGAAGCGAGAGCAGGGAGGGCGGCGAGAGCGGGCCGAACGGGATTTCGGGGCGATCGCGACAGTCGGGGTGTCTCCCGCCTCCCAGTTTCCGAGGCTGCGACGAACGAGTCGATTTTTGCCGCCGGAGAGCGACGATAAGCGCATGGAAACCGGACTCATGGTCACGGCGTTCGGCGACACGGACCTCGCGGACGTCGCGGTCCGTGCCGAGGACCGGGGCTACGATGCCGTCTGGGTCGGCGAACTCTGGGGGGCGAGCGGCGTTGTCCAGGCCACCGAGATGGCCTGTCGAACCGACGAGATCGGGATCGGGACCGCGATCCTGAACGTCTACTCGCGCTCGCCAGCGGTCCTCGCGATGACGGCCGCCTCGCTCGAGGACGCCACCGACAGTCGGTTCACGCTCGGACTCGGGACGAGCACGGCCGCCGCGGTCGAGGGCCTCCACGGGATGTCGTTCGATCGACCGGTACGACGCGCCCACGAGACGATCGAACTCGTCCGCGAGTTCACGTCGGGGACCGGCGATCCGGTCGACTACGAGGGCGAACTGCTCGAGGCGGCGAACTTCCCGTCGATCGAGACCGCGGTGCCGATCTATCACGCCGGCCTCGGACCGGCGAACCGCCGCGTCGTCGGCCGGCTCTGCGACGGCTGGATCCCGCACAATATTCCGTTCTCGCGGCTCGAGGACGCCTTCGGGGAGGTCGCGGCTGCCGCGCGAGAGCGCGACCGAGAGCCGGACGAGATCACGATCGCGCCGTACGTCCCGTCGGCGGTCAGCGACGATCCGAGCGAGGCCCGCGAGGTGTTGCGGCGACACGTCGCCTACTACGTCGGGAGCGGCGAGGGCTACCGGCGCGCGGTCGCGACGGCGTTTCCGGACGAGGCGGATCGGATCGCAGACGCGTGGCGCGCCGGCGAGCGCGACGACGCCGCGAGCGCGGTCACCGACGCGATGCTCGCCGATCTCGGCGTGGCCGGGCGGCCGGAGGAAGCCCGCAAGCAACTGCGGACGCTCGTCGCCGAGACGGGGATCGACCACCCGATCGTCGTCGTTCCGGAGCCGGCCTCGAGCGACGTGACCGAGACGACCATCGAGGCGCTCGCACCGGCGCAGTTCTAGCAGTGGTTTGGCGCGGTCGCCGCCGGTACAGCCCGAGACTCGGAGGTCCTTGCGAATCCGCGGACAGCGTTTTTCCACCCCACTGCCGACAGTCTCGAGTCCCGGACGATCATGAGCACGAGCTACACCGACTTCATCGGCGAGGTACAGCACCGAATCGAGGCCGGGACCCAAGCCGAAGCCGTCCGAACGACGCGAGCCGTCCTCGAGACGCTCGGCGAGCGCGTCGGGGAGGGCGGCGCGACGGACATCGCGAGCCCGCTCCCGATGGAGATCGATCGGTATCTCTTGGCCGCCGACGACGGCCAAGCGTATGACTACGACACGTTCGTCGATCGGGTGCTCGAGCGACTGAACTACGACGATCTGGACCTCGAGGCGTCGTACGGGCGACCGTCGACCATCGACCGGCCGGAGGCGGTCTACCGGATCAAGGCCGTCGTCGAACTCGTCAGCGAACGGGTTCCCGGCGGCGAACTGGCCCACGCCGAAGAGCAGCTACCCGCGGAGTTCGCGGACATATTCGAGTTCGTCGACGCCGAGACGAAACCGTGGGAGAAAGCCTGACGCCCGCCATCAGGGCTACAGCGGGTTCGCGATCGGTCAGCGCCGGTCGTAGACCCGGACCGCCCGGTCGTGTCGCGTCGAGAGCCCGTTGGGATTTCGCTTGCTCGAGCGATCGGCATAGCGGGCGCGGACGCCGTCCCAGAGCCCGCGCGTGACGTTTGCGGCGACATCGGTTCCGTCACCCACCCACCCCGTCGGCGTCGCCTCGCCCGACGCCAGCCGACGAACACCGCTGAGGCCGTCCCGAAGCGCGCTCCCGGCGGTCCGGGCGAGGACGGCCGGCCGCAGCCCGTAGTTCTTCGCGAGCCGGTAGGACAGCGACCGGTAGGTCGCCCCCCAATCGGGGTCGGCCCGGCCGCCGTCGGTCCCGACTTCACAGCGGGCGGCCATCGTCGCCGCCCACGACACCTCGTGGCCGAGTCCGGCCACGCGGTGGGCACAGTCGCGTTCGCTTTCTTCCTCGAGGTACTCATCGAATCCGTCCAGGGACTCGAGGACGGATCGCTCGAACGCGACGTTGTCGCCGTGAAAAAGGGAAACCGATCGGCCAGCGACCCGCCGCGGAGACTGCAGGTCCGCGCCGACGGGACCGCCGGTCACGGGGCCGGTGACGATCGGCGTCTCGTCGGCGATCGACTCCTCGATCGCGGCGTACCAGCTGTGATCGATCGCGTACTCGCCGTCGAGGAAGGCGACGACATCGCCGGTGGCGAATTCGAAGCCGGCGTTGCGCGAGACGCCCGCGTTCCGTTCCGAAATCTCGACGAGGACATCGACATCGTCCCGCTCGCGGACCACGCCAGTCGTCCCGTCCGAGGAGGGGCCGTTGACGACGACGACTTCCGTCGATGCCGGCGTCCGCTCCGCGAGGGCGTCGAGACACGACAGCAATCGCTCCCGGTCGTTGAGCGTCGAGACGACTACCGAGAGCTCCATACCACCCGATAGGGGCTCCTGATAGTAAATAGATGGGATTCGAGCCGGGACTCAGCGGACCTGCGCGTTCCAGTACGACACCGACGCGAAGTGGTCGGTGATCGGCAACTCCCCGACCGCGTTATCGAGCGCGCGCAGCGGCGACGCGAGCCCGTTCGGGATCGATCGGTACAGGCCGTACGGAAGGAGGAAGTCGTCCTCGACGTCGACGAGGGTCAGATCCGTCTTCGCGAGGAGGACCGCCACTTCGCTCTTCGAGTAGAGCCGCGACCCCATCGGGAGCGCCCAGTTGTAGACGCTCCGCGTCGAAAACCGGTTGAACGTATCGAAGACGATCTGATCGCGGGAGACCCGGCGCATCTCTTCTAAGAACGCCTCTGGATCGTCCGCGAGGTGGAAAAACCGCATTGCGATGACGGTATCGAAGTGGTCGTCCGGAAACGGTAATCGCCCCGCGTCGCCGCGGAGGAAATCGAGTGTCCCGGCTAACTCCGCGTTCTGGGCCTTCCGCCGTCCCTGCTGTAGCATCGCCGCCGAGATATCCAGTCCGACGACGTCGGCACCCTGATGGGCCAGCATGACCGTAAACCGCCCGGTACCACAGGCGATCTCGAGGACCTTCCGGTCCTCGACGGGCATGATGGCCTCGAGGACGGCCTTTTTCTCCCGGCGGTCGATCAGCTGTCCGCCCTGGGAGAACCGCTTGTCGTCGTATTCCTCGGCGATATCGTCGGCTTGGTACCACTCCTGTCCTTTCACACTGGGCGAATCTACTGTTGCGATAGGATAAAACGATACTGGAGTCCGCCGGCGATTCCGTCCCGGTCACGGACTGGCCTCGAATCGGGCCGACACCCGTCAATTACGACGCTGGATACCGCCGAAACACGGGGGTGAAAGTTCTGTGTTAATACCTCATTCATACACCTTATACAAACTGCATTATTCGTATCCACATATAGGGAAGCTTTACCATTGCCGATTCCGCTCACGTAGGTATGAGCATGAGTACAGCCGAGGACCGTGGCGCTGCTGCCGAAGAAACCCTGTCGGAGGACGAATACCGCGACCGGCTCCGCGATCTGCCGCCGAGCGCGAAGCTCGTCGCGAAGGTGCTCGAGACCGATTCGCCGCTCTCGCAGGGCCAACTCGCCGAGGAATCGCTGCTTCCCGACCGCACCGTCCGCTACGCGCTCAACCGACTCGAGGACGTCGGCCTCGTCGGCTCCCGATACAGTTTCCGGGACGCCCGCAAGCAGG
>NZ_AOID01000001.1 GCF_000337195.1 Natrinema versiforme JCM 10478 | reverse complement strand
GAACCGATTCAGCGACGAATCGATCGCGTCTCGCGGCGGGTGCGACGCAGTCGTCACGGTCACGGGGGGACCGGGGCCGTCGATATTCACTTTTTCGCTCGGTCGCATGTCGACGTATGGATCTCGTTTCCCGGTCGCTCCCAGTCGCGACGCGCGCCCCCGGCGGCGAAACCAACGCCTATCTGCTCCGACCATCGACGGCGACGACTCCCGACGGAGGACGCCAACGCTCCGACTCCGATCCCGAGCCGGCAGTTCTCGTCGATCCCGCGGCGCGCACCGACGGCCTCGACCGGCTGGTCCGCGACCACGCCGTCGAACACATCCTCGTCACCCATACCCATCCCGACCACGTCGGTGCCGTCGCCGCCTACGCCGCGGAAACCGACGCGACGGTCTGGGCCCGCTACGGTCGGACCGACCGGTTTCGCGACGCGACGGGCTGTGAGCCGGACCGCACGTTCACCCCGGGGACGACGATTCCGCTCGGCGACGAGCGCGTTCGCGTCCTCGACGCGCCGGGCCACGCTCCGGACCACGTCGCACTCGAGGCCGGCCGCGGCGGCCCGATCTGCTGTGGCGACTGCGCCGTCCGCGAGGGGAGCGTCGTCGTCGGCGCGCCCGAGGGTGATATGCGCGCGTACGTGACGACCCTGCGACGACTGTGGGCGATCAATCCGCCCACACTGTCTCCCGGCCACGGCCCCGAAATCGACGCACCCCGTGCAACCCTCGAGCGCCTGCTCTCTCATCGCGCCGAGCGCGAAGCGCGGGTGCTCGAGGCCGTCACCGACGGATCCGAGACCCTCGAGGAGATCCTCGAAGCGGCCTACGAAAAGGACCTCTCGGGGGTGCGCGACCTGGCGCAAGCGACGGTCGCCGCCCACCTCGAGAAACTCGCCGTCGAGGGGCGGGTCGAGTGGGACGGCGAGCGAGCGACAGCGAAAGCGGCTGCGGGCGCGGACGACTGACTTTTCCGCGTCGACCGCGTCCACTGTGGTGTGCAATCGCTCGACGCCGAACTCGAGGACGCCCGCCGACTCGCCATCGACGACCTCGCGGACGCAATCGAGTCGATCGGCTTCGAGTGTACCCGCTGTGGAGCCTGCTGTACGGGCGAGGCCGAGGACGACCACACCGCGACGGTGTTCCCGGACGAAGTGCGTGACCTCGAGGAAAGCGACGAGTACGACGGCGACTACGACTGGCGCGACATCGCCCGGCCCATGCCCTACGGACTCTCGGAGAACGAGGCCGGCGACCTCGAGGGCGAGACCTTCGAGTGGGCCCTCCAGACCGACGACTGCGGCGACTGTACCTTCTACGAGGAAGACGACTCGGGCACGGGTGCGTGTACCGCACACGGTGACCGGCCGCTGATCTGTCAGACCTATCCGTTCAGCGTGGCGCTTTCGGGCACCAGCCAGCCGATGGGCGAAGCGGTCGACGAGGCGGGCGTGGTTCGCGCCCACGAGTGCGAGGGACTCGGGCGCGACATCTCGCGCGACGACGCCGAGGACTTAGCTCGAGCGCTGAAAGAGCGGGCGGTCCGAGAACTCGAGGAGGCCATCGCCGTTCGAGACGAGTACGAACCCGCCAGTCCGGCCCCCGGCGAGGTCGTCGTCCACGACTCCGAAGGCCCAAAGCGGATCGACGGGACGCCGCTCGAGGAGTGAACCGGGGCGGAATCGCCGTGGTTCAAGCGATGAAAACTCTTAGTGGCGGTCCTGTACGGCGCGCGGAGCGCGCCGTTTCACCGAGCGCGAGCGGAGCGAGCGCTCGGCCTTTTTTGGTCGAGATTTTTTGCTGGGGATTGAGGCCGGCGTCTTCGACGCCGGCCGATGTCCCCGGCAAAAAAGGTCGTTTCTAGAACGTGTCTTCGATGATCTCGCCGACGGCGAAGTTCGACTTGACCTCGGTGACTTCGATCTTGACACGCTCGCCGACATCGGCACCGGGAACGATGATGACGTAGCCGCGTTCGACGCGGGCGATGCCATCGCCCTGTTTGCCGATATCTTCGATCTCGACATAGCGCGTTTCGCCGACGTCGACCGGCGGCTGCGGCTCCGATGGCGCGCTCTGGGGTGTGGCCGTCGTCGAGGCGTCGTCGTCGCTTGCGACCTCATCCTCGCGCGAGATGAGCGCGACGCGGTAGACCTCGCCCGGGTCGATGTCGCCGGTCTCGACCTCTTGGCGGGGTACCTCGATGACGTATCGATCCTCCTCTTCCGAAACGTCCGTACTGAACAGACACAGCAGCTTTTCAGATATTTCCACAGGCAGACCCTCGATTTCACCTCTGATTCCCCTCCATAATAGAACTACCGACACCGAGCCGTCGATTGACGGGGAAATCCTCTTGGGATCGCGCGAACGGGCACCGCCACGGTCGGTTACGGGGTAGCCGTCCGATTAGATGTTGGGCTTAGTCTGCCGGCTCGAGCGGCCGCGTCGTCATGAACTGGGAGAGATCGAACTCGGTCCCGAGATCGGCATCGGCGATTGCCTCGTAGGGCCGGTTGACGACGATGTCGCCGGCCGTGCTGTCGCCGATGCCGGGGATGGCTGTGAGTTCGTCCATCGAAGCCGCGTTGAGATCGAGCGGGTAAGGGACGCCGGTCACCGAGCGGTAGCCGTGGTCGACGACGGCGACATCGATCGTCCGGCCGAGTTCGCGCTCGCCCGGGATGCCGACCAGCAGCGGGTAGGTGCCGAGCTGGCGGCCGAATGTCTTACCGTCCTGATGGTACTCGAGGTGGACGTTTCGGAGAACGGTCCCGGGCGGGGCGACCCGCTCGAGCATCGGGTTGTCGATCTCCTCGCGGACCTGCTGTTTGTACTGTTTGAACAGCTTCTTGTGGTCTCTGGCGATCTCGGCCCCGGTGTCGGACATGTCGGTGCCGTCGAAGGCCATCACCTGCCGGATGTTGATCCGGCGGAGCATGTAGCCCTCGTCGTAGACCCGCTGGAGGAACTTGCGGTTGCGTTCGTAGGTCTCCTCGCGCTCGCCTTTGAGCCCGTGGAGGAGATTGATTCCGGGGAGGAGCTTCGGCAGGCGACGCGATGTATCGTCGCCGAAGTTCGGTGCCGAGTCCCTGTCGCCGTCAGGTCGCCACCCCGCTTCCTCGTTGACGATTCGAACCGCCTCGAAACACTCCTCGGCGGTGACGTTCAGGTTGTTCTCCTCCTGGACGACCGGGTCTGCCGACTCGAGGCCGAAGGCGGCCGTGTCGCCGGGCGTGTTGTGCTCGGCGATGATCCGGATCCCCTCGCGGCTCTGCTCGGGCCACTCCACGATCGTGATGGGGTTCATATTGTCCAGGTGCAACGTCTCGAGATCGGGCGCGACCTCGCGGATGCCGCTGTAGAGCTGGCGCAGGGCGTCGGGATTGGGGGCCTCGCCATCGCCACCGTAAGCGAGGATGTCGGCCTGCCGACCGATTCGGAAGTGTTTCACCCCGTAGTTCGAGAGGGCGTCGACCTCGCCGACGACCGTCGGCGGCGGCCGGAACTCTGGGTTGCCGTAGAGCGGTTCCGTACAGAACGAGCAGCGATACGCGCAACCGCGGGAGGTCTCGAGTTCGCAGATGAGATACTCCGGGTGGTTGGGATGCTGTTCGACGATGAACGCGCCTTCTCGGGCCCACCGCGACACCTCGTCGAGGTCACGCATCCGGTTGTTGAAGCCCTCGAGGCCGCTCTCGACCAGATCGTAGACGGCGGCCTCGACGTCGCCTTTGGCGACGAAATCGAAGTCCAGATCCTGCCGTTCGGTCTCCGTCGCGCCGGCGTTTTCGTCGCCGACACCGAACTTGACGGGGCCGCCCATCAGGCTCGTGCCGTTGGCGGTCCACGCGAGTTTGCGGACCTCGTCGGGTTCGGCGGGCGTCCCGCCGACGTACTTGCCGGGAACGGTCATGCCGCCGAGATAGATCATAAGGTCGGCCTCGTCGACATCCCGCCAGTAGTCGGGCTCGTCGCGGAGCCGATCGATCGTGTGATACGTGATCTGTTCGCGCGGGACGCCCGCGTCGACGAGCGCACCCGCCGCGTACCGCGGATACGTCGAGATGTACGGCGGCACCCCGAAGTGAGCGGGCTCGTCGACGTAGCCGTCGACGATCGTCACCGACAGCGTCTCGGGGTCAGTCATGGCTCCCGGTAGCGCCTCGAGCGATAAAACGGTGACTACACGCCGTCGATCGATCGCTGCGAGTCCGACGCTGCCGGCCCGCCGACTCGTGGGAGCGACTGCAGTAATTTAATGGATGAAGCCTTCAATTATCGTGAATAGCTGCGAGAAACCGCGTCAATCCGGCCCTCCGACTGGTACGCGCCGAGCCACAGCGCTCGGTCGGTCGATCCCAGACAACCCGGCCTGCTGCACTGACGATCGCGAGTCCGTCACGATCGATACCTCGAGCTCATGACCCGGAAGACGACCGTGCGCACGATGCTGTGTGCGAGTCTCGTCGTCGCACTCGTCGCGACGGCGTTCACCGCCGGAGCCGCGGCAACGGTCACCACCGGTCCCGAACATGAGACAGTGACAGCCGACTCGAGTGCAACCCAGTCGGTACTCGCAGTACAGAACGACTCCGATGACCCGGACGATCCCGATGACCCTGACGACCCTGACGATCCCGACGACCCCGACGACCCGGATGATCTCGATGATACGGATGGGACGACCGAGACGAACGAGACGACCGGTTCCGACGGTTCTGATGGGACAACCGAGACGGACAATACGACCAGTTCCGGCAGTCAGGATGATCCCGACGACCCGAACGACACGGACGACTCTACCGACCCCGCGGATACGAGCGATACCAGTGACTCGGACGACCCGGCTGATACGAGCGATACCAGTGACTCGAACGATCCAGCCGATACGGACGATCCTGACGACGCTGATGATCCCGACGATCCGGATGACCCTGACGACCCTGACGATCCGAACGACGCTGATGATTCCGACGATCCGGATGATCCGGACGACCCTGACGATTCCGATCACTCGGACACGCCGGACGGCGCCGATGACTCGGCAAACGCCACCGAGCCCGCGGATTCGGCCAACTCGAGTGACGGGACCGAATCCGATCCCGACAACGGCCGCGGGGGGCCGACGGCGGGTGATGGGGGTGGAAACGGCACTGCCGTGACCGCGGACGGCGGGGACGCGACCGACGCTGAGACCGAATCCGACCCCGACGAGTCGTCAGGGCCGGGTGAAGGTGCCAGCATCGCGCTCGCGACCCTGCTCACTGCGGCGGCCGCCAACGCGTCGTCGGTCGGCACCGCGACGGTCGTCGTCGGGCAGTCATCGTCGCTGCAGGGGACGGTTCGCATGGCGGCGACCACCCTCGAGCGGGCGGGCTCCGACGGCGGGTGGCGATACCTCGGCGGGCTGTTCCGCTACAGCCGGTTCGACGACTCCGATCCGCTTGAGCACGACTCCCGGCGGGAGCTCTATCGAACGATCGCGGACGAGCCGGGGATCAACCTCTCCGCGGTCGCGGCGGCGACCGACGCGTCGCTGTCGACGGTCCGACACCACCTCCGGATTCTCGAGGAGGAGGGTCTGATCGACTCGGAGAAAGTCCGTGGGAAGCGCTGTTACCGTCGCGCGGATACGACCGACGAGATCGATATCGCACTCCGGACGGCGCTCGAGAAGCCGGCGACCCGTCGGATACTCGAGACGCTGGCCGAGCACGGGCCGGCACAGACGACGGCGCTGGCGGACGAACTCGACCGGGACCCGAGTACGGTGACCCACCACCTCTCGACGCTCGCGGACAACGGACTCGTCGTCAGGGACCGCGACGGGTCGGCGGTCATCACCCGGCTCGTCCCCGGCGTCGAACGCAGTCTCGAGCGCCGAGAGTCGGCGTCCGCGGACTGAGCGTGTCACTGCTCCGCCGTCTCGAGCGATGCCGGCCGAACGACGAGTTCGCCGTCGCTGTGGACGACGACGGTGAAGCTCCGGAAGGGGATCCGAATGCAACTACCGGCCGGGCGCGGGCCGGCAGCGGTCGGTTCGAACAGCGCATCTAGCGCGTCCGGGTCGACCCGATCGTGGACGGTCTCGGTTTCGGCGAACTCGAGAGCGGGGATGGCGTCGATGACGGTGACGATGGCGACCGTCGTCGATTGCGACGCCGTCCACTCCCGGGAAACGTGATACGTTCCGTCGGCCGGGTTTCGCTCGAGTGGCGGGCTAACTGAGTCGGACATGTCGAAGAGGTTAGCCGAGCGCGCCATATGGGTAGGGACAAACGCGTCCAAACAACCGGTCGGCAGACGGATACCCGGACCGCGGTCGGTCCCTGCAGTCGTCGTGGGTGAAGCCAATGTTGATTAGTTCGGCCCCCCAAGAGCCGATATGCCGCCGACGGAAGAAATCGTCTGTACCGACGAGGACTGTTTTCTCGACATCTTCGAGAACCACTACACGTACGACGTCCCCGACGATTTCAGCGTCTCGGAACTGTCGTGTCCGGTCTGTGGGGGGACCGACTGTCTCGAGCGGGTCGAACTCTGACCGGTGCCCGTCTCCGTTCTCACACCGTCGGGACCCAACTGGGAACTGACGACTTCGTCAGACGTTTCTTTTGAACCCGGCGAAAGGGATATGAACAGGGCTGACATAGCCGTCTGTACGGCCATCTCTGCCATGTACTGTCACGCCCTTCTCTCGGTCCCCACGACCGCCGCCCGCGTCGCACACGCCGCCCGAGGTGAAACCCCGTGAGTCTCAAAGATATCGGAAAATCGGTCGGCAGCACACTCTACCGTCAGATCGGCCGCGCGAACGGTCGCGTCCAGAACCACCGATCGCTCCCCGTCGATATCCTCGAGACCGACACCTCGTATCGCGTCGTCTTCGACGCGCCCGGTGCCGAACCGGACGACGTGCAGGTCCGCTATCTCGAGGGGAACATCAAGATCCGCATCGACCGGTTCCGCCAGTTCCGCGAGGGCTACGAGATGCGGTTCCCCGGCCGCGGCATGTCACTGAACGGCGAAGCCGAACTCCCGACCGACGCCGTCGTCGACCCCGACGCCGGAACGGCTCGACTCAGCGAAACGGGGACGTTGAGCGTTGAACTCCCGAAAGACTCGGCGGTCGACGACGCCGGCCGAACCGGAACGCCGGACGGACTCGAGGCGGACGGCGACGCTGACTCGGACTCCGAGGCTAAGACGAAAGGTCGGACCGACGCAACTATCGAGCAAGAAACGGAGACGGACACGGAACCGGTCACCGTCGAGGACTGACTCGAACCGCTCAGTCCCGGTCGAGGGCCATCCCCTCGACGACGTCGAACGACTCGTCGCCGTCGAACCGCGTCGGATCGAAAGCGTCGATCCCCGCCCCGCCGAGTATTTCTTCCGCGAGTCGCGCGCCGATCGCCGGCGAGCGCATGAACCCGTGGCCCTGGAAGCCGGTCGCGACGTACAGCCCCTCGTCGATCTGCCCGACCAGCGGATCCCGATCCGGCGTCGCCGTACAGAGGCCGGCCCACGCCCGCTCGAGGTCCCCGTCCGCGACCCTCGGTACCCGGTGTGTGACCCGCTCGAGGAGATCGTCGGCGAACGTCGGGTCCGCGTCGCGATCGTACGCGTCGGGATCGGCCTCGCGTTCCTCGGTGCCGTCGCCGGCGAGGACGCCGTCGGCGTGGGGTCGCAGGTAGAAGTCACCGCTCGCGTCGTAACACATCGGTTCTGCAAGGGTGGCGTCCGCGACGAGCGCCTGTACGCGGTAGGGTTTCATCGCGAGGGAGATGCCCGCGTCCGCGAGCAGCGCCTTCGTGCGCGCACCGGCGGCCACGAGCACCGCGTCGACCTCGCGGACCTCGCCGTTGGGGTGGACGACCCGCGCGGGATCGGTCCGCACCGCGACCGGCGTCTCGGTCTCGAGGGTCCCACCGGCACCGGTCGCTGCAGCCGCGAGACAGGCCGTGTATTTCGCGGGATCGGTGTAACCCGCCGCGCCGGCGATACCTGCCACGGCGACATCGTCGGTTCGCAACGCGGGGAAGCGGTCGGCGAGCGCGTCGGCGTCCATCTCGAGGGCGACGATCTCGTTGTCCTGCATGCGACGGACCTGTTCGCGGATGGCGTCGGCCCGGTCCGCATCGCCCTCGCGGGCGAGCCAGACGTAGGGACACTCGACGAACGGGAACGTGTCGTCGCCCGAGAACGCGCGGAACCGCTCGATCGCGTCGCTGGCGATCTCGGCGTCGAGTCCGTCCGCGAAGGCGTCGTAGCAGATCCCCGCCGCCCGCCCGGACGCGCCGCTCGCGACGGTGTCGCGATCGTAGAGGGTCACGTCCGCGCCCTCGCGTGCGAGGTCGTAGGCCGCGGTCGCGCCGACGGCCCCCGCGCCGACGACCGCCACCTCGAGGCCCGCACCCCGATCAGTGAAGGCGTCCGCGCCGACGACCATCTCGGGCTCGTCGGACCCGCTCATGGCCGATCACCCGCCGGAGCGGATCGGTGGGAGCGACTCAAAACGCGACCGCTGGGCGTCCTCGCGTCGTCGGCATCGGCGTGCATAGTCCCAACTCGAGCCGGGGCCTACTTACCTGTGGGTGGTTACGGTGCGGAATGTACTGCCGCGGCTCGGGCCGAGTCTGGTCGACTCGAGAGTCGGACGACGATGACTGGCCATCGGCCGCGCAGTCGTCAGGAGGACGGAAGGAAGGGGGAAGGGGGTACGACGGCAGGGACGAGCTCCATGGTTCAGTGCCGTCTGTCCTGCCGTAGTCCGATAAATCACGGTCGGACCCATACGACTGTTCCCAAAACGATTTGGGTCACCCGCGATCCCGCGTCGAGGCGTCCCGACGGGCCCGATCGAAGCGAGGAGCACCGCAGTCCCGGTCTCACTCGAGGTCGCCGGCGCGACTCACGTGACATACAGCGAGCGCGCGATCACGAGGAAGCCGGCGAGCACTAACAGGCTCTCGAGCAAGACGCCGGTCATCAGCGGCACGTCGAGGAGTTCGTACAGCATGCCGGCCAGTACCAGTCCGAGCGTGACGAGACCGAATCCGAGCGAGAGGTAGCCAAGCGCCGGCTGTCGCGTGCGCTGGTAGGCCTTGTACGCGAAGAACGTGATCACGCCGCCGACCATGAGCACGAGCGTCTTGACGACCGCGAGCGCGATCGCCGTCGGCATTGCCGCGGCGTGGAACGACATCTCTGTTCTCGTTTCGATATCCGAGACCCGAACCAAGAACCTTGCCGTTCCCGAAAGGGGTGGTGCGTGTCACCGATCCGCTCGAAAGGCCGGTGCGGGCCGTTCGTGGCCGCGAGCGAACGGTTTTACAGTCGGCGACCGGAGAGACGCCCGATGACACGACTGGTCGAACTCGAGGAGACGGGACCGCGCAAACTCGAGCCGTCGGATATCGACGACGAGAAGGGAGATATCGCGGTCTGTCGGTGCGGGCTATCGGACTCGTTTCCGTTCTGTGACGGGAGCCACCGGCGGACCCACGACGAGGACGAGGGAACGACGTACGTCTACGAGAACGGCGAGCGGCGGGAAGTCGAGCGAGTCGTGACGAGCGACGACGGCGATGGCGCGGATACGACGGACGCGACCGACGCGGCGGACGACTAGATCGAACCGAAGCCGCGGTCGTCGACCAGCCGACGAAATCGCGGTCGGCGGTCGACCGATCAGATCGACCGCGCCGAGTTACAGACGACGAGTGCACTGCTCGCCGCCATCGCGATGGCGGCAAAGAGCGGGTTCAACAGTCCGGCGACCGCGAGCGGGATCGCGACCGCGTTGTAGGCGAACGCCCAGCCGAGGTTCTGTCGGATCCGGCGGTGGGTCCCCGTCGCGATAGCGAGCGTCTCGGCGACGGCCGCGAGGTCGTCGTCGACGATCACCGCGTCGGCCGCCTCCGTCGCCAGTTTCGTCCCGCCACCCATCGCGATGCCGACATCCGCGGCGGCCAGCGCGGGCGCGTCGTTGCTCCCGTCGCCGACCATCGCAACCGTTCCGCGCGCTCGAAGCCGGTCGACGGTTTCCGCCTTCGCCTCCGGCGGAACGCCGGCGAAGACCTCGTCGACGCCCTCGAGGTCGCGGACCCGCTCGGCCGCCGGCCCCTCGTCGCCGGTGAGGACGACGATCTCGCGGCCCGCGGACAGTGTCTCGAGCGCGTCTTCGAGGTCCTCGCGCCGCGAGTCGCCGACGGCGATCGCGCCGCGGACCCGCCCGTCCCACCCGACGGCGACCGGAACGCGGCCGGCGGCGCGAATGTCGTCGACTCGGGACTCGAGGGCGGCGGGAACCGCCAGCCCGCGCTCGCGGCAGAAGTCGGGGTGGCCGACGGCGACACGCTCGCCGTCGACGAGTCCGCTGACGCCCCGGTCAGCGCGCTCGAAGCTTTCGACGTCGCTCGCGGTCGGGCTGTCGGCTGCGGGGGCATCGGCCGCAGCGTCTTCGCGCGCGGACGCCGAGGCGGCGTCGGCGACGGCTTCCGCGATCGGGTGCTCGGAGAGCGCCTCAACCGCGCCGGCGCAGGAGAGCAGTTCGTCGGCACCGGTCTCGTCCGCATCGACGGGGTGGACGGCGTCGACGGCCATCGCACCGGTCGTGAGCGTTCCCGTCTTGTCGAGGACGACAGTGTCGACATCCGGTGCGTCCTCGAAGATCGTCTCCGCGGCGACGACGATCCCGCGCTCCGCGGCGGTCCGAATCCCCGCGGCGATCGCCAGCGGGGTCGCCAGCCCGAGCGCGCAGGGACAGGAGACGATGATAACTGTCAGGCCGACCAGCAGGGCCGTCGACGCGCTCGAGCCGGTCGCGAGCAAGACGGTCGCGGTCCCGACGGCGAGGGCGACGACGAGCGGGACGAAGACCGTCGCGAGCTTGTCCGCGAGCCGCTGGACGCCGGGCCGGGCGCTCTGGATCGACCAGAGCAGGGAGACGAGTCGGTCGAGCGTGCTCTCGGCCTCCGCGCCGACTTCGACGACGATCGGCGCGTCGGTGACGACGGTCCCGCCGCGGACGAAGTCGCCGGACGCCTTCTCGACGGGGAGGGACTCGCCGGTCACGAGCGACTCGTCGATCGCGGCGGTCCCCTCGGCGATCTCGCCGTCGAGGGGCACCCGCTCGCCCGGTCGCACGAGGAGCCGGTCGCCGGGCTCGACGGCCTCGAGTGGCACCGTCTCGCCGTCCTCGAGTCGGGCCTCGTCGACCTGCCGTTCGGTCAGCTCGGAGAGGAGACCGGTCGCCCGGCGCTTGACCGCCCGTTCGTAGTGGCCGCCGGCGGTCACGACGAGGACGATCGCGACGGTGACGTCGAAGTAGAGGTGTGACTGGCCGAGCACCGTCGCGACCGCGCTGTAGCTGTACGATCCCAGCGCGGCCGTCGCGACGAGCAGGTCCATGTTCGGCCGGCCGGCACGGAGGCTGACGAATGCGCCGCGGAGGATGGGGAATCCGGTATAGAACAGGATAACGGACGTCATCAACCAGATGTTCGCCGCGAGGAACGCGCCGTCGTAGCCGCCGAAGTCGGCGACGGGATCGTAGCCGAAGTAGGTCGGGTAGAGAAAGAGGACGTACCACACCATCACCATCATCCCGAAGAACGCGCCGAGCAAGAGCGCGGCAACGCTGTCGTCCGTCCCCTCGGCGTCGGCGTCGGCAGAGCGGTCGGTCGCGGTGTAGCCGTGGCCGGAGACGAGGTCGGGGAGGTCTGCGGCCGTAATCCGGTCGGGGTCGTAGGCGATCCGAATCGTGTCCGTCGCGTAGCTGGCCGTCGCGCCGAGGATTCCCGCCTCGCGCTCCGCGGTCGCCTCGAGGAAGGCTTCACACGTCGAGCAGTGCATTCCCTCCACCGAAAGGAAAGCATCCTCGCCGTCGAGATCGGCGAGGTCGGGGCTGCGATCCTTGTCCCCGTCCGGCTGGCCGATCCGAGATTGTAACGCGGATTCGTCCGGCGCGTTGTCGGCCGTCTCGAGGGTCCGAGCGACCTCGAGACAGCCCCGACAGCAAAACGAGCCGTCGGCGTCGGGGTCGGTGACCGGATCGGCGGGGGTCGGCAGGTCACAGAGGTCGCAGGTATCGGCGTCGGTCGCCGCCCCCGGGTCCGTCTCGGGAGCCGGGCGCGCCGAGACGGCGGGCTCCGGCGTCGGTGCAGACGAGTTCGCGGTCGGCTGCGGGTCTCTGCTCATGTTAGAGTTGTGCGAACGGGATCGGCGGATGGGGCAGGTGAACCCCGTACAGCATCAGTCCGTGTGAGAGGGGAATGTAGCCGAGGACGATGAACGCCGCGCCCAGCCCGCGATGAAGTCGCACGCGCGTGTCGGGCTCGAGCGCGGTCAAGATCGTGCCGTACGCGAACAGCGTCGGTACCGTCCCGACTCCGAGCGCGGCCAGCGAGAGCGCGCCGCGGGTCGGCGACCCGAGCGCGAACGCGTAGAGGTAGGCCGGGTAGATGATCGGACACGGCATGAACCCGTGAACCGCGCCGAGCGCGACGATCCCGGGCGACGTCGCGAGGCGATCGATTCGGCTCGAGAGCGCCCCGGAGACGCGGCGAAACAGCGAGCCGACCAAGGGGAGGCCGTGACCGGGAACGGAGGTTTTCCCCCGCAGGTAGTAGCTCCCGCTCACGATAATCGCGAAACCGACGAGAATGCCGATCGCCCCCCTGACGCCGTTGCCGACCGCGCCGACGGTCTCGCTCGAGGCGATGGTCGCTGCGCCGAGCAGGCCGAACAGGCCGCCGATAGCCGCGTAACTCGCCGTTCGCCCGAGGTTGAACAGCGCGTGCTGGCGGACTTCGAAGGCCGAAAGGGCGTCCTCGCGGCGCTTCTCGCTTGCGGCCCCGATCCGATCGGCATAGGTCGTCACCAGCGGGCCGCACATGCCCAGACAGTGTGCGCCCGCGAACAGGCCGACGACGACGAGGACGAGCAGGTCCGCGTTCTCGAGGCCGGCGGATGAGAGCGCGAGGGGAACGGCTGTCATCGAGAGCGCGGCCGTCAACTCGCCGTGCCGCTCCCGTCGTGGTCGTGACCGTGCCCGCCCTCGACCGGGGACATGGCGACGTACAGCGATCCGTAAATGAGCAGGAGGTTGATCCCGCTGACGACGCCGGCGAGCACCGAGTTCGTAACTGCATAGACCAGTACCGGAACGAAGGCGACCAGTCCGATGGCAGCCGCGTGTCGCGGCGTGACAGACTCGAGAGTCATACGCTCCACTGGGCGTGCTGACAGCTTAATACCCCACGGATTTCCCAATCGGCGGGAAATACGACCGGTCGTAAGTCCACACCCTTCCGTACCCACTCGTATGGCTTCGGCAACAGAAAAGCAGGAGACCGATCGAGTTCGGGAGATCGGTCACGACGAGTATGATCCCGTCGGGACGGCGATCCTTATCGGGATCTACTTCTTGATACTGGTACTGCTGTGGCTGTTCATGTACTTCGTGGAGTTCCTCGGCAACGGGCCGACCGTGGTCGGGGCGCTCCAGCCCGTTCTGTTGGGGGTGGGGCTGGCATGAATATCCACACGTACGAAAAAGTGTGGTTAGCCGCGGCGATGGTGTTGATCGTCGGCTTCATCGCGACGATTACCTACGGTGCGGTCGGCCCCGGCATCGCGATGATCGACGACGAGGCCGGCAGCATCGATCCCGCCGAGATCAACGACGACGAACGCTTCGCCGAGCCCGGCGTCGAACACGTCGGCGGCAACGAGTACGAGGTCACCGTCGTCGCGCAGGCGTGGTCGTACAGTCCGGCGGAAATCGAGGTGCCGGCGAACAGCGAAGTAACCTTCTACGTGACGAGTCGGGACGTGACACACAGCTTCTCGGTCGTCGGAACGAACGTCAATACGATGGTCATCCCCGGGCAGGTCTCGGAGATGACCGTCCAGTTCGACGAACCGGGCGAGTACGGTATCCTCTGTAACGAGTACTGCGGTGAGTATCACCACACGATGGAAGGGAAACTGAACGTCGTCCCCGAGGACGAATTCGACCTGACCGAGCTATCCGTCGAGGCTCCCGACGAGGTCGACGCGGGCAACGAGACGACGATCACCGCGAACGTGAGCAACGGCATGCAGGAAGACCTCGAGACGACGGCCACGCTCGAAATCGGCGAACAACAGTCCGAACGAGACGTTACGGTGGCCGGCGACAGCACCGAGCAAGTCGAGTTTACCGTCGACACCGCCGACCTCGGCGAGGGCGACCACGACTGGACCGTGACCGTCGACGACTACGAGGAAAGCGGGACGCTCTCGGTCGTGGCGGACGACGGGAACGCGTCGGCCGACGGAGGTGATGGCGATGCGTAACGCCTACGTCGACCAGTTCCCCTCCGAAGCGCGACTGATCTCGGCGGCGTTCTGGAGTTCCTTCCTCGCACTCGCGATCGGCGGCTCGCTTGGCCTCGTGCAGGCGCTCCACCGAACCGATTACCTCCGCTTTATCGACTCGGTCGACTACTACACCGTCCTCACCGCCCACGGCGTGTTGCTGGCGATCACGTTCACGATCTTCTTCCTCGTGGGCATCTTCACGTGGGCGGTGACGACCAGCCTCGATCGCGGCCTCGAGGACCTGCGCTTTAGCTGGGCGTGGTACGCGATGATGGTGGTCGGAACGGTGCTGGTCGGGGTCTCAATCCTCGGCGGCGTCGTGGATTCGATCGATATGCAGGCGGACGTGCTCTTTACGTTCTACGCGCCGCTGCAGGCCCATCCGGCGTTCTACGTGGGGCTGGTGCTGTTCGTCGTCGGGACGTGGCTCGCCGGGGCCGACTGGTTCCGGACGTGGTGGGCGTGGCGCGGGGAGAACCCCGACGAGCGGATCCCGTTGCCGACGTTCATGACGCTGACGACGACGCTGTTCTGGTACCTGTGTACGCTCGGCGTCGCGCTGTCGATTCTCGTGCTCCTGTTGCCGTGGTCGATGGGGATCGTCGACTCGGTCAACCCGCTGCTGAGCCGAACGCTGTTCTGGTACTTCGGCCACGCCGTCGTCTACTTCTGGCTGATGCCGGCGTACATGATGTGGTATATCATGTTACCGAAGCTCTCCGGCGGAAAGCTGTTCAGCGATCCGCTCGCGCGGGTCGTCTTCGTGCTCTTCCTCCTGCTGTCGACGCCGACCGGGATCCACCACCAGTACCTGGACCCCGGCATCGCGGAAGGGTACAAGTTCATCGCGATGACGAACACGATGTTCCTCCTGCTGCCCAGCCTGCTGACGGCCTTTACCGTCGTCGCCAGCATGGAACACGGCGCACGCCAGCGCGGCGGGACGGGCTATCTGGGCTGGCTCAAGGCCCTGCCGTGGCGCGACCCGGTCTTTACCGGCATGGCGCTTGCGGGCCTGATGTTCGCCGCGGCCGGCTTCTCCGGCATGATCAACGCCGGGATGAACATCAACTACCTCGTCCACAACACGTGGTGGATCGTCGGTCACTTCCACCTCACCGTCGGGACCGCCGTCGCGTTGACGTTCATGGCCGCGGCCTACTGGTTCGTCCCACAGGTGACCGGCAAACAGCTGTGGAACCGCTCGCTCGCGCTGGGACAGGTGCTGCTCTGGTTCGTCGGTATGACGTTCATGTCGAACGCGATGCACCGCTCCGGGCTGTTCGGCATGCCTCGGCGGACCGCCGAACCGCAGTATCAGGGCTTCAACTTCGAGCCCGCCGCCGGGACCGTCGGCGAGATCAACGCACAGGTCGCGCTGGGCGCGGCGCTGCTGACCATCGCGCTGGCCCTGTTCCTCCTGAACATGGTCATGACCACCATCGGCGGCGAAAGCGACGCCATCCCGGACAACACCTACGCCGGGACGCTGTCGGGTCCCGAGGACGCGCCGGTCGTCCTCGACAACCTCAAGCTCTGGACCGCGATCGCCACCGTCCTCGTGGTCTTCGCGTACACGCTCCCGCTCGCCAGCATCATCGACGCCGGCGGCCTGTTCGGCCCCGGCATCGAGGGCTTCCAGCTGACCATCGGAATCGACCCCGCGATCGTCCTCGAGTCCGTCCGAGAGGTGATGCCCTAGATGCGTATCTCACCGGGCGCGTTGCTAGTCGTCATCGCCGTCCTCGTCCCGTTCGTCGTCGAGTTCCGGACGGCGCTCTCGTGGTTCGGGGTCGAACTATCCGTCCTCGAGTCGGTCGCGCTCGCCGGTGTGCTCGTCCTCGGCCTGCTGGTCTGGGCGATGTGGCCCCAGAACGGTGGCGAGATGGGATCGGCTGACTCGAACTAGCGGAACCACCGACTCGCGTTTTGTCTGGGGACACTCGGAATCGTTCGTAATCAGGAACTTGCGTCTATTCTCACTGAAAGAGGGGTTTGTCATAGGGACGGAACCATTATACAAAATACAAATATATGGCGAGAGAGTGCTCATAGTATGAGCGACGGAAGCCACGTCCGATTTTTGCGGACAACAGTCGTACTCTGGATACTCGCGGTTGTGCTCTCGGCGATCGTTGCCCCGCCGGATCCGTTTACGCAACTGCTGTACACGGTTCCACTATTGGTTCTCGCGCCCGGTCTCTCGTATCTCCTCAGTTACAGAGGCGGCTTCGAGTATCTGCACTCGAAGCTGTGACCGATGCAGACGTCTCGTGGCCGAATCGACCGGGTCGGCGTCAGCAGCCGAATCGGGCGCTCGGATCAGAACAGATCGCGCTCACGCAGTCGAGCGACCGCGTCGCGGACCCGCTGTGAGGAGTCCCGCGGCGCGACGAGGATGCGGTCGTCGTAGGCGGCCACGATCAGGTCCTCCACCTCGAGCAGCGAGACGTGGGAATCGGGTGCCGCGACGACGTTGTTCGCGGCGTCGATCGAGAGGATATCCCCAGCGACAGCGTCGTTCGCCGCGGCTCCCGGGTCGTCGGCGTCGGCATCGATGTCGGTCTCGAGGGTTCGCCCGACGGCGTCCCACGTTCCGAGATCGTCCCATTCGACCGATAGCGGGGTGACGAAGACGTCCGTCGCGTGCTCCATGATCGCGTAATCCATGCTGACGGGGTCGACCGCGTCGAAGCCGCGGGCCGGGTCTCCGGCCTCGAGCGCCGCGACCAGCGGGGCGAGCGGCGAGTCCCGAGCCGCTTCCAACAGCGCGCCGGGCGTCCACGCGAAGACGCCGGCGTTCCAGTACGCGCCGGACTCGAGGAGTCGCGCCGCGTCCTCGCGGTCGGGTTTCTCGGTGAAGCGCTCGACCGCGGCGTAGTCAGCGCCGGAGTCGCCGTCGAAGTTGCTCCCTGAGGGGACGACGTACCCGTAGCCCGTCGACGGCCGCGTCGGCTCGACGCCGAGCGTGACCAGCCCGTCCGTTTCGACCGCGATTTCGGCGGCCCGCTCGAGCCGCGTCGCGAACGCCGCCTCGTCGTCGACGTGGTGGTCGCTGGGGAGACAGACCAACACCGGCTCCGTCTCGAACCGCTCGCGGAGCCGCCACGCAGCGTAGACCAGGGCCGGCCCGGTGTCCTTGCCGTCGGGTTCGACCAGCACGCCCGCTTCGGGCGCGTGGTCGTGGATGTCGTCGGCGAAGGAGTCTCGAGTGAGCACGTAGCGCTCGTCGGCGAAGGCCGTGCGATCCATCGTCCGGGAGAGCAGCGAACGCTCGCCACCGAGCGCGAGAAACTGTTTCGGTCGGGTGGCCCGGCTCGCGGGATAGAGTCGGCTGCCGATGCCACCGGCGAGGACGCAGGCGATGATCGGCCGATCCATCTTACCACGTCTCGATGCGCCCGGCGCGGACATCCTCCGCACAGCCTTCGCAGTCGGGATGGCCCGCCTCGTAACAGGCCGGCCGGTACTCCTCATCGAGTTTCGCCGCGCGCTGTTCGGCGTAGCGCCGGCAGACGATCTTCGCCCGACCCGCCTCGTCCGCGGGCAGTCCGCGGGCGTTCTTCGCGACTTCGTAGGAATCGCGGGCCTCCTCGAGTTGCTCGTCGGTCGATCTGCGGAGCGCTTCGAACTGCTCGCCCGCCTCCTGCAGCGTCGAACGGAGGAACCGCTCGAGTTGACGCCGATCCGCCATTGCGCCATCGTTCGCCCGCCGGACACATATACTGTTGGCCGGGACCGATCGCGAGCCGCCGAATCGGTGACAACGATGACAACGGTTTTGGCCAGATAGCCGAATCCACGGATATGGCTATCCGCGATGCGCTTCGAGGGATCACCTGTCCGCTGGTGACACCGTTCGACGACGGAGAGATCGACGAGGACGCGCTGGTCGACCTGCTCGAGCACCTCCACGAGGGCGGTATCGACGCGGTCTTCCCCTGCGGAACGACCGGCGAGTTCCCGTCGCTGACGGCCGACGAACAACAGCACGTTCTCGAGACCACCGTCGAACACGCCGAGGTGCCGGTCGTCGCTGGGGCCGCCGCGACGAGCGTCGCCGACACGGTCGCGGCGATCGACCGCGCCGCCGAAGCCGGTGCCGACGCCGCCGCGATCGTCGCGCCATACTTCACCGCCGCGAACGCGCCCGAGGGGAACCAGCAGTTCTTCGAGGCCGTCCTCGAGGACGCGTCGCTGCCCCTCCTGTTGTACAACATCCCGCAGTGTACGGGCCAGCGAATCGAGCCCGAGACCGTCGCTGCCGTCGCGGACCACGAGCGGGCACTCGGGATCAAGGACTCGAGCGGCGACCTCGCGTACTTCCTGTCGGTGCTCGAGGGGACGCCCGAGGAATTCCTGTGCCTGCAGGGGTACGACGCCCTGCTGGTGCCCGCGCTGCGGATGGGTGCCGATGGCGGGATCAACGCCTTGTCGAACGTCGTTCCCGAGATCATGGGGGAGGCGTTCGAGCGAGCCGGCGACGAGCGCGGGCGGGAACTACAACGCGATGCAATCTCGCGGCTCTTCGAGGCGTGTACGACCCACGGCTTCGCCCCGGCGGCCAAGACCGCACTGGCCGAGCGCGGGGTCATCCCCAGCGACGACGTTCGGCCGCCGCTCGTCGCCGTCGACGACGCGGGTACCGAGACGATCGGCGACGCGCTCGAGGCGGCGCTCGCGGCCGGCGAGCAGTAGGAACAAATCGCGACGACTGCACCGCGAGATCAGCGTCCTGAATCGGCCCCTCGACGCCGTCTGTCGGTTTCTTCCGCCGACGTTCACTTTCACTCCGGTCCCCGTAATTTAAATACTATCGGGCGCGAACGGACGTATGCCTCCCAGTGAAACCAAAGAGGAGGCGAGACACAATGAGCGACGTACGACAACACGCGGACGACATCCACGAGCAGTTTTCGGACCACCTCGACGACGTGAGCGTCGAGGACGTCGAGGAGCGCCTGACCACGCTCGTCGACGAATACAAAGTACCCATGGACGAGGCGCGCCGGAGCGTCACCAACCACTACCTCGAGGAGGCCGGCTTAGAGCGCGAGGACATCTCGAGCGGCGACAGCGAGGCGGCAAACGTCGAGGACGTCGACGAGCCCGAGGAGTGGATCGACCTCACCGCCAAGGTCATCGAACTCTGGGATCCCCGCAGCGACTCGGTCGCGCAGGTCGGCCTGCTGGGCGACCCGACCGGGACGATCAAGTTCACCAAGTGGGCCAAATCCGATCTCCCCGCACTCGAGGAAGGCGGGGTCTACGAGCTTCGCAACGTCGTCACCGACGAGTATCAGGGCCGGTACTCGGTCAAGCTCAACTCGACGACGGTGATCGAGGAACTCGACGAGGACCTCGAAGTCGGCAACGACACCAGCGAGATCGAGGGCGCACTGGTCGACATGCAAAGCGGTAGCGGGCTGATCAAGCGCTGTCCCGAAGAGGGCTGTACCCGCGTTCTCCAGAACGGCCGCTGTAACGAACACGGCGAGGGCGACGGGGAATTCGACCTCCGCATCAAGGCCGTCGTCGACGACGGTATCGACGCCCACGAGGTCATCTTCGACAAGGACGCCACCGAGGATCTGACGGGGCTGAGCCTCGAGGAGGCAAAGGACATGGCGATGGACGCGCTCGATACGACCGTCGTCGCCGACGAAATCGCCGATGACATCATCGGCACCTACTACCGCATCGAGGGGCCGACGTTCGGCCGCTACGTGCTGGCAGACGACGTCGAAGAACTCGACGGGCCGGCGGATCCGGAGGAACTGCTGATCAAAGCGAGGTCGATGTGAAATGAGCCAGTCAGAACTCACCCGCGAAGTCGCCCGCCGCGTCTTCGCATCGGAATTCAACGATTCGACGTACACCTTCAAAGAGAGCGACGACGAGCGCGCGCCCAACTACGCGCTGCTCCCGACCGGCGACCGCGCGAATCGCGTGTTCGTCGCCGGCACCCTCACCGAAACCGAAGACGTCGGCGACGACAGCGAGTACTGGCGCGGCCGGGTCGTCGACCCGACCGGGACGTTCTTCGTCTACGCCGGCCAGTACCAGCCCGAGGCCGCCTCGGTCCTGCGGGACACGGAACCGCCGGCGTACGTCTCCATCGTCGGCAAACCCCGCACCTACGAGACCGACGACGGCACCGTCAACGTCTCCCTGCGACCCGAGTCCATCGCGGTCGTCGACGACGCCACCCGCGACCGCTGGGTCGTCGAGACCGCCGAGCAAACGCTCGACCGCATCGAGGCCGTCGAGGAGTGGGAAGCCGAACAGGAAGCGCCCGAGAGCGGCTCGACCGCACCGACGAACGAGTACGCCGAGATGGCCCGCGAGCGCTACGACTCGCCCGTCGTCAACTACCGCAACGACGTGATTCAGGCGCTCGAGAGCCTCGAGACCGTCGAGGAGAGCGGCGACCCAGAAGCGACAGTCTGAGGCCGCGAACCACCGGCCGTTTTCTTTGTTTTCGAACCGTAAGCGACGGCGATATCGAATCTAGAGCAGGGCCTCGAGCATCGCACCGATCGCGTCGAACTCGTCGTCGGTGACCTCGTGGCCCACGTCGGGATAGCACCGCTCGTCGACCGCGGCGTCCGCTCGCTCGAAGACGCGGACCGTCTCGGCGACCCGCTCGCGGTCGACGTGGGGATCGTCTGCACCGTAGCCGACGAGGACCGGCGTCCGCTCGAGCGAGCCGTCGATCGTAGTCGAACGAAGTTCCTCGGTCGAGCCGGGGAGCAGTCCCGAGAGGATAGCGACTCCACCGTAGCGGGCCGGGCTGCGTCGAACGAACTCCGTGGCGACGCAAGCACCCTGCGAGAAGCCGGTGATGACGGTCCGTTCGGGCGGCACGTCGATGGCGCGCGCTTGCTCGAGTGCGGCCGCGACGCAGTCGACGCTTGAGGTAAGCCACGGTTCGTTGTCGGCTCGCGGCGCGGTCGACGGCTTCGGATACCAGCGGCTTCGCTCGGCGTGGGGCGCGAGGACGGCGACGCCGTGCCGGGAGACCGGTTTCATGAGGTTGATAACCCCCTGTGCGGTCGCGCCGCGGCCGTGACAACAGACGAGCGCGGCCTCCGCGGCGAGGGCGGGCGCACCGGCGGTGCGCAGCGGGCGGCCGGCGTGGGGTCCCGAGACGGCGTCCATCGAGTGGTTCGAGTCCGTCATGGCGTGTCGTCGTCACCGCCGCCCGTCGGAACCGTCAGCGCCGGCAACTGACTTTCGATCAGGTCGCGGTCTCGTTCGAACCAGTCGGGGAGATAGAGCGACTCGCCGGGTTCGTTCTCCCCGTCGCTTGCCGCGACGCCGTCGGTCTCGGTCGCCAGTTCGAAGAGGATCCCGCCCGGCTCGCGGACGTACAGCGAGTGGAAGAAATGCCGGTCCTTGACCCGGGAGACGTCGTAGCCGCGGTCGTCGAAGAGCTCCCGCCACTCGTGGAGGTCGTCCTCGTGCTCGACGCGGACCGCGACGTGGTGGAGCGTCCCCGTCCCTTCGCGACCGAATCCGGCGTCGCGATCGAGCACGTCCACGACGGTCGCTCGCGATCCGGACGCGCGGTACCGGATTCGATCGCCGTCCTCCCCCTCGTGGTCGAATCCGAGCGTCTCGAGCGTCCCAGCGGTCGCGTAGGGGTTGACCGACAACGTGGAAACGCCATGGAGGCCACAGAGTGCGCGGTCCGCCGGGACGGGGCCGGCGGTCCACGGCTCGATATCGGTCGGTACCGGCGGGCCAGCCACGAGTTCGATCCGCGTGCCTGCGGGGTCCTCGAATCGCAGTACTCGCTCGTCGAAGCGCTCGAGCGGCCCCTCGACTGCGACGTCGTGATCCGCGAGTCGGGTGTCCCAGTACGCGAGCGACTCGGTCGGGACGACGAACGAAACCGATTCGATCTGGGGCTTACCCGGCCGACCGGGATCGCCGTGCGGGTCCGGGAAGTGCGTGAGGACCGTCCCCGGCGTCCCGGTTGCGTCGCCGAAGTAGAGGTGATGTTGCAGGATGTCCTCGAAATTGACCGTCTGCGTGACGAGTCGCAGACCGAGGACGCCGCTGTAGAAGTCGATCGCCTCCTGTGGGTCCCCGACGATCCCCGTCACGTGGTGGAGTCCCGGCCTGTCGGACAGCATTAGCCGTCGATTGGGCCTCGAGATGGATAGCCTGCCGGGTCAGGGTGCCGAGTCGGTTCGGTCGCGGGCCACGCCTCACCGAACGACCCCGCCGTCTGACAAATGGTTAAGTGTCGTGAACGACGACTAGGGGTATCGATGGGGAACAAAAACAAGACCATCTCGTTTCGGGTCAACGAGGACGCGTTCGAGGCGCTGCAGGCGATCGCCGAAGAGCGCGACATCTCGCTGTCGGCGGTCTTCCGAGACTACGTCGACCAACTCGTCGAACACGACGGGCAGGTCGAAGTCGTTCCTGAGGACGACCTCGAGGCCCGAACCAGCGACGACGGCGAGTACGTCTCGTTCCCGCCGACCGTCGAAGTCCCGAAGCAGTTCGTCCGCGAGCACGAGCGACTCGAACTCGAGGCCGAGCATCTCCGGGAGCAACTCGACGAGTACAAGGGCTACGTCAACGACCTGCAGGACCGACTCGAGGACGAGGAAGACGAGGTACTGCTGCTCGACGAGTTAGACGACGAGGAATCGTATCAACTGCGATAGCGACCGTCAAACCGGTCATCGCCGCGGTTGCGGACCCTTGTCGCACTGTGGAACCCGCCCATCGATGAGCCCTCACGAGAGTGACTACCGCGCTGGTCCGTCCGATCCGATAGCCGCCATCCTGGCCGCTATTCGAGATACCCCAACCGCTCGAGGTTTTCTCGGGTCGACTCGTCGAGTTCGTCGACTGCCAGCGCGTCTTGTTCGAGCTTCTTCCGCTCTTGGAGTACCCGTAGCAACTGACGGGACGTTCGGAGTTTGAACCGAAGGTCCGAGTCGTCGATCTCCTCCTGAACGCTCGCCAACATCGTATCGATTGCCTCAACAGGCGTTTGGGACATCGATTTCGGGTAATTCTGGTGTACGCATATACCCGGTGCCGGCTCCGAACTGTCAGGAATGATGGTGCAAATCTATTGGCGGAGCCATCGGGCCTGCAACTCCGTTGACGGTGGATCAGTGTCGTGGCGATCGTGTTCGAAGAGTCGTCGCTCGAGTCACAGAGACAGCCAAAATAGGTCCAAGCGGTGGTGACGTCCGATCGGGAGTCAAAGTACCAAACGGACTGCGGAACCGAAAATAGCGGACTGGGCGTTCGACTGAGAGACACCGGCAAAGACCTGACCGTATCTAAGGGTGCAATATCGAAGTCTCGATCGGGTTCTGATTCTCGGGAAGAGACAAGCCCGAGGCGACCCACTGTTCGGATATGGTTGAACAGAACGTTGGCGGCCGTGACCGACTCGTCCGCACACTACTCGCCGCCGTGCTGACTCTCGTAGCAGTAACCACACTCCGAAAGGGGAACCGCAAGACCGGACTGCTTGCTCTCGTCGGGGCACTCGGGTTCGGATTCAACGCGGCGACGTGTTTCTGTGGACTGAACAAAACGCTCGGTATCGATACAACCACGGACGAGTAGCGATTAGTGGTTCTTCGTCGAGTGGAAGAGAGGGATTACGACTCACCCACAAGCCGTTCAGCCTCGATCTCCGTTCCCGGCTCGAGTAGTTCCGCCAGAGAATGCTGATCGAAGGTGTCGAGAAGGACGTCTACGTCTCCAATCGCCTTGCGTGCTTCTGACCGCAGTCGATACTGCGTTTCGCCGTCAATCTGTGTCCGCTCGACGAACGCGCTCGAACCCGGTTCGCCCGTAATTTCCGATGTGGCATTGATTCGCTTCCCGAATGCACCCACGACACCTCTAAATTCGTCGTCGCTTCCCCACCGAATCTGGTCAACGAGTTCGCTACTCGGCACCCACTCGTCACGATCAGAGAGATATTTTAGCAGGGTGAGTTGCCCGCGCGGTATCGACTTTCGTCGAAGAATTTGCTCGAGAGCATGGGAGTTCATCGTTGGTCAGCGGTAGTACACCGCTCGCTAAAATTTTCCTGACCGACAGCTACTGTTCTCCTGCTATTTCCCTGAAAACGCTACGTACAGCGGTCACGTTCGCGCAATTCATCCCGCTATAGGTGAAGGAAGATGCCTCGGCACGGACAATGGAATGAAACGCCGGACGGCGAAGGGTGCGTTCGTGAGCCGGTTCAAATCTCTCCAGAAATAGAAAGGAAACACTGCCGAAATCCGACGCTATACGGTCAATACGCAACGAATCGTAGAAACATGCCGCCTCCCGGATTTGAACCGGGGACAGCTCGATCTTCAGTCGAGTGCTCTCCCAGTCTGAGCTAAGGCGGCCTACCCAGTTCTCCGTCCATCGTATAAAAAAGGATTTCGAATCGAGATCGTCGTCTCATACCGGTTACAAGATGTCCGGGAGAGGGACACACTATTCGAGTACGGCATCGAAAACCGAGTAACGGAGACAATACGGGAGCCTCTATGCGAGATTACCTGGCGTCTGTTGGAATTTCGGATATTCAAGACACCCTTTTGCGCCTCGGGGGGTAATATCATGTTATGGAAGCCCTTACCTCGAGCCAAGAGCAAAAAGAACTCTCCGCTGACACGATCCTCGAGCTGCTGGCGAACCGCCGCCGGCGATACCTCCTCTACGCGCTCCGCGGGCAGGAAGACCCCATCGAGCTTTCGACGTTAGCCGAGACGGTCGCGGGGTGGGAACACGACGTCCCGCCGGACGAAGTCGCGAAAAACGAGTACAAGAGCGTCTACGTCTCGTCGGTCCAGTGCCACGTCCCGAAACTGGACGACGCGGGCGTCGTCGACCACGATGAGGACAACCACACCGTCGTCCTCGCGGACAACTTCGCGCAACTCGAGCCCTATCTCCGGATCGTCGTCGAGGACGAACCGGAGAATTCGACGCTGCACGCCGCCCTCCAGACCGAGTCGGGCGACGGCCTCCTCGGACAGATCCGGGAGAACGTCGCGCGGCTCAAACAGTGACTCCCGACGGACGTGGCTGCGTTAGTAACTGATTGAGTAGCGAGTTCGACTCGAGGGCGCTGTTCCGGCCGGTCGCTGTTTCGCATGCATGATTCGTACTCGAGGCCCGCGGCACACGGTCGCTCGAGACGAGTTATGAAGTCGTGGCCGGGGAGTAATTTCGGACTCAAAGGACTCGAACTGCGATCACGGTGGACCCGCTCTCGGTCTTTGGTTCGGATCGGGCTCGAGGCGAATGGGCGGTGCTTACGGTGGCTATCTAGAAAGGGCGGCTCGGGCGGGTTCGAACCGAAATCAGACGTGCTCGCTACGCTGCGCGCGACTGATAGGGTTCGAACCGCCCTCCCGTCACGACGCTGTCGCTCACGGATTGTTCGCGACAGCGATAGTGGGCTCGGGCGGGTTCGAACCACCGACCTCGGCCTTGTAAAGGCCGCGTCATGACCAGCTAGACCACGAGCCCGCACCCGGAACGAGTGGATCCGTCCGAATAACCTTTACTCTCTCGCGGTGCAGGTATCGTTCATGGCACTCGAGTACGTATGGAAGGGGCTGCTCGTGGTCGCTGCCCTCTCCATCGTCGGCGTGGTCCTCGTTCAGGCAGGTGTGGTCTCGGCTCCGTGGGGGCCTGACAGCGGGGAAGTCCGCGTCTTCGACGACGAGGACGGAGAATCGGCCGCGGAAGCGGACAACGAAACTGCCAACGAATCCGACGGCGACCGCGAACCCAAGGCCGTCGTCGATGTCGAAATCGCAGATTCCCGTCCAGAACGCCGCACTGGGCTGAGCGATCACGACTCCCTCGAGTCGGGTAACGGGATGTTGTTCATCCACGGCGACGAGTCCGACCTGACCTACGTGATGCGCGAGATGGACTTCGATATCGATATCATCTTCATCGACGCGGATGGCGAGATCACGTCGATTCACCACGCCCGCTCTCCCGGGCCCAACGAGGACGGAAACGATCTCGAGTACTCCGGCCGTGGTCAGTTCGTCCTCGAGGTGCCACGCGGCTACGCGAACGAGACGGGGATCGAGGTCGGCGACGAGGTCGAAATCGACCTCGAGTCGAAGCAGACGATTATTACCGATGGCGAATCCGGGTCGCTCAACCGGGTTGCCGCGACGGCTGATCGCGAGGTGACCGCGCCAACGGCAGCCACCGCGGCGACGTATTTCGGTTCGTAGGTAATCCTTATTGCTGGCGGTCCCCGAACCGCGGACAATGAGTGGTGCCGACTGGGACGAGGACGATCCGTTCGAGGAGCAGCGAGAGGAGATCGAGAACCCGATGAAGCGACTGTTCCTCGAGTACGGATCGAACTACAAGGGAGCCGCGGCCGTCGGCGTTATCGCGAGCATTTTCGCCCGGGTGCTGGATCTGCTGCCGGCGCTCATGCTGGGGGTCGCACTCGACGCCGTGATCCGGCAGGAGATTCCCTACGTGGAGGCGTTCCCGGTCGGTGGTGGACTCGTCGCCCCTTACGTCCCGGAGGGGCGACTGGCCCAGTTCTGGCTGACGATCGGCATCATCGCGGGGGCGTTTTTCCTCTCGGCGATCTTCCACTGGACCCGCAACTGGGGCTTTAACACGTTCGCACAGAACGTCCAGCACGACATCCGGACCGATACCTACGACGAGATGCAGCGCCTGGACATGGGCTTTTTCGCCGACAAACAGACCGGCGAGATGATGTCGATCCTCTCGAACGACGTCAACCGCCTCGAGAAGTTCTTGAACGACGGGATGAACTCCCTCTTTCGGCTGCTCGTGATGGTGCTCGGCATCGGCGGCCTGCTGCTCGCGATCAACTGGCAACTGGCGCTCGTGGCGCTCCTGCCGGTCCCGCTGATCGCCGTCTTCACCTATCTCTTCATCCAGACCATCCAACCCAAGTACGCGCAGGTGCGCTCGACCGTCGGGAAAGTCAACTCCCGGCTCGAGAACAACCTCGGCGGAATTCAGGTCATCAAGTCCAGTACGACCGAGTCCTACGAGTCAGACCGCGTCGAGGACGTCTCACAGCAGTACTTCGACGCCAACTGGGGCGCGATCCGTACCCGGATCAAGTTCTTCCCCGGCCTGCGCGTGCTCGCGGGGATCGGCTTCGTCATCACCTTCCTCGTCGGCGGCCTCTGGGTCATCTCGGGCCCGCCGGGTCCGTTCTCGGGCACTCTGAGCAACGGGATGTTCGTCGTCTTCATCCTCTACACGCAGCGCTTCATCTGGCCGATGGCCCAGTTCGGACAGATCATCAACATGTACCAGCGCGCTCGCGCCTCGAGCGCCCGCATCTTCGGCCTGATGGACGAACCCAACCGGGTCGGCGAGGAGCCCGACGCTCCCGACCTCGCGGTGACCGAAGGCCGCGTCGAGTACGACGACGTGTCCTTCGGCTACGACGCCGACGAGCGGATCCTCGAGGACATCGATTTCACCGTCGACGGCGGCGAGACGCTCGCACTGGTCGGCCCGACCGGTGCCGGCAAGTCGACGGTCCTGAAACTCCTCTTGCGGATGTACGACGTCGACGAGGGCGAGATCCGCGTTGACGGACAGAGCGTCCAAGACGTAACGCTCCGGAGTCTGCGCGAGTCGCTCGGCTACGTGAGCCAGGACACCTTCCTCTTCTACGGCAGCGTCGAGGAGAACATCAAATACGGCACCTTCGACGCCGACCGCGAGGACGTGATCGAGGCCGCGAAGATGGCCGAGGCCCACGAATTCATCCAGAACCTGCCCGACGGCTACGATACCGAGGTCGGCGAACGCGGCGTCAAACTCTCGGGCGGCCAGCGCCAGCGGGTCTCCATCGCCCGCGCGATCCTCAAGGACCCCGACATCCTCGTCCTCGACGAGGCGACCAGCGACGTCGACACCGAGACGGAGATGCTCATCCAGCGCTCGATCGACGACCTCGCGGAAGACCGGACCACGTTCGCCATCGCCCACCGGCTCTCGACGATCAAGGACGCCGATCAGGTACTCGTCCTCGAGGGCGGCGAGATCGTCGAACGGGGAACACACGAGGAACTGCTCGCGAACGGCGGTCTCTACTCCCACCTCTGGGGGGTCCAAGCCGGCGAGATCGACGAGTTGCCGGAGGAATTCATCGAGCGGGCACAGCGCCGACAGGCGCGAACCGAAGTCGACGCCGGGGACGACGACTGACGGCTGACAGCGGACAGTTGACGACGAACCGAATTCGACCCAATCGATGCCGGCTTCTTAGAAGGATTCCTGCTCTTCCTGCCCGCCCTGATCCGGTGCGCCCTCGTCCTGTCGGTCTTCACCCGTGGCGGGCGGCGTGCGGTCGCTGTAGTTCTTCCGTCCGATCGCCTCGTCGCCGACCATGTTCATGATCGCCCCCTCGACCTCCTCGTAGTCCCGATACTTGTCTTCGCCGAGCGGGTCGATGAGATCCTCGAGCGTTGTCGTGTTGCCGCTCATCTCGATCGTTTCGTCGCCGTGTTTCTCGAGGAGTTCGTCGTGGCCGATCGGGTACTCCTCGGCCTCAAGCGTCTCCTGTAAGTCGCCGAGTTCGACGCCGCGTTCGCGACTATCCTCTGCCATACGTATACGGAATCGGCAGTGTCGCAAACGGATTGGGCCTGCGCTCGCCGTGGTGCGGTCATCAGCGCGTCGCCGCCTCGACGGTCGTCGCTCGCGGGAATACCACCGCCGGCAGCACCGACAGGAGCCCGAGGAGCGCGGCCGACGCGACCAGTTTCGGGCGGCCACTGAGCGCACCGACGCCGACGAGGGCAGCCAACGGGATGAAGACAGTCGCCAGCACACCTGCCGACGGCTCCGTCGGAGATCGCTCGAGTGGGATCGGCTCGACCGCCGTCCCCGTCGTGCCGGCGAGCCAGCCCGCGAGCCCCCCGGCCGCGAACGCGACGTACTCGACCGCGCTGTCCGCGCGTCCGCTGGCGATCATCGCCGTGCCGGCCAGCCCCAGCGCGAGCGCGAACGCGGTGAGCGTCCGATCGAACGGCGAATGCTCGAGGAGCCGCCACGCCGCGGCGAGATAGCAGCCGCCGACGGCGACTCCCGCGACGACGTCGAGCGGGTAGTGGACGCCGAGGACCAGTCGGGTGAGACAGACCGCGGCGACGATCACCGCGGCGGCCGCGAGTCGGAGTCGGCGCGTCCCGGCCTCGAGCACCAGCGCGAACAGGCCGTAGGTGACGGTCGCGCCGACCGCGTGACCGCTCGGAAAGCCGTAGCCGTCGGCGTTCACGATCGACGCGTAGAGCGACCGGGTCGACGACGGAAGCGCGGCCGGGTCGAGCGTCGCGAGGTCCGGCCGCGGGAGCGCAAAGAGGTGTTTCAGGGCGGTCATCACCGCCAGCCCGCCGACGATAACGGCGACGACCCACGGACCGTCCGGTCGCCGCGCAGGTCGGTCGCACTCGAGCGGCGTCGTTTCTCCCGTCGCCCGCTGCCACGCGACCGCCCACGATGCGCCGATCCCGAGTGCGAGGAGAAACCAGCCGTCGCCGAGCTGTGTTACCGCTGCAGCGATGGCTCCGGCCCACGCCGGAACGAGGTCATGAATCGCCTCGAGAACGGTCGCACCGCGGTACATACGATTCGACTTCGACGACGCCGAAGATAACGGACGGGCAGGAACCTGCAGGGTACACTGCCGGTACCCGAGGCCCCGAGTTTCGGCCACCGCGGGTTTCATGGCCGCACGGACGACATACTCCGCCATGGATCTCACAACGGCGACGTGGACGGACGTGCGGGACCTCGAGGCGGACCTCGCGGTCGTCCCCGTCGGGAGCACGGAACAGCACGGCCCCCACGCTCCGCTCGGAACCGACGTGCTGACCGCGGAGGCGGTCGCCGACGCCGGCGTCGAGCGGGTCGACCGCGAGGTCGTTCGCGCGCCGGCGATTCCGGTCGGCGTCGCGGAGGAACACCGCCAGTTCCCTGGAACCATGTGGGTCTCCGAAGACACCTTCCGGGACTACGTCGCCGAGGCCGTCTCGAGCCTCGCCCACCACGGGTTCGACCGCATCGTCCTCGTCAACGGCCACGGCGGGAACGTCGACGCCCTCCGGGAGGTCGGCGGCCGACTCACGCGGGCGGGCGAGGCCTACGTCGTCCCCTTCACGTGGTTCGAGGTGGTCGGCGAACACACGGCCGACATGGGTCACGGGGGGCCGCTCGAGACAGCGCTCCTGCGCCACATCGAGCCGGAGCTAATCGCCGAGGAACGGATCGAAGAGGCCCGAGCCGGCGCTGCCGACGGCTGGGGCGACTGGACGAGCTACGTCAATCTGGCCTACGACGCGGCGGAGTTTACGGAAAACGGCGTCGTCGGCGATCCGAGCGAGGGCAGCAAAGAACGGGGCGAGGAACTGCTCGAGTTGGCGACAGAGACGCTGGCTCGGCTGCTCGAGGCTGTCGCCGAGCGCGACGTTTCGCGGCCCGAGCACCGATAGGTCGCGGCCGGTTTGACTGCTGAACGCAGTGGTCGATCGAAGCGAATTACTCCTCGTCTTCCGCTGCGTCCGCATCGGTATCGGCGTCCGCTTCCTCGTCCGCGGCATCGTCGGCCTCCTCCTCGTCTTCGGCAGTGTCCGCGGGACCGGCGTTCTGGAGCGTGCCGCGGAGCGCCGGGATCGTCGACGTGAGTTCGCCGACCTGTTCGCCCGCCTCGGCGATGTCTTCGATAGCGTCCTCGAGGTCCGCGATTTCCTCCTCGAGGTCCTCGGCGTCGTCGAAGGCGTCGGCGCGCTGGCCCATCGTGAACCACTTCTTGGCATCGCGGAGGTCGTCTTCAGCGTCGCCGGCCTCGAGCGCCGAGTTGAGCCCGTTGAGGACGCCCAGCACGTTGTCGGCGTCGGTCTCCCAGACGTCGTCGGCAGCGGGAAGTGCTTCCCACGCGTCCGCGAGCGAGGATTCGACGTCCTCGCGCATCTCGTTGGCCGCTTCCCCGAACAGTTCCTCGTCGTCGCCGAGCGTGGCTTGGCTCATGTCACCGTCTTTGCGGGCACCGAGGTTAAAAGGTAGCCCGAAAGTGAAAGTGAAATCCGTCGGAAGCGGATCGATATCGGGCGAACGACGGCGGGATTTCGAAAGGAAGGTCATCGAATCGGTGCCGACGGTCGACGCCGTCAGAAGGGGTACTCCCGCCGATCGTGTTGGACCGAGATCCACTTCTTCTCGGTGACTCGGTCGAGGATTTCGGTGGAGTTGTAGCCGCCGGATCCCGAGGCCTTCGTCCCGCTGAAGGGGACGTGGGCCTCGTCGTTGATCGGTTGGTCGTTGACGTGGACCATGCCGGTGTCGAGCCGTTCCGCGATCTGCATCCCGGTTCCGACATCGCCCGCGTGGACCGACCCGGAGAGGCCGTACTCGGTATCGTCGTGAAGCTCGATCGCTTCCTCGACGTCCGAGAACGGAACGACCGGCGCGATCGGGCCGAAGTGCTCGTTGCACGCGGCGGACATGTCGTTCGTCACGTCGGAAAGCACCGTCGGCGCGACGACCAGCGAGTCGTCCACGCCCTCGATATCGACCGTCTCACCGCCGGTCTCGAGGGTCGCGCCGGCGTCGACGGTCTCCTCGACGTAGCCGAGCATCTCGTCGCGCTGGCCCTCGTCGATGATGGGGCCGACGACCGTGTCCNGGGTCGCGCCGGCGTCGACGGTCTCCTCGACGTAGCCGAGCATCTCGTCGCGCTGGCCCTCGTCGATGATGGGGCCGACGACCGTGTCCGGGTCGTGGGCACTCCCCACCGGAAGCGACGCCGCGCGGTCCGTGAGTAAGTCGACGTACTCGTCGTAGATGTCCTCGTGGACGAGGTGGCGGTTAATCGAGATACAGACCTGCCCCTGATGAACGAACGACCCGAACGTCCCGGAGTCGACCGCCGCCTCGAGGTCGGCGTCGGCGGTGACGATGTGTGCGTTGTTGCCGCCGAGTTCCATCGCCGCGACGGAGAGGTTCTCGCCGGCCTTCGCGGCGACGCCGCGGCCCACGGGCGTCGAACCGGTAAAGGCGACCACGTCGCTCTCGGGGTGTTCGACGACCGCGTCGCCGATGTCCGAGCCGTGGCCGGGAACGACGTTGAGCAGGCCGTCGGGCAGCCCGGCTTCCTCGTAGAGTTTCGCCATCAGGAGCCCGCCCGTGATCGGCGTGTTCGAGGCCGGTTTGACGACGACCGCGTTCCCGGTCGCGATTGCCGGCGCGATCGCCCGACCCGAGAGGTTGAGAGGAAAGTTCCACGGCGAGATGACCGTGACCACGCCCTGGGGCCCCCGGCGGACGAAGTTCTCCTTCCCGGGGATATTGGAGCCGGCCTGCTCGCCTTTCGTCCGACGGGGGAAGGTCGCGGCCTCGTTGGCCTGATCGGTCGTGATGCTGACCGAGGTCTCGCCCATGATTTGCGAGCCGCCCGCCTCGTAGGCCAACAGCTCGATAATCTCGTCTTTATACTCCTGAATCGCCCGCGCAAACGCCTGCGCGACTCGTTCGCGCTCGGCCGGCGGCGCGTTTTCCCACTCCGTCTGTGCCCCCGCGGCGGCCTCGTAGGCGGCGTCGACGTCCGACTCGACGGCTGCGGGCACGCGCGCGACCTCCTCGCGCGTCGACGGATCCTCGACGGCGATCTCCCCGTCGCCGTCCGAGGCCGTCCATTCGCCGTCGATGTAGAGGTTGTTCCACTCGTCGTCGATCGAGAGTTCCGGTCCCATCGAGCGCGCTATGCGGACCCGACTGAAAAGTCACTGGCGAGCACTCACAAGGACTCGCCGTCGTCCCCGTTCTCGAGTGATCGTGGGATCGCGACCGGTCTCGAGCGACCGATAGCGACCCCGCCGAATCGCCCGGATTCAGCCGTCTCGAACCGACTCGAGTCGCATCAGCGGATAGCCGTCCTCCATTTCCATGCGGGTGAGGACCGCACAGCCCTCGTAGTCGACGACGATCTCGACCTCGAGGAACCGGCCCGTGAGTTCGGTGTAGTCGGCGGTCGAGTCGGCGAGTTCGGACTCGAGTGCCTCGAGACGAACGTCGACGGTCACCTCGGTACAGTGGGGCTGGTTCTCGATCGATTCCTCCATCGCCGTCGCGAGACTGGCGGCGCTGTCGGGCGAAATCGGCGTGCCGGCGAACTGGTGGTAGAGCGTGCCGAATTTGATGCCGGCCTCGAAACAGGCGGCTTCGGCGTCGGTGGGTGTCGTGTCCGGAGACATATGCGAGTGCTCGCGGGCGGAGGGGAAGGGGGTTGTGATGTGGCGGATAGGATGCTTCGTCACTCGCGCCAGCGGAGTCGAGTGTCCTGCTCACGCTGGCGGCACTGAATTACCACAGCCTCCCCAACCGATTCGCTCGCTCCCAGTAGTCGCTCGCTCATCCCTCGCGCATAGTCGTCTCGCGGTTCGCCGTTATCGGCGAACCGCGATCCAGCGCGCGCCATCGCGGCGTGAATCCTCAATTAGGAACGAGACGGAGCAGAAGGGGATAGCTCTCCGGGGGATGCGTGCCACCACCGACCGCACCGAGGCGGAACCGCATGGTACTTATCGACGCTTTCCCTCACACCGAACGAATGGCACAGTCAGTCCTGCTTACGGGGGCTGCGGGGCGGGTCGGTGAGGCCATCCTCGGCGGCCTCGCGGACGACCACGAGTGGCGGTTACTGGATCGCGATCCGCCGACGGGCGACCACCCGGGCGAGTTCGTCGTCGCGGACATCACGGACGACGAGGCCGTCCGCGAAGCGATGGAGGGGATCGACGTCGTGATCCACCTCGCGGGCGATCCGCGCCCGGAAGCGCCGTGGGACAGCGTACTGACCAACAACATCGACGGCGCGCAGACGGTCTTCGAGGCCGCCGTCGACGCGGGCGTCGAGAAGGTCGCCTTCGCCTCGTCGAACCACGCCGTCGGGAACTACGAGACCGACGATCGGACCCCCGCGATGTACCGCGAGCACGACGACTACCTGCTCGACGGCACCGAACTCCCTCGACCGAGCAACCTCTACGGCGTCTCGAAGGCCGCCGGCGAATCGCTCGGGCGCTACTACCACGACGAACACGACCTCTCGGTCGTCTGCGTTCGCATCGGGAACCTCACCGAAGGACACCCCCCGATCGACTACGAGCGCGGGCAGGCAATGTGGCTCTCCTACCGCGACTGTGCACACCTCTTCGATCGCTGTATCCGCGCCGACTACGGCTACGAAATCGTCTACGGCATCTCCGATAACGATCGGAAATATTACTCGCTCGAGCGGGCCCGCGACGTGTTGGACTACGAGCCACGGGACAACTCCGCGAACCACGACTGACGGCAGCGGACGGCAGCGGGACCGATCGCGGCGCGTTTTTCGCAAAGCCGGCAACCGACTCGGACGAGCCACGACGTTTTGTCGCCGGCCGTCGCAACTGGCCCCATGGAGTACACGACGCTCGGGTCGACGGGCATGAAAGTCAGCCGCATCTGTCTGGGCTGTATGAGCTTCGGGACCGGTCGGGAGTGGATGCTCGAGCCCGAGGAAAGCGAGGAACTCATCGAGCGCGCGATCGACCTCGGAATCAACTTCTTCGATACGGCCAACGTCTACTCCACGGGCGAGTCCGAGGAGATTCTCGGCGACGCACTCGCGGGCTATGACCGCGACTCGCAGGTCGTCGCGACGAAGGTCTTCGGCGAGATGGACCCCGACAACCCGAACGCGAGCGGGCTCTCGCGCAAAGCGGTCGAACAGGAACTCGAGGCGAGCCTCGATCGGCTGGGCATGGACACGATCGACCTCTATCAAACCCATCGGTGGGACTACAACACGCCGATCGAGGAGACGCTGCGCGCCCTCGATGACGCGGTCCGCCGCGGACAGGTACGCTACGTCGGCACCTCCTCGATGTGGGCCCACCAGTTCGCCGAGGCATTACACACCAGCGACACCCTCTCACTCGAGCGGTTCGCGACGATGCAGAACCACTACAACGTCCTCTACCGCGAGGAGGAACGCGAGATGTTACCGCTCTGTGACACGGAAGACATCGGCGTCATCCCGTGGTCGCCGCTGGCCCGCGGCGTCGCGACTCGCCCCCACGAGGAGATCGAGTCGACGACGCGGGGTCAAACCGACCAGTACCTCGAGCAGATGTCCTATCTCCAGGGCGGCGGCGAGGCAATCAACGAGCGGATACAGGAACTCGCCGACGAGAAGGGGGTCTCGATGGGGCAGATTTCCCTCGCGTGGCTACTCCACAAGGACTGGGTCGACGCCCCAATCGTCGGCACGACGAGCGTCGAGCACTTGGAGGACGCCGTCGAGGCGCTCGAGATCGATCTCTCCGAGTCGGACATGGACTACCTCGAGGAACCCTACGAGCCGTTGCCGGTGGCGGGCCACGAGTGATGCCTGCGGCTCTGACGATGCGTGATTAGAACAACCCTTTCACGTCCTCCTCGCGAGCGCGGCGTCTGCCGACGTGATCGGAGAGGCGCTGAAAGATGATCCCGCGGTGTGCGTCTTCGCGGACGAAATCGAACAACAGCGTGATGAACTTGCTGTCGTCCGCGCCGTCCTCGAGGTCCCGTCGGGCGTACGTGCGAGCCCGCACGATCGGCTCCTCGTCGTACCCGAACTCCTCGGCGAGGACGACCGCCGCGATCGCGGTCGGTGCGAACTCGAGAGCCGCCAGCGTCGGAACGGTGCCCTCGTGCTCAATTCGAATCGGCCGCCGGCGCTCGACGATCTCGGGATCGGCCGCGAGGCGGGCGAGAAACGACCGGACGGGCTCGAGTCGAAGGTCGCGATACTCGGCGGGCAACGTCGCGAGATACCCGTCGGCGCTCTCGGCGAGCCCGACGGCACCCTGCCAGTTGTGTTCCCGGGCGTGGAACACCGCGGCGCTGTACTGGATGAGGCCGTGGAGCAGGCGCTCGTCGTCGCTGCCGGACTCGAGGTCGAGCCAGCGGTCCTCCCAAGCGTCGTGGGCGGCGTGATAGTGGCCGTCGTTGAAGATGGCGACGCCCGCCCGGAGCCGATCGCGCATACCCGTGGTTGGGGCTCGAGACTCGAGAGCGTGACGAAAACGGTGACCGCCGGATATCCCGTCGGGCGGCGGCGGGCGGTCTCGACCGGGAGAGCGAGACCGCGACGCCGGCCGACCGACGGCACGCGCAGTCCGGCAGGGCGAGCAGACAACTGACGACTGACGACGTTCCTCGGGACGGGGAGTCCCAACCGGTTACTGACCGCCACCGGTTCGGCGGTGCTCGGAATATGTCGCCCCGTCTGTATTAGTATGCGATTGCTTCCCCAGTTTGGGGACGCCTTCGACGGGGTGTAAGCGGTTCTTACCAGCGTTCGAACGCCGGTGCTGTCGTCCCCGTGACATCGATTCGTCGCACGTGTCCCGACCCAAATCGACGATTCGCCGGTCGTGAAGAGGGTTATTACGCGACCGGCCTGTGAGACCGCCGCTCCCGCGTGACTCAACTCCCGTCGTCCTCGAACCGGAAGGTCCCGTTGCGCTGGACGATCGACACCGAACTGTTTCCGCTCGGGTTGCGGCGGCAACCCGTCGCGCAAAAGATTCGATGAAAAACCGTCGACTCACACCGTTTGTCGCCGTTCTATCCGTCAAAGCTGTTCTCCCAGCGGAACCGCCCGTTCCGCTGGACGACCTCATCGTCTATCTCGAGTCGGGAGTCCTCGCTGACGTCGGTGATCAGATCGACGTGGACGTCCGACTCGTTGCCGGACTCGCCGTCGGGCAGGCAGGCATCGTAGGCCCGGCCGAGGGCCAGATGGATGGTATCACCCATCTTCTCGTCGAAGAGAATGTTGTCCGTGTAGCGGTCGATACCGCGATTCATGCCGATCCCGAGTTCGCCGAGCCGACGCGCGCCGGTGTCCGTCTCGAGGATGTCGCCGATCACGTCCGCGCCCTGCTCGGCGTCGTAGTCGACGACCTCGCCGTCCGCGAACTCGAGGCGGACGTTCCGGACGGACTCGCCCCGGAGCGTCATCGGCACGTCGAAGGTCACCTCGCCCTCGGTCGCGTCGGGCGCGGTGAAGACCTCGCCGCTCGGCAGGTTGTGCGAGTCGTAGGCGACCGACGCGGCGCTGTTGACCGCCGACCGGTCCTCGATTCGCATCGTGAGATCGGTGTCCCTCGAGACGAGTCGCACTTCGGAGCCGGCATCGAGTAGCTCTTTCAACTGCGACATCTCGTCGGCCAGCGACTCCCAGTCCCGCAGGATGGCGTCGTAAGCGAAGTTCTGGTACTCCTCGTAGGCCATGTTGGCTTGCTGGGCGAGCGACCGCGTCGGGTGGACCGTCGACACCCACCGGGTCCCCAGCCGGGTTTCGCGGATCTCGCTTCTGGCACCGTTGTAGGCCCGCCGTTGGTCACCGGGCACGTCGGCCGTCGCGCTCGTGTTCCGGCCACCACCGAGCGAGAGGTAAACGTCGGCGTTCTCGACCAGGGCGAGTTCGTGGGCCGGGTCCTCGTCGAAGTCGCCGTCATGGGCCCTGAGATAGGCCCGCGTGATCTCGCCGGAGCCGTAGGTCGCGAGCAGGTTCGCGCCCCGTTCGCCGAGTTTCTCGGCGACGGCGACCGCCAGCTCGTGAGCGTCCGGCCCCACCGAGAGTACGACGTCGTCGCCCGCCTCGACGCGGGCGCTCCAGTCGACCAGCACGTCGGCATGTTCGCGTACGCGTTCGTCCATATCTCACCCACTCGAGCGGGCTACTAAACGGTCCCCGTTCGGAACGCGAAACTCAGGCTGCGTGGGCGTCGTCCGCGGCCAGCCCCTCGCGCGAGCGCACGAGCGAGACGATCGCGTAGACGACCGGCGTATCCAAGAGCGCGATCGCGAGTTTCAGCACGTATTGGCCGACCATCAGCGAAAGGATGATGTTCGTCGGGGGGACGGTACCGACGCCGAGGACCGCGGGCGCGACCGCGAACGCGACCGAGACGAAGATGACGGTATCGATCGCCTGACTGCTCGCCGTCGACGCGATGTTCCGGAGCCACAGTTTCTCCGAGCCGGTGTAGGATCGAATGCGGTGGAAGACGAGCACGTCCCAGTTCTGGCTGACAATGTACGCTAACAGGCTCCCGAGGACGACGTTCGTGGACGCGCCGAGGGCCGTCTCGAACGCCGCGGGATCGACGCTCGAGGGGGCCGCAGGTGCGGCGATCGTCGACCAGACCAGCGCGAGGACGACGAAGTTCAGGACGAACCCGACGTTGACGACGATCTGGGCCGCACGACGGCCGTACAGCTCCGTGTAGCAGTCGCTTGCCAGAAACGTCAGTGCGTACGCGAGCGCCGCACCGGGCAACGCGAGTTGCGCGCCCGTAACCGGGAGCGCGAACGGCAGTTCGAACGCGAGTATCTTCGAGGCGGTCAACTGTGCGGTCACGAGCGCCGTGACGAAGAGGCCGATCAGCGCGACCTGTGCGATCGTCGGCGCACCGCGGGTCCGTGTCTGACTCATACAGCCGCGTATCAATCGGATCCACGTAAGCGGTGCTATTCGGCGATTACTCGACGATGTGTCTGCCCTGACTCGAGTATGCTCGATCGGCGTGTTTCGAGTTACCATGGCTCGAGGACGGCGATCAGGGTTCCCTCGCCACCCCTTCTGGACAAACAGTCGATTCAGGACAAAGGGAAGCACGGAGCTGAATCCGTATATGCCGGCTCTCGTAGAAAAATACAGAGCAACGACAGCGTCGAATCGACTATACCTCCGGTTCGAACGATCTACGGCCGATTTCTCGCTGGGATTTCTCGGAGAACGTGCAGAACCGATTCCGCGATTTCATAGAGCCTCGACCGCCGATTGTCGAGTTCGAAACGAAATTGTGTTTGTTTCGATAGACGATGCGTAACACAACTGTTATACGTATCCCGGGCCTCGATTGAATTGCAATGGCGAAAGGAAACGTTGATTTCTTCAACGACACAGGCGGCTACGGTTTCATTGAGACGGACGACGCAGACGATGACGTTTTCTTCCACATGGAAGACGTTGGCGGTCCGGACCTCGAAGAAGGCACAGAGATCGAATTCGACATCGAACAGGCCCCCAAGGGCCCCCGCGCCACCAACGTCACCCGCCTGTAATACGGCTTTTTACGTTCGGTAACGGGTTTCACACTTCAACTATCATTCTTCAGCGCACTACCTGACTAGCGGCGGCTGTCCCACCCCGATCGTGGGTAGGACAGTTCGCCCGTAGTCACAACGCTGCTCGCTGGGTTCTCGAGTCCTGTGGAGGCGGATAACATGGCCATATTATCTGATATACATTCATTTCGTCGACCGGCGTATTGAGACGGCGCAAACGGGGGCGAACTGCCGAATGTAGGCTGTGGTTATCAGACGAAACGACAGACAGTACCACGAATGACTCTGTTAGCTTCGCTGAACGTACTGGAAACAGTTGATACGAAATCGATAACAAATAGTCGGGTTCCCGTCCGTCCACCTGAGTACAAAATGGACGATTTGACCGGGTTTCAACGCGACCTGCTGTACGTGATCGCAGGAGCCGATCAACCGTCGGGCCAAGACGTAAAAGACGAAGTCGAGACATATTACAACAGTGAGATCAATCACGGGCGGTTGTATCCCAACCTCGATACACTCGTCAACAAAGACCTCGTCGAGAAAGGCCAGCTCGATCGGCGAACCAATTACTACGAGATCAGTGATCGCGGCCAGCAGACCATCGAAGAGCGCCGCGAATGGGAACAGCAGTACATCGAGGACTAACCGTCCGACTCGTCCTGCGATATCCACTCTCACTATCGCGTAGTATCGGTTCTAGGGACGGATACAGGAATGCTGGCCCCTCGAGACTCGCTGTAATCGACCGCTCGCTACCGATTCCGCCGATGGAACGGAAGCAGTAGCGGCTGTGCCGTCCCCTGGAACGCAGTCTCGTCTCTGCCGGAGCTCTGGCGTGACGACGAACTCTCTCGGACGCTCTCCCCATCCCGGCCAATCTGTAGCCTCGGCCCCACTCGTCGAAACGAACCGTTCGAGCCACGACCACTCGAGCGAGTTGCCCCTCCGTCGTGGTCTCTTCCCGGCGGTTTGGGGTCTCGACACACAGCAATCCCGGTCCGATGGCACCGAAGATGAGACCCCGCGTCTCAACTCTGCGCTGGAACTCCCGTTCTGTTCGTGACTGTCACTCGAGTCGGATGCTCCCTCTCCAAAACCCAGAACTACTTACGTCGGGAGAGTCGTTGTTCTACTAACCGAAATAGGCGCTGTCCTTGGCGCAGTCGGGACGGAACGTTCGACGCCAGGGACGTGACCGAGAACTCGCTCACGTGCAGGACGTTTCTGCTCCCGTGGCCATTCCGGCCAGGAGACTGTCCGAAGGACAGCTATGATCGGACCTACAAATGGAAATAGAAATTGCGACAATTGGCGGTTACGAAGAAGTCGGCCGACAGATGACGGCTGTCCGCGCCGGTGACGACATCGTGATCTTCGACATGGGTCTGAACCTGTCGAAAGTACTCATTCACGACAATATCCGAACCGAAGGGATGCACAGTCTCGACCTGATCGACATGGGTGCCATCCCCGACGACCGGATCATGAGCGACCTCGAGGGCGACGTGAAGGCCATCGTGCCGACCCACGGCCACCTTGATCACATCGGTGCGATCAGCAAACTCGCACACCGATACGACGCACCGATCGTCGCGACGCCGTTTACGCTCGAACTGGTCAAAGGCGAACTCGAAGAAGAAGGGAAGTTCAACACCGACAACGACCTCGTCGAAATGGAGGCCGGCGAAACCATGTCAATCGGCGACAGCGGCGTCGTCGACCTCGAGTTCGTCAATGTCACCCACTCGATCGTCCAAGCGATCAACCCCGTTCTCCACACGCCCGAAGGCGCAGTCGTCTACGGACTGGACAAACGGATGGACCACACGCCCGTCATCGGCGACCCGATCGACATGGAACGATTCCGCGAGATCGGTCGGGAAGGCGAGGGCGTCCTCTGTTACATCGAAGACTGTACCAACGCGAACAAGAAGGGGCGCACCCCTTCCGAGAACGTCGCCCGTGAACACCTCCGCGACGTCCTCTACAGCATGGAAGACTACGACGGCGGTATCGTCGCGACCACCTTCTCGAGTCACATCGCGCGCGTGAAATCGCTGATCGAGTTCGCTCGCGACATCGGCCGCCAGCCGATCCTCCTCGGCCGCTCGATGGAGACCTACTCCGGGACCGCAAAACAGATCGGGATCGACTTCCCCTCCGACGTCGAGATGGTCGGCTATCGCCAGTCCATCGAGCAGACGTTCGAGCGCATCATGAACGAAGGGAAGGAGAACTTCCTCCCCGTCGTCACCGGTCATCAGGGCGAACCCCGTGCAACGCTCACTCGAATGGGCCGCGGCGAAACCCCCTACGAACTGGAGGAAGGTGACAAGGTCGTCTTCTCGGCACGAGTCATTCCGGAGCCGACCAACGAGGGCCAGCGCTACCAGGCCGAAAAGCTCCTCCGCATGCAGGGCGCACGCATCTACGATGACATCCACGTCTCCGGCCACCTCTGTCAGGAGGGCCACTACGAAATGCTCGATGCGCTCCAACCCGAGCACATCGTTCCTGCCCACCAGAACATGAGTGGCTTTTCGGGATACGTCGATCTAGCGTCCAACCGAGGATACAAACTCGGACGTGATCTCCACGTCACCTCGAACGGCAACATCCTCGAGCTCGTCTAAACCAGTTAACTGCGGTACTTCGCTTTTTCATTTTCTTTTAGACTCGAGTAGAGATAGCGCTGTGAGGAACAAATACGAAAAACCCGCACAGTAGCTACTGTGAAGGTTGAAAGTATGAGTGGAAGCGGCGAAACGAATTTCCCAGAGGGTCGCCCACTCCAGTACTGACCGTAACGTAGGCGAGCTTATCTTCCGTGTTNAAGTATGAGTGGAAGCGGCGAAACGAATTTCCCAGAGGGTCGCCCACTCCAGTACTGACCGTAACGTAGGCGAGCTTATCTTCCGTGTTCGGGATGGGTACGGGAGGAACCTCGCCACTGTGGCCGCTGTAATGCCGATCGGCGGAATCGAACCGCCGTCAGACCATTATCGGAATCGAAATTCGACCGGATTGGTCGATATGAGTGGTGGCGGCGAAACGGGG